>CALUOK010000012.1 GCA_944322255.1 Candidatus Methanomethylophilaceae archaeon | reverse complement strand
CAGCTGACGCTGACTTCTCCTTCTCCGACGGCAATATCTATGCCAGGGTGCGCGAAGTTTCTGCTAAGTTCTCCCCTAGGCCCGTTGACCTTCATGACGTTGCCGTCGAAGGAAACGGTCACACCGCTGGGGATAGCGATGGTGCTTTCGATTTTCCCTGCTATTGTCATCTTTATTCCTCAGTATACATATGCCAGGAGTTTTCCCCCGATTCCGAGCTCTTTGGCGCGGTCCTGGGTGATGACCCCGGCGGTGGTGGACATGATCAGGAGTCCGAAGTCCTGGGCGGGGAGGAACCTCGCCTCGAACTTCTCGACGTCCGTCACTTTGACGGAGTACCTGGGCTTGATCACACCGCAGTTGTTTATGGCCCCGTCCAGCATGACGCGGAACTTGCCGGCCTTTCCGTCCTCGACGTACTCGAACTGGCTGATGTAGCCGCGGTCCTGCATGACCTTCAGCACACGGCCGATGAGCTTGGAGGAGGGCTGGATCATGCACTCGCCTTTTCCGTTGAGTGCTGCGTTCTTGATGACGCACATGGCGTCGTTGAGTGGATCGCTCTGCATTTATGACACCTCACGAATACTTCTTGAATCCGAGTTCCGGGGCCATATCCCTGAAGCACTGGCGGCACAGGTGCATCCCGTACCTCCTTATGATTCCTCTCCTGCGTCCGCAACGGGAGCAGCCGACAGACCTTCCAAACTGCTTCTTGGGCTTCATTGGACCACCTCAACCTCAAATTTGTCTTTCATGTACTGGATCGCCTCGTCGCGGTCGACGCGGTGGCTCTTGGGGACCCTCCTCTTGAGCAGGGCCCTCTGGGAGATCCTCGCACCGGGCCTCCTGAGGACGACGCTGATGTCCATTCCGAAGATACCGATCTCGGGGTCGTACTTCATACCCTCGAAGTCAGTGTAGTCGGAGATTCCGAAGGACATGTTGCCCTCCTTGTCGAAGGAGTACTCGGGGACGCGCCTCTCCCTGATGGCCAGAGCCTGGTTCAGGAAGTTCTCGGCGGTCTCGCCGCGGAGGGTGACCTTGCATCCGAGGGGCATTCCCTTACGGATACCGAGGTCCCTGTTGACGGTCTTGGAGATGGTCTCGACGGACTTCTGTCCGGTGACCATCTCGAGGACCTTCTGGGCCTTCACGAGCCTCTCTCCGGCCTCGCCGACACCGATGTTGACGACGACCTTCTCCACGTGGACTTCCCTCATGGCGTTCATTCGGAAGCCTCCGGGAGTTTGATGGCGGGGGACTGGGCTCCGATGACGAAGCAGTTCCTGGCCACGGTCTGGGTTCCGTCGGTGAACAGCACCAGGTTGGAAGCGGATCCGCGGACGGTCTCCAGGGCCTTGACGGTCCTGACGGCTCCGGCCTGGGAACCCTCCTTGATGAAGACGACGGAGCCGTCCTGCAGGGGGTAGTGCTCCAGGACCTTCTGGCCGTCGAAGGCGACCTTCAGGGAGTCTCCGCACTTGTAGTCGTTCTTGTCGAGGATGATGTTCCTGCCGCCGCTGAGGTTCAGCTGGATCTTGCCGCCCTTGACGACGGTCTTGTCCTCGATCTTGCACAGCTCCCAGGCGGCCTCGGACTCGTCGATGGCGACGAGGGTCAGCTTTCCCTTGTCGGTGAGGAGCATGCGGTACGCCAGGTTCATCTTGGGGATGGTGATTACATCCATGAATCCGACGGGGGCCTTGGGGTTCTTGACGGCCTTGCCGTCGACGAACATCTCGCGGTTCCCGATGATCCTCTTCGCCTCTCTGGCTGTGTCGCACACGCCGACCATGTCCCTGAGGACGGTGACGGCGGACATGGAGTCCTCGATGCTGTGGGCACCGGCGGACTGTTTGGTGACCCAGATGTTGACCTTCCTCTTCAGAGGCCAGGACCTGGGTGCAGCCAGTCTCTTCATGTGGTCGCTCATTCTTTGACCTCCTTGTTCTTGGACAGCGAGTCCATCCTCCAGGCGTCCTCGGTGTTCAGCTTGGTGATCACGAGGTTGGAGGCGTGGATCGGGCGCTCGGTGGCGGTTCCGTCGGCCTGGTTGATCGTGATCCCCTCGATGGAGACACGTCCGGTCTTGGTGTAGACCTCGAGGACCTTTCCCTCGATGTTCCTGATGTCCTCGTTTCCGCGGACGACGATGACGGTGTCGCCCTTGCAGACCCTGGCGGTGCGGACCCCGTACTTGGCGCGGAGCTCGTCGCTCAGGTGGGCGGACAGCATCTTCCTCTTGACGTGGGCGGACGCGTTGGCCTGGTTCTTCCTCTGAACCCTTGCTTTGCTGCTAACCATGCTTCACACCTCACACGATCATGGACGCGGTCGCGGACACACGGGGCCACCTCTCGGCGGCCTCACGGGCGACGGGTCCCTTGATGTCTGTTCCCTTGGTCTCACCGGTCTCGGTGGTGATGACCGCGGCGTTGTCCTCGAAGTAGACCATGGTTCCGTCGGGCCTCCTCATGGGGCGCCTCTGGCGGACGATGACGGCGAAGACGATCTGCCTCCTCATCTGGGGGGTTCCCTTCTTCACCGATGCGATGACCAGGTCTCCGACGCCTGCGGAGGGGACCCTCCTGGCGACGCCGTGGTATCCGGGGACGGTGATGATCTCGATCTCTTTGGCTCCGGTGTTGTCGATGACGGTGAGCCTGGATCCGTTCTGCAGACCCCTGGTCTGGTTTCCGGCGATTCCCTTCATCTCACTCCACCTTCTCGATGACCACGAAGGACACGGTCTTGGAGAGCGGGCGGCACTCGGCGATCCTGACCTTGTCCCCGACCTTCAGGCCGAGGCAGGGGGAGGCGTGGGCGGAGTACCTGTTGCTCCTCTTCTCGTATCTCTCGTACTTCTGCTGGTATTTCAAGTAGTTGCGCTCAACGACGACGGTGTTCTTCATTTTGACCGTCGCGACGACGCCGTCGATGACCTGTCCCCTGACAGGGAGGCTGCCGTGGAACGGGCAGTTGGGGTCGTTGCACTCCGTCTTGGGGGAGGCGACGTCGATTCCGATGTCTCTGATTTCTGCTGCCATTTTTTCACCTAACCTTCTTGATTCTGTCCTCTGGTCGGTGCAATATATCTGATCCTCTGATGTCGATGGTCCTGCCTTCGTATGCGAACCTGAACTCATTGCCTGGTTTGGGTACCATTCTCTCAGTTCCGGCCGATTCGATGGTGAACGTGTTTTTCGTCTCGTCGACCACCTTTCCGGCTATGCCGGAGAATGGCTCAGACAGCACTTCCACGTCCAATCCAATGAGCTCAGTTCTCACGAAGCGATTGTCCCTCATCTGACCTCGGTGCGGAATCCCATTTCCTCCAGGACTGTCTTGACCCTCTTCTTGTGGTCGCCCTGGAGCTCGATGCGCCCGTCCTTGCATGTTCCGCCGGCGGCGCATTTGTTCTTCAGCTGCTTGGCAAGATCGCCGATGTCGATGTCGTTCTCATCGATACCGTCGATCACGGTAACGGTCTTTCCGTATCTGCGGCTGTCAATCGAGATCCTCACCGTCTGCTGCTCGCGTGCGATCTCCTCGCACATGCACAGCTCCTTAGGCAATCCGCATACTGGGCAGATCTCGGCCATCAGATCTCTTCCTCCTCCTTCTGGACGGTCAGGATGCGTGCGATGTTGAGCCTGAGGGCGCGGATGGCGCCGGGGCTCGAGGGGGCGCCGCCCATGGCGGAGACTCCCCTCTCGTGCATCAGCTCGTCGCGGAGCTCCTTGAGTTTCTGGTTGCGCTCCTCGACGCTCATGTTCCTGATGTCTGCGGTCTTGAGTGCGGCCATCTCACTGAACCTCCTCTGCGGGGGCCTCGGCATCCGCGGCGGGTGCCTCGGGTGCGGGGGCAGCGAACAGGTCGGGCAGTACTGCGGCGGCCTCGGTCTTGTTGAGCACGGTGATGTCGGCGGGGAGCTTGGCGTCCTTGGCCATGATCTCCACTGTCACTCCGATGACTCCCATCTTCAGCTTGGCGACGGCGTAGCCGTGGTCGATGAAGTTGGCCTTGGGCTCTCCGCAGAACTTGATGTATCCCTCTTTGAACTTCTCAGTCCTGTGCCTCTGTCCGGTGAGCTTTCCTGCGACGATGATGTGGCATCCGCGGGCTCCGGCGTCCATGATCCTGCGGACGGTGGAGTGGCCGGCTCTGCGGAAGTGCCATCCCCTCTCAAGGGAGAAGGCCAGTTTCTCGGCCATGATCTGGGCGTTGAGGCTGGCGTTCTCGACTTCCTGGACCTCGATCTGGGGGTTCTCGAATCCGAAGCGGTCCTCGATGACTGCGGTCAGGTTCTTGATGGTCTGTCCGCGCCTTCCGATGACGAGCCCGGGCCTCTCGGTGGTGAGGATGACACGGGTTCCCATGGGGGTCCTCTGGACGTCGAGTCCTCCGAATCCCGCACGGCTGACCTCCTTCATCAGGTACTCCTTGAGGAGCACCCTGCGGATGTTCTCAGCTACGAATTTCCTCTCTGATGCCATTTCACTCTACCTCCTGGATGATGACCTCGACGTTGACGGTGTCCTGGTTCCACTCGGTGGCGCGTCCGTGGGCCCTGGGCATGTGCCCGGGGATGACGCGTCCCCTGGAGACGGAGATGGTGGCGATGGCCATGTTGGACACATCGAGTCCCTTGTACTCCGCGTTGGAAGCGGCGCTGTTCAGGACCCCGAGGATGGCCTTGGCGGCCTTGACGGGGTACCTTCCGGGTCCGACTCCGGGCTTGTGGGAGACACGCTTGTTGTATCTCTTCAGGGGAACGGGCCTTGTCTTGGCGATGACCTCCTCCAGAGCCTTCTGAGCGGTCTCGACCTTCATTCCGCGGATCATGCCGGCGACCTCGCGGGCGAACTTGGGGGAGACGGGCATCTCCTTCCCAAGGGCCTTCGCTGTGGTGTCGGGGTCCGCTGTTGCTGTGTATCCTGATACCATTTTAGACACCTCACTTCAGCGGCATGAACTTGGACGACCTGGTCGCACCGACTCCGGGTCCGGAGTGCTGCGGGGCTTTCCTGGTGAGGACGAACTCTCCGAGGAAGCATCCGATCATCTCGGGCTTGATCTCTACGTCTTTGAATTCGCGGCCGTTGTAGATGCTGACGGTCTTGCCGACGAACTGGGGGATGATGGGGAGGTCCCTGCGGTGGGTCCTGACGACCTCGCCGGGCTCCGCAGCCTTCAGTTTGTCGAACAGGAGCTGCTGCTCGTAGTTCAGACCGCGAACGTACGTCCTCCTGGCCCTCGCAGGGAGGAGCCCGAGGAACTCTTCGAAGGGCATGGCGAGAAGGTCCTCCAGCGTGTATCCGCGGAAGAGGAACTCCTTCTTCCTCCTCGCCTGGATTGCCGACGCCTTCTTCCTGGATTTCCTCCTCGAGGCCTTTGCCGATCCTGCAATAATCTTCTTTGCCATTGCAATCACTTCTTTATTTTCTTCTTAGGAGGCAGGAAACCCACCTTCTGACCGGGCGATGCGGTCCTCTTCTGACAGTTCGGTCCTCCCACGTGGGCGTGGCTTCCACCACCGTGGGGGTGGTCTACGGGGTTCATGGCGACTCCCTTGGTCTTGAAGGGCGCGGTGGACCTGGACCTCAGGGTGTGCACGTTCTTACCGGCTTTCGCGAGGGGCTTGTCTCCCCTTCCTCCGCCTGCGACGACGCCGATGGCGGCGCGGCAGTCGGGGCTGAACTCCTTGATGACTCCGGAGGGCATCAGGACCATGACCTTGTCTCCCCTGGAGACGACGGTTCCGGAGGATCCGGCGGTCTTGACGAACTTACCTCCGTCCCCGGGCCTGGCCTCGACGTTGTGGACGAGGGTTCCCTCGGGGATGTTGGACAGCTTGGTGATGTTTCCGGCGACGATGTCCTTGCCGCCGATGACGATGGTCTGGCCGACCTTGGTGCCCTCTACAGCGAGCTGATAGTCGGTCCTTCCGTTGAGGTCGAGGACCGCCAGGGGGCAGGTCCTTCCGGGAGCCTGGATCAGGTCCTTGATGACCGCGGTGCCCTCGGACATGGCCGGGAGCCTCACATCGTCCACGTGCCTGTGGCTGGGAGAGCGGTACAGGGATGTTCCGCTGCCCCTCCTCTGTGTGATCAATCTCTTACCCATGTTCACTCACCTTCAGAATACTCCGACCCTGGATCCGACATCCTCTGCGGAGTAGCCGTCGGCCAGTTTGATGATGGCGTGCTTTCCGTCTTTCTGGATCCTGACCCAGACCTTCTCGACCTTGACCTCGAAGCGCTCCTCGAAGACGATCTTGATGGTGTGCTTGTCAGCGTTCCTGTGGACGATGAACTCGATCTTGTTGCCGTCCTTGTACTTCTGGGTCGGCGTGCCGGACATGTGGTTCATCGATTTCTCGGTGACGTACGGCCTGATGAGAACGTCGCTCTGCTTCATTGAGTCCAGCCTCCTATTGCGTCGATGGCGGATTTGGTGTAGACGGTGAGCCTTCCAGCGTCTCCTCCGGGAGCGAGGATGCTCGTGTTCAGGGTCTTGACCTCCTCGACGGTGACACCGGGGAGGTTGGATGCGCTCTTGAAGATGGGAGCGTTCCTCTCGTCGTCGGCGACGACGATGAGCACGGAGACGGGGGTGCGGTACTTCCTGTTCCTCATGGTTCCCCTTCCGGCGCGGATCTTGCGTCCGTCCTTGGCGCGCTCGAGGTCGTAGCCGATTCCGATCTTCTCGAAGACCTCGACGACGTCGGATGTGGCCTTGAGGGTCACGAACTCGTCCTCGACCACGATGGGGAAGGACACGGAGTCGTCGAACTGGTGGCCGCGGGCCTTAACGCACTCGGCGCAGGCTGTGGCTGCGAGAGCGGACTGGCGGGCGATCTTGAGCTCCTTCTTGTTGAC
The DNA here is from genome assembly GCA_944322255.1 of Candidatus Methanomethylophilaceae archaeon. Classification (GTDB taxonomy): domain Archaea; phylum Thermoplasmatota; class Thermoplasmata; order Methanomassiliicoccales; family Methanomethylophilaceae; genus Methanoprimaticola. The sequence continues at coordinate 59,672 of CALUOK010000012.1, read as the reverse complement.
TTTCTGCTCCCATTTCCTCTCGGGGCGTGGCGGGTGGGCCCTCCTTCCGGAGACGTTGTTGGGAGACTCGGTGGCTTTCCTTCCGTCGTGGACCCTCTGGACACGGGCGGTTCCCCTTCCCTTGCCCCAGGTGCTGACGGAGTGCCTCATTCCGGACCTTGCGGCGGGTCCGTAGGGCTGCCTGCTGTTGGCGGCGGCTGCGAGGACCGCCTTCTTGATGATGTCGGGCCTGTAGGGGGTCTCGAAGGCAGCGGGGACATCCACTGTGCCGGAGACTCCTCCCTTTACAGAGTAAACATTAGTCTGTGCCATTCTCATGCCCCCTGCTTGGACTCGGTCGAGACGTAGGTGACGTCGACGGCCTCGGTGTCGGCCTTCTTGGGCATCCTGGTGGCGTCCCTGAACCTGATGAGCCTCTTGGTGGGCCCGGGAACGGAGCCGTGGACCAGTACGTAGGTGTTCCTGACCTCTCCGTAGTTGAGGAATCCTCCCTTGGGGGTGACCTCGGAACCCTCGGTGCCGACCTTGATGATCTTCTTGTTGAACTCGGTCCTCTGGTGGTATCCCATCTGTCCGGATCCGGGCACTGTGGACCTGACGTATCCGGGTCTCTTGGGACCGAGGTTACCGATTCCGCGGCGGTGCTTGCTGTTCCTGTGGGACAGGAGCTTGACACCCCAGCGCTTGGTGACACCCTGGAATCCCTTTCCCTTGGTGACGGCGATGACGTCGGTCAGGGCGCCCTCGGCGACGAAGTCGGTGAAGTTGACCTCGGTTCCGAGGATCTGCTTGGCGTAGGCGACCCTCTCCTCGATGGTTCCTCCGCCGATCCTGAGCTCCATGAGGTCGGGGACCTTCTTGGGGACTCCGGAGACAAGCTTGGGCTGGGTGTAGGCGAGGACACGGACATCCTCGATGTCCAGTCCGTCGTATCTGGCAAAAGTGGCCTCGTCGTGGTTCTTGGGGACGCTGAGGCGCCTTCCGAGGAGCGGGTCCAGGTCTTTGGCCCAGACCTCACCGGCGGTCTTGAGACCGACGATGCTGCTCTCGTAGAACCTGACGGCTGCGATTTTCATGGGGGGTACTTCGACGACGGTCACGGGCACCTGGACCTCCATTCCGGAGGTCGTGCTCTTGGGGCTCTTGTCCACGATGAACGCGTGGGTCATTCCGGCCTTGTAGCCGGCGAAGCCCTGGATCTTGGGGGTACCGTTGATCTCGGGCCACGAGTCGAGCCTGGGTGTCTGCGACTGCGCTCTCTTCCTAGGGCCGAATGCCCTGGATCCTCTCTTAGGACGTCTCCTTTGCGGCATATTTTACACATACCTGCGAGGGTCTCTTCGCTAACCTCGCGCTTTATCAGACGAACGTCTTAATCTCCGACCGTGACGCCGTATTCGCCCCTAGAAACCCGAAGGCTGCAGGGCAGACGTGGGTTGCGTTCGCATTGCCCGATGCGTCTGGTCGGACACTATTATGTCCAATCTAAAGGGGCTGTAACGGTAGGTCGTATATAAACCTGCCCCTCGCGCCCTTATAATAAGAAAGGAAGGGGAAGCGGTTTGGGGGGAGGACCCTCAGAGGGTGCCTTCCTTGGCCTTCTTCTGGGCCCTTTTCATGCGGGCCTTGGCGTCGAACCCCGTCGCCTTCTCGGCGAACTCGTTCAGGCGCCTCTTGCTGTCGAGGATGGCCTCGTCGTCGGCGGAGCAGCCGTCCTTGTTGACGGTGGCGATGTCCAGCTTGTCCTTGGCCAGGATCCTGACCTCGATCCTCTCGAGGACCCCGTAGGTGGAGACCAGCAGGTCGCCCTCCCTCTTCACGTTGCCGAAGACCTGCTCCATCATCTTCTCGAGCAGGTCGCCCTCGATGTTCTTGAACCAGCCTCTCTTGATGTCGTACTCCACGCTCTCACATCCTTAGAATCAAATCGTTTTCGAAATCGCGGTCCAGGTCGGCGGGGGATCCTAGGACGGCCTCCGATTCCATGTAGGCCTCCCATCTCTCCCTGCATCCGCACTCGACCTCCAGGTCCTTCGGGTCCTGGGTGAAGCTGAACCTCTCGACCGCGTCGAGGACCCTGCGGTCGCACTCGCCGCAGTTGTGCACACCCCTCATCGCTCCTCCGCCGGAGGGCGACGACATCAGCCTGGAATCGACAGTGCCAGACAGCTGTTTGAACACCTCGATGAGGGACCAGATCCACGGGGACCTGAACTCGCCCCTCTTCCACAGGCGCTCCACGTACGTGCCCCTCTGTACGTTCAGGGGGTTCACGGAGATCTCGTCGGAGAAGGGGGCGGCGAACCTTGCGGACCTCACGGAGTCCTCGATCGCCATCCTCTCCGTCATGAACGGGGGCTTCAGCAGAAGGTATGTCCTGACCATCAGCCCGGACTGCTTTATCAGGGTGCCCGCACGCAGTATGTCGTCCGGGGTGAAACCCTTGTGGACGGAACGTGCCAGCACGTCCGGGTCCGAGCTCTCCAGACCCAGGGCGATGGTCGCCGTCTTGGGGACGTCGGCCAGGGTCTCGGGGGTGATGAACTCGGGACGGCTCTCGAACAGGATGCGCTCGCAGCCGGCGAAGGCCTCGAAGAAGCGCCTCCTCACATCCGGCGGCACCTCGTTGTCGTCCAGGAAGCTCCCCGACGTGTAGATCTTGACGAAGGGCTCGCCCTTGTACTTGGACAGCGCCTGCTCCAGCTGCTTGAGCAGGTCGTCCTCGGAAACGCTGCTGAGGGACGCCTCGCGGTAGCCGCACATGGTGCATCCGCCCTGCCTGACCCAGCAGCACCCGTTGGTGCGCAGGATCACGACCATGGCGTCGACCTTGCGGCCGTTGGACATGTCGCTCTCCTTCCACAGCGCCTCGAGCTGGGAAGGCGATCTCTTCTCCTTCATCATCCAACCCTTATCCAGGAGGGGGATATAAGCGTTGTTTGGGCGTTTTTTGAGGGAATTGGCATCCAATCCGCCTGCACCGGTCCAGGGCGCATCGCCGACGGGACGGCTCGAGATGGGCGGAGAGGACGGTCGACTCATATGTGCCAGACTGTCGGAATCCCGCGCATCCGACCGCGTCCGCGCACACACGCGCCCTTAGTAAAGGTTTTTACCAACACCGCATACGGGAACGCAGGTAAGCCACATGGCAAAGAGAATCATCGTCATTGGGTCGGGGGCAGCCGGAATGTCCGCCGCCTCCGCCGCCAGGGAGGCATCCCCTGACGCTGACATCACAGTTTTCACAGAGGACGAGGACATCGCCTACTCGCCCTGCGCCATCCCCTGGGGGATCGAGGGCAGGAGCGCCTGGGACGAGATTGTCATGCACAGGCCCGAGTTCTACGCCGAGAAACGCAACATAAAGGTCCTCACGAAGACCAGGGTCGAGTCCGTCGACGGGGAGGCCAAGACGGTCACCGCAGCAGGCGGCACGTACCCCTACGACTCCCTGGTGATCGCCACCGGCGGAAGGGTGTTCGTCCCCCCGATAACGGGGACCGACCTCCGCAACGTGTTCGTCGTCAGGACGGTCCGCGACGGCAGGAACATCCAGGCCGCACTGAAGGACGTCGACAGGGTCGTCATCGGCGGAGCCGGGGTCATCGGACTCGAGCTCGCCGTCTCCCTGAGGGAGATGGGCAAGGATGTGACGGTCATCGAGATGATGGACCAGGTCATCCCCCGCATTGCCGACAAGGACATGGCCGACGAGATCCAGAGGCACCTGGAGGACAGGGGCATAAAGTTCGTCATGAAGGCCCCCATCCAGGCGGTCAACGGTGACGGGAAGGTGGAGAGCGTCACCGCGGCGGGACAGGAGTACCCCTGCGGCCTGATGATATTCGCCACCGGCGTCCGCGCCAACCTAGACATCCCCAAGGCTCTCGGACTCGACGTCGGGCAGCTGGGCGCGCTCATAGCGTCCCCCACGCTCAACGCCTACAGGAGGGGCAGGCTGGTCCCGGACGTGTTCGTCGCCGGGGACGTCATGCAGTGCGAGTCGGCCGTGATGCCGGGCGCCACCATGAGCCAGCTCGGATCCACAGCCGTCAGGCAGGGCCGCGTCGCGGGCAACAACGCCGCCGGAGGGGAGAAGATGCTCTTCGGGCCCGTCGCCAGCCCGTGGGTCAGCGTCATCGGAGACAAGCAGATCGCCGGGACCGGGCTGTCCCTGGGCCTCGCGTCCTGGTACGGCATAGACGTCGCCACCGGGAAGGCGGAGGGGCTCACCCGCGCCAGATACTACCCCGGCGGGAAGGAGCTGAAGGTCAAGGTCATCGCCGACAGGACCACCCACAGGATCGTGGGCGCCCAGATCATCGCGGGCGAGGAGGCCACCGGCCGCATCGACTGGCTCACGTCGGCCATCGTCAACGGGATGACAGCCGAGGACTTCCTGGTCCGCTCGGAGAACGCGTACTGCCCGCCGACATCGATGGTGAAGGACGTCGTGATCTCGGCAGTGGAGGACCTCTGCAGGCAGCTGTGATACGATGAGGTACGACGAATACAAGGAACTCTACAACAGCCTCCGCACGGCGGACGACGTGGAGAGGCTCTCCACCGAATACGACCCCCGCATGCTGGACAGCCTGTTCACGCAGAAGACGACCAGGGAGGTCAAGAAGAGGTTCTACGTGGTCAAGCAGAACTCCAAGAAGATGCTCAACGAATGGCGCAAGGGCACATCCATCATGGGTCTCTCAAAGAAGTACAAGTTCCCGCCGATCCTGACAGCCATGTTCATATTCCTCGAGGACGGGGCCAGCAAGAAGGAGTTCTGGAGCTACATCCGCGACCCGTCGCTGCTGGAGTCCGAGGAGACCGCCGACGAGGTCAGGGAGGCCGTGGAGAAGGACATCGTGTACTCCCCCGCCGCCAACGACCGCCAGAGGGAGCGCGGGATCTGGGGTGAGGGACTTCTACACGAATGGCTCGACGGACAGGGCGTCACCTACAGGACCGAGAACGACCTGAGGGGAACCGAGTTCACCAAGACCCCCGACTGCCTGCTGGACGAGCCCGTCGAGTACGAGGGCAAGACCATCTACTGGGTAGAGAGCAAGGCCTCCTTCGGTGACAACACCGAGTTCAGGTTCAACGCCAGGAAGCAGCTGGTGCCCTACACGAAGCTGTTCGGTCCCGGACTCGTGGTCTACTGGGTTGGATGCCTGGACGACCTGGAGTGCCCCGAGGACGTGTACGTCTGCGACATCTCCGTCATGGAGAAGTCCGTGAGGAGGTACAGCCCCGAGGAGCTCGCGCAGCTGCCCCCGGCGGCGAAGTAAACGGTTTCAAAGAATTCTACGGGGTCGGGGCGGCCGGAGCCGCCCCGGGATCCCCTGAAAAATCACTGGTTCTCCTGACGGAGCTCGCCGAGGGTGGCGACCCTCTCCGCGAAGGCGTCGTGCTTGTGGATGGACTCCTCGGAGTCGCTGATCACGTCGACGTCCACGCAGTCCGGGAGTTCGGGGAACCTCTCGACGATCCTCTCGAGCACTCCCCTGACGACATCCTCCACGAACTTGGTGTTCCTGTGGGCGTTGATGACGACCTGTCCCTCGTCGGGCCTCTTGAGGAGCTCGAACGTGGGGGAGGAGAAGGAATCCTGGGCGATGTCGATCAGCTCATCCGCCTCGATGGTGACATCCTCGGGCATGGTCATCATGATGGTGCAGACGTTCCTCTGGTTGTGGGACATGACGGGCATGTCGCCGCTGTACTCCAGCATCTCGGTGACGGTCTGCTGGGCGCAGGGGCAGGCGGTCATGCCGGTGACCTTTACTCCGACGGTCTTGGTGAGCGGTCCGTCGCGGACGATGTGGCCTCCGGCGAGGAGCGTGAACATCTCGAACGTGTCCCTCCCGAGGGGGGTCTTGGAGCTGCGGAAGTACTCCGACGAGATGCTGACGTCGGCGGTCATGGCGTACTCGTGGTGGACGAGGAGCTTCCTGCAGATGTCGGCGGCCATGTCCTCGATGGCTGTGATGGGGTTCCTCAGGCTCTCCTCGACGACCTCATTGAGGACCTCCACGTTCCTGGACATATGGGACCCCTTCTGGTCCGCGGGAAGGTCGACGAATATGTCGATGGAGCAGTTGAGGGCGTTGTTGAGGGTGCCGTCGAGACCCTCCCTGTGGACGAGGACGGGTTTGCGAACACCTTTCACACCGACGCGTGTGAGCTTGTATCCGGCCTCTCCTTTGCCGTATTGCAAGTCGCATTTCAAAGCCATGGATTGAGGAAATACGAAATCAACTTAAAGGAAAGACATCTACAACTAAATCGGTAATCATACATGCACTGCGGGGTTGACGAGGCTGGGAGGGGGTCCGTGATGGGCCCGCTGGTGGTCGGAGCCGTTTTCGCGGAATCGGACGAGCCGCTCACGTCCATCGGGGTGAAGGACTCGAAGAAGCTCACGCCCAGGAGGCGCGAGGCCATGTACGAGGAGATCACGGCCTGCGTCGGATGGACAGTGGTCATCGCCTCCGCCGCGGACGTGGACGAGCGCAGGAAGACCATGTCGCTCAACGAGGTCGAGCTCAGGATGTTCGCCGAGGCCTGCTCCAGGCAACCCGCGGGGAAGGTCTACGCCGACTGCCCGGACGTGAACGAGGCCTCGTTCGCCCAGAGGCTGGGTGCTTTGGTGCCCGGCACGGAGATTATCGCAAAACATAAAGCGGATGACACATACCCAGTCGTATCGGCTGCTTCGATCGTGGCGAAGGTCACGAGGGACAGGATGATGGACGACATCCGCGCCGAGTTCGGCACGAACATCGGGAGCGGGTACCCCAGCGACCACTACACGATGGACTTCATCGCCCAGTGGATCAGGGAGAACGGGAGGGCCCCGGAGCATGTGAGGTGCTCGTGGGAGCCCGTCAGACAGATGCTGTCCGCAAGGAAGAACACGAAGATCAGCGATTGGTGAAACACATGACCATGCAGCAGGAGATCCAGGAAGTCATCGACAGGTTCCACAGGAAGATGGAGAAGGACGAGAACCTCAGGAAGGAGGTCGAGCCCCTCTCCAAGAGCTTCAACCTCGACCTCGGCACCGAGTCCTACAGCCTGAAGCTGAAGAACGCCAAGATCTACTACTTCGAGCCGGGACTTCTCGACGACGCCGACGTCACGGTCACGACCACGCCCGAGAACCTCCGCGGACTCATCGACGGGACCCTCAGGCCCATGCGCGCCTACGTCCTGAAGAAGATCGCGGTCAAGGGCAAGATCGACGACCTGATGTTCCTGAAGAAGCTTTTCTGAAAACGGGTCGGCGGCCTACGCCGGTCCGCTCGGCGGACGCGGGTCACCCGCGGACCGCCTCGACCACATCGGACAGGTTTTCCGCCAGATCGCGCATCCTTGGCGCCCCCACATGTATCCTCCATCCCGGGAGGGCCCTCTGCAGGGGATGCTGTAGCATGAAGATCCCGTACGGGATCACAAGGTCGCGGAACCCCACCTCGGGCTCGAGCCCGCGCAGGGCCCTCGCTATGGTGTCGGTGGTGAACAGCCCTTCCGAGTAGGCATGGCTGACCGTGTGGCCGTGGGTGTCCAGGACCAGCAGGTTGGCCGGGATGCCGGATCTTCCGATCTCCTCCGCCAGCAGTGCGGTGGTTATGTGGGAGTCGCAGGACAGCAGGCACACCGACGACCCCGTCGCCCCGTTGAAGGCGTGTATCCCGGGAGCGTACCGCTCGCTCGCCGCCAGGTCCACCCTCGAGCTGCAGGCGCCTGTGGAGTACAGGTGGTCGGCGTAGGCCTGGTCCTCCACGAACGGGGGGTACTCCTTCAGGAGCACGCGCCTCCCGAACTCCACGTCCGGCTCGTCCCCGCAGTCGAACAGCACGAGAGCGACGCAGGTGTAGCCCCTGTCGTTGGAGAACCTGGTGAACCCCATGTCCTCCATCATGGTGACCATCTGGATGCCGTGCGACTCCAAAGAAGGCACGGAGCGGTCGGGATGACGGCATGGCGCATCCGGGAAGGCGCAGGGCAGGCAGTTGTTGCAGTAGGAGTGGAGGATCAGCACCGACCCGCCGGTGACCTCCCCGAGCCTCCTCCCGAGACGCTGGAAGAGCGGGTTGAGCTTCCTGCGGCTCAGCATGAACACGGGCTCCCCGCATGTCGCGATCTCCGCCGGGTCCAGCTGGACGTAGGCGGACAGCATGAGGGCGTACGGGTACCTCCGGCACTTCCGGATGTTGTCGTCTATCGACCCGACATGGGGCGGGCAGCCCCACCTGTGGTTGAAACCGAGACACAGCCACTCGCAGTAGTCCCTGAGGCGCTGAGAGTACAGCATGTCCTCCTGCCTGATGAACGCGTACTCCGATATCCCGCTGTCCCTGAGCTCCCCGATGAATGCCCCCATGTCCACTTTCCGAACCCCCTGATGCATCAGTGTTCCAATCCCGGTACACAGTATTTCAAGGGAGCCAGTCCACCTCGGATGGAGACTGACGGGACGCCGCCCCGCGCATCTGCCCTGCCGCTGAAGACGCTGGCTATTCCAAGTACGGTTGAACAGATGCGACCTTTCCACATAATTATTTATACCACCCCTTGTTTAGTGTCGATTACAGCGAGGTGGGGTAGCCAGGATATCCCGTCGGGCTCATAACCCGGAGACCGGTCGTTCAAATCGACCCCTCGCTACCATCTCATCTTTCTCGTTCCAAGTATCAGTTTTTTCTATTCGTCCGTCATACGCTCGACCATGGAAATGCTTGAGATAGACGGTTCCCGCGGAGAGGGAGGAGGCCAGATGGTTCGCACCACCGTGGCCATGTCCACTGTCACGGGCATCCCGGTCCACCTGACCCGCATCAGGGAGAACAGGCCGACCAACGGTCTATCCAGACAGCATGTGGCGGCCGTGAACGCGGTGGCACAGATGACGGGCTCCGAGGTCGAGGGCTGCAAGATCGGTTCCGGCGACCTGTTCTTCATCCCCGGCGACGAGCAGGTGTACAACATAGACGTGAACATCAGCTCCGCAGGGAGCATCAGCCTGGTCCTCCAGGCCATGCTGCTGGCGGCCCGCAACCACACCCAGAGGCTCACGGTGGACATCAGCGGAGGCACCAACGTCATGTGGGCGCCGCCGATCGACTACTACCAGACCCTCCTGTTCCCCATGATGAGCAGGATGAGCATCAACGCCGACGCCAAGATCATCGACAGGGGATTCTACCCCCAGGGAGGGGGACGCGTCATCGCCACCCTCGACCCTATCGGGACCATCAAGCCCCTGAACCAGGAGACCCTCGGGGAGCTCGTGTCGCTGAAGGGCGTGTGCTTCTGCCAGCGCCTGTCCGACTGGGTCCCCCAGGAGATGATGAAGAGCTGCGCCGAGGCCCTGAAGCCCTACGGGGACGTGGAGTTCGAGCTCCAGAGGACCGACGGGGGATCCCAGGGCGCCGGACTCGTCCTCGTCGCCGAGTACGAGAACGGGATGCTGGGCAGCAACGCGCTCTCGTCCAGGGGACACCCGCCCGACAAGTGCGGGAAGGACGCCGCGGTCGACCTCATAAGGGAGATGGAGAGCGGGTCCACCATGGACGTGCACACCGCCGACCAGCTCCTGCCGTACATGGCGATGGCCGACGAATGCAGCAGCTTCTCGGTGTCGAGGATCAGCAAGCACCTCCTCAGCCAGATGGACACCCTCGAGTCGTTCCTCGACGTCAAGTTCGGCGTCGAGAGGAGGGACGACGTCTACAGGTTCAGCGTCACGCCGGGGGCGAGGCAGTGAGGCCCTTCGTGCACGTCAACTGCGCCATGTCGGCCGACGGCAAGATCGCCGGATGCGACCGCACGCAGGTCACGATATCCTCCGACGAGGACAAGGCCCGCGCCAAGAACCTCCGCAGGAAGTACGACGCCATACTGGTCGGGGTCGGCACCGTCATCGCCGACGACCCGCACCTGACCCTCAAGGACCTGGACTACGACACCAACCCCATACGCATAGTCCTCGACCCGCACGGCAGGACCCCCGACGAGGCGCAGGTCCTGGACGAGAGGGCCCCGACCATCATGGTCACCCTCGAGGGCTGCGACCGCGAATGGGACTGCGAGGAGATCGTCAGGAAAGGTAAGGACGCCATCGACCTCCCGGCCGTCCTGGAGGAGCTGGCCGAGGAGATGGGCATCGAGAACATCCTGGTCGAGGGCGGCGGACGCACGATCGCCTCGTTCTTCAGAGCGGGACTCGTGGACCGCTACACGGTGTTCGTGGGCGGACTGGTCATAGGCGGCTCCGGCGCACCCACCCCCTGCGACGGGGACGGATGGGTCGTGCCGGGTGGCGTGAAGCTCGAGCTCCGCGACGTGGAGACCCTCGGCAACGGCGCGCTTCTCACGTTCGAACCGAAGCGCTGATCAGAGGACCGGACTCTTGGCCACGGGCTCCAGGACGAAGCGGAAGTAGTTGTAGTCCGAGCCGAACACCTCGTTGGACACCATCTCGTACGTCTTCCCGGTGGCGTCCTCCAGGACCTTGCAGAAGAACCCGGACGCGTAGAAGCCCAGCGATTTCGCGGAATCCTCGGTGAAGGGCACATCGTCCTTGATGATTATCGTCAGGGGCTTCAGGGAGAACACGCTCGCATCGCCGAACCCCATCTTCCTGTAGTAGTCGCGGGCGTTCGCCACGGTGTCCTCCACGGTTTCGCCCGAGAGTATCCCTCCCAGCGCCATCGCGTGTATGGAGCCGAGCATCGATGCCATCGGGCCCACAGACAGGCCCATGGCGTCGAACCCGAGGAAGAGGAACCTGGCGAGCATGTCGCGGGTCTTCACGGGGTCGTCGGCGATCTCCGTCAGGGAGTTGAGGGCCATGGTCATGGCCACATCGGACGGCGGCTTGGAATGTGCCAGCATGACCGAAACGAGGGAATACACCTTCCTGCGGCTGTCGTCAGGGTCGTCGTGGGCGGCGATGAGCCCCTCCGAAACCATCTTGTCCAGGTGGACGGACAGCGTGGACTGGGCCTTGCCCGTGATCTTGGACAGGTCCGTCAGAGAAAGGTTCTTGTCCGACAGCTCGTGGAGTATCCTGCGCCTTACGTCGTTGGATACCTGTACGAGTCCGTTTTTCGTATAGTAAAGTTCGAAATCGGTGAGCGGGCCGTCGTTCAATTCAATCGCTGGGATATCCTGTTCCAGTTATTAAGGGTTCGTCGGTTGACAATTCCGACAGAGCGTTCCAAAATCATCCATGGCCGCTCGGCCCCCCGACGCGCACGCTGGCGCGCATCCGCGCGTGTTAAATGAGGGGACTGCATCGCTGTGGAACAGGTGACGCTATGAAAGCCACGATCGATGGTGTGCAGAAGGACATCCGCGCCGTTTGGTTCGAGAACGGCAGGGTTATGATGATCGACCAGAGGAAGCTCCCCGCGGGGATCGTGATAGTGGGCTTCGACGACTACCTCGACGTGGCGGAGGCCATCAGGAACATGACCACGCGCGGAGCGCCCTCCATCGGTGCCACCGCCGCGTACGCCATGTGCATCGCCGCCCTGAAGGGCTGCGACTTGGACAGGGCGGCCTCGGACATCAAGGCTGCCAGGCCCACGGCGTTCGACCTGTTCTACGCCGTCGACTACATGCACGCGAAGCTGAATGAAGGGGCCGACCCCGTGGAGGCCGCGGACGGCTACGCCCAGATGATGGTCGACAAATGCACCGCCATCGGAAGGTACGGCGGACAGCTGGTGAAGGACGGCATGAAGCTGATGACCCACTGCAACGCGGGTGCGCTGGCCACCGTCGACGTGGGCACCGCGCTGGCCCCGATGAGGGACGCGCACTCCCGCGGGGTGGACTTCTTCGTCTACGTCTCCGAGACCCGTCCCCGCCTCCAGGGCATGCAGCTCACCGCGTGGGAGCTGGCCCAGGAGGGCATCGACCACAGGATCATCCCCGACGGCGCCTCCGCGTACTGCATGAGCCAGGGGGTCGACATGATCATCACCGGCGCCGACAGGATCGCCTCCAACGGCGACTTCGCCAACAAGATCGGGACCTTCGACAAGGCCATCGTCGCGAAGCACTTCGGCATCCCGTTCTACGTGGCTGCGCCCATCTCCACCTTCGACCTCTCCATGGAGAGCGGCAGGGAGATCGTCATCGAGCAGAGATCCGAGGAGGAGGTCACGATGATGAACGGGGCCAGGATCGCCCCCGAGAGATCCCATGCGCTCAACCCCGCGTTCGACGTCACCCCCGCGGAGTTGGTCACCGGGTTCATCACCGAGAAGGGCATCCTCAGGCCCGACGAGATCCACCTCATGAGGGACTGACATGAACGAGAGGTACGCCAGGGAGCTGCTGGCAGACTTCTGCAGGATGCTCTACGACAGGAACCTCACCGTTTCCGCCGGGGGCAACATGAGCGTCCGCATCAACGAGGGGGAGGTGATCATAACCCCCTCCGGGAGGAACAAGGGCCTGCTGAAGCCCGAGGACATGGTGAAGGTCTCCATCAACGGGGAGGTCCTGTCCGAGGGGAAGCCGTCCATCGAGCACAGGTTCCACCTCGCGCTCTACAGGATGAATCCCGAGACCAACGCCGTGGTCCACTGCCACCCGCTCAACTGCGTGGCGCTGGCCGTGAGGAACGAGCCCATCAGGTGCAACCTCACGCCCGAGGGTGCCATGCTCCTGGGCCACGTGCCCATGATCGGATACTACACCCCCGGCTCCCAGGAGCTGGTCGACGCCGTGGCCGCCGAGGGGCACGCCAAGGCCATGCTCATGGAGCGCCACGGGGCCCTCACCCAGGGCAGGACCCTGGAGGAGGCGTACAACAGGATGGAGGAGCTGGAGTTCCAGGCCAGGCTGCAGCTCATGGTCGGGGACGCAGAGGACCTCCCCGCCGAAGAGGTCGAGAAGCTCTCCAGGATGTGATCCCATGACGATACTGGTCACCAAGTGGTTCGGGGTCTTCCTCTGCGACGAGAAGTCCGGCAAGGTCCTTGACAAGCGCCTGATGCCGAAGGACGCGGAGGCCGTGGCCGAGAAGCTGGCCGCGGTCCAGAGAGGCTCCCTCCTGGACGAGGAGAGGGAGCTGGCCGCCACCGTGGACGGCAGGCTGGCGGTGTCCGACCGCAGGCAGTCTGAACTAGGGAAGCCCGAGCTGTTCGACTCCTCGTCGATCACGGCCGAGAAGTACGGGTACGGCGGGGACTTCATGCACGAGGTCATGATCGGCCTCGGGAAGCTCAGGACCTCCGAGCCCATCCCCAGGGACAGGAGCCTGGTGCAGGCCATCAGGAGCCTGGACGACCAGATCGCCACCATCAACCTCTACAACGAGAGGCTCCACGAGTGGTACGGCATGCACTTCCCGGAGCTCGCCGACTACGCCCACGACGCCAGGTACGCTCAGCTCGTGGCCATGAACGGCGAGAGGGAGGGGGTCATCGAGGAGCTGGGGATCGAGATCGAGTCCATCGGGGCCGACATGGACCCCGCGGACATGGACGCGATCAGGGACCTGGCCGACACCCTGAGCCGCCTGTACGACGACAAAGACAGAACGGAGGCCTACATCCAGGGCATCGTCGAGGAGACCTGCCCCAGCATGTGCGCCATACTCGGCGCCCCGCTGGCCGCTAGGATGGTCTCCCTGGCCGGGGGCCTGGAGAGGCTGGCCTCGCTGCCCTCGTCCACCGTCCAGCTGCTGGGTGCGGAGAAGGCCATGTTCAGGCACCTGAAGTCCGGGAAGAGGGGGCCCAAGCACGGCGTGATATACCAGCACCCCGAGGTGCACAGGTCGCCGTACTGGCAGCGCGGTAAGATCGCCCGCGCCCTGGCGGGCAAGGTCCTGATAGCGGCGAAGATCGACCAGTACCACGGGGAGTTCGCCGGCGACAGGCTCAACGAGGAGTTCATGAGGCGCGTCGAGGACATCAGGAGACGCTACCCCGATCCCCCCAAGAAACCCCAGAAATCCGGTAAGAAGGGTCGCCCGAGGAAGGGCGGGAAGAACCGCGCCCGCTGATGCTGGCACTGTCCGGACAGCGGTCTTCTTCCCTCCACCACCTAAAAATATAATATTCAGGTGGGCAATGGGGTTGCCAGATAGCATGAGGTCTGCAACGAAGTTCGACCTGCGCATCAACGCTTCCCTCGGGGGAGTGAACTTCCGGCCGTGAGTCGGATATACATCCAATAGAAGGTAGTGCCAATGTGGGAGATGAAAGAGATCAGAGAGCTGAAAGAGGGAAGGTACGTCAACGTCGACGACGAACCCTGCAAGATCGTAAAGATCACGACTTCCAAGCCCGGAAAGCATGGATCCGCCAAGGCCAACATCGACGCGGTCAGCATCTTCACCGGAGCCAAGAAGTCCATCGTGGGACCCGTGAGCACCAAGGTGCAGGTCCCCATGATCGACAAGAGGAAGGGTCAGGTCCTTTCCATCTCGGGAAACGAGGCCATGATCATGGACCTCGAGACCTTCGAGCAGATCTCCGTGGAGATCAACCCCGACCACGAGCAGCCCGTCGAGGAGGGAGGAGAGCTCCTGTACATCGTCGCGATGGGCAGATACAAGATCATGTGAGGTCTGAAACCAATGTCGTACGGGATAGGTTACGCCGGAGCGGAATCGGACTACAACGAGGCCGATGTCGTCATCTTCGGCATCCCGTACGACCACACCTCCTGCTTCAAGGCGGGAGCAAGGGAGGCGCCCACCGCCATAAGGCGGGCCTCCTACAATTTTGAGGAGATCCACTTCGAGCACGGCGTACACCAGCCGCACCTGAACGTGTACGACTACGGGAACTGCGACGACTTCATCCTTCCCGAGGACATGTTCGCCGAGGTGGACTTTGCGGTCGGCCCAACCATAAGAGACGGCAAGTTCACGATCGCCATGGGAGGGGAGCACTCCATCAACATCCCCATCGTCAGGAACTTCGAACCGGACGACATAGCCCTGATCTCGATCGACGCCCACCTGGACTCCAGGGACGAGTACCTCGGCACCCCGAACAGCCACGCCTGCATCACCCGCAGGGCGGCGGAGCACCTCGGGCTGGAGAACGTGTTTGTCCTCGGCGCCAGGGCCATAGGCGAGGAGGAGCTTGACAGGGACGACGTTGTGCCGTTCATCAGCTCCTACGACATCATGGACAACGGCATCGAGTGGGCGATCAAGAAGGCCCTGGACAGCGTGAAGAACGAGAGGATCTACCTGACCGTCGACATCGACGGCATCGACCCCGCCTTCGCCCCCGGAACCGGGACCCCGGAACCGTTCGGCCTGATGCCCATGGACGTCAAGAAGGTCATCAACGCCATCGGGGACAGGCTCGCCGGGTTCGACGTCGTCGAGGTCTGCCCTCCCGCGGACCCCGCCGGGATCACATCGATACTCGCGGCCAGATACATCAACGAGGTCATGGCGGTCCACGCCAAGAACCTCAGAAGCTGAGTTCACTGGCCTTTCTGCGAGAGGAACTCCCTGGCATCGGCCAGGTACTCGTCCATCCTCGACCTGGCGACGGACTCGTCCCTCGATTCGGAATAGAGCCTGAAGAGCTCCTCCGTGGTCGACGGCCTAAGAAGCACCCATCCGTCGTCGAAGTAGATCTTCAATCCGTCCACCGACTCCACGCGACGGTCGCCTGCTCCATCCACGAAGTGGTCGAGCAGCTTCATCTTCATGTCGTCGGGACACGGGATGCTCATCTTGATGTCGTGATACCTGTTCAGAGTGGAGATCTGCTGTGACAGGGGACCGTTCTTGGCGATGCACTCCAGCATCTTCGCCAGGGCCATCATCCCGTCCCTGCAAAGCTGCAGCTCGGGGAAAACAAGCCCTCCGTTCTCCTCCCCGCCGAAGACGGCCATGTTCTCCTCCATCTTCCTGACCACGGTGTGGGATCCGACCGCGGTGTACTTCAGGAGGCCGCCGCTCTCCTCGACCACGTCCTCGACGACGGACGAGGAGCTCACCGGCGTGATGACCTTGCCCTTGCGCTCGCTGAGGACGGACTTGGCGATGAGGGCCAGGCTGATGTCCCCCATCACGTACTCGCCCTTCTCGGTGACGAATATGGTGCGGTCCCCGTCGGCGTCATGGGCGGCACCCAAATCGGCGCCTACCTGCTTCGTCAGCATCATGAGGGGCCCGAGGTTCTCCTCGGTGGGCTCGCTGGAACGCCCGGGGCTCTCGCTCTGGGGATCGGCGTTGATCGTGAAGGTCCTGACGTTGAGGAGCCTCAGGAGCATGGGCGTCGACTCGCAGGTGGAGCCGTTGGCGCAGTCGACGCAGACAGTGAGGTTCGCCCTGCGGATGGCCTCGGCGTCGACGTGGGCTATGACGGCATTCACATGGTCGACGATGGCCCCAGTCCCGGTATCGACCTCCCCGATCTCCTTCCATGGGGCCGGAGGGACGTCGGTCTCGCAGGAGCTCTCGATGGACTGCTCCTCCTCGCGGCTGACCTCCACCCCGTCCTCCTTGATGAACTTGAACCCGTTGTGCTCCGGAGGGTTGTGGGAGGCGGTGATGACTATGCCGCCTGTTATGTCGGGATGGGACTTCACGTAGTACTGCAGGACCGGCGTGGGCAGGATCCCCAGGTCGACTATGTCGGTCCCCGAGGCCATGACCCCGGCGGAGACGGCGCTCCTGAGCATGTCCGCCGAATCGCGTGCGTCGGTGGCTATGGCTATGCGCCTTCCGAAGGTCCTTCCAACGACCTTCCCGATCTGCAGTGCGACCTCGGAGGTCAGGTCCCTGTTGGCCGTCCCCCTCACGCCGTTGATCCCGAAGAGTGTCATCTGGAAGTCAAACCCTCTTCGCGTAAAAAAGGATGTTTATCGTCTCGGCGCAGCCCTTGCACGTGTCCGCGGCCTCCTCGAGGGTCTCGAGGACGTTTATGGACAGGATGGTCGCCTTCTGGTCCAGGTCGGCCATGAGTATGGCCTTCATGATCTTCATGTAGGCCTCGTCCACCCTGCGCTCCTGGTCCTTGATGCTCTGGATGCACTCGGCGATGCCCTCCCCGTCGGTCCCGAGGATCTTGATGGCGTTCATCAGGCCGTTGACCTCGGACTCCAGGTCGGAGACGGTGGCCGTGAGGAGGTTCCAGATGTTCACGGGGATGACCGCGCCGGTGTCGATTATGAGCTGGAGGTTGATGGCGGCCTCCTTGCACCAGTTGGCGATGCTGTCGGTCTTCTTGACGAAGTGCATGAAGTCCTCCCTCTCCTGGGGGGACAGCTCGCCTATGCTCATCTGGTTGCAGAGGTTGTCCTCCTGCGAATCGGCCTCGTGCTCGAGGTAGTAGAGCCTCTCGATCGCCTTGAGGGCGCCGGACTTGTCGTCGGCCTCCATGGCGCGCATGGCGTTGCCCAGCTCGGTCACGCAGTCCAGGACCGAGAGCGCGTGCGTGCGCATGCCGCTCTGGATCACGCTCTCCTTCCTCTTGCCGAACCATCCCAGCAGTCCCTTCGAATCATCACTCAAGTCTAATCTCCTCCTCTATGCCGCCCTGCGGCCTTGCGAAGACAACCACGGCCTTCTTGTTGAAGACGAGGTGCACCGTGTCACCGACCTCCGGGACCTCCTCGTCAGCTGGAACGTTGTACTCCACGTAGTCGCGGCTCTCTGCCAGCGTGCGGACCCTCCAGTACGTGCCCATGAACACAATGGACTGCACCTCGGCCTCCAATCCGTCGATGGCCGGGTACACGTGTTCCGGACGGACGGAGATCACCACGGGGTCGCCGACGCTGAAGTTCGTCTTGGACGTCCGAATCTCCCTACCGCCCCTGAGCTTGACCTTGGTCTTGCCGCTCTTGGACCTGTCGGACACCGTGCACTCCATCAGATTCGTCTCACCGATGAAGTTCGCGGCGAATACAGAGCTTGGTTTCCTATATATATCCAATGGGGAGCCGGCCTCGGCTATGGTCCCGTACCTCATCAGCACGATCCTGTCGGACACGGACATGGCCTCCTCCTGGTCGTGGGTGACGTGGAGGACGGTTATCCCCAGCTTCTTGACCAGCCTGCGGATCTCGTACCTCAGCTCCATGCGGACGCGGGCGTCCAGGGCGGACAGCGGCTCGTCGAGCATGAGCATCTTGGACCCGGAGGCCAGCGCCCTGGCTATGGCGACCTTCTGCTGCTCGCCGCCGGACAGCTCGCGCGGGTACATGCCCGCACGGGCCAGCATGTTGACCAGCTGGAGGTACTCCGTGGAAAGGGACTCCATCGCCTCCTCCCCCTGGTCCTTGACCCTGGGGCTGTACGCGACGTTCTCCTTCAGCGTCATGTGGGGGAACAGGGCGATGTTCTGGAACACGTAGCCCACGTCCCTGTCCTCCATGGGGACCTTGGTCACGTCCAGACCGTCGAAGTAGACCTTCCCCTCCGTCGGCGTCCATATCCCCGAGATCACCTTGATCAGCGACGTCTTCCCGCATCCGGACGGTCCCAGGATCGTCACGTACTCCCCGCTGTTGATCTCCAGGTTGATGTCCCTGACGGCGTAGAAGTCGCCGAACCTCATCGAGATGTGCTCCAGCTTTATCCTGACCATGGGATCACTCCAGTTTGAGCTCCTTCTCCAGCCCCTCCGGCGGGACGCGGAACACCGACGCCTTCGAGGGCGCCCATGACACCCCGACGATGTCGCCGGCGTGGTAGTCGTCGAACTTCCTGTTGGGCAGCTTGGACGATATCAGGCCCAGGCCCCCCGCGTTTATCTCCACCGTGATGGTCACGCCCTCGTACAGGACGCGATCTATGGTCCCGGTGAAGTACGCGGCATCGATCTCCTCCTGCTTCTTGGAGATCCTGGTGAACCCTATCTTGACGGCCAGCACGGCCTCCTCCCCGACCTCCATCGGGGACGGCCTGGCGAGCAGGACGGTGCCGGCCACGTCGATGGCGGTGGACTCCCCGTCGCTTCTGACGACCTTCCCGGTGAGGATGTTGGACCTTCCCACGAATGTGGCGACGAAGGGCGTCGCCGGGTCGTCGAAGACCTCCGAGGGCGTGCCGAACTGTATGATCCTCCCGTCGCGTATGATCGCTATCCTGTCCGCCACGGCAAGGGCCTCGTCCTGGTCGTGGGTGACGTGGATGCACGTGACCCCCATCTGCTTGGCCATGGTCCTGAGCTCCTTGCGGAGGTTGATCCTCAGGCGGGCGTCCAGCGCCCTCAGGGGCTCGTCCAGCAGCAGGACCTTCGAACCGGAGGCCAGCGCCCTGGCCAGGGCGATGCGCTGCTGCTGCCCTCCGGACAGCTGGGCGGGCATCCACTCGGCCTTCTGCTCCAGGTGCACCATGTGCAGGGTGCTCCTGACGACCTGCTTTATGTCCTCCGGGGCCCAGCCCTTGATCTGGGGCGCGAACCTGACGTTGTCGTACACCGTCATGTGGGGGAACAGCGCGTAGGACTGCGTTAGCATGGTGGCGTTGCGGGTGTCCACGGGGTCGTCGGTCACGTCCTTCCCGTCCAGGTACACGCGGCCGGAGTCCGGCTGGGTGAGGCCGCATATCATCCTCATGCAGGTGGTCTTGCCGGCCCCGGTGGGACCCAGGATGCACACGTACTCCCCGTCCTTGATGCTGAGGCTGAGGCCGTCGGCGGCCACCGTCTCCCCGAACTTCTTCGACACGTTGTCGAGGACTATCTCAGGCATCGCGCTTCGACCTCCTTCCTGTGACCACCCTGATGCCGAACATCAGGATGAAGCAGAGCGCTATGAGCACGATGGAGCACATGGCGGCCTCTGTGTACAGACCGTCCTCCACCAGGTGGGTGATGTAGATGGGGACGGTGTTGACGTTCTGGCTGATGGATGTGGTCGCTCCCGTCTCGCCTAGGCTCCTCGTGAAGGCGAGGATGCTGCCCGCGATGACTGCGGAGTTGATGATGGGGAACAGGACCTTACTGAATGCCTGGAACGGCTTCGCCCCGAGGGTCATGGCGATCTCCTCGCAGGACGGGTCCACCTCCTCGATGGCCCCGATCAGGTTCCTGACCACCAGGGGGTACGTGAACGAGATGTGCCCGAATATTACCAGGAGCAGGTCGAAGCTGCTGTCCAGTCCGAACCCGCCCCAGAACAGTGAGAGCGAGAAGCCCAGCGCCGTGGTGGGGATGATCAGCGGCACGTTGACCAGGTTGTCCAGTATCTGCCCCAGCTTCCCGTTCTTGTGCCTGGCGATGTACAGCGCCATCGGGACGCCTATGGCTATGTCCACCAGGACGGCCACGCCCGCCACGCCGAATGATATCGCGATGGATGTCAGCAGCGTGCCGTAGTCCATCTGCGGCATCGGCTCCGTGAGGTACATGAATATGTAGAACGACGGCAGGAGCACTATCACGATCAGGAACGCGATGGTTATGCCGTCCTTGAGCTTGGGGAGCCCGCCCTGGCTGACCTTCCTGCCGATCTGCGGCCACACCTTCTGGTACGGGATCCTGAACTTGGCGATGAACTTCCTGACCACGAACATCAGGACCAGGGCCAGCACGATCATGACCACGCTGATCAGGATCTGGGCGCCCATCATCTCGTCGCTGGTGTACAGGGACTCGTCGCTCTTCAGGAAGCTGATGAAGGACGGACCGGTGAAGAACGACGTCTGCACGCCCATCATGGTCAGGGCGATGTAGGTTCCCCCGGTCTCGGACAGGGACCTGGCGAAGCACAGCACAAATCCGGTGGCCAGTCCGGCCCTGAACAGGGGCAGGGTGATCGTGCGCACGGCGGTCCACCTGGAGGCCCCCAGGGTCATGCCGGCGGTCTCGAAGTTGGGGTCGATCTGCTCCAGGATGGCCGAGAGCGAGCGCACCATGTAGGGATAGGTGAAGATGATGTGCAGCAGGATGACCATCATGTACGGGGACAGGCTGAGCCCCAGCCCCGGGATCGATATGCCGTCCGGCGATATCCAGAACATGACGACGGATATGCCGAGAACGGCGGTCGGGAACGCCAGCGGCATGTCCAGCAGCGTGTCCAGCCACCTCTTGCCGTGGAAGTTCTTGCGGACCATGATCCATGCCATCGGCAGTCCGACCAGGATGTCTATGATCGTGACGATGAAGGCGATGCTGAACGAGTTGAACACCGCGCTCAGGACGGTGTCCTTGATCCCCTCGTTGTTCAGAACGAGGTCCACCAGCTCCCAGTCGGTGAACAGGTTGGTGACCACGAAAATGGACGGGACGACGATGACGAGGATGAACACGAGGCACGCGAAGACGAACCAGCCGCTGCGCACCTTCCTGTTATCGGAGAGGTCGTCGATCCTCTTCAGCAGGGACATTTGGAGCACCTGTTCAGACGAGTGCGATGCTCACGACGTTGTTCCCGCGGAGGATGACCTTGCCGAGACGCCTTCCTTCCTGACCGTCGGCCGCTGTCTCGACCGTCTCGTCGAGGACCATGTTCATGTACTCGTCGAATCCCGTCAGCTTGCCCTCCAGGGACCTGCCGTCCTTCAGAAGCAGCGAGACGCGTTTGTCCACGGTATTCTCGAGCAGGGTTGCTGGCATGACCATATGAATCGTCCATTTGATGGAGGTCATGTTATATAGGTTTTCTAGAGAGGTATGGAGGACGATGGCTGTTCCGTATCCGTACCGAAACTATGCCCCGACAGCCCGTCGGAGCACGGTTGTGCGATGACAACACGTCCCGCTATGTACCGCTATATAGGTCCGGCCGGAACCTCCGGCGCACATTGGCGGCTTACGAAGAACGATTCTGTGCCAGACGTCGAGAAGGGGCGCGGCGGGAGCGGTACTGTCCAAGAAAGTTGTCGAAAGGCAGTCGATTGAAACAGAGGTTGTCAGGACGCCATCGTGACCAGAGGGCCGGGACGGGGATGGGGTCCGTCCCGAGATCCGTCACTCCCCGTCCTGCTCCCCTGCGGGGGCGTTCTTGGCCTGCGCCTCGATCCACGCCCTTATGTCGGACTTCCTGGTGGAGCCGATTCCGAAGTACTCGGAGAACTTGTTGGTGGTGGTGAGCTCCAGGGTCTGCCCGGTCTTCTTCCCGGAGACGAAGCCCATCTCGATCAGCTTGTGGACGTCGTCGTAGGTGCGGGGCCCGCGCGTCTTCAGCAGGACGGACTGCAGCACGGGCTGGTTGTAGGCGATGGTGGAGAGCGTCCTCATCACCCCGGCGGGCATCTCCGCCCTGGCGAACTTGCCGGTGAAGTCGGTGTACTCGGTGCGGAGCATCATCCTGAACCTGTTGCCGACCTTGGAGATCATGATCGCGGAGTCGCGGTCCTCGTACTCCCTCTTCAGGTCGAGAACAGCGGTGCGGAGCTCCTCCTCCGGGATGCCGGTCCTCTCGGCGATCTCCGAGATCCTCAGCCCCTCGGCGCTGGAGAACAGCGCGGCCTCCGCCGCGCGCTTGGGATCCAACTCAGATCACCGCCTCGGGGATCCTCCCTCCGGGAGTGTCCTCGATGGTTCCGGAGGTCCACTCGGTCTTGATCTCGACGTAGATCTCACCGTAGGGCAGGTCGTCCTGCCAGATGGCCAGACGCCCGTCCCTGACAAGATGGAGGACGGACACGAACACGGTGATGTTCTCGTCCAGGCTGCCGGTGTACAGGTCGCGGATGCTGATCTGCCCGGTGCCGAGCCTCTCGATCCTCCTCCAGACGGCCTCGATGACCTGCTCGTCGTCCTCCTCGTGGGCCTTGTTCTGGAAGGTCTTGGGCTCCTTCGCCTTGAGCTCCGCGCGTACGCGCTCCCTCTCCCTCTGGATCTCGATCTCCTTCCTGGCGTCCTCGAAGGCGTCGATGAGCTCGTACATGGTGACCGGCCTGACCGGCTCCCTCTGGTAGGCCTCCCTGAAGGAGACCTCCGGCACGTACATCGGCTCGTCGTCGAAGAAGAAGCTGTCGTCCGCCTCCTCCGCGAACACCTCCACGGGGGGCTCGCTCCTCTCCCTGGTGGACTCGGACTGCATCCTCAGGATCCTCCAGGCCATCAGCAGCAGCTTCCCGGCGACGATCATGTCGAAGCTGTCCGCGGACACCTTCGCCTCGTACATCCTGACGAACTGCGACAGGTCGATCTCCCAGGGGTCCATGCCGTTCTCCAGCACCAGGCTGAAGACGGCCCTGATGGACTCGTCCACCGGGTCCTGGAGCCTCTCGCCAGACTCTGCCCGCGAGAGGATGTCCATGTATCCTCCCAGGCGCCTCAGGGACTCCTCGTCGTCCGCCAGCGCCTTGTGGAACAGCAGATGCTGCTCCAGCTCCTCTATCCTAACGTTCCCATCCATCTCAAATCGCCTCCTTCTGCCTCTTGAGGGCCTCCTCCTCGTAACGGGAGACCTCCGCCAGGTCGGGCTGCATTATGACCCTGCTTATGCCGCTGGGCGGCCTGGTGACCCCGATGAGGTGATCCGCCAGGGCCAGCGTGACCTTCCTCAGGGACACCTGAATGAACTGTGCCTTCGCGGAGCTCTCCTTGACCCTACGGGCCACCATCTCCGCGTTTATGGAGTCCAGGAACATGTCCACCTCGTCCAGCACGTAGAACGGGGACGGCTGGTGCTCCTGAATCGCGAAAATGAACGACAGAGCCGTGAGGGACTTCTCCCCTCCGGAGAGGGCCTCCAGCCTCAGCATCTTGCCGTTCCTCGGCTTCGCGTTTATCATCAGGCCTCCGGAGAACGGGTCGTCCTCGTCCTCCAGGCCCATGTACGCCTCCCCTCCTCCGGAGAGCTGGGCGTAGATCGCCTTGAAGTTCTCGTTCACGGCGTCGTAGGACTGCATGAACAGCCCCTTCTTCTTGGAGGTGAGCGCCGCCATGAGCTCCGTCAGCTCCTTGATGTGGCGGTTGAGGCTCTCCACCTCCGCGTTGAGCCCGTCCAGACGGGCCTTCTTCTCGTCGTACTCCTCTATGGCGCGGAGGTTGACGTTGCCCAGCTTGGATATGACCGACTCCTGGGCCCTGATGGTGCGCCTGATCTCCTCCTCGGAGGGGATCGGCATGGCGACCTCGATCTCTATCGCGTCGACCTCGGCCCTCAGGACCTCGACGGACTGCTCAAGCTGTATGGCCTGCGCCCTGAAGGACTGCAGGGTCGCCTGGGCGTTCTCGATGTCCTTGGCCTTCTCCCTGATCTCGGAGTCCAGGCGGTACTTCTCGGCGACCAGCGCGTCCTTCTGGTTGCGGAGGTCTTCGATGCCGCCCTCCATCTCCGCCTCGATGGCGCGGAGTGCGTCAAGGTCGATCCTGGCCCTCTCCATGAGGGCGGTGTTCTCCTCGATGGCGCGCCTGTCGTCCTCGATGGCGCGGTTGACGGAGTCCAGCTGGATCTGCAGGGACTCGTTCTGCTTCCCGTACCCGGCGACCTCGGTGTCGATGCCCCCGATCTGGAGCCTGTAGTCGGAGATGGTCTCCTTCAGCCTGTAGATCCTCTCCCTGACGGCCTGGATCCTGTTCTGCAGGTCGGCCGGGGCAATCTCGGCCATGCGGGCCTTGATGCCGTTCCTGGACTCGGTGAGCGCGGTAAGCCTCTCGGAGACGTCGCCGAAGGCGGTCCTGGCGGACTCCAGCTCGGCGTCCGCGTCGGCGACCCTCTGCCTGGCGTTCTTCATCTCCGCGGATGCGGCCGAGCGGGTCTTCTCGAGCTCGGCGACCCTGCCCTTGAGCTGGGCCATCTGCTCCCTCTGCTCCATGGCCCCGGATGTGGCCTTCCTCATCTCGTCGTCGATGCCGCGTATCTCGTCGCGGACCTCGCGGAGCCTCCTGCGGACGTCCTCCAGGGCGTCCCCGGCCTTCCTGAGCCTCTCGCCGACCTCGGCGAGCTTGTCCTCGGAGGCCGCGCCGAACTTCAGCATGTTCTGCTGGCTCAGGTTGCCCCCCACCATGGCTCCGGAGGCCTCGATCAGCTCCCCGCCCATGGTCACGATCCTGATTCCGCCCATGATCCTGCGGGCGGTGTCCATGTCCCTGACGACCAGCGTGTCGCCCAGGACGTACCAGAAGGCGTTGTAGTACTTCTGGTCGAAGTCGATGAGGTCGATGGCGTAACCCTCGGAGTCCTTGACGCTCATGATCGCCTTGGCCCTGGGCTTGCCTCCCATCATCTTGGTCAGGGGCAGGAACGTCACGCGGCCGAGCTTCTCCTTCTTGAGGTAGGCGATGGCGTCGGCCGCCACCTGGTCGTTGTCCACGACGACGGCCATCATCTTGCTGCCGGCGGCCACGGAGAGCGCGGTCTCGAAGCCCTTGTCCACTGTGGCCAGCTCCTGGATGGTGCCGTGTATCCCCTTCATCTCGCCGCGGTTCCTGAGCGCCAGGATCGCCTCAACGGCCGCGCTCCCGCGGTTCATCCTCTCGGACACCCTCTTCTCGGCCTGGAGCGAGTTGTACTCCGCGTCTATCCTGCGGTAGGCGGCGTCCAGCTCGGACTCCTGCTTCTCCAGCTCGGACTCCCTGCGCTTGGCCTCCAGGATCCTGTTCCCGAAGTCCTCGGTGCTGGGTCCGGCCTCGGCCCTGATCTGGTCGAGGCTCCACTTGGCGTCCTTTATCTCGAAGTCTATACCCTGGACCCTCTCGTCCAGGTTCGCGAACGCGGTGTGCGCCTCGTCCGAGGCGGCCTCCGCCTTGGCCAGCCTGCCCTGGGATGACCTGAGCTCCGCCGAGCAGGCGTCGAAGTCGGCCTCAACCCTCTCAAGCTCCTTCTGGAGCTCCATCTGCTCCCCGCCGGTGTCGGCGATGGCCTCGGAGACCTCCGTCTCCTCCGCCCTGGCGGCCTCCAGCCTGGACTCGGCGTCAGCGAGACTGGACACTATGTCCTCGCGGTTCTGCCTGAGGTTGACGACCTCGGCGTTGTTCCTCGCCATGGAGTCCTCGAAGCTCGTCTTGAACCCCGTCTGCTCCTCCAGGTCGGCCTCCGCGGCCTCCACGCGGTCCCTCTTGGTGGCCAGGTCGATCTTGGCCTGCTCGATCTTGGCCTTCAGCTCCTTGTACTCGGGCCCGATCTTGGAGGCGATCTCGTCCTCCTTCTCGGAGATCTGGCGCTCCTTCTCGGCACGCGCCGACTCCAGCTCGGCCTTGGCGGCCACGTCGGAGTCCATGCGGCCCTCCAGCCTGGAGATCTGGTCGGAGACGCTGTCCAGCTTGGACTGCTCCATCTGGAGCTTTCTGTGGGAGTACTGGGCCCTGGCCATCTCGAGCGCGGCCTGCGCCGCGATGTAGGCCCTGGCGTCCTCGCGGTCCTTGGCCAGACGGTCCACCTGGTGGTTGAGCTCCTCCACCACGATGCCGATCCTGTCCAGGTTCGTCTCCGCCTCGGCCCTCTCGCCCCTGGCCTTCTCGATGTCGGCGTCGAAGCTGGCTATCCCGGATATGGCGTCGATGATGCGCCTCCTCTCGATGGCGCCCATCTGGACGATGCGCGTCACGTCCCCCTGCTGGACGAGGTTGTACCCGTCGGCGCTGATCCTCGCCTTCGTGAGGAGCGCGTCGAACTCGCCCATGGTGGACTTGCGGTCGTTGACGTAGAAGTACGAGCTGTAGTCGGTGCCGTTGTCGGACAGCTTGACGTAGCGCGTGAGCCTGACGGTGTCGTCGTCCCACGGCATGAGACGGTCGGTGTTGTCGAAGACGAGGGACACCTTTGTGTACGGCGCCTTCCCCTTGGACTTCCCGCCGTCGAAGATCAGGTCGGTGAGCTTCCCGGCGCGGACCGCCTTGGAGCTCTTCGGACCCAGAACGAACAGGATGGCGTCCGTTATGTTCGACTTCCCGGAGCCGTTCGGCCCGGTGACTGCTGTGTACCCCTCCATCAGCGGCACTACAAGCTTGCCGCCGAACGATTTGAAGTTCTCCATCTCGACCGCTTTCAAATGCAACCTCTTACACCCCTTCCAAGGGCCTCCCGGGTCTCCCCGACGCATCCCATCGCCGTGCATGTCCGGTCGCTGGCCGAGGTCCCTTCACTCCTCGGGCGCGCGCACGACGTTTAAAGAATAGGATGCGCGTATATAAACGTTTAAAGAAAGAGGGGTGCCGGACGCGCTCAGGCACCCAGCACCATTGCGGGTATGTCGGCCACAGATTCGACGACTGCCGTAGGGTTCTTGCCCCATCTGGCCAGCATCGCCCTGTCGGTCTCCCCGGACAGGACCAGGATGGACTGGGTGCCGGCGCGGACGGCCATCTCGATGTCCGTGGTCAGCCTGTCGCCCACCATGACCGTGTCCTCGGGCGGGACCCCCAGCTCCCCGGCGGCCATCTCCAGCATCAGCCTGTTGGGCTTCCCGATGACCGTGGCGGTGGTCTGGCACATCTGCTCGAACATCCTGATGAACGGTCCGATGTCGATGTCGTAGGAGTCCTCGGTCGGGCAGAGGTCGTCGGGATGCGTGGCGATGAGCTCCGATCCCTGGTTCAGGAAGTGGAAGGCGTTGTTGATCTTCTCGTAGGTTATCGTGGTGTCGAACGTCAGGACGACGATGTCCGGGTCCTTCTCCACCAGCGGGACGCCGGCGGCGCGCATCTCCTCCACCACGTCAGGAACCGCGACGGGATACACCGTCTTCCCGGGACGCTCGGTAAGCAGGTACCTGATGGTCGCGATCGTCGAAGTAAGGATGTTCTCCATGCCCACGTCGAAGCCGAGACGTGTCAGCTTCTGCAGGTAGAACGACCTGCCGTGGGCGGAGTTGTTGGTCAGGAACGTGAACGGGATGCCTTGCTCCTTCAGGAAGGAGATGAACTCCTTGGCGCCGGGGATCGGGTCGCCGCCCTTGTAGACGGTGCCGTCCATGTCGATCATGAACCCGCCGAACCTCATCTGAGCCACTCCGCCACGACGCGCATGGTCTCCTGGAGGGCCGCACGCGAGTCCTTGTTGTAGATCGTGGCCGCCGGATGGTACGTGGGTATGAACACGATGTCCCTGTCGCGGACCCTGATCGTCATGGGTATGTTGACGACCTCGGACATCGGCCCCTCGTAGCCCATCAGGTCGCGGCACGCGGACTTGCCGAGACCGACCACCAGCCTGGCGTCGTACAGCTCCGACTCCAGGAACGGACGGCACGCGGCCATCTCCTCCGGCGTCGGGTCCCTGTTGTTGGGGGGACGGCACTTCACCGTGTTGGTGATCATGACCTTGGTCCTGTCGAACCCCGCCTCCCTCATCATGTTGTCCAGAATCTTCCCGGAGCGTCCCACGAAGGGTCTGCCCTCCAGGTCCTCGAACTCCCCAGGGCCCTCCCCGACGAACACGACACCGTAGGACGGGTTGCCGTCGGGCATGACTATGGTCGTGCGTCCCCTGTGCAGGCCGCACAGGCTGCAGTCGGGCTCCGGCCTCATCTCTTCACCAGTTCGGAGGCCTTTACCAGGGGGCGGAAGTCCACTCCGGCCTCGGCGAGGTTCTCCGCTCCGCCGCCCTCGCGGTCGATGACGGAGATCACGTACTTCACCTCGGCCCCGGCCTCGCGGAGGGTGCCGATGGCCTTGATGCTGGAACCGGCGGTGGTGATGACGTCCTCCACCACCAGGACCCTGTCGCCGGCGTTCAGGTCGCCCTCGATGAGCTTCCCGGTGCCGTGGTCCTTCTTCTCCTTGCGGATCATCACGTAGGGTATCCCGGTCTCCAGGGCCAGCGCGGTGGCCAGGGGGACGGACCCCAGGACGACTCCGGCGATCCTGTCAGCCTGGATGCCCTCGTCGCGCATCTTCTGGGCCATCAGCCTGGCTATGAGGCGCAGGACCTCGGGGTTGGTGCTGGCCTTCTTGATGTCGATGTAGTAGTCGCTCTTGGCGCCGGAGGCGAGGGTGAACTCGCCGAACTGCAGCGCGCCGCATGATTTCAACGCTTCTGAGAGTTCGCTCATGTAATCACCAGGGCTCCTTCTTGAGCCCCATCCTGTAACCTATGATGTTCACGATCCTGTGGATTGCGAACATGATCACTATGATGAAGATCAGGGCCGCGATGTGCCAGCCCTCGATGTAGTTGGCGTAGACCCAGTCCGGGAAGAACAGGGCTGTCACTAGGAACGCGCCTATGACGAAGTCGTACTGGTCGAGGATGGGCGCCTTCTGCCCCCTCTCCATGCCCAGGCGGCGCTTTATGAACGCCCCGCACAGGTCCCCGAGGACCGCTCCGAAGGACAGGCAGAACAGCACGCCGACGTTGCTCCAGAACGGCCCGTAGCCCCAGAAGTCCTCCGGGTCCCAGATGGACGAGATGCCTATGAGGATCAGTCCGATGAGGGCGCCCGACAGCGCCCCTCCGAAGAAGCCTCTCCAGGACTTGCCGTCCCCGAAGATCCTCTTCCCCCTCCAGGACCTCCCGAAATCGATCTTGGTCTTCCCTCCGAACACGACGGCCGCGGAGTTGGGGACCATGGCGGGAAGGAAGAGCCAGAGCCCCGTGAACATTATGACGATGACTCCGATGACATCCATGGGTACACCTGCCTCTGGAATGACGGACTGGATGTATATTTTTTAGGGCGGTCAAGCGCCGGACCGGCCGTTCTGGACGGACCTCCTCCTCTCGTCCACCGCCCAGGCCGCGACCAGGGACACGACAGACAGGGCCGTCGCCCACACCATGGCATAGAGCATCCCGGACATGAAGGCTTCCGAGGTCAGCTCCTCGATCGGCACGCCCGCCGAGCCGCCTCCAGTTGTGAGGAGGGACGCGAACAGGGCTGTGCCGATCGTGCTCCCGACGTATATCACGAAGGTCATCAGGGAGGACCCGATGGGCTTGTCCTCTGGATCCAGGGAGTCGACTATGCGCCCGGACGAGGACGAACCGCCGAAGCCCCATGTCAGCCCGATGAGGATGGCGACGACGACCAACGGCGCCACGCCCATTTCGGGGGTGACGAGGCACAGCATCACGCTGTACGCCACGGCGAACACCGTGGCCGCGATGGCGAACGGCCTCCTCCCGCGCCTGTCGGAACAGCTGCCTATGGGGATGTTCAGCGTCAGGGACACCAGGGACGGCAGCAGCAGAAGCACACCGCTCTGCAGCGTGGACAGGCCCAGCTCCAGCTCCATGTAGAACGGCAGGATGTACAGCACCCCCATGTAGACCAGGTTGATGATGACGTACGAGAGCAGCGTAAGGTCCAGGTCGCGGATGCGGAACAGCCTCAGATCCAGCAGGGGGTTCCGCGACCTCAGGCTCTCCGCCACGTACAGGGCCAGCAGGATCACTGTTGCGACGGCTGAGGCCAGGCAGTACACCCTCTCGTCTGGATACGACATGCGCTCCAGTGCGAACACACCGAAACCGACCGCCGCGAACAGGAGCACCGCGCCCTTCACGTCCACGGACGCTTCCCGGGTCTCCTCCACCGGGAGCGAGAGGTAGCCGAGCACGACCCCCAGAATGCCTATCGGAATGTTGATCAGGAATATCCAGTGCCACGACAGCACGCCCACCAGGAAGCCGCCCAGGGCCGGACCGAGGGCGAAACCCATCGCCGAAGCCACGGTCATGATCCCCAGGGACCTGCCTAGATGCTCCAACGAGAGGAGCTTCACGCATATCATGGGGGCCGCGGCCGCCAGAGCCGCCGCACCCACGCCCTGTACGACCCTTGACGCCACCAGGACGAGCAGCGAGGAGGACAGGGCGCATGCCAGGGATCCGATTGTGAAGACGACGAACCCGGACATGAACACCTTGCGGATGTGCCCCGCGTCCGCGATCCTCCCGAAGGGCAGGAGCAGGCCCGCCAGCATCAGGAAGTAGCTGATGGTGACCCACGACACGACACTGGTGTCGGTACCGAAGGCCTGGGCTATCGAGGGCAGGGCGACGTTCACGATGCTCCCGTCGATACCGTCCATCAGGACGCCCAGGACCATCGTCGCTATGAGCAGTGCCGCTCCGCCTTTCGCCATGGCCGCCCGAAAGCGACATCCGAGTTATATCCATCGGAACCCTCCGCATCCATTATCATCGGGTATGGACATCGCCGTCCCATGTTGGTACTCGACAGCTCCGCCTTCTTCTCGATGGACGCCCTCCCCGATGAGGACCACGTCTGCCCTCCCGGCGTCATCAGGGAGCTGGAGAAGTACGACGACCCGCGCCTGGCCCTGTGGGGGGACATGGTGCACGTCTCGGACTGCTCGAAGGAGTCGCTCTCGAAGGTGGAGGAGGCCGCGAGGAAGAGCGGCGACCTGGGGAGGCTGTCCCCTGTGGACATGACCGTCCTCGCCCTCGCCCTGGACATGGGCGGGACGATCTGGTCCGACGACTACTCGATCCAGAACGTGGCCCGCATCATGGGCATAGGCTTCAGGCCGGTGGGGATGAAGGGGATACAGAAGGTCGTCAAGTGGAACTACCAGTGCATCGGCTGCAGGAAGTGGTACAAGGAGAAGATGGCCGAGTGCCCCATCTGCGGATCCCCCATGAAGGCCTGCAGACGCAAGTGAATGGCGTGTCCGCCATTGCATATACGCACATCGATGACATGAATGAGCAAACGCAATCAAGTGTGATACAGCAAAGTCATCGGACAATGCCAACAGACAACCGCCCGGTAGCTGGCCGCATCAGGGGAAGATGCGCTTGCAGCGTATGAGGTTGCCCATCCTCCTCTGGCCGAGGATGTTCATGCACATGACCGTGCTCCTCTCGGACCTGAAGGCGAACGTGTCCGCCAGCTTCTTGTTGAAGGCGGCGGTCTTCAGTGGCTTCTCCAGGACGTGCCTCCACTGGGTCTCGTAGTCGGACAGCGGGCTCGACGACGTTATGTTGGCGGCGGCGACCTTCCCGCAGATGCGGCCGGCAATCATCGCCAGGGGGATGCCCCCTCCGTTGACGGAGATGACCTGTCCCGCTGCGTCGCCCACCACCATGCCGTTGCCGGACACTGTCCTGGCGATGGGGCCCTCGCTGGGCACGTACTTGCCCTCGAGCTTCATGTCGACCTTGAACCCGCGCTTCTCGGCGAACCTGTCGAAGTACTCGGACAGGTTGCCGTCGGAGAACTTGGGGGAGAATCCGACGCCGATGTTGGCGCGTCCGTCCTTGGGGATGATCCAGCTGTACGCTCCGGGTGCGACGTCACCGAAGAACATGTAGAGGTAGGGCTCGAAGTCGCCCTTGACCTGCGCCGTGACGGCGGGATACGGGTTCCTGTTCTTCGGAAGCCCCAGGCTCCTGGCCACACGGGACCCCGGGCCGTCGGCTCCGACGATGACCTTGTACCTCACGTCGCCCTGGCTGGTCTTCGCGACCCCGCCCTCGATGCCCTTGAACAGGCAGTTCCTCTCCAGGACGGCGCCCTCCTCCACGGCCTGCTTCGCCAGGTACTGGTCGAAGCGGTCCCTGTCGGTGGTGTATCCCTCGTGCTCCAGCAGCGTGACCTTGCCCTTGGGATCCACCAGCTTGATGCCGTGTGTCTCAAGGCAGCGGAGGTCCTGGGGGATGTCGAAGAGGTCGTCCTCGTCCCTGTAGTTCGGGAACATGAACTTCACCTCCTCGAGGGACGGCATGAACTCGCCGCACCTCACCGGGACGCCCACCTCGGGGCGCCTCTCGATGAACATGACACTGGCACCGCCCATGGCGGCGTACCTGGCGGTTGTGCTGCCAGCGGGGCCGGAGCCCACGACTAGGACGTCGACGTCTGTTCTGTCCATGGAATCACCTGTCCCTGCTCACTATGTAGTGCGCGAGGTCTAGAAGGGCCGTCTTGTAGACGGATTCCGGCACCTGGTCCAGATACCCGACGGCCTGGTCCACGAACTCCTCCGCCCTGCCGAGGCACCTGTCCACGGCATCCGTGGCGCGGATTAGCTCCAGCGCCTCATGGACGTCGTCCACGGTGACGTAGGGCTTCTCGAAGAGCTCCACGAGCCTGGGCCCGTGGACGGGATCCTCCATGGCGTAGATCACGGGCAGTGTCGGCTTCCCCTCGATGAGGTCGGTGCCGACGGCCTTGCCGGTGCTGTGCGGGTCCCCGGTGACGTCCAGGGTGTCGTCCACGATCTGGAACGCCAGGCCGATGTAGAATGAGTAGTTGCCGAGGGCCTCCAGCATGGCGCTGTCCGCGTTGGCCACGGCCACACCGGACTTGGAGGCCGCCTCGAAGAGCTTGGCGGTCTTGCCGGTGATGATGCGGATGTAGTCCTCCTCCCTGACGGATGCGGCATGCTCGAAGTCCTTCTGCACGAACTCCCCCGCACCCATGGATGCCGAGGCCTCCACTATGTAGTCGACGATCTGAGGGGCCTCCGCTGCCAGGAGGCGGAACCCCATGGCGAACATGTAGTCCCCTGCGATGATGGCCTTGCTGATAGTGTACTCCTTGTGGAGGGTCTTCCTTCCGCGCCTGATCTCGCCCTGGTCGTTGATGTCGTCGTGGATCAGGGTGGCGCTGTGGATGATCTCGAAGGCCGCGCCGACCTTGATCGGCTTGTCCATGTCCTCGCCGCCCACCGCGCCGTAGCTCATGATGCACAGTGCGGGCCTGAGGCGCTTGCCTCCGGACGATATGACGTACTGGCACATCTCCGTGAGTTCGGGGTTCTCGGACTCGAGGTCGTGCATCATAAGCTCCTCGACCATCTTCAGTTCCCCGCTTATGCAGGAGTGCCACGGCTCAGACATTGCGTTGGTATCGTGGTCTCATAAATAATATTTGGGGACGTCTGGCACAGTCCCTGGGAACATGCTCGGAGAAGTCGGGTTAAGGGGTTTGGGGAAGGGGTTTGGTGGGTTGTTGGATCCTCACATTCCGAGCAGTGCGCCGGCTGCGGTCTCGCAGAAGTCGTAGATCAGCTGGGGGTAGACTCCCAGGACGATGACGAAGATCACACAGATCGCGATGGCGATCGTGAAAATCTTAGGCACCTTGATCTTCTCGGTGCTGGCTCCCTTCTCGATGTACATGGCCTTGACGACCCTCGCGTAGTAGTACAGCGAGATGGCGGAGTTCAGGATGGCGATGAACGCCAGCCAGACCCACTGGGAAGTCACTCCGTCCACACCGCCGATGGCGGAGGAGAACAGGAAGAACTTCGAGGTGAATCCTGCCAGAGGCGGGATTCCCGCCAGGGAGAACAGGAACAGCATCATCGCGACCGCCAGGAACGGGGCCCTCTTTGCCAGTCCCTTGTAGTCGGAGATCTTCTCGCCGATACCGGCGCAGATGAGGGCTCCGACGATCAGGAACGCTCCGC
Source organism: Candidatus Methanomethylophilaceae archaeon (assembly GCA_944322255.1). GTDB lineage: Archaea > Thermoplasmatota > Thermoplasmata > Methanomassiliicoccales > Methanomethylophilaceae > Methanoprimaticola. The sequence goes on along the minus strand of CALUOK010000012.1, from coordinate 25,443 downwards.
CCTTCATGAACACGTGGGTGAACATGTGGAACAGACCGGCGCTGAGAGCGTACTCGGACATGACGGCCATGACGATCAGGATGTATCCGGCCTGCGCGATGGACGAGTAGGCCAGCATCCTCTTGATGTTGTTCTGTGCGATCGCCACGATGTTGCCGACGGTCATGGTGAACGCGGCGATGATGGCGAAGAGGTACTGGACCTCCTCACCGGCGATCTGGGACACTGCGGTGCCTGCGACGAACATCACCAGGAAGATCTGGAAGAACACGCTCAGACCCATCTTCTTGGAGCCGGTGGCCAGGAACATGGAGACGGGGGAGGCTGCTCCCTCGTAGACGTCGGGGGCCCACATGTGGAAGGGCACGGCGGCGATCTTGAATCCGTATCCGGCGACCATGGCGACGATGGCGATGGCGAACATCCAGTTCATTCCGGTCAGCTGTGTCGTCTCGGCGATTGCTGCGATTTCGGTGGTACCGGTCAGACCGTACAGCATCGAGATACCGTAGATGGTCAGAGCGGTGGACATTCCTCCGATGATGACGTACTTGACTCCGGCCTCGGCGGCCCTGGGGTCCTTCCTCTTCATGGTGACCATGGCGTAGGACGAGATACTGGTGAGCTCGACACCCACGAAGATGGTCAGGAGGTCGGTGGAACCGGCGACGAACATCATACCGACCGTGGCTCCGGTCATCAGGGCGTAGAACGCTCCGACGTGGAGCCTGGTGGTCTCGGTGCTGGCGTTCGACACCAGAACGGCCAGGAACAGCACGATCTGGAACAGCAGGATCATCAGGCCGGAGTACGCGTCGTACTCGTACAGGCCGAGGGCCTCGCCGGTGTATCCGTCGGTGAGCATGATCGCGTTGACGATCAGGGAGACGATCGCGAAGACCAGGGCGACGGCCCAGGTCGCGGTGCGCCTCTTACCGACGAACTGCACTGCGGGCAGGATGAGCGCGCCGATCAGCAGGATGATGATGGGCGCGAAGGCTGTGTAATCTCCAAAGATTCCGGTTAGATCCATCAGATCACCCCAAAGGTAGCGACGAGTCCGTCGACATAGGGCTCGACGAAGGACAGAGCCGCGTCGGGCCAGACTCCGAAGACGGCGACCAGGATCGCCAGGACGGCGAGGGCCGCGAACTCGGGCTTGCTGATGTCGTGGACGTGCTCGAGATCGATCTTAGTGGTCTCGGGACCGAACAGGGTCTTCTGCATGGCCCAGATGTAGTAGCCTGCGGTGAGCATGAGCGTGAGCAGGCAGAACAGGATGAGCCAGAGCATGTCGTTGGCCTGGATGAACTCGTAGAACCCGTAGACCAGGGGGAACTCTCCCCAGAATCCGACGAGTCCGGGCAGTCCGAGGGACGCCATGAACGAGATCATCATGAAGGTCGCGAAGATGGGCATCCTTCCGGCGAGGCCTCCGAGCAGGGGCATCTCCCTGGTTCCGAGGGCGTGTCCGGTGAATCCGCACACCATGAACAGCATGGCGCTGATCAGACCGTGGGCGAACATCTGGAAGACGGCGAACGTGATTCCGATGTCGGACAGGCATCCTATACCGAGCATGACCATTCCCATGTGGCTGATGGACGAGAACGCCACCATCTTCTTCAGGTCGGTCTGGGCGATGCAGGCGTAGGCTCCGTAGACCATCGAGATGAGACCGATGGCGATGATGACCCACTGCCAGTGCTCGGCACCTGCGGGGAAGCACTCCAGGCAGACGCGGATGATTCCGTAGGAACCCATCTTCAGCATGACTCCCGCCAGCAGGACGGATCCTCCGGTGGGGGCCTCGACGTGTGCGTCGGGCAGCCATGTGTGGAAGGGCACGGAAGGCATCTTGACCATGAACCCGAAGAACAGCAGGACGAACACGATGGCCTGGAAGGCCTCGGAAGTCTGCGGCATCAGGGCGTTGATGTTCTCGAAGGAGAAGTCGATGACTCCTCCGTTCATTCCCATGGACTCGAATCCCATGGCGAAGATACCGATCAGCATGACCAGGGACGCGACGTGCGTGTAGATCAGGAACTTGATGGCGGCATAGTGCCTCCTGGGACCTCCGTACCACGAGATCATGAAGTACATCGGGATCAGGGTGATCTCCCACATGACGTAGAACAGGAAGTAGTCCGCCGCCAGGTAGACGCCCATGAGTCCGACCTCCATGGCCATGACGAGGGTGTGGAAGTAGTTCGGCCTGTCCTTCTCCTCGGCGGAGAAGACGATGACCAGCAGGGTCAGCAGGGCGGTCAGGAAGACCATCAGGATGCTGAGCCCGTCGACCGCCAGCGCGAAGTTGATGGTGATCGCGCTGGTCTGGATCCATGCGTAGGACTCGGACAGCTCGCCCATCTCGGTGGCGAACATGACGTAGAGGGAGAGGATCAGCGTGATCGCTGCGAACACTCCGGCCACGTACTTGGCGAATTTCTGCCTCTCGCCGCCCATGAAGAGCGTGGCGATGGCCCCGATCAGGGGGATCAGGATGAGCAGGGAAAGTATCGGTATATCCATCTCACATACCTCCCAGGATTACGGTGATGGCGATCAGGACGACGGACAGCACCGCGACACCGATGAGCACGACCGAGGAGTAGTCCTGGACGTGTCCGGTCTGCATCTTGCTGACGGCGTCTCCGCCTCCGACGACGGCTCCGGAGAGTCCGTTGACGGTTCCATCGATGACCTGCCTGTCGACGTAGTTGACGCCGCGGGCGACCCCGTATCCGATCTTCCAGGAGATCTGGTTGTACAGCTCGGGGAAGTACCACCTGTTGGCGAACAGCCTGTAGATCCAGGACTGGCCGTCCTTGTTGAACTTGCCGGGGTTGATGGACTTCTTGACGTACATGAGGTACGCGATTCCGATACCCAGCAGGGCCAGGACGATGGTCAGGTAGGTGTAGGGGTTGGTGAACAGGTGCTCGAAGTAGTGTCCGACGCCTCCGGCCTCGGCTCCTCCGACCACGAACCCGGCGTCGGTCACGTTGAACGAGACGACTCCGTCGAGCCCGAAGAGGATGAGGAATCCGCTGGCGACAGCGAACACGGACAGGATCATCAGGGGGACGGTCATGGTCTTGGGGGACTCGCCGTGGCAGTGCTGCGAGGCGTGGCCCTCCTCTCCCATGAAGGTCATGAACCACATGCGGAACATGTAGAACGCGGTCATGAAGGCGGTGATGACACCCAGGACCCACAGGACGGTGAACCAGACGGTTCCGTCGTGTCCGGCCTCCATGGCGATCTCCAGGACCAGGTCCTTGGACCAGAACCCGCTGAAGAACGGGAATCCGGCGATGGACAGGGATCCCAGGAGCATGGTGATCGAGGTGATCTTCATGTGCTTGTGGAGTCCGCCCATCTCCCTCATGTCCTCTGTGCCCACAGCGTGGATGACGGATCCGGAGCACATGAACAGCAGGGCCTTGAAGAAGGCGTGGTTCATCATGTGGAAGCATCCGGCGGTGAATCCGGCGACTCCGGCTGTGATAAGCGCGGTGCCCTCGGCTCCACCCATGTCCATTCCGAGCGCGACGAGGTATCCTCCGGCGCCCAGGGCGAGGATCATGTATCCCAGCTGGGAGACGGTGGAGAACGCCAGGACCTTCTTGATGTTCATGTTGTTGAGCGCCATGGTGGCGGCGAATATGGCTGTGACTCCTCCGATGATACCGACGAAGAGCATGACCTCGGGGTTCTGGACGAACAGGGGGTAGCCCCTCGCGACGAGGTAGACTCCGGCCTTGACCATTGTCGCGGCATGGATCAGAGAGGAGACGGTTGTGGGACCGGCCATCGCATCGGGCAGCCAGTCGTGCAGGGGGAACTGAGCGCTCTTTCCGATGACTCCGCCGAAGACGAGGAGCATTCCGAGCGTCAGCATGTCGGGGTCGGCAGCCGCGATGTTGGCGGTGTCGAACAGTGTGGTGTAGTCCAGGCTGTGGAACTCGCCCAGCAGGATGAACAGTCCCGCCATCAGGCAGACGTCTCCCAGACGGGTGACCAGGAACGCCTTCTTGGCGGCGGAGGCGGCGTTCGCGGAAGCGGCGTCGCCGTCGTTGTGCCTGAAGGACCAGAATCCGATCAGCAGGTAGGAGCACAGTCCCATGACCTCCCAGAAGATGAAGAGCTCCAGGAAGTTGCTGGAAACGATCAGACCGAGCATACCGGTCAGGAACAGGGAGACCTCGGCGTAGTACCTCGTCCTCCTGGGTCCCTCCTCTCCCATGTATCCGATGGAGTACACGAAGATCAGGGTGGAGATGAACGAGGAGAACAGCATCATCATGCAGGTGAGGCCGTCCACGTAGTATCCGAGGTGCATGGTCCAGTCGCCGATCGAGAACCACTCGATGGAGGCCGTGACCGCGTTGGGGTACGTGTCGCCGGTCAGGTACTCGTAGGAGATCAGAGCGGCGATGATGAACGAGATGAGTGCTCCCGCTATGGCGATGTATCCGCCTTTCTGAGGGGTCTTCCTTCCCAGGAGACCGATGATCAGGAAGCACAGCATCGGGATGAGGGGCACCAGATATGTGTATTCTATGAACATCCTTACCACCTCATCGATGTGAGCTCGGCGTCGTCGAGGTCGTTGGTCTTCCTCAGCTTGTACGCGTTGAGCAGGATAGCGATTCCCACGGCAACTTCCGCGGCGGCGACGGAGATCGTCATGACCACGAAGGCCTGTCCGATGACATCGCCGTTGAAGGCGCCGAAGGCGACGAAGTTGATGTTGGCTGCGTTGAGCATGAGCTCGATGCACATGAGCACGACGATGGCGTTGCTCTTGGTGACGACTCCGTAGGCCCCGATCGCGAACAGGATCGCTCCCAGGATCAGGAAGTACTCAATCGGAATCATCGCCCTCAACCTCCTCTCTCGAAATGCAAACACCGCCTATCATGGCGCCGAACATCAGCAGGGCCAGGGGCACCAGCACGAGTCCGTACTTCTCGAAGACGGCGTAGGCAAGGCTGTTCTCCTTCAGGTCGCCGTTCTCATCGTAGATGGAGTCGGGACCGTCGGGGTCGATGTCCGGGTTGTTGACGGGGACATCGCTGCTAGTGTAGTCGTCCCAGTTCACGGTGGCGATACCGATGACGAGGACTGCCAGGAGGACGACGGACACCGTCGCTCCGACGACGACCTTCTTGCTGGTCATTCGTCTCCCTCCTTCTTCATGATGTATCTTCTGGTCAACATGATGCTGAACGCGAACAGGATGGTGATCGCTCCAACGTAGACGAGGATCTGAACCACGCCTATGAATTCCGCCTCCAGGAAGAAGTACGTGAATCCTACGCAGAGGAACACCAGTGCGAGGTAGAACGCGCTGTGCATGACCTCTTTATCCGTGACGACGAAGAGCGCCGCGAGGACCGCGATGGCTGCGAGTATCAGGAACGCGACCAGGTCCAGGTTGGACAGCAGGTAGTCTCCGAAGTCGAAGAGGCCGTTCCAGAACGTGTACCACAAATCGTCGAGTACTCCCATCAGAGCACCTCCTTGATCTCAAGGGCATCCTTCGGACAGTCGTCCACGCAGTTCCTGCAGCAGATGCACTTGCTGTTGTCGATTTCCGGGCGCAGGATGGGCTTCCCGGTCTTCTCGTTGGTTCCCTTCTCGACCATCGTGATGGCCGAGACGGGACAGACCTTGGCGCACTTCTTGCATCCGATGCATTTGCTGTCGGTGAGCTCGGGCCTGTCCAGGTCGAACAGGGAGACGCGCCTCTCGGGGTTTCCGTTGGCGATGTCGGACGGGAGCGTGACCTCCAGCTTGACCTCCATTCCGGGGGTCGTCTTGTCGTAGTTGAGCCTCCTGGGGCCGTAGAGGAGATCGAACCTAGTGTACTCGGCGATCTCGTACTCGGGCGTGACGGTCATGGCGTCCACAGGACAGTACTCGGCGCAGTATCCGCACATGGCGCACCTGCCCATGTTGACCTGGGGCCTCTTGACGGTCTTCCCCTCGTCGTCGACGGCGTCCACGAGCTTGATGCACGCGGTGGGGCACATGCGTGCGCACATGCCGCATCCGACGCACTTGTCGAACCTGAGTCCGGGGCGTCCGCGGTAGTTGTCCGGGACCCACTCCTTCTCGTAGGGGTACAGGACGGTGACCGGCCTGTGCGCGACGGTCTTGCAGAACAGCTTGAAGACCGTCCACGAGGGCTTGACGACCCACAGGCTCTTGGCCAGGTTCTTGGGGTACTTGTCAAGGTATTTGATTGTCATCAGAACACACCTCCGACCTTGAGCAGCAGAACGACTGCCAGGTTGATCACGGACAGCGGCATGAACACCTTCCATCCGATGTTGAGGATCTGATCGGGCCTGACACGGGCCAGGGCCGCCCTGATGAGGATCATCAGGAAGAACACGAACCAGGTCTTCAGCAGGAACACGATCTCGGGTATGGGTCCGTCGCCGATGAAGGGCAGGGTCCATCCGCCGAGGTACATGATAGTGACCATGGCGCATGCGACGTAGCCTCTGAAGTAGTCGGCCAGCATGATGAGACCCCACTTCATTCCGGCGTACTCGGTCTGCCATCCCTCGACCAGCTCGGCCTCTGCCTCGGCGATGTCGAAGGGCAGACGCTCGGACTCCGCGGTTGCGCAGAAGAAGAACGTGATGAAACCGATGATCTGCGGGATGAAGAACCATACAGTGTCGTTCTGGGCGTAGACGATGTCGCCGATGTTGAAGCTGCCAGCGAGCAGCGCGGTGGTGGCGATCATGATGAGCATGGGGACCTCGTACGAGATCATCAGCTCGGCCGCCCTCATTCCTCCGATCAGGGCGTACTTGTTGTTCTGGGCCCATCCCGAAACCAGGATGAAGAACGGCGCCAGGGCGAAGAACGCCATGATGATGAGCAGTCCTGTGTCGTAATCGACGACGTACCATCTGGCGGACAGGGGAACCATGCATGCCACGAGGACGGACACACCGATGACCAGGGACACGGTCCACATGTAGGTCATCCTGTCGATCTTTCCGGGCAGGGTGTTCTCCTTCATGAAGGTCTTCAGACCGTCGGCGACGCACTGAAGGAATCCCTTCATTCCGACCATCGTTCCCCTTCTGTCCATCATCCTTCCGAGGCACTTACGCTCCATCCACAGGGATATGAGGGTGCACACGAAGACGACGATGAACATGACCAGCATGAACAGGATGAGCGCGAACAGAGTGCTAGCGCCCTCTCCGATGAGCCACCTGGAGACGCCGTTGTCCGGGAAGAGCAGGTTGAGGAGCCATGCGATGGTGCCTCCGAGGACCTCCCACAGCCTGTAGCAGATCGCGTAGGGCAGGTTGTAGGTGTCGAACGGGTAGTAGGCGTTGTCCATCAGGCCCAGTTCGCCGAAGTTGATGAAGTTGAGCAGACTGTTGTATTCGACTACCAAATCCATCACCTGTCGGTCTCACCCAGGCACATGTCGATCTGGGCGAGGATGGCCGGAACATCGGCGATCCTGCATCCCTGGCACATGACCTTGGATGTCGATACGTTCGTAAAGATCGGGCTGCGGACCTTGAGCCTGTAGGGCTTGTCGGTTCCGTCGGACACGAGGTACATCAGGGACTCTCCGCGGGGGTCCTCCATCCTCATGAAGGCGCTTCCGGCGGGGACTTTCGTGGGGGTCTTGATCCTGTAGGGCGCGTTCTTTCCGAGTGCCCTGATCTTCTGGACCGCCTGCCTGATGATGTCGCAGGACTGGAACATCTCCTCGATACGGATCATGTACCTGGCGTAGGAGTCTCCCTCGGTGAGCACGGGGACCTCGAAGTCGACCTTGTCGTAGTTGTCGTACGGGTCGTCGCGGCGGATGTCGAAGTCGACACCGCATCCCCTCATGGCGGGACCGGTCATACCGATGTTCGCGCACTGCTCGCGGGTGAGGTAGCTGACGCCCTTCATCCTGGAGACGATGATGGAGCTGTCGTCCATCAGCGCGATGATGTCCCACATGGCCTTCTCGAAGCGGTCCACTGTGCGCAGGATGTCCCTGTCGAACAGCTCGGTGACGTCGTTCCTGACTCCACCGATACGCGGGTAGTTGGTGGTCATCCTGGCTCCGCAGAGCTTGACGTTCAGGTCGAGGAAGTACTCCCTCTCCCTCATGGCCCACAGGAACACGGTCAGGTTACCGAGGTCGGTACCGACGGCGGCGAGCCACATCAGGTGCGAGTTGATCCTGCAGACCTCGTCGGCCACGATCCTGATGTACTTGGCCTTCTCGGGGATGTCGATCCCCAGGGCCTTCTCCACCGTCATGCAGTAGAGGTGGGTGTATGTCATGGACGCGGCGTAGCAGAGACGGTCGGCCATCGGGATGATCTTGGGGTAGATCCTGTTCTCGGCCTCCTTCTCCCAGCCGCGGTGGAGGTAACCGACGATGGGCTCAGCGTCCGTGACGATCTCTCCGTCGACCTGGATCTTGAGGGTCCAGAGTCCGTGGGAGAAGGGGTGCTGCGGACCCATGATGATCCACATCTTGTCGGTTTCCATCTTCTCTTCGATTTCTTTTACGGGAACTAATGAGTCAGACATCACTCACTCCCCCTGAGCTTGTAGGATTTCCTGAAGGGGTAGAACTCGTAGGTCTTCGGGGTCAGCAGCCTCTCCAGCTTGGGGTGGTTGTCGAAGATGATTCCGAAGAGCTCGTAGGTCTCCCTCTCATGCCAGTTGGCACCCTCCCAGACGCATGTCACTGACTCCACGTGGAGGTCGTCTGCGGGAAGGTCTGTGGAAAGCTCTATCATAAGTCCGTTGTAGTAGTTGGACAGGTGGTACACGACGGTCATGTGGTCCACGTAGTCCACTCCGATGACGGTCGAGCAGTGCTCGAAGGTCAGGTTGTGCTGGATGTACTTGCAAACCTCCAGGACTTTCTCCCTGGGCAGTTTGGCGTAGACCCTGCGTGCCTCGGTCTTGGTGACCTCGACCTCGGGGAACTTCTCGGTGAGGAGGGTCTTGACCTCCTCCTCGGAGGGGCTCTGATACACGGCTTCTGTGTCCATGCTCAGTCCTCCAGGAACGCTCCCCTCTTGAAGTAGCTCTCAATCTTCTTCTGGAGGAGCATGAATCCGTCGATCATAGCATCGGGGCGTGCGGGGCAGCCGGGGATGTACACATCCACGGGGACGATCTGGTCGAGACCCTGAACGGTGTTGTAGGAGTCGTACCAGGGTCCTCCGGAGATGGCGCACTCGCCCATCGCCACGACCCACTTGGGGTTGGGGATCTGCTCGTAGAGACGCCTGAGGTCGGGACGGATCTTCTTGGAGATCCAGCCGTTGACCAGAAGGATGTCGGTCTGTCTGGGGGAAGAACGGTAGATCATACCGTAACGCTCAGCGTCGTACCTGGGCGCGGAGGCCGCGGCCATCTCGAGAGCGCAGCATGCGAGTCCCCAGTGCAGGGGGTGCATGGAGTTCTTCATAGCCCAGGTCCAGATCGGTCCCGTGAGCTCGTCCACTGTCTTCTTGGTTCCGGAGCTGAGGAGGTCGTTGATCATGGCGTCGGACCATGACATGAACTCGTCAGCACTCATCGCAACCGCATGGGGGTAGAGGCTCATATCCATACGTAATCCTCCTTTTTCAAGGCGTACACGACACCAAGGACCAGAATCCCGAAGAAGACCATCATCATGAGCTGCGCGTCGGTGGAAAGACCAGAGAACGCCACTGCCCAGATCATCAGGAAGGTTGCAACCAGGTCAAAGACAACAAAAATCAGTGCAAAAGTGTAGTATTGGAACCTGAACTGCACCTGAGCTTCTCCTATGGGCTCCGAACCGCACTCGTACGTGGACTCCATCCACTGAGTGGGTTTCTTGGGTCTGAACAACCTTGAGGCCCACCATGCCAGCGGTGCGAATCCGAGCGCAATAACGCTCACTATCGCTAATGGCATGTAGTACTCAATTAGTGACATTGAATCTCGGCGATGATTTGTTAGTACATAAAGGTTCCACAGCGCGCATATATATAGAAGAGGCGCACTGGCGATATGCTTCCCCAGCCCTTATTAAGGCGGAATCGGTTGTCCGAAAGCATGTCCGCTGAAATCGGTTTCATCGGTGCGGGGAAGATGGCGGAGGCCCTGATCGGGGGCCTCATCGCCAAGGGAGTTTTCGACAGGGACGGCATAGTGGCATGCGCCCCGAGCGCGGCGACCAGGGAAAGGGTCGCCTCGACCCAGGGCATCCGCGTCCTGGAGACTGCGAAGGACGTTTGCTCGGAGGCGGGGATCGTCGTCCTCGCCGTGAAGCCGAAGCACGTCCCGGAGGTGTTCGCCGAGGGGCTCGACCTGTCTGGGAAGCTGCTTATCAGCATCGTCGCAGGACTCACCCTCGACAAGATGAATTCATATGTGCCAGACACCAAGAATGTGAGGGTCATGCCCAACCACTGCTGCATGGTCCTCGAGGGTGCCATGGGGTACTGCTGCGACCAGTCCCTGACGGATTCCGACAGGGCCCGCGTGGCCTCGATCCTCGAGGCCGTGGGACTCGCCGTGGAGGTCAGGGAGGACTACATGGACGCCATCACCGGGATCGCCGGCAGCTCGCCTGCCTTCCTCTACATGGTTATCGACGCCATGTCCGACGCAGGCGTCCTGAACGGCCTCTCCAGGGCGGACTCGATAAGGCTGGCCGCGCAGTCCATGCTCGGTGCGGCCAAGATGGTGCTGGAGACCGGGAAGCACCCGGACGTGCTCAGGGACGAGGTCTGCTCACCTGGAGGCGCCACCATCGTGGGCGTCCGCGCCGCAGAGGACCTGGGTCTCCGCTCGGCGATGATCGCCGCGGTGGACGCCACCGTGGAGAGGTCCCGCGACATGAGCAGGTGACGCTCACCTGAACATCGACTTCAGCAGACCCACCGCGACGCGGGGGCCGTTGGACCATATGGACCCGGCCTCCCAGTCCAGGTCCTTCTTGTTGCAGACGGTGGAGTTCATCATGCGGGTCCCCTCATCCTTGGTCTCCCAGAGACGGGCCTCCCTCTCCTCCGGGTCGGGGATGGCCATTATCTCGTCGACCCTGTGCATGAGGTCGCGGGCGAACTCCGTCCTCTCTATGCGCTGGTCCATCGTGGCGTCGTCTATGCGGCCGGCGTCGTGCTCGCAACGGGCGAGCTCCACTGCCGCGTCGTAGGATATCTCCGCCACGTCGTCGCGTGTCATCCACTTCGTCTCGTAGGACAGGACGTGCTTCCACGACGGGTTGTCCAGCAGGCGCCTGTGCTCCTCAAGGGTGCGTGCCCTCAGGGTGTACCCCCACTTCTCGGGCTCCTCGAAGACCCTGCTGCCCGGATCCACGAAGGGTGCGAAGGGGGCGTTGTAGATGAACAGGCCGTCGTCCCTCCCCACCAGGCCCCAGAGCTTCCTGGAGGCCCTGACGCTGTCCATGGCGGACTCGCGGTCCTGGAAGGGCAGGCCGTTCATGTAGAACAGGTCGAAGCGGAAGCATCCGTTCCTGAACGCCGCCGGGATCGTCTTCTCGATGGCCTCGTTGGTGTAGCCCTTGCCGAGTGCCAGCCTGACCTTCTCGTCGTGGGAGTCGGGGGAGAACTCGATGGACCATCCCCCCTCCATGGACCTGTCGATCTTCTGGAAGTACTCGTCGTTGGCTCCGTTGAACAGCTCGATGACCACGTGGTTCCTGATGCGACGCTCCCTGCACTCCTTCAGGAACCTGTCGGCGTAGTCCATGCCCTGCTGCCTCAGGTCGCCGACTATGAACACCGGCGTGTCGAGATAGGACTGTATGGTGTCTATGTCCTCGGCCAGCTTCTCCGGGCTCCTGAACGCGGGTCTGCGCCTGCAGACCACACGGCCGTTGGCGAAGTGGGACCCTCCGCACTCGGCGCAGTTGACGCTGCAGCCCCTGACCGTGAACACGGATGTCAGCGGGAGCTTGTCCCAGCCGTACCATGGCAGGGCCCCCTTGATATCCATGTTCCTCAGGACGCCCTTGATCATGGTGCCGTAGTCGAACTTGATCTCGTCGAGGCTCTCCAGCGAGTACGTGAGGCCGTTGTCGTGCACCTTCCCTTCTGAGTCCTTCCAGACTAGGTTGGGCACCGCCGACAGGTCCCCTCCCTTCTGGAGGGCCTCCATCATCATGACCGTCGGGACCTCGGTGGTGTCGCCCCTCATGACCAGGTCCACCTCGGGACGCTGGATCAGCTCCTCGTAGAAGTAGGAGGACGTGAGGCCGCCGAACTCCACCTTGGCGTCCGGATGGTGCTTCTTGACGATCTTCGCCAGCTCTATGGCGCCGTGAGCGTGGGGCATCCAGTGGAGGTCGATGGCGAAGACGTCGGCGTCCAGCTTGCGGATCCTCTCCTCCGCGTCGAACCTCTCGCTCTGGAGCATCTGCACCGCGATGTTCACGATGCGGGTCCTGAACCCTGCGGCCTCCAGATGGGACGAAATGGTCATGAAGCCCACGGGGTACATCTCGAAGACGGGGGACGACGGTATGACGTCGCTGACCGGCCCGTAGAAGATGGGCTTCTTCCTGAAATCGTATACACTGGGTGCGTGGAGGAAGATTATGTCTGACCTCATGTGATCACTTGCCGAAGCGCCTCTTGCGCTGCTGGAACGTCCTTATCGCCCTGAGGAAATCGATGTGCCTGAAGCCCGGCCAGTACACGTCCGCGAAGTACAGCTCGGAGTAGGCCATCTGCCAGAGCAGGAAGTTGGATATGCGGACCTCGCCCGACGTGCGGAGCACCAGGTCCGGGTCGGGCAGGCCGGTGGTGGAGATGTAGTTGGAGATCAGGGACTCGTCGATGTCTTCCGGCTCGATGACCCCGTCGACCACGTCCTTGGCTATCCTGCGGACCGCGTTGGCTATGTCCTGCCTGCCGCTGTAGGCTATCGCCATGTTCAGGCAGTTGTCCTTGTACTCGGACGTGCGCTCCCTGGCGTACTCCATCGCCTTCACGACCCCCTCCGGCAGCATGGTGACGTCGCCGATCACGTTGATGGCGACCCTGTGGCTGTGGACCTCGGGGTCGTCGGCGAACTCGTAGAGGGACTGCTCCAGGAGCTCCATCAGATAGCTGACCTCATCCTCCCCGCGGCTGAAGTTCTCGGTGGAGAAGGCGTAGACGGTGAGGATATGTATGTCCAGGTCCAGGCACCAGTGCAGGACCTCGTCCAGCTTCTGGCGTCCGAGCTTGTGCCCCTCCTTGGGCTCCGCCCCCAGGACCTCCTCCGCGTACCTGCGGTTGCCGTCCATGATTATGGCGATGTGCTTCGGCATCTCGCCGGAGGCGACCTCCTTCTCGATCATCGACTCGTACGTCGAGTAGGCCCTGTCGGTGATCAGGCGGGGGACTTCCATGGGATCACTCGAAGTCCTCGGGGATTCCGGCGGACCTCTCGCCGAGGTCGAAGCAGCCGATGGCGGCGACGGCGCCTATGACTCCCTTCATTCCCGTGACGCTGATGATCTGGACGCCGTTCTCCTCGGCCACGCGGACGGCGTCGTCCAGGGTGTAGAGGACGGACTTGCAGCTCCATCCGAAGTCCCTGAGGGGCTCCGGCACCTTTAGGCCCTGGTAGACCGTGATGACGGCGTCCTCGGAGTAGGACTCCTTCCTGATGAAGTCGACGGCGAACTCGATCAGCGCCGGGATCTCGTCCTCCCTCACCGCGAAGGACACCGCGGTGGAGCAGCAGTTGGTGGTCTTGTTGGGGACCTTCGGGTTGAGCTGGATGATCTTGTGCTCGATGAAGTGCCCGATGGGGCACTGGGTGCCCAGCTTCAGGGACGCGACCCAGGACGCCCCCTTCTCCTTGGTGTCGGTGTCGTCTATGCCGATGATGACGCGGACCAGCTTGGGCGTGATTATGTCGACGTGGGCCCTGTGGGCCCCGCCCATCTGGAAGTCGTCCGGGTACTCCGTGCGTATGACGTCGGGGCACTGCGGGATGCATGCGCCGATGCCTACGGACGCGCCGGCGATCCCGTACCAGGTGGTGCGGACCTCGTCTCCCTCGACCTTCAGGGCCTTGAGCCCCTGTCCGCCCATCTCGGTGGCGACGGGGCCGAAGTTCAGCTCCCTCTCGCCGATGATCGTGTCCATGACGAGCATGTTGGACTCCATGCGGATGTCCTCGATCACGCCATTGGTGCGGCGCCTGTTGACGATGTCCCACTCGCCGGGACCCTTGGCGACGCACTTCTCTATGATCTGGGCCCTGCCGTGCTCCTCGTCCACGAGCGTGTAGAACCCGCGGCAGAACATGGGGCCGTATTTGGCCTGGACCTCGTCCGGCCTGAGAACCTGTACCATGTCACTCGTCCTCCTCTTCCGTGTCCCAGTCCTCGGGATCGGCTATATCGATGGCGTCAGCGGGGACGCTCCTGCAGAGGTACACCGTCTTGGCCGCCCTGCCGATGTCGGAGCCGAGCTCCATGCAGACCCCGGTGTCGATCACGAGGATCACGGGGTCCTCCGTGCGGACGGAACCGGCCCTCAGTGCGTCCCTGTACGTCAGGGACAGGTGGACCATGGCGCGGTCAGACGGGAAGATGCCGGACTCCAGGATGAGCTCCGCCTCCTCGGGGGTGGCCGGGTAGAAGAGCTCGTCGGGGATGTTCTCGCAGTCGAGCCTGATGTCCAGCGGGATGGTGTGCCCGTAGGTGGCGCGGATCTTGCCGTTGGAGACCACGTACCTCCCCTTGGGGTCGGTCTCCACCAGGGCCTCGATGTGCCTGGCCCTGAGCCAGTTCATGCGGGGGTTGCGCTCGCGGATCTTGGCCATGACCTCCTTCAGGGACACGTTGCCCTGGGAGTCCATCTCCAGACCGAACTTGCCGTGCCTGAGGATGGCCGCGAGGGTCCTTCCGATCTTCTCGACCTCGAAATCGGACATTATGAACTTGCCCTCGTCCCCGCAGTAGGGGCACCTCTCGCTCCTGAAATAGCCGTGTTCCTCGCATTCCCTTATCACTCTACCACCCTCTCGGCGGCCCTGACGGCGTTGGCCATCAGCATGCATATGGTCATCGGTCCGACGCCGCCCGGAACGGGTGTTATGTAGGACGCCTTCTCTTTGACCGCTTCGAAATCGACGTCGCCGACCAGCCTGCTCCCCTTGGGATGGGTCGGGTCGGCGACCCTGTTGGTGCCCACATCTATGACCACGGCGCCGTCCTTCACCATGTCGGCGGTGACGAAGCGCGGCTTGCCGATCGCCACGATCAGGATGTCCGCGGACCTGGTCATCTCGGCCAGGTTCGGGGTCCTGGAATGGACGATTGTCACGGTGGAGTCCGCGCCGGCGCCCTTCTGGACCATCATGGCCGCCATGGGCTTGCCGACGATGTTACTTCTTCCGACGACCACCACATGCTTCCCCGCGGTATCGACGCCGGACCTGACCAGCATCTGCTGGACCCCGGCGGGCGTCGCCGGAAGGAAGTCGGGGTTGCCGATGAGCATCCTGCCGACGTTGGAGGGGTGGAAGCAGTCCACGTCCTTGGAAGGGTCGATCGCGTTGATGACGGCCTCCTCGTCTATGTGGTCGGGAAGCGGCAGCTGCACCAGGAAACCGTGTATGGACGGGTCGGCGTTCAGCTCCGCCACCTTGGAGAGAAGCTCCTCCTGGGTGGTCTCCTCAGGCATGAGGACTGTCAGGGACTTCATCCCCAGCTCCTCGCACATCTCGCCCTTCTTCCTGACGTACACCTGCGACGCGGGATCCTCCCCCACGAGCACGACCGCCAGTCCGGGCGTGACGCCCCTGGCCTTCAAGGCCTCGATTCTCTGTCTGAGCTCCCCGTAGATCTCCTCAGAGACCTCCTTCCCGAGGATGAGCTTCGCAGTCATTTCTAAGCACCGGGCGCTCAATGGGTCCAGTATATATTATACCCGCGCCCAGTCGCGCCCGCGAGGACGAAACGTGCGCGTGCCAGAGGAACCGTTCCCGTTGTCTGGCCGTTTTCCCGTTGTCATACGGCAAGTGCTGCATGTCTGGCACATTGTACCTTGTCTTTGAGTTAACTCCAATAATTTATCTATGTTGAGTGTCATCCGACGCCTATCGACAAGAGGCTCACTACTATGATCTACAAGGACTTCAGAGGAAAGGAACTCTCGCTGTACGGCATGGGCGCGATGCGCCTCCCGGTGGTGGACGGCGACGACTCCAGGATCGACGAGGCCGCGACCTTCGAGATGGTGGACTACGCCATCGAACACGGCGTGAACTACTTCGACACCGCATGGGGCTACCACGGAGGGAACTCCGAGACCGTGATCGGCAAGGCCCTGTCGCGCCATCCCCGTGAGGAGTACTACCTGGCGGACAAGTTCCCCGGATACGACCTGTCCAACATGGACAAGGTGGAGGAGATCTTCGAGGAGCAGCTCAGGAAATGCGGCGTGGACCATTTCGACTTCTACCTGTTCCACAACGTCTGCGAACTGAACATCGACGCCTACCTCGACCCGAAGTACGGCATCCACGACTACCTGATGGAGCAGAAGAGGAACGGCAGGATCACCCACCTGGGATTCTCCGTCCATGGGAGCTACGACGTCATGAAGCGCTTCCTCGACGCCTACGGGAAGGACATGGAGTTCTGCCAGGTCCAGCTCAACTACGTCGACTGGGGGTTCCAGGACGCGAAGGCCAAGGTCGAGCTCCTGAGGAGCATGGGCATCCCCTGCTGGGTCATGGAGCCGGTGCGCGGCGGGCGCCTGGCCAACCTCTCCGATGCCGAAACGGAGGTCCTGAAGGGCATGAGGCCCGACGAGACCCCCGTCGCATGGGCGTTCAGGTTCCTGCAGTCCATCCCCGAGGTCACCGTCATCCTCTCGGGCGCATCCAACCTGGAGCAGATGAGCCAGAACATCGCGATCTGCGAGCAGGACAGACCTCTGGAGGGCAAGGAGGTGGAGAACCTCCTCGCACTGGGCAGAAGCATGGTCGACGCCAAGGCCGCCCCCTGCACCGCCTGCAAGTACTGCCTCAGCCACTGCCCCAAGGGCATAGACATACCGCGCATGATCGAGCTCTACAACGAGCACGTGTTCACCGGCGGCGGGTTCATCGCCCCGATGGCGCTGGCCGCCGTCCCGCAGGACAGGCAGCCCTCGTCCTGCATCGGTTGCGGGAAGTGCGCGGAGGTGTGCCCCCAGAGCATCGACATCCCCGGGATCATGAAGGACTTCACCGCGAAACTCGGAGCCTGACAACGGCCGGAATCGAGGGATGCTTCGGACTCCGAACAAGATTCCACTAAACTCCTTACTCCCTTCTTCATTCTACATATACGACGGAGCTCTATATGGAGTCCATCGACAGACATCATATCGTTGTGTCCGTTGATGTCGTTGGGGCGGAAGCCCCGGTGCTTGATCATGCCATCCACCTACGCTCACTACAGGCTCGGGAGGGACGTCCTCCAGCGGTTGGACCCCGACCTCCGCGCCATCGCCGAGGGACACAGACAACTGTACGACATCGGCCTGCACGGACCGGACATACTGTTCTACTACGACGCCCTCCACAGGAACCCCACCAGCCAGGTCGGGTTCTCCATGCACAGGTTCCCCGGAAGGGACTTCTTCGGCCCGGCGCGCGACACGCTTTCGGGGATGGACGACTGCGACGCTGGGGAGGCGTACCTCATGGGATTCGTCTGCCACTTCGCCCTGGACAGCACCTGCCATCCGTTCATAGAGGACTACATCCACGCCAACGGGGTCGCCCACACCAAGATCGAGGGCGAGTTCGACAGGATGCTCCTGGTGGAGGACGGGAAGGACCCTGTCAGACAGGACTTGGTACCCCACATCCATCCGACCGAGGATAACGCCCGCGTCATCTCGGAGTTCTTCCCCGGGGTCAGCGCCGAACAGGTGAGGAGGGCCCTGGAGGACATGGTCCGCTACAACAAACTCCTCATCTGCCCCGGGAGGCTGAAGAGGTGGATGATCGCCAGGACGCTGAGGAAATCCGGCAACTACGACGACATGATCGGCCTGGTCCTCAACGCGGAGGGCGACCCGGCGTGCGACGCCAGCAACGCCAGGCTCACCGAGCTCTACGGCGAGTCCGCGGACCTGTCGGTGGAGCTCATACGCGACCTGCACGCCTACCTCGCCGGTCGGAAGGACGCCCTGTGCACCCGTTTCGACCGCACGTTCAGCGTGGAGTGATGCGATGTCCTCCTTCAAGCTGACCGTGACCGAGAGGTCGTGGGTCATGTACGACGTGGGCAACTCCGCGTTCACGCTGATGCTGTCCACCATCATCCCGATCTACTTCAACTCCATAGCCGGCGAGGACCTGAGCTCCGTGGACTACCTCGCCTACTGGGGCTACGCGGCGTCCATCGCCACCATCGCCTGCGCCCTGCTGGGCCCGGTCCTCGGAGCGGTCGCCGACCGCAGGGGCATGAAGATAAGGCTGTTCTCCTGCGCCCTGGCCGTCGGTGTGGTCGGCTGCGCCGCGCTGGGGTTCGTCAACGAATGGCTGGTGTTCCTGATAGTCCTGGTGATAACCAGGCTGGGATACTCACTGAGCCTGGTGTTCTACGACTCCATGCTGGTGGACGTCACACCCGTGGAGAACATGCACAGGGTGTCCGCCGCAGGTTACGCGTGGGGTTACATCGGGAGCTGCATCCCGTTCGTGGTCTGCCTGGTGCTGATCCTGGGATGCGAGTCCTTCGGGCTCACCATGGGCTCCGCCATGACGATCTCCCTGATCATCATCGCCGCCTGGTGGGCCGTCGTCACCATCCCCCTGCTCAGGAGGTACAGGCAGACCCACTACGTCGAGGGCGGCGAGGCGTCCGTCAACGCCTTCAGGCTCCTGGCGGGGACCGTCAGGAACGCCAGGGCCGAGAAGAAGGCGTTCGCGTTCCTCATCGCGTTCTTCTTCTTCATCGACGGGGTGTACACCATCATCGAGATGGCGACCGCGTACGGGGAGGCCATCGGGCTGGACAGCACCATGCTGCTGGTGGCGCTGCTGGTGACCCAGATCGTCGCATTCCCCTGCACCATCGCCTTCGGAAGGCTGGCACAGGGCAGGAGCATAGTGAGACTGCTGATGCTCTGCATCGTGGCCTACGCCTGCATCACCGTGTACGCGTCGTTCATGGAGAACATGACGCAGTTCTTCATGCTGGCCATCTGCGTCGGGATGTTCCAGGGAGGCATCCAGGCCATGTCCAGGTCGTACTTCTCCCAGATCATCCCACCCAGGAAGGCGGGGGAGTTCTTCGGACTCATGGACATCTTCGGCAAGGGTGCGTCCTTCATGGGAACATTCATGGTCTCGGCGATCAGCCAGCTCACCGGCAGCATGTCCTACGGCATCCTGTCGCTGGTGGTGCTGTTCGTCATCGGACTGGTCCTGCTGACGGTCGTCGCGAGGATCCCCGACGGAGAACACGAAGGCACCGGAACGATCGCATGACCGTTCCATGCCGGACCCATGACAAGGTCCGGCGCAACCCTCTCAAGAATTCCTGGCAAGGGGCCGCGGGATCAGCCGATGACCGATGGTTCGAACCCGAGGTCGAGGATGCCCGAGATCACATCACGGACCCTCTCGGCGTTCTCCCTCACCCAGCCCGGCCCCATGACCCCTCCGTCCCTGGTCTCGACCATGTGCCAGGTGTGGGTCGCCAGGACCAGCGTGGTCATGCCCTCGGCCATGCGGACATAGTCCTCGGGCACCCTCCGCCCCTCGTGCATGGGCCACAGGTAGGCCGCGATGGTCTTACCGCGGGAGTCCCTCGTCTTGGGGACGGGGTACTCTGTCATCCCGTGCAGCTCGTAGGGGTCGGTGGGGCCTCCGACCGACGTGTAGAACGAGGAGTCGGCGGTTATCCCCAGCTCCCTGACCGCCTCCAGGACGGACCTGTCCGCGGTCATGTACGGGGCCCTGAAGCACGTGGGCCTGGACAGCGCGTCGGACACCGCGTCGTAGCCCCTCCTCAGCACCTCTCTCACATCGGGGACCACGCCGGTCTCTGTACCCAGGAGGTCCTCGTGGTCGTAGCCGTGGAGTCCTATGCAGTGCCCCGACAGCACGGAGCACTCGGTGACCTCTGCGGTGCGCCCCTCCATGAAGAAGGTCCCCCTGACGCCGAGGTCGTCCAGCAGGTCGGCCAGCACGGACATCCCCCTCTCGGAGGAGGTGAAGCGCGGCCCCGTCCCGGAACCGCGGTCGATGGAGCCGGCCGCTGATACCCCCGGGATCGGGATGTTCGCGTCGCGGTCGGCGTCCACCGTGAAGTAGAGTCTCCTTGTCATCTGACGGGGACGGAGGAGACCCTCTTCAAAAGCATGCCCTCGATGTCCATCGGCGGGTACTTCATGGCGGTCTCCCTGGCACGCCTCAGCTTGGCCTCGTTGTCGGCGTAGATGGTGAACAGGGTCTCCCCGGCCTCCACCCTCTGGCCCTTCTTCTTGTAGATCATCAGGCCGGCGCCCTTGTCGTTAGGCGCCCCGGCGGCCTTGGCGATGGCCACGATGTCCTTGTTGTGTATCGAGTGGATGTATCCCGACTTGGAGGAGACGATGTCCTCTGAGAACTCCCCGGGCACGAGGTCGTCGGACCTCAGGTTCGGGTCGCCGCCCTGCGCCACCACGATCTCCATGAACTTCCTGTGGGCCTCCCCGGATTCGAGGATCTCCCTCGCCTTGGCGGACCCGTTGGGTATGCCCGCCATCTCCAGGATTATCCCGGCGCAGTCGCAGGCCTTCTCGACCACGCTGGCCGGATGCTTCTCGCCCTCCAGGATCCTTATGCACTCCCTGGCCTCCAGCTTCGGACCCACCGCGTTGCCGACGGGCTGGTCGGCGTACGTGATGGCGCACTCCACGTGCATCCCCAGCTTCTCACCCAGGTCCATGAGGTCGCGGGCGTAGGACCTGGCGTCCTCGATCGTGGGGACCTTGGTCCCGGCACCGGTGGGCACATCGACCAGCAGGTGTGTGGTGCTGACGGCCACCTTCTTGCTCATGATGGACGCCAGCATCTGCGCCCTGGGGTTGATGCCCAGGGGGTGCTCGATCTTGATGACCATGTCGTCCACCGGGGCCAGGTTCATGGACCCTCCCCAGGCGAACACGCCCCCGACCTCCTCGGTCACGCGCTTGAGACTGTCGGCGTCCATGGCGACGTCGCAGAACGTCTCCACGAAGTCGGACGTCCCGCATGCGCTGCTGATGGCGCGGGACGACAGCTTTGGTATCATGACTCCCGCCGCGGCCACGATGGACACGACGATGGGGGTGATCTTGTTGCCCGGGACGCCTCCCAGACTGTGGAAGTCGAACACCTGCGGGCTGTCGAACTCGATGATGTCGCCGGTGTTGGCCATGGCCCTGGTGAAGTCGGCGATCTCCTCGATCTCCATGCCGTTGATGTACAGGGCGGTGAGCCATGCGGAGATCTCGATCTTGGACAGCTTGTTGTTCAGGATGTCCACCACGATGGACTCGATCTCCTCCTTGGACAGCTTCTCGCCGTCCATCTTCCTGCGTATCGACCTGACGGAGTCGGGGTTCTGGCAGTAGACGACGTTCACGTCCTCGCCGTCCCTGACGCCGCACCTCTGCAGGAGCGCTGAGGGCATCATGATCACGCCCTCCTCCACCAGGGTGTCCGAGCGGCTGACCAGGGCGACGGCGTTCCTGGCGCCCGTGATGCTCACGCGGTCGTTCTCCTTGACGCCTATCTCCTCGCAGTCCCTGTCGTGGAGGAGCACGGTGGGCTCCGACGCGTCTATGTCGTAGTTCCTAGCTTTCAGCTTCATCTCGATCCCCATGTCTCAAGTGCGATCGCCAGCTCCCTGTGGTCCCTGGCGTACTCCTCGGGCGGTATGCCCAGGAAGGCCGCGTCCACGGCCTGGCTCATGCCCATCGCGCCGGCGCGGACGCCTCCGGGGTGTCCCGCGACGCCTCCTCCGGCCTGGATCTGCACGTTCTTCCCCGCGCGCCTGACGATCTCGTCGACCAGTCCCGGATGGACGCCGCCGGAACAGACCGGCATGACCGCCCTGTAGGGGACGTCGTCGCCCAGACAGGCCTGCAGGTTGCCGTCGTCGGCCTTTGCACCGGTCATCTTCCCGACGCCCAGGGTCCCGATGTGCAGCGCGTCGCCCCCCACCATCCTGACCAGCTTGGTCAGGGGCAGCATGGCGACACCGTGGCGCGGGTCCTTGGTGAACGCGCCGTGCATGGTCCTGTGGACATGGATGGGCACCTTGATGGATGGGTCCTCGGCCAGGGCCTGGACGGCCCCGAACCCGCACGTGATGACGTCCACCATGATCTCCCTGGCGCCCCAGCCCTGCACCTTCTCCGCTAGCTCGACTATCCTGTCGCCGCGGGTGCTCACGTTGATGGCGTGCATCATCTTGTGGCCCTCCGACTCCAGCCTGTCCAGCGCCTCGACGACCTTCACCGTCCTGTCCTCTATCGGGCAGAACGCCTGGTCCACCAGGGTCTCGTCGTCCTTGGAGTTGGTGAGCCCTCCGGCTCCGGCCTCGTAGACGTACTCGGCGGTCTTCTCGGGGGACAGCCCTATCTTGGGCTTCACTATGGTCCCCACCAGGGGCTTCTCCGGACGGTCCAGCATCTCCCTGATGCCCTGGGCCCCGAACTTGGGTCCCTTGAACTGCTCCAGGATGCTCTTCGGGAAGGTGACGTCCTCCAGCCTGACGCCCTTCAGCGCGCCGAGGCCGAACAGGTTGCCGGAGATCACGCTGAGGATCTGCGGGACGGACCCGACCTCGATGCTGAAGTCCTCTGCGGGGAACTCCGCGGTCACGATGTCCCCCTCGATGGACGTGATCCTCGCGCCCAGGTGGTCGAATATGGTGTGGTCCAGCGTCGATATGCCGGTCCACGTCCCGGTGGACTGCTCCGCGGCGATCGCCTCGGCGGCCTTCTCCATCGGAAGGTCCGTGGTCACCCTGTACTTGCAGACCACATACTTCTCAGGGTCCTCGGGCTCGCCGAGGTGCAGGTAGGAATAGCTCTCCATCTCCATCACTCCTTGTAGAAGACCGCGTCTCCCAGCTGGCGCACCATTATGCTGTACACAGCCGTGGGCGGGACCATGCCCACCTCGGTGATTATGGCGTCTATGTACTGCGCGGGCGTGCTGTCGAAGACCGGGTTGAATATCTTGACCGACTCCGGGATCTCCCCGGGCCTCACGACCTCGGAGGTCTCCCTCTCCTCTATCTCCACCATGTCGCCGAACATCGTCATGGGGGAGAACTTGTACGTCTCCCCGCACACGAAGAAGTTGGTCCTGGCCTCGTGGGCCGCCAGGGCCAGCTGCGAGGTGCCGATCTTGTTTATGACCGCGCCGTGGGACGTGATGGTGTCGGCCCCGACGAACACCTCGTCGATGTCGTTCATCACGTAGCGCACCGCGCTGTCGATGATCAACGTCACGTCCACGCCGGCCTCCGCCAGCTCGGTGACCGTCAGGATCCCCTGCCTCCAGGGGCGGGACTCGGTGGCGAACACCCTGAACTCCTTGCCCTGGCGGTGGGCCTCCTTGATGACTCCCAGCGCGGCGCTGCTGTTGCAGTGGGTCATGACGGAGTCGCCGTCCCTGATCCTCTTGGCGCCGATGCGGGCGATGGTCTCCACCGCCTTCTCGGACCTTTCGCAGAACGCGCGTGCGTTGCGCATCAGGATCTCCCTGGCCTGGTCCACGGACGCGGCGTCGTCCACCCCCATTATGGTGGAGTGGACCCCGTTCCAGAGGGACACCGCCGTCGGGCGGGAGTCCAGGATGGTTCTGGTGGCCGCCCTCAGGTCCTCCCTGAAGACCTCCATGTCGTTGCCCTGGTACGTCTCCGCGAACCTGCCGATGGCGTCCGCTCCTGCGCGGGCTATCCTCCCGGCTCCGCGGATGGTCATGTCGCGTATCCTCTCCGATGTCTCGGCTATGATGTCTTGCACGGGGACGGCATCGCGCTTGACGCTAATAAGTAGGTTCCCTGTAATCTCCATATAGTCGGGAGAATCGACGGAGCTCCCCGGAGAATGCTCGGAGCGTGTATGAGCGCTCGCTCACGGACCGACATCCCGTGTGGAACCCCGATATACTGTGGATGCGGAACAGGGTGCATGAAGGGAGAGGACAGGCTCGGAGCCATGGTTCTGCACATAGTTTCCAGGTGCGAAGGCAGACGCAACTTCGGAAGGGTCATGCTCTGCAGGCTGTGCTACTTCAGCGACTTCGGAAGCTACGAGCTCCGCGGGGAGTCCATCTCCGGCTCCGGATACATATTGGCGAACGGGGGCCCCGAACCTGCAGGGTTCGATTTCCTCCTCGACGAACTGACCCGCAGGAAGATGCTCAGGGTCTCGTTCCGCCACGGAGCCGTCGAGTACTCGGCACATCCGTCCCCCGTCCTCTCCCTCCTGACACCCGAGGACGTCGCCCTGATAGACCGCGCGATAGACATGTACGGGGGCATGAACGAGAGGATCCTGAGCTGGATATCCCGTGGGGACGCGCCCTGCATTGGCAGGCACCCCTCGGAGCCGATCGACTACTCGGCGGTCCGGTTCAGGGACGGCAGGACCTCGGCTCTCGGCTGGATCGAGGCCTGACCCGGCGTCGCCGAACACCTCGGACACCAGGCGCCGGACCTCGTCCATCCCGTATGTGAGATAGACGGCGGCCAGAAGGGCCTCGAATGAGTCGGCGCGCATGTTCTCCTCGACGGACTTGGTGCCGTCCGGGTTCCTGTGGCCCCCGCCGACCCTCATGATCGCGTCTATGTCCAGGCCGTACGCCAGCACCCTCTCGGAGATCCTGCGGTTGGCCACCCTGTCCTGCTTGAAATCGGTCATGGCACCCTCCATCAGGCCCGTGCGGAGGTACACCTCCTCGCAGACGACGAACTCCAGGATGGCGTCCCCCAGGAACTCCAGCCTCTCGTAGCTCTCGCCACCGCGCTCGTTAGTGTAGCTGTCGTGGGTCAGGGCGGCGCAGAAGAGTTCCAGCTTCTCGACAGGCACCATCCTGTATCCGAACGGTCTCCTGGCCAGGAACTGGCGGACCTCCATCTCGAAGTCGGACTCCATGCCCTTCAATACCCTCTTGGATTTATCACTGGCCCTCAGATGACCTGGTTGACTGACGATATCTCGGGCGCGGGGATCCTGCCCATGATCTCATCCATTCCGTACATGAGAACGCCGTTGTCCTTGGCGGACTTCTCCAGTTCGCTGAGTCTCCCTGCAAATCTGACTATGGCTACACAATATAAGTTGTGTTCTTAACATTTTGATTTGTGTCATGGTAATGTGATACTTTTTAGTTGATATTTTGTCTATAATAAAAAGACATCAATTCCCCGATACTCCAGACATGATC
>CALUOK010000011.1 GCA_944322255.1 Candidatus Methanomethylophilaceae archaeon | reverse complement strand
CGTGGTCTAGGGGTTATGACGTCGCCTTCACACGGCGGAGGTCGCCGGTTCAAATCCGGCCGGGTCCACCATCTCCCAATTTTTAGAGGTCACATCTTCATATCCTGCGTCCCCGATACGTCCGCCATCATGGCAGACTATCCAGATTTGCAGACCACCGACGAGGGAAGGGAATACGAGAAGCAGATCGACCAGGTCCTCGGGGGAGAGAAGAAGGACTTCCCCAGCTACTACGGCGGGATGAAGGTCGCATCGGGCAACGATTTCATCATCACCAGCCCCATCGACGAGTCGATCTCGTACGGAAGGTTCCAGGAGCCCGAGGAAGGCATCATGGTGGAGGCCGTCACCGCCGCCAAGTCCGCGTTCGAGACCTGGTCCAAGGTCCCGGTGGCCGAGCGCGCGGCGTACTTCGAGCAGTACCTGAAGCTCCTGAAGGCCAGGAGGCTGTACTACGCCGCGATGGTCACCGTGAGCGCGGGAATGGTCCGCGAGGACGCCCTGTCCGAGGTGGACTCCCTCATCGCCGCGGTAGAGGGCATCCTGGAGGAGGCCAAGTCCTTCAAGGGCAGGCCTCTCGGGGTCTGGGCGGTCATCTCCGCACACAACTCCCCCATGGCGTCTCCTGTGGCGTACGCCGTCGCCGCGATGGTCGCGGGGAACACCGTGGTCATGAACCCGTCCAAGCACTGCCCCCTCCCGATCTACTCGTTCTACGAGGTCATGGAGAGGTACGGGCTGCCCGGAGGGGTGCTCAGCCTGATCGTGGACAGGAAGGACGAGTCCACCGAGGAGCTCGCCAATGATATGCGCGTGGTCGGCATCGCCGCCAGCGGGTCCGGGGACAGGCTGGAGGACCTCATGTTCCTCCAGGTGGACGACGAGCTCAGGTTCATCAACGACATCAAGGGCATGAACCCCGCCATCGTCTACAGGCCCGCGGACATGAAGGCCGCAGCCAAGGCGGTGGTGGAGTCCGCGTTCGCCTTCAGCGGACAGCGCCTGTACTCCTGCTCCAAGGTCATAGTCACCGCCGAGGACCAGAAGCGCTTCATGGGGGCCGTCTCGGAGATCATGAAGGACCTCCGCATCGGCGACCCCGTGGACGACACGACCTTCGCGGGACCGATCATCAGCAAGGACGCTGCCAAGCGCTTCAGGGACCTGGCGACGGAGAACATGCCGTTCACCATATCGAAGGCCCCCGCCGCGATGGATGTGGCCTCAGACCTGTACGTGTCGCCCATAGTCGTGTCCGGACTGGACGACGAGAACGACCTCTGCTTCATGGATTCCGGGCTGCCGGTCCTGAACGTGAAGGTCGTGGAGTCCCTGGACCGCGCCTTCGAGGAGATCCAGGACACCGAGTGCGGGCTTTCGGCGGGCATATTCGCCAAGGACCCGAAGGTCATCGCCCGCTTCAAGGACGAGGTTGACGTTCCCAAGAGGTACGTCAACGAGAGCAGCCGCTCGCTCGCGGCCGCGAACGGGGCGGTCCTCGCCAACTTCTGCAGCTGAGCTCAGAAGATCTTCACATCCCTGGCCACTTCCCTGAAGGATTTGGCCAGGGCCATCATGTCGTTCTTCCTGTAGCGTTTCTTGTCCACCTCGACCGCCGGACGCCTGAGCTGTATCTGCACCGCGTCCCTGGCGCTGTAGACCAGGTCGTGCGCGTCCTCTAGGGTCATGCGCGAGGGGTCCAGTATGAGGGTGACCGCGAACCCGCAGTCCCCGTTCCTGGCGACCTCCAGCGAATCCAGCTGAGTCTTCACCGGGTACTGGTCGAACACGAACGAAATGTCCCGCGTGTACCCGGCGCCGATGAGGTCGTCGAGCACGTCCGGATGCTTCCCGATGGTCTCCAGGATCACCCTCGTGTGCTTGGGGACAAGGTTCCTGATGAGCCTGTGGACCCCGTCGATCTCGAGCACGTCCGATCCATGGCCGCGGAGCAGGACGCCGTCGATGGAGTCCCTGTCCTCGTATATCGTGTTGGACACCTCGACCTCGCTGACGCCGTCGCCGGTCCCGTCGGATATCTCGACTGCGGAGAGAAGGAATCCAGGATAGGAGACGGTGTCGGTTCTGCGGTAGTTCGAGATGAACATGCGTGGAAAATCGACGTTCAGCGATTAATCAGTAGTGATTCATCAGCGAGTCCAGGACCTCGCATCCGTCGGGGTCCAGGTCGTCGAGCACGATCAGCGAGCCGTGGGTCATGACGGAGACGGAGGCCACGGCCAGGGCGTATTCTCCCGACCAGGTGCGGCTCATGACCGGGTGCATGGACTGGGGGAACGAGTGCTCCGAGGCTAGGCGGTGCAGGTCGGTGTTGGTCTCGAGGCAGCCCTTCATGCTGGTGTACCCGGGGCAGAGCACGATCCCTGCCGCGCCGCACCCCTCCGCCGCCTCCACGTTCTCCATCAGGTCCTCGGTTCCCCTGCCGCCCACGGCCATGGGGCATCCGGTGACGGACGAGAGCACCGCGGTCTCCTGCGTCTTCTCTACGTCGGTGATGCACAGGAGGGGCCTGCGGTCGGGCAGCGACGACACGACTCCGTACAGTGCCAGAGGGTCTCCGGACTCGAGTATGAGTCCGAGTCCCGTCTCCGCAGTGGCGGACGCCGCATCCTTGAACAGGTCCAGGCTCATGGAGTCGTTCCTGACGCACACGAACCTGAGGTGTTTGCAGATGTCGGAGAGCTCGGTGATGCGTGACAGGCGGTCCGAGAGCATGTCCCCGGGCAGGACGTCGGAGACGGAGAGCGCGAACCCGCGGTCGTCCTCCGACACGTTGTGGCCGTCGATCGTAGTTCCGTTCATGGTATCACAGGTCCGCCAACTCTTCCCCGTACACGCGGGCCATGTCGGCCGCGCCGGGGCCTCTCACGATCACCATGTCCGCGCCGGCCATCATGGCGGCCAGGGCGGACTCCGCCTCCTGCATCGACGCCAGCCTGGCATCCGCGAACCCGCGGCTCCAGCATCCGGACACGTCGGCCATCACGGGATGGCGCAGGTTCCGGTCCCCGGCGAGGGCCCTGGCGCGGATGTCCCTGACGAGGGACACGTCCTCCGAGAGTCCCGGGCCGATGCCGAACCCCCTGACGAGGATGACCATGCGCTCCTCCCCCGACGACTCTAGTCTGCCGCATTCGGCCGAGACCTCCTCTGCGGTGGAACCTGTAGCGGTCACCGCGTGGCCTGTCCCCGATGCGCCGTCGCCGGTCACGATCATGACCGATTCTTCGGAGGACGGTAGCGATCCCGGGGCGTCCCCCATCACGACTATGGGCAGACGGGTGCGGTCCGACACCCTGCGGACGAGGTCCGGGTCGCCGTGTAGGTCCAGGGCGATGCCGTCGGCCCCCAGCTCCTTCCACATGACCGCCCACTCCTCAGGGTCGGCTTGTCTGCCGGAGAACATCTCCGCCGCGATGGCGGGACAGGATTCCAGGTCGTCGGTGACGATGCCGAAGACCAGCGGCCTCCTGCGCCTGGCGCCGTCGAGGTCCAGGAACGGCAGGCTGCGCGCGCCTCCCGCCACGTAGTCTCCGCGGCCGAGGTACAGCTCCTCAAGGGGCTCGAACGGCCTGCGGGACGTCTTGGGTATCCTCATGTCAGTTCAGCTCTGTGAGCTCCTTGACCAGGAACACGCCGTTGAGGACGTCCATGGCCCCAGGCAGCTGGTCGCAGATGTCGCGGAAGGATTTGTCGCTCTTGCCGATGTCCATGACGAGCTCCAGGTACATGGTCTCGTAGCAGATCTTGACCTTGCTGAACACGGAGATCAGGTTGACGTTCCAGTCGGCGATCACCGAGAGGGCCTGGGTGATGCTTCCGGGGCAGTCGGGGATCTCCATCCCGACCTTGACGAGGCGGGTGCCCTTCTTGAAGAAGGTGATGGACAAGATCCAGGAGTCGGCGTCCATGGTGATGAGGACGTTCTGCCCGTCGATGTCGCTGAGGATGTCCCCGTACTGGTCGGCCACGTCGAAGCAGTCGTTCTTGATGCTGGACGGGTATCCGCGGCGGACCTCCACCTTGTTGCCGTCGGGGGAGTTGTTGCCCTTGAACAGCCTCCCGATCTCGGCGGGCTTGAAGTCGATCCTCCTGATCTTGGAGACGCTGGGGTCGTCCTTTGCCTTGAGGGCCTCGAACTCCTCCCTGAGGATGTCGACCTCTCCGGCGAAGTTCATGTCGGCCATGAGCTTCCAGACGATGACGGTGTCCGAGATGCCGTTCAGGGAGACCGAGTTCAGGATGTTGATCTCCTTGGCGGCGAGGAAGTTGGCCGCCTGGGCGCTGGACCCCGGGACGTCGTCCAGGTACATCGTGATGTGCGTGAGGGTGCGGTAGTTCTCCTGCGGGAACACCGAGAGGATGATCTCGTAGTCCTTGGGACCTGCGGCGGGATGCTTGAAAAGGGTGCTGTAGACGTAACCACCGTCGACGAGACCCATGGTGTCGGACATCCAGCTGTCCACCTTGATCGACGAACCGTTGACTTTCGCAAACTCCCAAATCTTCATTTGAGCCCTCTGGTCAGTCGAATGAGCAGGCACTGATTAAAGCTTGCCGTCGAAGAGGTTTTTCGGGGAGACCAGGGGCTGCGTCCAGCCGGGGTCGTCCTCCAGCCTCTCCATGTCCAGGGCGAGGTTGCGCAGGCTGCCGTCGTCGCCGGGGTCGGAGGCGATGGCGCGGACCTCCGCCGACCTTCCGCGGGCGCGCTGCTCCAGACCCGACATCCTGAGGGCCTCGTCCATGAGGTCCGCGGCCCGGTTCAGCAGCCTCTCCGCCTCGCGGAGCTTCTCGGCCCTCTCGCGTCTGTCCGTGTCAGACCCTCCTCTCGATGGAGTACCTGGCGGGTTTGGAGCTGTTGCCCTTGGCCGCGTAGCCGCAGACCTTGCACCTGCGCATGAGCTCCACGGTCTTCCCCTCCAGGGTCCTGTTCCTGACTGAGAGCAGGATGGAGCCGCAGACCGGGCACCACTTCCCGGCGGGTCTCCCCCTGTCGGCGTACCTGATCTCCAGCTTGAAGAGCTGCCTGGAGATCCCTATCCTGCGGATCCTCTCGGGCCCGATGCGGTAGTCCGTGTCGAGGCACATCAGCTCCGCCGAGACGGCGTCGCATAGCTCCCTCTGGGAGCGCATGTGGGGCGTGCGGACCAGGACGTTCTCTATCGCCTTGGCGACGTCGTCCTCCGACGGGATCCTGTAGGACATCGTCCCCTCATCGGATTACCCGTATATGACCGAACCCCTAGGCTTAAGAGGGGAGCGCGATACAGCCACGAGCGGGAGTGGCCGAGCTGGCCAAAGGCGCGGGACTTAAGATCCCGTCCTTAGTGGTTCAAGGGTTCGAATCCCTTCTCCCGCACCATCGGAATCCCGAAATTTGAGCATCATCAATAAATGCGATGTAACGTTATTTCACATCCATGTCTCAGAAATCGGACGAGTTCAAGGTCCAGCTTCTGGAGACCTTCGCCTCCCTCATCACGGCGGCGTTCGGTCTCGTGGCGGCTCTGGCATGGAACGACACAATCAAGGCGGCCATCAAGGCGGTCTTCGGAACAGAGGACGACCTCGTTGGGATGTTCGTCTACGCAATCGTCGTGACGATCATCGCGGTCATCATGACCCTGCTCATCTCCAGGTCGCTCTCCAAGGCCAAGAAGGCCCTCCACCTCATGAAGGAAGAGGAGGAGTGACCTCAGGACGCCCCTGAGTCCCCGTCCTCGTCCCTGAGGATAGGGATGGCGGACTCGGCGTCCGAAAACCTCTTCTTGATCTTCTTCAGGTTCTTGTCGTTCTCGCGGTTCTTGACGTAGCCCAGCAGGGTCGTTCCCGTGAGTTCCTCCGTCCTCGGTCCGGAGCGTACGTAGAATATCTCGGTCTTGCCGTCCTTGTAGAACACCGGCAGGGGGCACGGGTCGCACCTCACCCTGATGACGACCCTGTCGTCGAAGTCGATGAGGTTGAAGGTGATGTAGGGCAGGAACCCGTTGCCGATCTTGCTGGAGATGAGGTTGGTCAGGTGCAGCCCCATCTTGTCCTTGTTGTCGAAGCTCTCCAGGTCAGCACCGCAGATGGAGCCGTCGTCGGACACCCCGATGAGGAGGTTCCCGCCATTGGAGTTCAGGAACGCGACGATGGTCTTCAGTACGGCCTTCTCCATCCTCTTGTCGGTCTCTCCCGTCTCCAGGTTGGTGCGGAGTGTGGACTTGAACTCCAGCTTCTCCGACTCGCCGCCCTCGATCAGCTTCAGCACGTTCTCCCTCTCGCGGTCCTGTATGCCCAGGGCCTCGGAGTTGATCTCCAGGAACGAGTCCAGGGTGTACTTGAACAGGTTGTGCTTGTCGTCCTCGTAGTACAGCAGGCAGACGACCGCCGACCCGAGCACGACCATCAGGGTCTCGTCCATCAGTGTGGACAGATTCAGCTGCTCCATGCCCGCCCAGTACACGGCGATGTAGTACTGGATCATCCTCAGGAAGATGTAGATGGCCACCGATGCGGCCATGACGAAGAACGTGACCAGCATGGGGTTCTCGTTGCGGACCCCGGGCATCGTCTTGAGGAACATGTAGACGAGGATGAGGCTCAGGAGGCCGAAGTTCACCCCCACGAGGAAGTTGACCACCAGCATGAACAGCGTGACGTCGCTCATCACGTCCAGGCTGAGCATGATCCTGCCGGCGGTGGAGATGTAGAACGTCAGACACATCATGATGATGAGCGCAGGCGGGATGTGCACCGACTTCCTCTCGGTGAAGATCGTCATCGCGAGGACGATGATCACGGGGATCGTCAGCACCAGGTCCCTGGTCTCTCCGAACCCCAGGGCGGCCAGGGCGATGATGAACGTGATCAGCAGCATGGAGACGTACATCCATCTGGCGAACCTCCTGAGGCGCTTCGGAGCATCGCCGAACACGGAACCGTCGGTGTCTGACATGCCGGCAAAATCGCCGTCATCGACTTTATGTTTCCGATGCCAGTCCTCGCGCGCTCGCGATTACTATAAATACCGTCTGTCGATTCGACGCTCAACGGAGTAATATTCTTGCCAGGGGAAGTGAAGAAGAACAAGGTCGTCGTGAACCACCCGGCCCCGTCCGGGCAGTACGGCGACAAAGGCGCCAGGAAGAACAAGCAGCAGAGGACCAAAGAGTCCACCAAGAGACAGGCGATGCTGAACACGCACAGGATCAACCCGTTCAAGTACGACATGAACGAGATCCTGGAGGCTTCGGCGATGGACCCGTCCAAGGCATCGTCCTTCCTGGCCTCCGTGATAGCCAAGGCATCCCGCGTATCAACCAAGGATGCCAAGGACTTCGTCAAGACGTTCCTGGAATCCGGCGACCTGACCAAGGAGGAGCACGACAAGATCTGCAAGCTCCTGGACAGGTACAGCCGCTGGCGCTGAGGCTCCGTGATGAGGTCCGCCGAGATGAGGGACGGCAGGGTCTTCGTCCTGCGTCTGGAAGACGGCGAGGTCCTCCACGAGGCCATAGAATCATTCTGCAGGGAGCACGGCGTGAGGAACGCCACCGTCACCGCCGTCGGCGGGGTGGACGGGGGCTCCCAATATGTCTCAGGGCCTACGATGCCCGTCGGGGACAGGATAGTCCCCATGGTCTGCACCGTGGACGCTCCCAGCGAGCTCACGGGCACAGGCACGATCTTCCCGGACGAGGACGGCAACCCGGTGCTGCACATGCACGGGTCCGTCGGGAGGGAGGGCCGTTCATCCACCGGATGCTTCCGTGTGAGGATGGTGGTCTGGCTCGTCATGGAGGTCGTCATCCGCGAGATCGTCGGGGACGGCCCGGTCAGGGCGGTGTCCGATCCCAGGATAGACGCCAAACTTCTGGAGATACGCTGATGGCATCCGAGGAGATCCTCCACAAGACGCTCCGCAACGCGGACGGGAAGCCCTTCGCCAAGTACAAGGGCATAACCAACAACTTCACCACCGAGGCCTTCGAGCTGCTGGTGGACGAGGTCCAGAACGACAGGGCCGGCCACAGCCGCATGAGGGTCAGGGTCCCCATGAAGGCCGCCGCCTTCCCGGAGGACACCTACTCAAACGAGTCCAGGAGGACCGCCCTCAGGGACATCATCGCCAGGCGCTTCTGGGAGTGCGCCCGCACATACGCCCGCTCACCCATACCCAAGACCGACGGCGGGGAGGTCTACATACCCCGTCCCGGGCAGGAGGTCGTGGAGAGGGGCAGCGTGGCGGTCACCGAGCACTACGTGGAGGTCTCGTTCACAGCGGATCTTCCATCCTCCGGCGGAAAGGTCAACGCCATGGCCACCGAGGAGCTCATATTCGGCAGGATCGGGCGCATCGTCGCCGAGTCCATGATGTTCAGGGCTTACAAGCAGTCAAAGCTGTACAACCACATCCAGACCGCGGAGAACGCCGACCACATCAGGGCGTCCCTGAGGGACATGGGCCTCGCATCCTTCATCGCGGTCGGATCCATCCTCCCCAGGAGGGACGACGACCTGGCCCCGCTCACCGATGCGGTGCCCTTCGACTGCGACGACTCGCTGAAGGTGAGCATCGAGGTCCCCAACGGGGAGCCGGTCACGGGCATGGGTCTCCCGAGGGGTTTCACTGTGATCACCGGCCGCAGCCGCTGCGGGAAGTCCGTCCTCGCCGACGCCGTCTTCGCCGGAATCCACAACCACATCCCCGGCGACGGGAGGGAGTACGTCGTCACCGACCCCACCGCCGTCTACGTCATGGCCGAATCAGGGCGTCCATCCGATTCCGTCGACGTGTCCGCGTTCATGCCCTCGGAGGCAGGCTCTGATTCCGTCAACCAGCCGTCTGTCCCGTCACCGATGTCGGAGCTCGTCTCCATGTCCGAAGCTGTCGAGATGGGCTGCGGCCTTCTGGTCCTGGACGAGGAGTACTCGAACCCATGCGTCATCAGGCGCGGATTCCTCGCCGAAGACGATTCGCTCATCCCCGTATCGGAGCTCGGGAGCTCCATGGGGGAGTCCGGCGTCTCCGTGCTGATGGTGTCGGGGGACCGCGACGCCGCGTCGCTGGCGGACCTGGTGCTCGTCATGGACGGGTTCAGGGTCTCCAGGGCCGAGGTCGATCACAGGGCCTCCGGCCGCACGTACCAGGTTCCGAAGACCAGGTACCCCGTGTCCAAGAACATCGTCTACGAGAAGGGACGCAAGGAGGTCAGTGCGTCCGCCCAGGGTGTCAGGACAGTGGAGATCGGCGAGTACAAGGTCAACGTGCCTGTTTCGGGGCTTTTCGACACCGCCCAGACCCGTGCGGTCGCGGACGCGGTGCTAGTCGCCAGGGAGCTCATGGACGGCTCCAGGTCGATGGCCGAGGTGTGCAAAGCCGCCGTGGACGCGGTCATGGCGTACGACCCGGAGAACGGGGGCTCGATGCACAGGGCCCGCCCGAGGCCCATGGACCTCGCGGCGGTGCTGAACAGGCATCCTCAGATGCTCTGCATCCAGAAAAGGTGATCCCGGGGGATGTCCCCGGGGAGAAGTTCATCTTCTGTTGTTGCCGAAGGCGTCCTGCCACCTGTTGAACACCTTGTCAGCGTAGGCGGACATGTGGACCTGGTCCTCCTTGCTCTCGGGGACGACGAATCCGCTGATCGGGTACTCCTTGTCGCAGAACGGGCATCTGACGTAGGGGCAGTTCTGACTGGCCTGGGGGCAGGCCTTGCAGGCTACCGCCCTGGACTGGAACAGGCTGAACTCCCTTCCGCAGTTGGGGCAGAGGTACCTCCTGGCCGCGATCTTCAGGTCCTTGTGGATTCCGGCGGCCCTCTCCTCGGGGGTCAGCCACATGGGCGACCTGGGGGAGATGGGGGTGTTGTACGACGGCCCCTCATCGTAGTCATAACTCATTTTCTCAGATCCCTTTCGCCGCCTTGACGACGGCCTTCAGTTTGTCTAGATCGTCACACTGCTCGATGAGAGTTCCGGTGACGATGATGTCCGCTCCGGCCTCTCTGGCGGCGGCAGCCGCCTCGGGGGTCCTGATGCCTCCGCCGACGATCAGCGGGATGGAGATGGCCTCCTTCACAGCGCGGATCATCTCGGGGGGTACGGGCTGTCCGGCTCCGGAGCCCGCCTCGAGGTAGGCCAGCTCCATGCCGAACATCTCGCACGCGAGGGCGTAGGAGACGGCGGTCTTCACGTCGTCGCGCTTGACCAGCATGGCCTTCCCGACCTCGCCGACCTTCATGCCGGGCTCGACGACGATGTATCCCATGGGGATGGTCTCGATGCCGAGCTTCCTGATGTACGGGGCGGCGTAGACCTGGGCGCCCATGACCCAGTCGAGCTTGGAGCTGTTCATCATGCTCATGAACAGGAGGGCGTCTATGTCGGGGGATATGGCCTCGGCGTTCCCGGGGAAGAGGATGGCGGGGAGTCCGGACGCCTCCTTGATGGCCACGGCCGTCTCGGAGAGGTTCTGGGCAGTCACTCCCGTGGATCCGCCGATGAAGATCGCATCGGTTCCGGCCTCCTTCATGTGCCTGGCCATCTCGCCGGCTTTCTCAGCCGGCTGCTTGTCGGGATCGAGGAGGGCGATATGCAAGGTTCCTTCGGACATCCTGTCGAGGAGGTACTGTTTGACCGTCATTTCTTATCACACCGGTTTGGACGCGCGTGCGCGTTCATCGCTCAGAGGGCATCAGCACGATGCCCTGCGAACATCTCTTAACACTATGTTGGCACAATATAAATACATACCATCGTCGGATGTGCCAGACAGTCAATTCTTCTGGGAAATGGGCCTGACGGGATCGCCATCCGTCGGAAGGAGACCCTAATAAAGGTTGGGGGTTCTCCGGTGGCCATGGAGTTCTACCTGATGACCGACTCCGCCGAGGAGAGGCCCACCCAGGACTGGGAGGAGATAGGCTCGGCCCTGGCCGGTGTCACGTCGGGTGAGAACGAGTTCGTGGTGCTGTCCAAGGGAACCTCCGGGGACGACTACATCCAGACCTCCCTGTGGAACCCCGGGATGATCCTGCGCCCCAGCTACATCGCCGAGATCAGCATATCCGGTGCGGAGGGTGCACGCCACTACAGGCTGAAGACGAAGGACTTCCACACGATATACAGTGCGTTCCGCGCCTACTTCGACGGTTGGGACCCCGTCGTCACCAAGTGGGACGACGTGACCGACGAGTTCGAGGACTGATCAGTTCCTGAAGATGTGGTAGTGCCTGGAGAGGGACCCGTGGACCTTCTGCAGGTAGATGTTCTCCAGGGTCATGGAGTCGAACTCCACCGGGTGCGGCAGGACGACGCCCGCCCTGGCGCCCTCCCTCAGCGACTTCGGGATGGCCTCCCCTGCCCTGGCGTATATGTGGTCTATGTCCTCTCCGCCGGTCTTGGTGGACCTGCCGTACGGCGGGTCGGTGCAGATGGCGTCGACGTCGTGGAACCTGTCGCCGATGTCGCCGATGTCTATGGTCTCGAAGTCGGCCAGCTCCAGGCCGTAGAAGTCCATGTTCTCCTGGCATCCGATGACCATCTCCTCGTCGAAGTCAGACGCCATGGCCCTCATGCCCATCTCCGCGGCCTCGATGACGATGCCGCCGGTCCCGCAGAAGGGGTCCAGGACCGTCCCGCCCCTCTTGACCCCGGTGAGGTTGATCAGGGCCCTGGCGTACTTGGGGTGCAGGGATATGGGCGAGAAGAACGGCCTCTCCCCGACCTTCCTCTTCTCCAGCAGGTCCGTGTCGGTGACGTGCTGCTCTATGTACAGGTGCACGGCGTCGCACATCTGCATCCTGACCACGGTGTCCGGCTCGCGGAGGTTCACGTCGTTGTGCTTGGACAGGATGCCGCCGATCCTGCGGATCAGACTCTGGGAGTCCACATCCTTCATCATGCCCTCGAACCTCTTGGCGCGCACCGCGAAGCTGCCTTCGGGAAGGACGACGCCCTCCAGTCCGGAGACGTCGTCAGGGGTGTACTCGCCCAGGTAGAGCCCGATGCTGTGGGTGAGCGCGATGCGGTCCGCGATGCCCGGAAGGAACCTCTCGTCGAAGGATGCGACCATGTATCCGGGCCCGGACTTGACGACCTCGAACGAGTCGGTCTCGGCCTCGAGGCATCTCACGGCCTCGGCCAGGGGCATGTCCTTGGATTCTCCGGACAGTTCGAAGAAGAATTGGGGGCTCATGCCCCCGGGTTAGGTTTCAGTCCTTTATTCCATCTTCGGTGACCATGAAGACGGCCTCTCCCTCCGGGAGGTTGGGCGAATCGATCAGCCTGGCGATCCTCTTGCCGGCCTTCCCCTTCCTGAGGTAGATACGGAACGTGGCTGTGTGTCCGACGATGTGTCCCCCGATGGGCCTGGTGGGGTCCCCGAAGAACGCGTCGGGCTTGGCGGCGACCTGGTTGGTCACGGCGATCACGGCGTTGTTCACGGTGGCGAAGTTCAGCAGGTCGTGCATGTGGCGGTTGAGGATCTGCTGCCTCTCGGCGAGCGCTCCCCTTCCGACGTACTCCGCCCTGAAGTGGGATGTGAGCGAGTCCACGATCAGGAGCCTGACCTTCGTGTTCTGGGCGAGCTCCATGGCCTTGTCCACGAGGAGGACCTGGTGCTGGGAGTTGAACGCCCTCGCCACGTGGATCCTCCTGAGGACGTCGTCCGGGTCCACGCCCAGGTACGTCGCCATCTGGATGATCCTCTCGGGTCTGAACGTGTTCTCTGTGTCTATGATGATGACATCCGAGTCGAGTCCTCCCCTGTCCTCGGGGAGAGTGGCGTTGACCGCGAGCTGGAAGCAGACCTGCGTCTTGCAACTTCCGAACTCTCCGAAGAACTCCACGATGGACTGGCTCTCCAGTCCTCCCGCGAGGAGCTCGTCGAACGCCTTGGATCCGGTCGTGAGCTTAGTCACGGCCTTGCGTCTCTCTAGGATGTCCTCTCCTGTCTCGAAACCGCCAATGTCAGCGCAAAGCTTGGCACCCTCGATGATGTCCGATGCCTTCTTCTCCCCTATCTCGCACGTCTCGGCGAGTTCTTTGGGAGAAGCCACTGCAATGGCCATCAGCTCGTTGTATCCTGCTTCACGGAGTTTCTCTGCTATGGCTGGTCCTACTCCTGGTATGTCTTCAAGGGTTTTGGTGACCATTGGGATTTCCTCCGAGTCTCCATTCCCGATTGGGTATTTAACCTGAATCGGGGGGTGACCGAAAACCCCGAAAAAGTATTAACGGTGGTTTAAGGAGACGTCCGTGAACAGGATGTGAACGTGGGTGCACGGTGCCGGTTTGAAATACAGGGCGTGGTACCGGGGCGAATAGGTCAAGGGCCGTCCCCGAAGGGACGGCTTTGGATGGGGTTTCAGGCCTCCTCGGGTTCGTCCTCGGGCTTGAGGAACTTCCAGACGAGTCCCGCGATGATCGCACCGATGATGGGGGCGACGATGAACACCCAGACCTGCTCGATGGGCAGGGAGTTGTTTTCGGCGAGCATCATGAGTGCGGGTCCGAAGGACCTGGCGGGGTTGACGGATGTTCCGGTGAGTCCGATTCCGAGAAGGTGGACAAGGACCAGGGCGAGACCGATAACGATTCCTCCCTGGGCGGCGGTGGCCTTGGTGGAGGTCACACCGAGCGCGGCGAGGACGAAGATGAACGTCAGGAGGATCTCGACGAGCAGGGCTCCGCCCATGTTGATTCCGGCCATGGATGCGGCGCCGAATCCGTTTGTGCCGAGTCCGTCTGCAGGGGTCCAGACGCTGGTCTGGTTGAGAATCAGCCAGAGCAGGACGGCTCCGATGATTCCTCCGATGAACTGGAAGGCGATGTACCCGATGGCGTCCCTGGTGTCGATCCTCTTGTCGACGTACATTCCGATGGTGATCGCCGGGTTGATGTGGCATCCGGACACGCGTCCGATGCAGTAGGCCATGCCGACCACGGACAGGCCGAACGCCAGCGCTGTGGCGACGACTCCGCCGGACGAGTTGCATCCGACGACCACGGCGACGCCGCATCCGACCATGGTGAGGACCATGGTTCCGATGAGCTCCGCCACGTATTTCTTGACAGACATGTTCCCCATGAGAAACACTTTCTGAGCGCTCTCAAAATTTACGGGTATATACAGGCGACCAGGGACGTGCGCGCTGTGTAAATGGGTGTTAAAAGCTGGGGGTAAGGGTGGCCGTCCCCTCAGGGACGGCTGTTTGGATCACTGGTAGGAGCCGCGCTCCATCCTCTCGAGCGCGATCTTGATGCGCTCGACGGGCTCGGTGACGGTCATCCTGATGTATCCCTCAGCGCTCTCGCCGAATCCCGATCCGGGGGTGACGATGACTCCCAGGTCGATCATCTTCTGGGTGAACTCCGCGGAGGACATGCCGCAGTCGAACCAGACGTAGAACGTTCCCTTGGGCATGACCACGTCGTACCCGAGCTTCCTCAGGCCCTCGACAAGGACCTTCCTCCTCTCGGCGTAGATGGCCATGTTGTCGGCGATGACCTTGGGCAGTTTGCCGTCGTCCCCGTAGAGCTCCAGCGCCTTGATTCCGGCCTTCTGGATGAAGATGGGGGCTCCGGAGTCGGTCTGGCCCTTGCACTTGGTCAGTCCGGCGATGAGGTCGGGGTGTCCGACGGCGTATCCGAGCCTGAACCCGGTCATGTTGAACGTCTTGGAGAAGGACCCGAACTCGATGGCGTCGGGGCCGACCTGCAGGATGGACGGGGCCTGGTAGCCGTCGTAGCACATCTCGGAGTAGGCGGCGTCGTAGCACAGGATGGTCTTGTTGTCCTGGCACCAGCCGTACACCTTCCTCAGGTACTCCAGGTCGCAGGTGGCGCCGGTGGGGTTGTTGGGGTAGTTCAGGTACAGCATCCTGGCCCCCTTGGGGCACTCGTCCACGTCCAGCAGCCAGTTCTTCTCGGCCCTCAGGGGGACCTTCACGCACTTGGCCTCGTTGAAGATGGTGGCCGCTCCGGAGTACACGGGGTACCCGGGGGAGGGGGCGACGATGGTCTCGCCAGCGTTCACGAAGGCCTGGGCGATGTTGAAGATGGCCTCCTTGGAGCCGATGGTGATGCACACCTGGGTGTCGGGGTCCACGTCCACGTCGAACCTCTTCTTGTACCAGGCCGCCACGGCCCTCCTGAGGTCCTTCTCGCCCTGGGACGAGGAGTACTTCTGGTTCTCGTTCACTCCGGCCTGTTTGCACAGCTCCTCGACGATGCAGTCGGGGGTGGGGAGGTCGGGGTCTCCGATCCCGAAGTCGATCATGTCCCATCCCGCGGCCCTCTTCTCGGCGGAGAGCTTCTCCAGCCTGACGAAGAGGTACGGGGGGATCTGTTTCAGTCTGTCTGCCTGTTCGAAAGTTGTCATCTCAAATCACCTCTGTCTCGCCCTCGAAGACCAGCTCCGCCGGTCCCTCCATGAGGACGTATCCGAGATCCTTGTCGACCGTGATCTTCAGCCATCCGCCGGGGAGGTGCACGTCCACGGGGACGCCGAAGGGCACCAGCCCGTTGAGGGCCGCCGCGGTGGTGGTGGCGCACGCCCCGGTGCCGCAGGCCAGGGTCCATGCCGCACCCCTCTCGTACACGCGTATGTAAATCTTGCCGTCCTCCACCCTGCAGAACTCCACGTTGGTCTTGCGGGGGAAGAAGGGGTGGCATTCCAGGATGGGCCCCAGCCTGTCGACGGTGGCGTCGTCCATCTCGGTGAAGGTTATGAAGTGGGGGTTGCCCATGGACACGGCGTTGGCCCTGAAGCTGACCCCGTCGGCCTCGAAGGGCTGGTCTATGAACCTGCCGTCGAAGTCCACCGGGACCTGCCTGCCATCCAGGATGGGCGCTCCCATGTCGATCCTGACGGTGCGGACCTCCCCGTCCTCGGGGAACACCGTGGCCTCCAGGTCGCCGGCCAGGGTGTGGATGGTGAACACCTCCCTGTCCACGAGGCCCTTGTCGTAGGCGTACTTGGCGACGCACCTGATGCCGTTGCCGCACATCTCCGCCTCGCTGCCGTCGGCGTTGATGATGCGCATGGTTATGTCGGTGCCCTCGCCGGGCATCACGTACAGGACGCCGTCGGCTCCGATGCCGAAGTGGCGGTCGCACATCATCTCGCACCAGCCGGGGTCGATGACCACCCCTCCCTTCGTCCCGTCGATCAGGACGAAGTCGTTGCCGAGGCCCTGGTACTTCCAGAACCTCATCTCAGGAGCCTCTCGGGGATGATCTGGTGCCTCCACTGCTCCTCCACGGTCTCGGCCTCGCGGATGAGCTCCGCCTTGCCGTCGTTGACCATGACCTCCGCGCAGAGGGGGCGGGAGTTGTAGTTGCTGGACATGGAGAACCCGTAGGCGCCGGCGTTGTAGACCGCGACGATGTCCCCCTCCTTGGGGTCGGGCAGGACCCTGTCGTGGGCCAGGTAGTCGCCGGACTCGCAGATCGGTCCGACCACGTCGTACTTGTCGGTGCAGGCCCTTCCGAACTTGTTGGCCAGCGCCACGTAGTGGTAGGAGTCGTACATGGCCGGTCTGATCAGGGTGTTGAACCCGGCGTCGCATCCCACGTACTTCTTGGTGCCCGCGTCCTTGACGTCGTTGACCCTGGTCAGGAGCACGGTGGTGTCGCAGACGATGTACCTCCCGGGCTCGAGGATGATGGTGTTGATGTCGGTCTCCTCCTGGATCATGTCCGTGAGGTTCATGGCCAGCTCGCCGACCTCCATCTCCTCCTCCTGGGGCTTGTACGGGACGCCGATCCCGCCGCCCATGTCGATGAACTCCAGGTCGATGCCGATGGCCTTGATCTCGTTGACCAGCTCGATGAGGACCTCCATCATGTCCATGAAGGGCTCGACGACCTGTCCGCCGGAGCCGATGTGGGCGTGGATGCCCTTGATGTTGAATCCCAGGTCCTTGGCCCTGGCGTAGGTGTTGATGACCTCGTCCAGGGGGATGCCGAACTTGGCCCCCTTGGACCCGGTGATGACCTTGGCGCTGTGTCCGGACCCGACCCCGGGTGTGACCCTGAAGGACACGTCGGTGCCGGGGGCGATGTTGGCCAGCCTCTCCATCTCGGAGACGGAGTCCAGGTTGATCATCACGCCGAGGTCGGAGACCGCCTTGAGCTCGGCGTCGCTGACGTTGACCCCGGTGTACATGATCCTGTCGGGGGTGTACCCGACCTTCAGGCAGCTCATGACCTCGCCGATGGAGACGGCGTCGATGCCGGAGCCCTCCTGCTCCAGGACCTTCAGGACCGCCAGGTTGGTGTTGGCCTTGGCGGCGTAGTGGATCCTGGTGTCCATGTACTGCGCGAAGGCGTTGTAGATGCGCCTGTAGTTGTCCCTGAGCCTCTGCTCATCCGTAACGTAAACGGGGGTGCCGAACTCGTCCGCGATCTCGACGGCGGATTTGCCGCCGATCATCATGACTCCGTCCTTCCCCTCGAATTCCCTCATCATTGGACCACTCCGATGTATTTGTCGTGCAGCGCCCTGACGACGTCCACGACCTTGCTCATGGGGACGACGAAGTTGAGGGAGACGTCCGACGCCCCCTCGGAGATCATCTCCACGTTCGCCTCCGCCTCCTTGACGGCGGAGAAGATGTCGCCCGACACTCCGCACTTGTCGAGGAGGTTGTCCCCGACGGCGCAGATGAGGGCGACGTTGTTCTTGACGTCTATCCTCTCGATGTCCCCTCCGCTCAGGCCGTTGAGCTGCCTGAGGGTGAGCTTCACGTCGTTGTTGTGGACGAGGAACGCCACCGTGGAGAGCGACGTCGAGATGGAGTAGATTATGACGTTGATGTCGGCGATCTTCTCTATGATCCTGGCGACCATGGCCGGCCTGTAGGCGATCTCCGCCGAGCTGATGGTGATGATGGAGAGGTCGGTCTTCGCCGCCACGCTCTTCAGGAGCCTGTCGCTGGACCTCCTGAGGTGGTGGATCAGGGTGCCGGGCTCCTCCGGCTTGAACGAGTTCTTCACCTTCAGGGGGATGTGCTTCAGCCTCACGGGCTCGATGGTCCTGGGGTGCAGGACCTTGGCGCCGAAGTAGGCCAGCTCCGCGGCCTCCCCGAAGTTCATCTCGTCGATCTTCACCGCGCCCTCCACGATCCTGGGGTCGGCGGACATGAAGCCGTCCACGTCGGTCCAGATCTCCAGGAGGTCCGCGTCCATGGCGTTGGCCACCACGGCGGCGGAGTAGTCGGAGCCTCCCCTGCCGAATGTCAGGGGCTTCTTCTGGCTGTTGACTCCGTAGAACCCGGTGATGATGGGGATGACTCCCATGGAGAGCAGGGGTTTGACCTTCATGGTCATGCCGGTGGCGGTGTTCAGGAGGTCGGCGGAGCCGGACATGGATTGTCCGACGGCCACGATGCCGGCGTCCTCGGAGGTTAGGGCCACGGACTTGTGTCCCATGGACCTCAGCACGTAGGCGAGGATGAGCGAGGAGAACCTCTCGCCCTGGGAGACCACCGCGTCCCCGTAGAAGGGGTCGTCCCTGTCGGCGGACACGGCCGCCCTGAGCCCGGCCATCCTGGCGTCGAACTCCTTCCTGAACTCCTCCATGGTCTCGCCGTCGAAGAGCTGCGCGGCGGTGGCGAGGTGCTTCTCCTCGAACTGCTCGAGCACGTTCTCCAGGTCCGTGAGGGGGTTGTCGACGATGCTGACCAGGAAGTTGGTGATCCCGGACATCGCGGACACGACCACGACCTTCTCGCCGTCCTTGTTGGCGATGATGTTCGCCACTCTGTTCAGGGCCTCGGCGCTACCGACGCTGGTGCCCCCGAACTTCATTACTGTGATCATAGATCAGGCACCTCTATCATGTGGTTCCCGCGGGCGCCCTGGGCGTCGG
The DNA here is from genome assembly GCA_944322255.1 of Candidatus Methanomethylophilaceae archaeon. Classification (GTDB taxonomy): domain Archaea; phylum Thermoplasmatota; class Thermoplasmata; order Methanomassiliicoccales; family Methanomethylophilaceae; genus Methanoprimaticola. Next base: position 49,122 of record CALUOK010000011.1, on the reverse strand, counting down.
GGCGGGTGTTTCCGGAAAAGCGGTTGTGGACGGGGTCCGCCCGTCCGTTTTCGCAGGAGGGGGTCCGGGGTCCCCTCATGCTATCCCCAGGTCCCTGAGGATGGGGTCCAGCACGGCCTTGCCGCTCTCGGACAGGGGGGTGAGCGGGAGCCTGGGGCGCCCGTCGCCGTATCCCATGATGCCCATCACGTACTTGATCGGGATGGGGTTGGACTCGCAGAAAAGGGCTCCGAAGATGGGGAGGAGCTTGTTGTGGATCGACTTGGCGATCTCGAACTGGTCGGACTGCGCGTTGCGGACCATCTCCGAGACCAGTCCGGGGCAGCAGTTGGAGGTGACGGAGATGACCCCGTCGGCTCCCATGCTCATCAGCGCCAGGGTGATGCTGTCGTCTCCGGACAGGACCTCGAAGCCCTCCGGCCTCCTGGCGATGATGTTCTGGATCTGGGACATGTTCCCGCTGGCCTCCTTCACACCCACGATCCCGGGGAGCTCGGCGAGCCTGAGCATGGTGTCGACGGTGATGTTCGACCCTGTCCTCCCGGGGATGTTGTAGACGATGATCGGGATGTCGATGGCCTCCTCGATGGCCTTGTAGTGCTGGAAGATGCCCTCCTGTGTGGGCTTGACGTAGTAGGGGGAGATGGACAGGATGCCGTCCGCGCCCAGGTCCTCGGCGCTCTTGCTGAGCCCCACCGCCTCGGTGGTGCAGTTGCTGCCGGCCCCGGCCAGGACCTTGGCCTTCTTGGCCTCATCCCTGACGATGCTGATGACCCTGAGGTGCTCCTCGTGGGACAGCATGGCGGACTCGCCGGTGGAGCCGCAGGGGATGAGGGTGTTCACCCCGTTGTCCTCCTGGAAGTTGACGAGTCTCCTGAGGGACTCCTCGTCTATCTGCCCGTCCTTGGTGAACGGTGTGATGAGTGCTGTGCCTGTGCCTGCGAACATGTCATGCCTCCCCGAAATGCTCCTTGAGGATGAGGCGCGTCCTGGTGCTGAGGATGTTGTCGTAGCGTCTGACCCTCTCGATGATGTCGTTCAGATGCTGGGACGATTCGACGTCGACGATGGCGATGATGTCCTGGTCGCCGGTGACCTCGAACACCTCGGTGACGCCGTCGTAGCTGGCCAGCTCCTTGGCGATCTCCTGGGTGTCGGTGTTGACGTCGATGCGGATCTCGACGAGTGCCTTCACGTTGCGCGAACTTGTCTTGATGGTGAACCCGCGGATTATGCCCTCCTCGGTCATCCTGTGGACCCTGCTGCGTACCGTGCCCTCGGAGACTCCAAGCTGGTTGGCGATCTCGACGAAGGGACATCTGGAATCCTTCTTCATTATCTCGATGATCCTCTTGTCAAGGTTGTCTATCCTAAAACCCCCGCATCCTTTCGGCTATGCTTGCTTGCATTCTTTGATATTATATAAATTGTGGGAATCCGTGGTCTTTCGGACGGATTCCACAGTCATTCGAGATAAAAGGGGGTAAACGGTTTGGATGTTCTGCGGATTCCGCAGAAACGGCTCAGTCGTCCGGAGTGTCGTCCGTCGGCCTTTTCTTCCCGTCGCAGTCGCTCAGGATGTCGATCTGGAGCCTGTTGTACGGGATCTCGATGCCGTTGTCCTTGAACAGCTTGTAGATGATCTCCCTGATCTGCCCGGCGTAGTGGGCGCTCAGATCGTAGTTGTCCACGTAGCAGGCGAGTCTGTACTCGATCCCGGAGTCCAGGAAGTTGGTGAGCCTGGTGTTGGGCGGGACGCAGGTCTTGTCCTTGATCACGTGGGGGTGCATGTTCGCGGCCTGGATCATCAGCTCCTTGGCAAGGGTGAGGTTCGTGTCGTACGCCACGGACATGTAGATGAAGATCCTGGTCCTGGGGTCGCCCTTGGTGTAGTTGATCATGGTGGCCGATGTGACCGCGTTGTTGGGCATGGTCACGATCTGGTCCCTGTCCCAGTTCTCGAACTCGGTGTACATCAGCCTGACCTTGTGGACGATGTACGTGGTGCCGTTCAAGCTGATGTAGTCTCCCTTCTTGAACGGCCTCGTGGACAGGAGGACCACGCCGCTGAAGAACTGGCTGATGATCTCCTGGGCTCCGAAGGTGATTCCCAGGGTGATGACCCCGGCGCTGACCATGATGCCCGCCAGGTCCACGCCGAACGCGGCGAGGATGATCGTCGCGGCCATGACGCATATTACGATCCTGCCGATCATCTTGAACAGCGGGATGAGGGAGTTGTCGATGCCCTTGACGTCAACGGCCTCGTCTATTCCGTTCAGTATCGTGGTGATTATGAACAGGTAGATCTGCCAGGCTATGATGCCGCCGAATATCACGTACAGCACCAGCGACCATGTCGACACCAGGCTCATGATCTCGGCGCTGGTGCCGACGATGTTCAGGCACTCGTTGACGGCGACGACGATCATCAGCACGGAGATGGTCTTGGTCAGGGTGTTCCTGAGCTTGTCCTTCTCCGCGGGCGTCTTCCTGGTGCCGGCGAACTTCGTGAAGAACGGGATGACCGCCTCGCAGACGACCACGGTGATGACGATCCAGAGGACGAATGTCACCAGTGCGGTGAACCAGGGTTTGTTGAAGGGCTCGGACAGGGTGTTGGGGAAAATCCCGAAGAACTGGTTGAAGGAACCCTCCGAGGTGTACACGGAGTTGACGTCCAGGGTCGCGGGGATCGTTACATGGAACACGTTCCCCTCCGACGGCGCCATCCCCAGGTCGGTGAATGTAAGGTCCACTGTGCCGGTGTAGGTCTGCGTGTCCGCCAGACGGTCCGCGGTGAACACCAGGGTCAGGATGGCGATGTGCCTCCCTTCCGCGTCGCCCGCGGGGTACAGGATGTTGGATGCCACCCCGTTGACGGAGATCGACGACGTCATCGAGAAGGCGTCGTTCTCCAGGCCCGGGACGTCCAGGCTCAGGTAGCTGGACGACAGGTTGGTGATGTACACCACGACCGTGCTGCTGGAGTTGCTGTTGAGGTCCATGTGGATGAAGTCTCCACCGTCGCCGACGTTCACGATGACGTTGTCGGACGTTGCCGCGTCCGGCGATTCCGTGAGGGCGGACGGCACGGCCACTGCGAGGATGGCCGCGATCAGCAGCAGGACCGTCGTCTTCCTGATGTTCATGGGTTTGCGATTTTGACGCAGTATATAAACTATTTAGTGGAGACCTCCGCGATTCAGAACATGTTGCGATGACGTTGCCGTATAGATTCCACGGCCAGGCTTTAAGAGGGGTCCGATCGTCGTCGCGGTATGGACGTTCTTGCAGCGCTGTGGGTGGCCGTTCCGGTTGTGGTGCTGGCCCATGCGGCGGCATGCGACCTGCGCATCCGCGAGGTGCCCGACTGGCACTGGGCGGTGATAGGTGTTATTGGGCCGGTTCTCTGCCTCCTGTCGGTGCAGGGGCTGTCGGTCTGCGTTCTGCTGGGGTCCGTCATGCTGGCCGCGTGCATGCTTTCAGAGAGGCTTGACGGATTCAGGGCTGTGCTGGTCATCGCGGCCGCTGTCGTTCTCATGTCCGTCCCGGCGCTCACGGAAGATTCGGGATGGGTGCGGTACGCAGGCCTGTCGGCCCTGGCCATGTACCTCCTGTTCTACGCCATGTATCTGACAGGGCTGCTCCGCGGCGGGGCCGACGCCAAGTGCCTGATGTCCCTGGCGCTGGCGTTCCCGGTGTACCCGGTCTCCGATCCGCTGCCCCTCCTGTGGGTCGTGGACCAGCCGGAGTCCCTGGTCGCCAACCTCTCCATGTCCGTGATGGTGGTGTCGCTGGCTCTGTCCCTGTCGTCCGTCTTTTACGTGCTGTGCGTCAACCTCCGCCAGGGGTATCGCGGGAGGCGCATGCTCACGGCGTTCCCGATGGACGTGGGCCGGGCCAGGACGGCGTTCGTGTGGCCCGTGGAGAGGGTGGCGGACGGTGAGAAGGTCCCAAGCAGGGACTACGACTCCAGGGAGAGGATCCTCGACGAGATGGAAGCGGCGGGAATCGAGAGGGTCATGGTGACGCCGATGATCCCCTTCGTGTTGCCGGTGGCCGTGTCCTTCGCGGTCGTCGTCGTTCTGGGGAGCCCGATGGCACCGCTGCTCAGCGTATGATCGGGATGCGATGGCCGCAGTTGGAGCACCTGTCCCCGTCGAGGCCCACCACGTTCACAAGGTATCCGAGGCGCTTCACCACGGCCTCCCCGCACTCCGGGCAGTAGGTGTTGTCCCCGTCCTCCGTGAGCACGTTCCCGACGTACACGTAGTTCAGCCCCCGCTCCATCCCGATCTCCCTGCATCTCATCACGGTGTCCACGGGGGTCATCGGTACGTCGGTCATCTCGTAGTCCGGGTGGAAGCGGGTGAAGTGCACCGGCACGTCCGGGTCCAGGGTGTCCCTGACCCATTCGCAGAAGCGTCCGACGTCGTCCTCTGAGTCGTTGAGCCCCGGTATCACGAGGTAGGTGAGCTCCAGGTGCACGCCCTCCTCATGGACGATCTCAGCCGACCTGAGGACGTCGGCCAGATGTCCGTCGCATATCCTCCCGTAGAACTCCTCGGTGAACCCCTTGACGTCCATGTTGAACGCGTCGGCGACATGGCAAAGCTGCCTGAGTGGCTCCTCGTTCAGGAACCCGTTGGTGACCAGCACCAGGTGCAGGTCCGGGTCCTCGGCCATCACGTCCATGATGTACTCGAACCAGATCCCCGGCTCGTTGTAGGTGAACGCTATGATGTCCTGCCCCTCGTGCCTGCACATGCCGACGAGTTCCCGAGGGGATTCGTACGTGGTGCGCTTCTTGCCGTAGGACATCATCGATATGGAGTAGTTCTGGCAGTGCCTGCATCTGATGTTGCATCCGACGCTGCCGACGGAGAAGCATCTGGAGTGCGGCCTGTAGTGGAACAGGGGCTTCTTCTCCACGGGGTCCACGCACATGGAGGACACCTTCCCGTAGGAGTACGCCACGAGCATGTCCTCGTCGGCCCTCCTGGAGCCGCACCTCCCGTACTGCCCGGGCTTGAGCCTGCACGCGTGCGGGCAGAGCCCGCATACGTAGCCGTCGCCATCACGTGTGTAGAACCTGGCCTCGACGCGATCGGTATTCGCCATAGGGTATCCTCGTCCTCCTCCCGTCTTCCACGAGGTCGGGATGTCCGGAGTCGTTCACCATCCCGATGATGGAGAATTCCAGTTCGGCGTCGTAAAGCTTCCTGAGGCGGTCCCTATCCGCGGTGAACAGGAGCTCGTACTCCCCGCCCCATCCCAGGAGGAGCTCGCTCACGGGTTTACCGGCGGCCTCGGCCATCTCGTCGACCCAGGGTCCGCGGGGTATGAAGTCCATCTCCACGTCGATCCCGACGCCGGAGGACGCGCATATCGTGTTGAGGGCGGTGCCCAGGCCGTCGGACAGGTCCATGCACGACGTCACCGCGCCGCTGTCGGCCATGGCGATGCCCTCGGCCACCTTCGGGATGGGGACGTACAGGGAGTCCTTGGCCTCCGGGGCGTCGACGCCAAGGTCGAGGGCGATGAACGCCGCGGCGGGCGATCCGAGGGGACCGGTCACGGCCACCACGTCTCCCGGCCTGGCGCCGGACCTTGTCATGGGATGGCGGCCGTCCATGGATCCCAGGGCGGTCCCGGCGACGATCCCCGGGCCGGTCTTGGTGTCCCCGCCCACGATCCCGGTGCCGCAGAACTCGCAGCACTGGTCGATTCCGCTCATGATGTCGTACGCCGCCTGGGCCTCCAGGTCCAGGGGCAGCGCCAGCGCCGCCAGGAAACCCGTGGGTCTGGCGCCCATGGCCGCAAGGTCGCTGAAGCTGACCGCGGCGGAGTACCATCCGAACTGCTCGTACGACATCCCGGCCGGGAAGTGCCTGTCGAAGGTCACTATGTCCGTGGAGACCACGACCCCGTCGCCGACGATCGCGGCGTCGTCGCCCGGGCCGATCATGCCCTCCGGCCTGATGAAGCTCTTAAAATCCTCGATCAACTGCCGCTCTCCGATGTCGCCGATTCTGACCATGCCGATTCATAACAAGAATCGTCCATATAAATAGAAACACATAGACGAGGGTTTATCTACGTCGGATATCCTCAAATTTACCATAGGAGTTCGAGTTGGATATGGACAGAACAATCACCGTAATCGGTTGTGGGGCCGCATATGCTGCGCCGGACTCTGTGGTTATAAACGGACAGGTCATAGGAACTTCTAACGACTATTCGGAGGCGGTGAGGGCATCCGCAGAGGCGCTCTCATCCCTGAGGAAGTCCATCGGTGAGGCTGGGTTCGACATGGACGATCTGAAGACCACCAGCTTCTCTGTGGACACCGTGTACCGCAACGGGGCGTCCGGGGACATGGAGTTCTCTGGCTACCGCTACATGCACGGGATATCGATAACGACCGAAGCGCAGGGTGATTCGCTCGGGAAGTTGCTCCAGGCTCTGACATCCTGCGAGGGCGCACCCGAGTTCAGAGTCTCTTACATCGTCAGCGACCCGACCGAGCCCATGAGGCAGGCCAGGGCCGCGGCGGTGAAGGACGCCAAGCACAGGGCCAGGGAGCTGGCGGCGGCCGCGGACGTGAAGCTAGGGGACATCGTGTCCATCAGCTACGCCTCCGAGGGCGGCGCACCCGTCCCCAGGGCGAGGATGATGGCCGCCATGGCCGTCGACGCCGTCCCCAGGGACCAGGAGTTCCGCGACTCGGTCACCATCCAGTGGGAGATCATCTGATTCCCGATGCGCTGTTCAGGTTGCGGCTGCGAATTGAAGCCGGGGGAGGGTTTCTGCCCATTGTGCGGAAATCCCTCAGGTTCCGTCGATGATTCGGCGGATGTCGTCGAGGTCCGTTCGGAGGGCACCACCCCCGCCACCCCGCGCCGCGGCATGAACAGATACAAGCTGGCGGCGTCATCGCTGGTCGTCTTCGCGATGATCCTGGTGCTCGTCGCGGGCTCGTCCGCCATGGGCGGCCACGGAGACGACGGGAGGCACGTCCACGAGGTCGGCGCCCTGATGGTGGACGGCAGCCTGAACTCCGATCTGTTCAGGATACACTCGAACGGCAACTCGGGGGACATGGAGTACGTGGGCCCCGGATCCGACATGGAATGGCTGGTCCTGGACATCAGCAAGGCGGCATTCGTGAAGGAGGGGGACGTCTACGACCACCGGGAGTTCACCCACACGGACGGCCCAGCGATATCTCTCACGGATCCCGGATACTACGAGATCATGCTGTATGTGGACGGCCATCTGACGGCGATCGGGGATGCGCTCCTGCGCGGCAGCGTGATCGAGGACTACGAATGGTCCAGGACGGTGGACGGGGAGAGCTTCGACTACTCGGTGCACTTCGAGTACGAGTTCACGGACTTCTACAGGTACTCCATGGACTCCACCGGGCGCATCCTGGAGGAGGGCATGGACCCCGCGGAGTTCGCTGTCGTCGACAGTACCATTCTGAGGCTGTCCGACGACCTCAGGGGGGAGTACCTGGACGTCCACGGCGAGGATGCGCCGACCGACGGGCAGGACTACGCCAACTACCTGCTGTCCTTCGTGCAGATGGTCATCGGGTTCCCGGACCAGATCGCCTACGTCGACGGCCAGTTCGTCAAGTCCGGAGACGGCTGCGGCGACCTGTACCTGTACGGAGCGGAGGAGTACTGGGCGTATCCGATGGAGACACTGTACTACAGGATGGGGGACTGTGAGGACACGTCCGTGCTCTACTGCGCACTTCTCTCGGCATCAGGATACACCTCCGGCATGGTCCTCCTGCCCAGCCACGTGCTCGTGGCGGTGGCACTCGACGACTATGTCGCGGACCCCTCCGGCGAGTCGCAGTACCATTTCGTCTCCGTGGAGGTGGACGGGGAGACGATGTACGTGGGCGACACGGCGTTCGACAAGTACGTGTCCCTGGGCTACATAGCCAAGGTGCACATGGTCGACCCCGACTCCGTAATTCTCATATCTCCTGTGCGGCCCTACATCGTGTGACGGTGCATCCATGCAGAGGTCACTGGCAGCCATCGTAGCAGCAGTAGCAGCGGTCGTTGTTCTGATCGCAGCCACAGCCATGCTCACGCCGGATCCCGACGACGGCGACAATGACACGGAGCCGGCGCCGTCGGGCATCGTCGTGGACGGCCTTCCCGACGGGTTCGTCGTCGACGAGGCCACGAACACCATAATCTCCCCCGCAGTCACGGAGTGGCACGTCCACGACGACTACCACACCGCGTACAACACCGACCGCTTCGGCGGGTTCACCACGCCCTACGTGGGCGAGGACATCGTGGCGGATTCGGTGACCTTCGAGGCCGGCGGCTACACGGTCACGGCTTCGGGCGTCACGTTCTCCGTCAAAGTCTACGGAACCGTGGAGAGGTCCGTGTCATGGACGTACTCCATGGAGGGTCGCGAGGTGCGGGCGTCGGTCACCTACACCCTGGACATGCGCGACGTGATGGACTCCATCGACGGCAGCCGGGCCTGGAACGCGAAGATGAACGGGAACGGGTCGGCGGCCTTCTCCCATCTTCCCGACATCGTGGTGTGCGACGACACGACCGACAGGCTGGAATCCCAGCTCCGCCAGGAGTACCTGCGCATCGGAGGGGACCCAGATGACGGGCAGGGCTACCTGGACTTCATCGCATCCTTCGTGCAGCTGAACGTCCGCTACCCCGGCACGGTGGAGGACAGGAGGTCGCAGTGGGACTACGGAGTCTACGGGGCAGCAGAGTACTGGGCCCTCCCCCAGGAGACGCTCTACCATCTGTACGGGGATTGCGAGGACACCTCCGCCCTGCTGTGCGCCCTCTACATCGAGGCCGGATACGACGTGGCCATGGGCGGGAAGAGCGGACACGTGTTCGCCGGGGTGGCCATGGACGGCTACAGGCAGCACTCCGATGGGTTCATCGAGGGTCTCGGGATCGGACACATGCAGGTCACACATCACTCCGCGGTCGGCGACGACGGCGGCAGGGAGTACTACGCTGTGGAGACCATATACGACCAGATCCCGGTGGGATACGTGAACTGGGTGGACTTCGGAGCGGAGACGCTGTACTGGGGCACCACGGGCTTCTATCCGGTCTCAGGGTGACGAGTCGGGGATCCATCCGCCCTCGTATGTCTCGGCGTCCGAGAATGTCAGTTCGTCTCCGACATCCAGGACCATCAGGTCGTGTGCGGCGACGGCCCTGATCCCCGTCTCCTTCTCCACGGATTCGGCCTCCTGTTCCGGCCCCCTCCTGATTATCACGACGCCCAGGTGTATGAATATCGCCAGCTCCGGTCTGACGCGCTCCAGGAACGGCACCGCGTCGTCGGTGCACATGTGGTACTTTATCCGGTTCCCGCGGGGCGTGGTTACAGGGAGGATCACAACCCTCGATCCGATGTACTGGTCGGCGATGTTGTCGGTGTACTCGGTGTCGCTCACGTACGACACGATCCCGTGGTCGGTGTGGAACCTGAAGCCCACGTTCGTCGGGTCGCTGTGTATCGCCCTGCACACGTCCACCCTCATCCCGTCGACGTCGAGCACGTCGCCCGGCTTGAACACGGTGACGCCCTCCGCGATCCCCTGGTGGTATCCGGATATGCAGGGTCCGAGCTTCCCGTTGCCGTTCACGACTGTCTCGGAGCCGTACAGGTGGCCGCGCTTCTCCCATCCGCCCTTGGACATGCCCTCCAGGACGCTCTCGGCGTCCGAGTAGTGGTCCGGGTGGCAGTGCGAGACGATGAGGGACTCGGTCCGATGGAGGTCGTAGCGGATCCTCTGCATCTGGGTCAGAGCCCCCGGACCCGGGTCGACGTGCAGGAACCTCCCGTCGTGCTCGATGAGCATGCCGCCGGTGGAGCGTATCTGGTACATGGTGGTGTAACGACCGCCTCCCGTCCCGAGAAATGTTATGCGGAAGCTCATGCCGCCTGGATGGTCCAGGCGACTATTTCTATTTCGTGAAATCCGGAACGTCGGAATCGGGTATCCGAACCGTTAATACGGCCGAGCGGTATCGTGTCCGCATGATAACAGCGATCCGCAACGCATGGATCGTCACACAGGACGAGTCCAGGCGCATTCTCAGGGGAGATGTGGTGATCGACGGGGAGAGGATCGTCTCCGTCGGACCCGCATACAACGGGACTGCAGACAGGGAGATCGACGCGACCGGCGACATCGTCATGCCCGGAATGGTCAACACCCACACCCATGTCGCCATGTCCGTGATGAAGGGCGTCGTCGACGACCTCACCTTCCCCGACTTCCTGGACAAGGTGTTCAAGATCGACTCCGACAGGACCGACGAGGACCTGGCGCTCGGAACCAAGCTCGGATGCATGGAGATGATGCGCGGAGGCACCACCACGTTCATGGACCTCTACTACTCCGAAGACGTGATCGCCAGGGCCACCCAGGAGGCCGGCATCAGGGGAATCCTCTGCTGGTGCGTCCTCGACGAGGAGTGCACCACCCAGAAGGGCAACCCTCTGCAGAACTGCAAGGACTTCTATCAGAGATTCAAGGATGAGCGCAAGATCGTCCCCGGAGTCGGACTCCAGGGAGTCTACGTGTGCAACGAGGAGACATGCGTCGGAGCGAAGGAGTTCTCCGACGAGGTCGGCGCTCCCATGAACTTCCACCTCTCCGAGACCAGGGGCGAGGTCAACGACCACAAGAAGAAGACAGGCATGCGCCCCGCCGAGTGGCTGTCCAGCATCGGCGTGCTAGGCCCCAGGGGGGTCGCCGCGCACTCCGCCTGGCTGACCCTCAGGGAGGTCAGGCTGATGGGGGAGGCCGGCATGTCCATCTCATCCTGCCCCGTGTCCAACATGAAGCTCGCGACCGGAGGGGTCGCGCCCGTCCCCGAGTTCCAGAAGTACGGGGTGAACGTCTCCATCGGAACAGACGGCAACACCACCAACAACACCCTCGACATGTTCGCCGAGATGAAGACGCTGGGCCTCCTGCAGAAGTCCAGCAGGTGGGACCCCGTGGTGGCCAACGCCCAGGAGCTCCTGGACTTCGCCACCATCAACGGTGCGAAGGCGGTGGGCATGCAGGATTCCATCGGCTCCATCGAGCCGGGGAAGTACGCCGACATAGTGATCCTGGACGGGAAGGCTCCCAACCTCCGCCCCCTGGTGCCGGAGAACATCATCGCCAACATCGTGTACTCCGGCAACAGCCTGAACGTCAAGACGGTCCTTTGCCAGGGGGACGTCGTAGTGGAGGACGGACGCATCACGACCCTGGACACGGAGGAGGTCCTGGCGGGGTCGGAGGACGCCTGGAGGTCCCTCTGCCTCAGATGACATGGATGTGAGATTCGAGAGGCCGGACTGGGGCGCCATCCGCGAGAGCGGAATGATGGCCGTGGACATGCACTTCCACACCAGCTGTTCGGACTCCTTCACCGACATAGACTCCGCCCTGAAGCTGGCGGAGGAGCGCGGGGTGGGGCTGGCGGTCACCGACCACAACCTCATCTCCTCGCTGGTGAGGATCAAGGACAGGCGGACCCCGGTCCCGGTCGTTCCGGGCATGGAGGTCAGCACCAGCGACGGCCCCCATGTCCTGGTATACTTCTACGACCTCCGGGACCTTGAGAGGTTCTGGTACCACGAGATCCGGCCGCGTCTGCAGGAATGCCCCTGGCTGGCGCTGCGGGACTGCCCCACGGAGAGGTTGCTGGACATGCTCGAGGGGGAGAGCTGCGTCGTGTCAGCGGCCCATCCAATGGGGTACTTCGGCACCAACAAGGGTGTGGAGATTTGCATACGCAAGGGGTACCTGAAGGAGGACGTCGCCAGACGCCTCGACGCCTACGAGGTGCTGTGCAGCGGCATGACCCGCGAGTCCAACCGCGAGGCCCTGGCCTCGGCGAAGAGGTACGGCCTCGGGTTCACCGGAGGGACCGACGGGCACACGCTGGGGGAGCTCGGCAACGTCCTGACCATGTCCGAGGCCTCGGACGTCGGAACGTTCCTGGAGGACGTGGCCCAGCACCGCGTGAACATAGTCGGTCTGGAGAAGTCCATCCCCAAGAAGGTGCACATGGCCTCCGCCTCGCTGTCCAAGTTCGTCATGCACTCGCCTTCGGCGATCTACGTCCAGACCAACCAGGCCGTGATGTCGGCGGACCGCGGGGCCAGGAAGGCCGCCGAGACCGTGAGGGAGAAGACCAGCGACCTCATCGGCACCGCGGCGGAGATAGAGGCACGCATCCGCGAGCTGGGGAAGCGCTGATTACAGGTCGTCCCCGTGGTCGTCGTCCACGGGCTCGGTCTCCTCGGGTTCCGTCACCTTCTTCCTGTTCTTCCCGAAGATCATCACCAGCAGGATGACGATGGCAATTCCGAGGACCACGAAGTGGAGCCACAGGCCGATGTTGTTCGGCGTCACGATGATGATGAGGGCGACGATCAGCAGCACCATCAGGTAGGTGTTCAGCTCCAGGAACCTCTGGTATATCGTCCCGGGCTCGCTGGACGCCCCCTCCCTCTTGGCGATGCGCTTGGCGCCGCTGATGATCATGGAGTCCAGGAACCTCACGTTGTTCACCAGGTTGTACACCGGTACGACGAGGATCATGAAGTTGACCAGCAGGATGAACACGTCCCAGATCACCTCGCTTCCGCCGAACCCGGACATGAGCCAGTCGATGGCCGGCCTCGTGCCGACTATGAACAACACCTGGATCAGCCCTATCGAGAGGATGTTGATGTAGGACTTGGTCATGCTGCGGTAGACTGCCTTGCGGGACTTCCTGGTGGAGGCGTGGATGTGGGAGTACATCCTGTCCCTTCCCTCGTTGAGGTTGCAGCAGGCGCAGTACATCCTCTTCGGGCACTTCTGGATGCTCTTGTCCCATATCGTGTCGGCGTACTTCGTGAGGAAGGGCAGTACGACCATGGACACAAGTGCCGCTCCGACCACGGATGTGTAGAACGCGTCGTCGACCACCTTGTATTCGTACGCCTCCGCCGCTATGATGAACGCGAACTCACCCATGGCCACCAGGCCCGTGGCGGACAGGAACCCGTTGCGACCGGACTCGCCGCCGACCCAGTAGGCCAGGAAGACGGTGGCGATCTTCAGGACCGCGAACAGGATATAGATGATGACTATCAGCAGGATGTTGTCCGCCAGCGACGCCACCGATATCTCCATTCCGATGGAGATGAAGAAGATGGCCATGAACAGGTCCCTCATGGGCTCTATCTTGTGGTTGATTTCCTTGCTCTTCCTGCTGGCCGCGATCATCATACCCATCAGGAAAGCTCCGATGGCCATGGACAGGCCGATGTACATGGAGAGCAGCGCCATGCCGAACGCCAGTCCCACGGAGAACACGGTCAGGACCTCGTCGGAGACGTTGTCGGACACCCAGTTGATCATCCTGGGGATCAGCCTCAGACCGACCACGATGCTGGCGACCATGAACGCGATGATGCTGACGATCATCACGATCAGGCTGTTCAGGTCGACGGCAGGGTTGTTGCTGGCCAGGATGGGGGTGATCATCGAGAGTATGATGACCTGTCCTATGTCCTCCATGATGGTGATGAGGACCAGCATCTCGATGTGCTCCTTGTCCAGCTTCTTCTGTGCCTTGAGGACCGCCATCACCACTGCTGTACTGGATCCGGAGATGATCGCTCCCAGACAGATGCACTGGACCATGTCGAAGCCCAGCAGCATCCCGCCCAGGGCTCCACCCAGCACCATCAGCGGCAGTTGTATCACCGCCACCTCTATCGCGAACACTCCCTGCTTGCGGATCTTCTTCAGGTTGATCTCCAGGCCTATGCAGAACATCAGCATGACCAGACCTATGTCCGACAGGATTTCCACGACCTCGTGACCCTCGTCCGTGATGGTCCAGACGTTGGCTATGATGATTCCTGCGACGATGTATCCGATGAGCGGCGGCAGCTTGATCCTGTTGAAGACGATGGAGAACACCGCGGCAAGCAGCGTGAAGACCGCAAGACTAGTCAGAAGGGCCAGCTCATCCAAGAATCCACCTGAACATCCATTCTGTCGCAAGTATTTATTGGGATTGGATGGAGCCCCGGTAAATCGGAACCATCCGGTCTCTCAGAGGTCGTCTCCCAGGTCGTCGTCGGGGGACTCCTCGCTGACCGACCGGGACCTCTTCGAAGCCCTGGCGCGCCTGTACATGATGGCGGCAAGCACCAGGGCGGCCAGCCCCAGCATGACCATGTGCTGCCAGAACCCTATGGAGTTGGGGGACACGATGATTATGACCGCGGTGAGTGCGATGACCATTATGTACGTGTTGATCTCCAGGAACCTCTGGTAGATGTCCCCCGGCTCGCTGGCGGAGCCCTCCCTCTTGGCGATGCGCTTGGCGCCGTTGATGATCATGGAGTCCAGGAACTTCACGTTGTTCACCAGGTGGTACACCGGTATGGACAGCACCATGAAGTTGACCAGGAGCATGCCGATGCCCCACACGGTGTCGTTCCCTCCGAAGTTCCCGGTGATCCAGTCCACGGCGGCCGGGATGATGAAGTAGAACGCGATCTGGATGCCGATGATCGCCAGGATGTTGATGTAGGTGTGCGTCATGCTCCTGTACATCATCTTGCGCGACTTCTTCGAGGTGGCGTATGCCTTCGTGTAGGCCCTGTCCCTGGCGGAGTTGACGTTGCAGCACGCGTTGTAGACAGGGCGGGGGCAGCAGGACACCGACTTCTCCCAGATCCTGTCGGCGTACCTGCTGATGAACGGCAGGCAAACCATCGAGACCAGTGCCGCTCCGACCACCGACGTGTACAGCGACGGAGGTATGGCCCCGAGGCTCAGGGCCTCCTGGGCGATGATGAACGCGAACTCTCCCATGGTGGCCAGGCTGACCGCGGACAGGAACCCGTTGCGGCAGGTGTCGTTGTTGATCCAGTAGGCGACGAAGACGGCCACAATCATCAGGACCAGGAACATGATGTAGATTACGAAGATGGTCCCCAGGTTCTCCACCAGAGAGGACACGGTGATCTTCATGCCGATGGAGATGAAGAATATGGCCATGAACAGGTCCCTCATGGGCTCCACCTTGTGGTTGATCTCCTTGCTCTTCCTGCTGGCGGCTATCATCATGCCCATCAGGAACGCTCCGATGGCCATGGACAGGCCGATGTGGATCGCCATGAGGGCCATGCCGAAGGCCAGTCCGACGGAGAGCACGGTGATGATCTCGTCGGAGACGTTGTCGGACACCCAGTTGATCACCCTGGGGATCAGCCTCAGCCCGACCACGATGCTCAGCACCATGAACACTATGATGCTCACCACCATCACGATCAGGCTGTTCAGGTCGACCGACGGGTTGTGGCTGGCCATGATGGGCGTGATTATGGACAGGATTATGACCTGTCCTATGTCCTCCATGATGAGGACCAGCACCAGGGTCTCCTTGTGGTCGCTGTCCAGGCTCTTCTGGGACTTCAGCACCGCCAGGACGACGGCGGTGCTCGAACCGGAGATGATGGCACCCAGGCAGATGCACTGGACCATGTCGAAGCCCAGCAGCATGCCGCCGACGATGCCGCCGAACATCATGATCGGCAGTTGGATGATGGCGATGCCCATGGCGAATATGCCCTGCTTGTGGATCTTCTTCAGGTTGATCTCCAGACCTATGCAGAACATCAGCATGACCAGGCCTATGTTCGAGAGGATCTCCACAATCTCCTCGCTCTCGGGCGTGATGGTCCAGACGTTGGCCACGATGATCCCGGCGACGATGTAGCCGATGAGCGCCGGGAGCCTGATCTTGTTGAATATGATGGAGCAGCCGGCGGCGAGCAGCGTGAAGACCGCGAGACTCGTCAATAGCGCCAGCTCTTCCATGCATCCACCCTGTTGGGTGTAAACCCCGTTTATCTATTTGATTATAATTCAGCCTGGGCATCCGCGGTCATTCCGGGTCCTCGTCGTCCCGGTACTCGAGGATGTCCCCCGGTTGGCAGTCCAGGGCCCTGCATATGCCGTTGAGGGTGGAGAACCTGATGGCGTGGATCTTGCCGGTCTTGATGTTGGACAGGTTCACGTTGGATATCCCCACGCGCTGTGCCAGCTCGTTGAGGGACATCTTCCTGTCCGCCATGACGCGGTCCAATCTCAGTATTATCGCCATGAATCATCCTCACAGGGTCTCGTCGGACTCCTTCTGGAGCCAGCTTCCGTAGCGGAATACAAGTGCCAGTATGTAGAATGTTGCCGCCGCGAGGACGGCGCCGATGATGAAACCCGCGACGTCGGCAGCCGTCAGCTGAGTGTCCATGTTCACCAGGGGGACGAGGGCGATCGTCAGCAGGCAGGCGAGGGAGATGAACTCGAAGCGCCTGACGTTGGTGTGTGTGAACGGCGAGTACTCCTTGTAGATGGACTTCGCGATGTTCCTGAGCATGATCACGACGATGGTCGCGATGACCAGCATGAGCGTGGCGGCCGCCACCATGGACATCGACACGGGGTCCTCTCCGTCCGTCACGGCGCCGGGGTCCGCGGCCTCGACGACGAAGACCAGCAGCATGAGCGCCACCAGCACGATCAGTCCCGCCGTCAGCAGTGTGAGTATGTAGTACAGCGCTCTGCAGAGCGTCTTCAGCCTTCCAAGGTCGTTGTCCATCGGACGTCTCACCGTCGGTTGTCAGCCGTCGTATGTATTTATTGATATCCATCAACAATTTATCGAATATCATTAAATAGTCAACGGAGGCTACCATATCCTCAGAAGGTCCGGCATGTTCCGGGCCATGGGAGATGGGAGCACATGACCGCAGGTGACGATGACAGGGACTGGCCCGTGGGCGTCTTCGTGATGCCCTTCATGACGGGGCTCAGATGAAGTCGGAGATGTACGGGATCTGATGGATTACGACCTCGTCCAGGATCTGCACCGCCTCCGGCGAGCCCTGGATCATCTCCAGCTTGTACAGCTGGTTGGCCGTCATGTATCCGAGCAGCAGGGTGGACAGCGTGTTTATGGTCATCCTCACGGTGTACTTCGGCTCCCTGTCGGTGACGGTGGCCTTGCCGTCGTGGAAGAACACGTTGAACCCTCTGCTGTTCCAGTCCAGGAAGCGGTCCTCCACCTCGAACCTGAAGCAGACGTCCTCCTCGGTGGGGTCGCAGCGGTACCTCATGAAGAACGCCTCCACATCCACTATCCTGCCCATGATGTAGGGCTTGATCGTCTCCGTTATGTTCCCGTCCTCCAGGTAGAACGCCAGCAGCTCGTTCTGGTAGGTGTTACCGCGGACCTCGTCGATCATGGAGTAGTGGGCGCTGATGTAGTCCCATATCCCCTTCTGGGCCTCCCTGTTGAGGTAGATCATCTCCTTGATGTGCATGATATCCTGCTTGATCAGGTACACCATGTACCCCAGGGGCTTCCCCTCCTTGCTGTAGTACACTGCGACGGTGGTGTCGTCCACGTCCCATCTCCAGTACTCCTCCCACGCGGAGGCGTTCCTGAGGAGGCAGCCGTGGGTGCGCAGGGCGAACTGGGTGTGCAGGTTCATGAAGTCCGGGTTGTTCCAGTCCACCCTCCTGACGTATCCGTCGGTGGCCTTCTTCCTGCGGGGGATGATCTGGCTGTCCTTGATCTTGTAGGAGATCTTGTTGGAGATGATCTCCCATCCGAACCTCCTGTACATCGGGATGGAGTACGGGTAGAGGAGCGCCACGGACTGGCCCTTCTCTCTCATCCTGGCCAGGCTCCTGTGCATCAGCACCTTGATCAGCCCCTGGCCGGAGTACTCCGGGTAGGTGTTGACGCTGGTGACGTATCCGATGGGGTAGATCTCGTCGTGGATGTTCATCTGCAGCGGGTACACCGCCACCTGCGAGATCAGATTCTCCCCGTCGTAGCAGCCCAGGACGTCCGCCCTCTCCAGGATGGGGAACTTGGACTGCATGATCTCGTCGTCCCTCCAGCCGGCCTCCATGAGCTGCTGCTCCGTGACCTGGAAGGCGTAGCGCAGGAGCGCGTTGTACTGGTCCAGGTCGTCGGTCGTGAGGTCGCGTATCTGATAAGGGAAGTCCCCGTCTCCATCCATCGTCTTTCACCGGCCGAAACAGTGGGCGTCAACCGATATAAAGGATGCGCGTGCTCAATCCGACTTGAAAACGGCGGTCGCTGTTAGAAAAACGATATATCCCGACGCCCTGCAGCAGTGCATGGACACCAAGCTCAAGATCGTCCTGGGTGTCATCGTCATCGTCGTGATCGGAGCGGCAGTGGCATACGCCATCCCCGCGCTGATGAACAGCGTCGCCGACGACTACCCCATCCAGGATGCCATCGAGTCGGAAGGGTACGACGTGGAGTCGTTCTCCGTGACGTCGTTCAGCGAGAACATCGAGGGCGACGGGACCGGCACCGCCCACTTCGAGGGGACCTTCAAGACGGTCTCCGGCGAGTCCCATCACTTCGACGTGACGTTCTCGCTCCCGGACAAGACGGTGACGTCGATCACAATATCCTGACGTCCCTTCTCCAAACCCGAAGGCCGTCGGCATCCTCGCCGGCGGTCCGTTCCCCACATCACATCCTGGCCGCGGACTCTATGGCCAGGCTGACCTGCTGGAAGTTGTAGGGGTGGTAGACGTTGCCCTTGTAGGAGATGCACCCGCCGTCCCTGGTGTAGATGTCGAGCATCCACCTGGCCCTGGTCTTCGCACCCGCCTGCATGTACCTGCCTCCCCACGAGAAGATGTAGTTGTTCAGGAGGCTGTTGACCAGGAGGCTCCTGGTGCTGGTGGCGATCGGTATGGTCTCCGGGTTGAACGGACCGTACCCGGACGCCTTGGCGAGGAACCCGGTGGGCTCCAGGATGAGGTCGTATCCGTAGGACCTCCCGTCCTCTCCCCTCACGACGTAGACCACCCTGACGGCGTTGTAGATGTCGGCGGCAAGGTCGCAGAGCTTCCCGTACTCGGGGGAGGGCACGTAGGTCTCCCCGCGGCTCTTCAGCTCGGAGATGGCGGCGTCGAGCTTCTGGTCCCAGGACGACTGGTTGTTGATCCTCACGGTGACCTTGGACTTGTAGGACTTGTCGTTCCCGAGGGACTCGGGCGCTGTGTCCAGGGCGTACAGCTCGCCGGCGACCCTGACGAGGTTGTCCTCGAGCTTCTGGATCTCCTCGCGGAGCGCGTCGGTGCCCATCTGCCCGATCTTCTGCCTGTACTTGTCCAGTGTCGATTCCGATGCCATCGGGGGAGTAACGGCCGGTCGGAAATATAATAACAAGGGTGGGGAAACGGGCCCGGAGGCCCGGTTTGGATAGGTCTCAGTCCCATTCGGTTACGCCGGTGGGATCGGACAGGCAACTCTTGTGGAACACCGGTTCCTCGATGCCCTCCTTCTTCTGCCTGCGGTAGTCGTGGAACGCCTCGATTCCGCGGCGCGCGACCTTGACCAGGATGATGGCGTTGAAGAACGCGCATACAGCCAGCAGGATGTCCATGACCACCACGATGGCGTCGGAGGCGTAGAAGCTGGACAGGAACACGACCGCCAGGAGCAGCGCCCACATGCAGTACTTCGCGACCTTGCTGTCCTTGATCAGCATCAGGTTGCCCTCCCCGATGACGATGTCGGACATCAGGCAGGTGAACGCGAAGATGAACATGAAGATCATCACGATGTAGGGCGCGACCGAACCGATGGTTCCCATGAAGACCTCCTGGAGCACGGGGATGGAGTCCTCGCCCAGGGCGAGGTACATGTCGTGCAGCGGGCCGATCCCGGCGAAGGACAGGACGACCAGGGCGGTCATGGTGCTCACGAGGGTGTCGATAAGCACACCGATGGCCTGGGTGTATCCCTGGGACACGGGGTGCTTCACGTGGGCCATGGAGGACAGGTTGGTGATGGTACCGATACCGGCCTCGTTGGACCAGACTCCCCTCTGCATGCCGGTGATGATGACCGCACCGAGTCCTCCTCCGAGGACAGACGGGATGCTGAAGGCGTATTCGAAGATGGAGACGATCCCGTTGATCACTCCCTCGGGTCCGAGGGCGATGCAGATGATGCAGACCACGAACCAGGCGATGGCCATGAGGGGGACGACCTTGACGGAGAGGTCGGCGATCTTGTACACCCCTCCGATGAGGAGCAGGGCGGTGGCGGCTGTCAGGAGGATGGCGAACACTATGTTGATTCCATCGAAGTCGAAGGCGTAGTGCACGGCCTCGGACATGCTGACCACCTCTCCGGAGATGAATCCCACGAGGTACATCAGGATCATCACGAACGCGGCGATCATGCCGATGCGCTTCATCCCGAGCCCGTGGAACAGGGTGTATGCGGGGCCTCCGCGGAATCCCCCGTTCTCCTTGGGGACCTTGTAGATCTGGGCGATGGTGGTCTCCAGGAAGCTGGTGGCCATGCCGATGACGGCGAACACCCACATCCAGAAGATGGCGCCGGGTCCTCCCACCATGATGGCCATGACGGGGCCGGTGATGTTACCGACACCGATGCGCGAGCCCATGCTCATGCAGAAGACCTGGAACGAGGACAGCTTGCCCTCCTTCCTTTCGGATTTGTCGAAGAAGGTTACCTTGACCATCTCCTTCAGGCCGGATACCTGGATCAGCCTGAGGCGCACCGTGGCGTAGATGCCGGCGCAGACGATCAGGACGAAGGCGATGTACCAGATGTACTCGTCTATGAAGTCTAGTACTCCCATGAAGTCCAATTAATCACTGCGCCGATGGAACCATTGTATCTATAAAATGGTCAGTGCCAGCGGTGCTGGCAGGAGTGTCCGTCATCGCTTGTTCCAAAGTTCTGGGAGTGGTTTTCGACTTCCAGTTGATTTAATGATAAACATTAAATAATTCACGATAATGATAAACCCTCAGAAACAGCAGGAAGGGAACGCATCATGGAACCGAATCCGATCGAACTGGTGGGCCTCCGCAAGGAGTACGGGGGCTTCACGGCGGTGGACGACCTGAGCCTCGCCATAAGGCGCAACAGCTTCACCGGGCTCCTGGGGCCCAACGGGGCGGGCAAGAGCACCACCCTGAAGATACTCACGCATCTGATACGCCCGACCTCGGGCATGGCGTTCATCAACGGGTACGACGTGTCCGAGAACCCCAAGGAGGCCCTGGCCGGCGTCGGGACCGTCATAGAGACGCCGGAGTTCTACGGGTACCTGACCCCGAGGGAGACGTTCAGGTACATCGGCGGAATCATCGGCATGTCGCCGGAGGCGGTGTCGAGCCAGACCGACGAGATCCTGGAGAAGGTCAGGATGACCGACTGGGCGGACAAGAAGCTGTCCACGTTCTCGAAGGGCATGAGGCAGAGGATCGCCCTGGGCCAGGCGCTGCTGGACGATCCCAGCGTGATCATCCTGGACGAGCCCACGTCCGGCCTGGACCCCAGGGGGATGGCGGAGATCAGGGAGGTGCTGAAGGACCTCCGCAGGGACACCAGCGACCTCACCATCGTGATGTCGTCGCACATGCTGCACGAGGTGCAGGACCTCTGCGACCGCGTCGCCATGGTGAACCACGGCAGGCTGGTGTTCAACGACGACATCTCTGCAGTCAGTACAGTGGCCGGGCTGGAGACCATGGTCCTGAAGACCGAGTCGTCCCCGGACGAGGCCATGGTCGGGAGGCTGAGGTCCCTGAGCTATGTGGTGGACGTGGACCTGAACGGCTCCGACGTGGTCATACGCTTCCGCGGGAGCCGCTCCCGCCTGTTCAGCGACGTGGCCGCCCTGGGCATAGGGGCGTGCGGACTGTCCGAGGGAGACAGCCTGGAGTCGAAGTATCTGGAGCTCATCAAGGAGTCGAGATGATGACCGAGACACCGGACGATCTGACCCAGACCTACATGGTCGCGAAGAACGAGGTCATCAAGTTCCTCAGGTCCAGGAAGTTCATGCTGTACGGGCTCCTGGTGGTGGCCATCGTAGCGCTGATGACCCTGCTCCCGTACGCCCTCGGCGACGGGCTCTCCGGCTCCGGAGGGGACATCTTCTCCGGATACATCGGATACGCCTCGCTGCTGGTGCTCCTGGGAGCAACCCTGTTCGCGTCGTACTCCATCGTCTCCGAGTTCGAGGAGCGCACCGCGCTGATCCTGTTCACCAGGCCGCTGAGGAAGTCCACGATCTTCCTGGGCAAGTTCGCCGCGTGCTTCGCGCTCACCGGAGTCGTCATGGTCCTGTACTACGCGGTGTCGCTGGTCATCGCGTTCGCCGTGTCCGGGGAGCTCGTGACATCGTTCGCGCCGTCGCTGGTCATGTGCCTGCTGTACGTGTTCGCCACCACGGGCGTGGCCATGCTGATAAGCTCGGTCATGAAGAAGGGCGGGACCTCGGCGGTGATGACGTTCGTCACGATACTGCTGCTCATCAGCGTCGTGTCGGCAGTGATGTCCGCATCCGGCATCGACACCTGGTTCATGCTGGACTCCGCCGCGTCGTCCATCACGAACTCGATCCCGGAGTACGTGGCCAGCAGCAACGACCTGCTCGTGCAGGTGGGCCAGGAGCTCGGAGTGGACATGTCCGGCTCGATGATCGAGCCCGCCGACTGCGTGGCGTCCGGCGGTGCCATGGCCGCGTGGGGCCTGGTCACCCTGGCCCTGGCCTACCTCAGGTTCTCCAGGAGGGAGTTCTGAGAATCAGTCGTCCTCGGGGACGGACGTCCGGTACCCCAGGGTGCGGACCACCCTGTCCCCGAGGCGCTCGCGGACCTCCTCCAGGATGGCCTCCAGCGACGCCCTGTCGTCGATCTCGGTGGCCAGCCTGTACCTGAACTCGCGGCTGTGCCTGCAGCCGACGATGAACTTGGGGGCGATGCTCCTGAGCTTCTTCGCCGCCATCTCCTCGCCCTTCTCGGCGATGAGCATGTCGGCCAGCTCCAGGCACCAGTCCACCTGCTGGGAGACCGTGGGGTTCGGCAGGCGGGTCCCGTCGCGGAACCACCTGTCAATCTGGGTCACCAGGAACGGGTTGCCTATGCCGCCGCGAGCGACCATGACCGCGTCGGCGCCGGTGATCTCTGTGTACCCTATGGCGTCGTCCAGCGAGAACACGTTGCCGGACACTATGAGGGGCACGGACATCTCCTCTCTCAGATCCCTCATGAGGTCGTAGTGGGGGATCCCGGCGTAGCGCTCCTTCCTGGTGCGGGCGTGCACGGTGATCGCGTCCACCTCCGCGGCCTCGAGCTCCGCGATGACCTCCCTGAAGTTCATCGAGTCGGCGCCCTGGCCCAGGCGGATCTTGGCGGTCACCGGGATGCCGGTCTTTTCCTTGATCCTCCTGACGATCTCCCCGCATCTGGCGGGATCGGTCATGAGGGCGGAGCCGGCGCCCCTGCGGACCACCTTCTCTACCGGACAGCCCATGTTCACATCGAAGAGGTCTGTGTTGGGGTTGCGCTTCAGGCACTCCTCCGCGGCAATCGCCATCCTCTCGGGGTCGCTGCCGAACACCTGGGTGCCGGTGAACGGGCAGCTGCCGTACATCAGGTACTCGTCGCTGCGCGGGTTGTGCATCATGGCGCTGTCGGAGACCATCTCCGTGTAGGACAGGGCGGTCCCGAACGGCTTCATGAAGAGCCTGTAGGCCTCGGATGTGTAGCCCGACATGGGCCCAAGCACGACGCGCCCGTCGATGGTGAGGTCTCCCACCTTCCACATGTCTCGACGCGAGACGCTCATCGGATATCCGATTTTCCGTCCTGATCGGGTTCAGGCCTCGCCCGTGACCTGTCTCCCAAGCTCCCTGGTCTTCTCGATGGTCTCCTTGATGCGGTCGAGGTTGCAGGTGCGGCAGTCGGTCCTCAGGCCGATCTCGTCCGAGAACTTCCTGGCCTCGGCCTCGTACTTGTCCGCGTCCCCGATGCCGTCGTCGATGAACAGGGTGCGCTCGTAGGAGTCGAATATGATGTCGAGGAAGAACGAGGGGTCGTACCCCTCGTCGACCATGGAGTCGAGGTGCAACTCCTTGATCAGGCCGTTGGTCCCCTCCAGGGCCCATCCCGGGGAGCAGAACCAGGTCCCGGGGCAGATCTTCTTCTCCTTCTTGTACTCCTCCGGGCCGAGGAGGGCGTCGATGCAGTCAGCTCCGGGCAGCATGACCGCCGGCACCTCGAACTCGCTGGTGACGTTCTCGAGGGAGTTGCAGATGGCGTATCCGAGGAAGATGGCGTCGACCTGTCCCTTGAGCGAGTTGACCTTCTCTATGATGACGCGCTTCATCTCCGGAGGGTTCTCGTGGAGGGCGAACTCGATGTACTCACGGTAGGTGAAGTCCGGGTCGTCCTTGGTCAGGAACTCTATCTCTTTCTTCAGGATGTCGCACGCTACGATGCCAAGCCTCATAGGATCACTGGGAAGGAATCCAGGTGTCCGTTCATAAAGTCTGGCACAGTGCCAGGGCCATGATGGGGATCACTCCCCGAGGACGCCCCTGGCCCACTCCGCCGCGTCTCCGCCGTTGAGGAGCCTGCCCCTCCCCCAGTTGGCCCGAGGGTAGTTGGATCTAAGGTTGCTCTCTGCCCTGTCTATGCCGCTTCCGCCGGACGTGGCGAAGGGGATCACGGTCTTGCCGGAGAGGTCGCAGGAGTCCAGGAACGTGTCCACGATGCGGGGCTCCACATACCACCAAATCGGGAAGCCGACGAGGATGGTGTCGTACTGGGACATGTCCGGGACGGGTTCCGCCATGGCGGGGCGGCAGGACCTGTCGTTCATCTCGACGGTGCTGCGGCTTTTCTTGTCGGTCCAGTCCAGGTCGGCCTCGGTGTACGGCTGTGCCGGACGGATCTCGTAGAGGTCCGCCCCGGTGGCGTCGGCCATCCCCCTGGCCACCCTGGCCGTCGTTCCGCTGGCTGAGAAGTACGCTATCAGTGCTCTTCCGCTCATTTCCGTCTCTCCTGATTACGATGGGCCATCGGGGTCCGATGTCGGGACTTCGGTGGTCGATCGGTGCATCGGACATGGTTAATTTAAATTATTGGAGTTGACTCCAACACAAGGTAGAACGATGCGACATCTGAGATAACACGCAGGACAGGCCGATTCGAAAGGGGTCGGAAAGGGTTTTTGATTGTCTCGCACACTCGATGGGCGTTTCTGATCCGACCGCTCATCCCTGTTGAGATAGCCGGTCATGCGATTCCATCTGGTGGTGGATCTCCTTCTGGGTCTCGATCTCCCTGCGATCCTGAGTAGTACTGGGTGGAGATGTTCCGGCTGAGGATCCTGACGCTCCACCCCTCGGATACCGCATGCTCATGGTACCATGCTCTGGCGCTGTCGATCGGGACGCGCATGAGCTCGATATAGTGGGACCATGACAGACGAGGATATGTTCCAGACGGTGTCTGGAACATCTCTGGGAACATCCTGTAGAACTGGGAGAACAGATGTGTCCAGATAGTCAACTATGTTGTGGATGTTGTCAGGGTCAATGTAGAAGAAGGTGACGAGACCTTGGAAATCACCAAAATCCGCCCGATTAAAAAATTCGGAGTGTGGGAAAGGATGGTCCCCACTCCCTGATTTGAACAGGGGACCTGCTGATTTCAGCGGCTGTATCGGATTTTCTTCCGAAAACACTCTACAGTCAGCCGCTCTGGCCAGTCTGAGCTAAGTGGGGATTGGAATCTGGGATGGCGCTCTTATATTTAAATTTAAGCGCGGTCTCAGATGAAGTCGCTGAACCCGGACATGTCGAGCACGTCCTTCACGGAGTCCTTGGCGTTGATTATGGACAGTTTGTTGGATCCGACCGCCTTGTCCAGAGCGAGGATCGCCCTGAGGCCGGCGCTGGAGATGTACGTGACCAGTCCCATGTCGAGGGTGGTGGGCCTGTTCCTGCACCTGTCGACGGCCTCCGTCTGGAACTCCCTGGATGTCACGGAGTCGAGCCTGCCGTCCAGTCTGATGAGGACGGTGTCGTTCTCCTCGGTGTAGCTGGCGGTCAGCGCGTCTCCCTTGCTCTTCTTCCCGAACATGATATCCTGAGCTCCGTGGGGCGGACGTGCGTCTTCTCTATTTATACTGTCGTCTGAGAACGTCAGAGGACGTTGAATATCAGCCTGACCAGCCAGTTCTTCGGCTGGTTGTCCCCGTAGCCCTCCACGCCGATGCCGCCCTCGAACCTTATGATGGAGACCATCAGGTGCGACTCGTACCTCCACTGCGACGTGATGTGCCTGTTGGTGCGGTGGTTGGCCAGGAGGAGCAGGATGAACGCGTACAGTCCGAGGGTGATGACGAAGAGGATGGCGTTGACGACCGAGTGGGGCTTCCTCACCGAGGGCTCCATCGGCTTCACGGACAGTCCGAAGCCCGAGCAGGCGTCGGACAGCTCCTCGGTGAACCTGCACTGCATGTCGTCGTGCCTGTAAGGGAACCTGATTGTGGATCCCAGCGTGACCGCGAACTGGACCATCAACAGTAGGTAGGCGTAGACCAGGGTGTCGTAGGCGAAGTCGGACAGGCCCGCTCTGGACATGGCTATGCCGCCGGCGACGACGATGACCGTGGTCACGATCCACAGCCCGGCGGAGACGAAGGCCGAGAGGTTGTAGTAGTGGGGGATCTCGTCGCGGACGCGCCTCATGCCGGAGGCGTCGGCGTCGTGGGACTCCACGTAGCCGATGAGGCTGTCCATCCATATGGTGTCGCGCAGGACGTGGCGGCGGGTCCTGTTGGCCAGCGAGAACAGCACGAAGGCCGCCAGGCCGCACTGGGCGAGAAGGCCCATGGCTGTGGCGATGTACGTGGTGTCGGGGTCGTCGAAGACCTCCGTATGGTAGATCAGGATGACCGCGGTCACCAGCAGGCCGAAGATCGCCGGTATGAGGAGGATGAGGACCACCGTGTCCGTCCCCGGCACCGAGTCGTAGTCCGTGCGGCGCACGACGGTGTCCGTGAACCTGTCAGCCCACTGGTTCCTCTCCATGGGGGGCGAATGGTTTATTCCGTTGAAAACGCTATCTGATGCCCATGAGCGGATCTGGCGACGAGTGCACGGTCATCGTCAGGCTGGCCAGAGGGCTGCGCAAGGGCAGCATCCCTGTGGCGTTGAAGTTCGGGGAGGCGTTCCTGCTTGTCATCCTGGGGCTGTACATCGTCAAGGTCTGCATACTGGTCACGGGGATGTACGAGGACTACGGGCGCCCCTACGTGTCGCTGTTCATGTTCATCGTGGAGATCATCATGATGGTCGTCACCACGGATTCGGCCCTCGCCATCATGTCGAAGCGCCCGAAGGCGTGGAAGAAGGTGGTCAGGGCATCGTTCCTGCTGGCGATCTTCAACATAGTCGCGTGGCTGGGTCTGAGCCAGAGCACCGCCGTCGGGTTCGTGGCATTCAATCCGGCGATCGTGACGCCGCTGTCCCTGACCATCCTGGTCATGATGTTCACGAGGCCGATCAGGTCGTACTACGTCCCCCTCATGGAGGAGGACAGGCCCCTCGTCAACTGGGTCAAGTACGCGTTCCTGACCCCGCTGTACACCGCCGAGGGCTACAGGATAATGTACGACGACTCCCGCTAACCCTTTTAATCGGTGGGATGATGGAGGTCCGGCGTTCGGCGCCGGGAGATGACGGATGAAGACGATCACAGTGCCGTCGGACAAGGAGAGGCTCTACCAGGTCCAGGAGTTCGTGGAGGAGTGCCTCTCGGGTTGCGGGGCCTCCAGCAAGACGCTCCTTCAGCTGCAGCTGGTGGTCGAGGAGATCTTCGTCAACATAGCCAACTATGCCTACCATCCCCACGGCTCGGGTGATGTGGACATCTCCTGTGACGTGGTGGGGGACAGGATGAAGGTCGTGATCACCTTCACCGACGAGGGTCCCGAGTTCGACCCCCTGGAGAGGGAGGATCCGGACACCACGCTGGGTGCGGACGAGCGTCCGATCGGCGGTCTGGGGATATACCTGGTGAAGAACACCGTGGATGGTATCAGCTACCGCCGCGAGAACGGTCGCAACATACTGACGGTGGAGAAGGAGCTGTCCTGATCCTCAGGCCCTTCCGTCGTATCTGAGCAGCAGCATCGTCATGTCATCGAACTGCTCCGCGCCGTTGGTGAACTCCGCCACGTCCTCCGACACCGATTCTATCTGCCTCTCGGGGGTCATGTCCCCGTTCCCGGCCATGACGTCCATGAGCCTGTCCGTGCCGTAGAACCCGTTGTAGTCGTCGTTGGCCTCGGTGATGCCGTCCGTGTACAGGAGGATCCTGTCGCCCGGCTCCAGGTCCACCTCGAAGGAACCGTACTTCGCCGTCTCCTTGGCCCCCATGACCAGGAACGCCTTGGACTTCAGGAGCTCCGGCCGGGATCCGCGGCGGACGATGACCGGCGGGTTGTGTCCGGCGCTGCAGTAGGTCATCCTGCCCGTGACCAGGTCCAGTATCCCCAGCCAGACGGTGACAAACATGTTCTCGTCGTTGTTCCTGCTCAGACTGGCGTTCACTAGGGATATGATCTCCGCGGGGTCCTTCCCGGGATGGGACTGGCTCTCGATGAGGTTCTTGGTGACGGCCATGAACAGCGCCGCCGGCACCCCCTTCCCCGAGACGTCGCCGATGACGACGGCCAGGTGGTCCTCGTCCACCATGTAGAAGTCGTAGAAGTCCCCGCCGACGTACTTGGCGGCCTCCATGGACCCGGCTATGGATGCGCCGGTACCGTCCACGATGGAGAAGTCCCTGGGTACGAAGGACTCCTGGATGTTCTTGGCGACATTCAGCTCCGCGCGGTACATCTCCTGCTGGCTGTTAAGGTTCCTTATGTCCTCGATGTAGGTCCCCATGTCCACGTTCATCTTGGACAGGGACCTGGCCAGCTCGCCGATCTCGTTGTCGGCGCCGGTGAACCTGGCGCAGGTGTCCGCGAACTCGGCCGAGAACTCGTCGTAGTCGTGGCTGACGAAGTTCCTGGACGCGGCGGATATGGCGCCGACCGGGACGGTGACCCTGTTCTCGATGTACCACAGTATGATGACGGAGGGGATGAAGAACGCCAGGAGGGCGACGCTCATGTACATGACGACGTCGCCGCTGAGCTCCTCGGGCGTCCTGATCCCGCTGAAGATGAAGTAACTGGACAGTCCCACGCCGACGCATATCGCCAGGCCGATGACAACGAACATGGCTATGAAGCGCTCGATGAGGGTGCGGTCGAACTTGTTGATCCTGAGGCCGCCGACGTTGACGGTCTTCTCCTCGGTGTGGGCGGGGTCGACCGGCTTCAGCAGGAACGCCAGAAGCATGCCGTACTCGATCACGGCCAGCACGGTGAACACGCCCTGGTCCGGGTTCGTGCACATCAGCGCCGCCGGGACCACGGCCCCGACCATCAGGACGACGTCGAACCAGCGGGGGTCGACCCTGCGCCTCCATCCGTCGGGGGTGCCACCGAACCGGGGGGTCTCGAACCTCACGCCGAGATACCTAAGCACCAGGATGGCGGACATGCCGAACAGGAACGAGAACGAGACCACCTTCAGGAACCTGACCAGGTCCGTCACGTCCAGGACCATGCTGCCCTCCAGGTACGTGTAGAGGATGTTGTAGAGGAGGGTGTACACCAGGCTGGTCACGGTCATGATGACCATGAACTTGGACACGTTGAACACGGAGTCGAGCACAGGGGGACGGTCGTCCCTGCCCATGCCGATGCTGTACCACAGCCTGTACGGGATGTACGAGACCATGAAGACGTTCAGCAGGTCCAGGATGACCAGGTCGAACGGGTAGCCCATCCAGGTGTTGTAGATGAAGCTGACCAGGTTGACCCCGATTATGCCCATGGGACCGAACAGAAGACCGATGACCGGGCACAGTGCCAGATAGGGCTCCAGCTCGATGGGGAGGTGGATGCTGATGTAGTTCGTCACCCCCGTGATGACGAACGCCAGCACGAGTATGGTCAGCTCGCGCTTTCCGAGGTACTCCCTGAATCCGATGCGGCCGGTCATGAAACGGATTCCAAATCGGCTGTCGAATCTTAAAATGTGCTGTCCGGTCGGGATTCCGGGGTTCAGCGGATGTAGACGAGGTCCTCGGGGGACTCCTCCGCCTGGGACTTCTCGGCGATGGCCTCGCTGGCCGCCTCGATGCCGTCGATCTGCTCCTGGAACGAGGATGTGTCGACGTCTATCCCAAGCAGGGCGCACACGGAGTTCACGACGTTCCTGGCGCTCCTGTAGTCTACGATGTAACCGGACGTTTCCCCCATTATGCATGCGGAGTCGATGCCGTACATCTTCCCGAAGGCCAGGACCATGGCGGCGGCGCCGACGATCCCGCCCTGCGGCTCGCCGGGGTAGAACCCAACGCCTGCGGCCTCCAGGTCAGGCTTCATCTCCGGACGGGACACCGCTCCGAGCACGCGGGGTGCGGGTGTGAGCTGTCCGGTCCCGTATCCGCCGAGGGTGAGCACCAGAGACGGGTCGTGGGGGAGGACGATCCTGAACGCCGTCTCCGAGAGGTTGTACTGGCCGGCGGGGGTGGTTCCCTGGAACTCGCCCAGGAGGAACACGACGTCTCTGTCCCCGATGTCGGCGTACCAGAGCTCGTTGCAGGCGGCCTCGGCTATGCACTCGTCGTCCAGGACAACCTGCGGGGGCAGGTCGTCGGAGTAGATGCGGGCGAAGCGGACTGCGCCGAGCTGTTCGCAGATGAGGTCGGCCGCCAGCTTGCCTATGTTCCCCACTCCGGGGAGCCCCTCGATGAACACGGGGCGCCTGAGGGCGGGCCTGCGGTCATAGCTTACCGAGCTTGCCATTCTCACCATACCTCTCGATGATCGTCCTTCTGCGGTACTCGCCCATGCGGTCCTCCGGGGAGTACCTCGGAGGGACGGGGCAGACCGTGGGCCTGCCGCATGACCTGCACTGGTCCAGAAGGGTGTATCTCCCGCAGTCGGGGCATCTCCTAAGCAGTGACCTCATGTCACTTGCTCTCGCGCTTGAGCACAGCGGACCCGCCGTTGGAGACGAGGTCGTTGACGGCGGCGGAGGAGACGTTCCTCATGATCTCCTCGGCCTCCTTGTACTCGGCGGCGTTGACGACGACCCTGTACTTGGGGCATCCGACGCAGGTTATCTCGACATCGGCCCCGTCGGCGGCATCGATGCCGGCCATGAGGGCGTGCTTGACGAGCTCCATGCCGTTGGGCGCGGAGGATGTCATCTCCAGGATTCCGTCGATCTGGACGGAGGGCGGGACGACGTTCTCCTTCGCCACCTCGATGAATGTGTCCGTCCAGTCGCCGGAGAAGTCCTCGAGGAAGTCCTCGGGGTCGGCGACGACGGCTTCGAAGGCACCGTAGAGCGTCTCGTAGGTTTCCAGCAGGTCGTTGCCGAAGAGGTCGTAGGCGTCGTCGACGGAGATCTCCATCCTCTCGGCGATGATCTCCACGAGCTTCTCGGCCTTCTTCTCGTTCTTCCACTGCTGGATCTTCTCTCTCTTCTGGTGCTCGTTTACTGATTTCAGGGAAAGGTCGATGTGACCTTTTGAAGAGTCTACGCCCAGGACCTTGCAGACGATCTTCTGCCCTTCCCTGATGTAGTCTCTGATGTACTTTACCCAGCCAGTGGCAACATCCCTGACGTGGACGAACCCTTCCTTGTCGTCGTACTCGTCGAGTGTGACGAACGCACCGAAGTTCTTGACGTTCTTCACGGTGCAGACGACGAGCTCGCCGTGCTCGGGGAAGCCCCTGACTCTGGACATCAGCCGACGACCTCGAGGATCTCGCCCTTGACCTCTCCGACACCGCCCTTGGGGACGATAAGAGTGGCTCCGCAGACGTGGCAGGTGACCTTGGTGGCGGCCTTCCTGAAAGCGATCTGCTCGTTGGCGCAGTCGGGGCATTTGATCTTGATGAAATCTCCGGTCATGGTAATCACTCCGTGAGCTCGAACTTCTTGGCGCGGATGCAGGGGGAGATGTTGGCCTTCTTGCACTGGGTGCACCTGTACCTGAGGTTGATCCTCTTGGTGGGCTTCTCCCTTCCCTCGGGCTTGGGCCTGGGGAAACCTCCGTAACCGGCGGTGACCTTTCTGAATCTCCTCTGACCCCATTTGAGCTCGCTGGCTTTCTTCTTCTTGACCCTCTCCACTTCCTGCTCGGTGTGGGCCTTGCAGTAGGGACAGTATCTCTTGACGGTCCTGGGCATCTTCATGATTAATCAACCCTGATGAATTGAATCAGGAACGTGCTAATATCGGGGTTATATAAAAAGATGCGCCCCCGTTTACGGGTGCTTAAGGGGGGCGAATCAATGGGTTTCAGATGTCCTGGCCCGACATCCTGTAGACTGTCCCGTCGGTCCTGGAGACGAGGACGTCGAAAGCGGTGTTAAGGAAGAGGCCGTTCTCCACGACGCCCGGTATGACGTCGATCCTGGACTCCAGGAAGAACGGGTTGGCGATGCCCTCCGGGAACCTGCAGTCGTAGATGTAGTTGCCCCCGTCGGTGACGAACGGCTTCCCGTCCCTCATCCTCAGCTCCGGGGTGCAGCCCTGCCTCTGGAGGGCGTACCTGGTGTGCTCGTGGCCGAAGGGGAGGACCTCCACCGGGAGGGGCGCCTTGGTGCCGAGTTTCTCCACGAGCTTGGACTCGTCGACGATGATGACCTCCCTCACGGACGCGGCCGCGACGATCTTCTCCCTCAGGAGCGCGCCGCCGAGTCCCTTGACGAGCTGCATGTCGGGGTCCACCTCGTCGGCCCCGTCGATGGTGATGTCGAGCTTGTCGACCTCGTCCAGGTCGACGACTTTGACGCCGCACTCGCGGGCCAGGCCCTCGCTCTGGACGGATGTGGCCACGCAGGTGAGGTCGTAGCCCTGGGCCACGAGCTCCCCTATCCTTTTGATGGCGAAGTAAGCCGTCGATCCGGTGCCGAGCCCGACGTTCATTCCGTCCTTGACGAAAGTGTCAACTGCCTTCTCTGCGACTATCTTCTTCATCTCTGCGGCGTCCATTGTCACACCATCCAGATGTTCCAACACTCCACAGCCATAAAAAACTGTTTCGGGGGCCATCGTTTTAATGTCGTCGGCCATATCCGGACGCATGAGGCTTGCATCCCTGTACTCAGGCGGGAAGGACTCGACGTTCTCCCTGTATCTCGCCGAGCAGATGGGCCACGATGTGCCGTACCTGGTGAACATCGTCCCCGAGGACGAGGCGTCCTGGATCTTCCACACCCCCAACCTGGGCGTCGTCCCCCTGATGTCCGAGTCCATGGGGAAGGAGCTCGTGACCGCGCCCAGCTCCGGATCGGAGGAGGGCGACATGGAGGGGCTCAGGAACGCCCTGGACGGACTCGACGTGGACGGGGTCGTGACCGGAGCCATATGGTCCGACTACCAGTGGGACCGCATG
The DNA here is from genome assembly GCA_944322255.1 of Candidatus Methanomethylophilaceae archaeon. GTDB lineage: Archaea > Thermoplasmatota > Thermoplasmata > Methanomassiliicoccales > Methanomethylophilaceae > Methanoprimaticola. The sequence goes on along the minus strand of CALUOK010000011.1, from coordinate 15,644 downwards.
AACATGGTCTGCGGGGACCTGGGCCTGAAGGTCGTCACCCCCATGTGGAGGAAGGACCAGGACATGCTCATGGACCAGTTCCTGGCCTCCGGGATCAGGGCCATAATCGTGGGATGCTACGCCGAGGGCCTGGACGAGTCATGGCTCGGCAGGCCGATCGACGAGGACTCCGTCAGGGAGCTGAAGGCCCTCCGCGAGAGATACGGCATAAGCATAATGGGCGAGGGCGGGGAGTACGAGTCCCTCACCCTCGATTCTCCGATGCATTCCAGGCCTCTGGGGATAACGGGTTACGAGAAGGAATGGAAGAGAGGAGCCGGGACGCTCAGGGTGACGTCCGCGGAACTCCTTCCAAGGCCCTCGGCCTGAACTTCCTCAGCCTCAGCGCGTTGGACACCACCGACACCGACGAGCACGCCATGGCCAGCGCCGAGATCATCGGCATCTGGTCCACGAGGCCGTCGTACCCCAGCAGCACCGGCAGTCCGGCCGCTATCGGTATGCAGACCACGTTGTAGCAGAACGCGAAGAACAGGTTCTCCTTGATGTTCCTCAGCGTGGCCCTCCCGATCTCCAGTGCCGCAGGCACGCTGCGGAGGTCGTCGTTCATCAGGACGATGTCCGCGGACTCCATGGCGATGTCGGTTCCGGAGCCCACTGCGATGCCGACGTCCGCCTGGGTGAGCGCGGGGGCGTCGTTGATCCCGTCCCCGGTCATAGCCACGCGCCTCTGAGCCACCTGCAGGTCCTTGACTATCTCCAGCTTGTCCCCGGGCTTCGTCTCGGCGTGGACCTCGTCGATGCCCAGTTCGGAGGCTATGTGCTCCGCGGTGTCCCTCCTGTCGCCGGTGACCATCATCACCCTCAGGCCGTCCCTGTGCATCGACCCTATGGCCGAGGGGCTCTCCTCACGCACCGGGTCTGAGATGGCCACGGTTGTCGCGTAGGCTCCGTCGACGGCGGCCAGTATGCAGGTCATCCCCGACGATGCCAGGCTGTCTGCACCATCTGGCACCTCGACGCCCTCCTCGGAGAGGAACCTGGCGCTTCCCACCAGCACCCTCCTCCCGTCGACGACGCATCTGACCCCGCCTCCGGTCACGCTCTCGAAGTCGGAATGCGGCGGGATGTCCACCCCCCTGTCCCTGGCGTACCTGACGATGGCCTCCGCAAGCGGATGCTCGGAGTCGGTCTCGGCTGCCGCGACCAGCCCCAGCACGGACTCGTCGGTCATCGAGTTCACCTCGGGGTGTCCGACCGTGCAGGTGCCGGTCTTGTCCAGGACGACGGTGTCGATCCTGGCGGCCGCCTCCAGGGACGCGGCGGTCTTGAAGAGGATACCGTACTGCGATCCCCTGCCGGTACCAACGACTATGGCGATGGGCGTCGCGAGGCCGAGGGCGCAGGGGCACGCTATGACGAGGATCGAGATCGCTATGGTCAGGCTGAACTGGAAGTCGCGTCCGGCGAGCATCCATCCGATGAACACCAGCACCGCCACGGCTATCACGGCTGGCACGAACACGGCGGCGACCCTGTCGGCGATGTTGGCCACCGGCGCCTTGGTGCCCTGGGCCATCTCCATCATGCGTGCGATCTGGAACAGCACCGTGTCCTCGCCGGTCTTCTCGATCCTGGCCCTGAGGCTTCCCGAGCCGTTGACCGTGGCTCCGTAGAGGGTGTCCCCGGGCCCCTTGTCCACCGGGATGCTCTCGCCTGTGAGCATGGACTCGTTGACGGAGGACTCCCCGGAGATGACCGTGGCGTCCGCCGGGACCTTCTCGCCCGGCCTGATAAGCACGACGTCCCCGACGACCAGCTCGGATGCGGGCACGGTGTGCTCGGCACCGTCCCTGATCACCGTCGCCTCGGCCGGCGCCAGGGAGATGAGCTTCCTCAGCGAGTCGTTGGTGCGCATCTTGGACCTGGCCTCCATGTACTTACCGACGCTCACCAGGGCGATGATCATGCCCACGGAGTCGTAGCTCAGGGAGTGCATGGCACCGGTGTCGCCGGTGTACACGAGGTATGTGTTGTACAGTCCCATGCACAGGGACGCGATGGTCCCCAAGGAGACCAGGGAGTCCATGGTGGGGTTCCTGGTGAACAGCGCGGGGATGCCCTTCTTGTAGAACCTCCTCCCGCCGTACATGATCGGCACGCACAGGACCAGCTGCACCAGGCAGAACGGCAGGGGATCCAGGGGGATCTCCAGGCCGAACATGTGGCCCATGGCGATGACGCTCAGGATCACCGCGAAGAATATGGAGATGAAGAGGTCGCGGCGGCGGACCTCCAGGTCCCTCCGCTCCTGCAGGGCGGCCTCCTCGCGGTTTTCGCTTATGACCTGGTACCCGGCGCCGACTATGGCGTCGGCGAGCGCGGACTCGTCGGTCATCGACTCGTCGTAGGTGACCGTGGCGGTGTTGTTGCCGATGTTCGCGACGGCGGACTGCACGCCGGGGACCGCCTGCAGGGCGCCCTCCACGCGCCCCATGCAGGCGGCGCAGGTCATCCCGCCGACGCGGATTATCTTGGTCCTCATGAGAACAGTCCGTGCTTCACGGATGCCCTGAACCCGGCGTCCACGACGGCCTTGACGAGGGACTCCTCGCTGGCCCCCTCATGTTCCACCGTGGCGGTGCCCTTCTTCAGGTTGACGTCCACGGACGTGACCTTGTCGGTCTTCTCCAGGGACTCCTTCACGGATTTGACGCATCCTTCGCACATCATGCCCTCTATCTTCAGAGTTGTCTTCGTCATGATACCACTTCCCGGGCGTCCGCACTCGTCGAACGGGCGGGGCGTCCTATGAACCCCTCATGGTGAGGAGGGGTTAAAGAGTTTTAGATTATCCTAAATCAAGTGTACCTGACGAAGTCGTCCATAGGGATGCGGACGCCGTGGTTCTTGGACGTCTGGTCGTCCCTGTATCCCACAGCGAGGATGTTGACCGGAATCATGTCGTCGTCCAGTCCGAAGTTCCTGCGGATGACGTCGGGCTTGAACATGCAGACCCACAGTGTGCCGAGTCCCATGTCGGTGGCCTCGTACATCATCTGCGTCGTGACGATCGAGGCGTCGATGTCGGTGGTCTTCATGCCGTCGTAGCTGCGGGTCCAGGCCTTGCTCCTGTCGGAGCAGACGATGAACGCCAGCGGAGCGTCGTAGATGTGCCCCGCCTCCTCCAGCTTTGCGAGGCCCTCCTTGGACCTGACGGCGATGACGCGGACCGGCTGGTCGTTCCTGTCTGTGGGCGCGAGGCGTCCGGCCTCCAGGATGGAGCGGACCATGTCGTCCTCGACGGTATCGGGCTTGTAGGCACGGCACGAGTATCTTCTCCTGACAAGTTCGTTGAAATCCATCGAAATCACCGGGGGTTCGTATCGTCGGTATCGTATTTAGGGGTGAGTCGCGGGCGGAGGCATCGGCGGACGTCGGTCCGTCATTTCCCGCGACCTCTCGATGGAAGTCAACGGCGTATATCCTGATAAAGCATGTACGATACGATATGACATATACTATCCGAAAGGATACCATGGGCATGCAGGAAGTCAGGGAGGTCTCCGAGGCGGAGTGCCCGGTGAGGGCGACGGTCCGTCTCCTGGGAGGGAAGTACAAGTCCGTGGTCCTCTGGTGCCTCAGGGACGGGAAGAAGAGGTTCAGCGAGATCCAGGCCATGGTCCCGGAGGCCACAGGGAAGATGCTGACCAAGCAGCTCAGGGAGCTGGAGGCGGACGGGCTCATCGAACGCAAGGTGTACCCCGTCGTGCCGCCGAAGACGGAGTACTCCCTGACCGAGTTCGGGATGTCCGCCATACCTCTGATCATGGACATGAGCGAATGGGGCATAGCCTACCTGGAGCGCGAGGGGATACCGGTGGCCGACTGCGCGAGGATGTGACCATGCCCGTGAACAGCCTGTTCGAGGAGACGCCGATAAACAGGACCCTCCAGCTCATCGGCGGGAAGTACAAGATATACATCATATGGAAGCTGATGAACGGTCCGATGAGGTTCGGGGAGCTCCGCGCCTTCTTCTCAGGCGTCACCGCCCACATCCTCAGCCGTCAGCTGAAGGAGCTGGAGGCGGACGGCCTGATCCGCCGCGAGGTCAAGAGCGAGAACCCCCCGTGGGTGGAGTACTCCCTCACGACCACGGGCATGAGCCTGATTCCGGTGATAGACGCCATGGCCGAGTGGGGTGCGGCGTACATGGACATGGAGCGGGAGAAGGCGAAGTTCGGCAATCCCCCGAAGACGAACTGAATCGGAAAGGGAAGATGCCCCGGGGCGGGCCCCGAGGCTGTTGATGGGAGATGTCTCAGTGGCTCCTCTCGATGGCCTGGATGATCCTGGCGATCTCCTTCTCGGGGTCCTTCCACATGCCCGGGGTCCAGACCCTGTGGATCTTCCATCCCCTGGACTCCAGGTACTTCTGCCTGTGGTAGTCCCTCTCCCTGGTGGACGAGGACATCTCGTAGAGGCGGCTGTCGCACTCGATCCCGAGGATGTACCTGTCGTTCTGCTTCACGGCCAGGTCGATCTGGTACCCTCCGATCCCCACGTTCCTCTCCACGGTGTAGCCCTTGCGGGTCAGGGCGTTGTACACGCGGTCGGCGATCTTGCCGGAGTCGTAGTCCTCGGGCACGTTCCACCTCTCGTCCCCGAAGGAGTGGAGGATGGAGTCGGCCAGGCCGGTGTTGCCGCTGCTGACGGCGTTGGCGTACTGCAGGTACTTCTTCAGGATCCTGGGGCCCTCGTTCTTGGTGTTGTCCACCTGAAGGTCCTCGGGGTCGAAGGAGGTGACGATGAAGATCTTCTTCTTGGCCCTGGAGATGGCGACGTTCAGACGGTTCTCGCCTCCGCGGTTGTTCAGCCATCCGAACCTCTGCATGAGCTTGCCCTCGGAGTTCTTGGCGTACCCGATGGAGAACATGATCACGTCCCTCTCGTCCCCCTGGACGCTCTCGATGTTCTTGATGAACAGTCCCACGTCCTCGCCGTTGTCGAACCTCTTCATCTCGTCGGCCACGATCTTGCCGAAGGACGGGTCGTTGGCGCACTCCTCGTCCAGGACGTCGTTGATGAGGTCCCTCTGGGACGCGTTGAACGTGATGATCCCCACGGTCTCGTTGTTCTTCCTCTCGGTGAAGAACTCCCTGAGCAGCTGCACGATCTTCCTGGCCTCGGCCATGTTGGACTTGTCCTCCCAGAGTCCCTCGACCCTGAACACCTCGATGGGGGGTTTCTTGGGGGTCTCCACGTTGGGAGAGACGTACAGCCTCCCGCCGTAGAACGCGTAGTTGGAGAACGCGATGAGCTCCTCGTACTTGGAGCGGTAGTGGAAGTTCAGGAGGATGGAGTCGTACTTGGCCCTGGCCAGGTCCAGCAAGCTCTCCTCCTCCAGCGCGGCGGTGACGATGTCGTCCAGGTCGTCCTCGTCGCTCTCGTAGTCGATCCTGCCCACTCCGAGGGAGGACGGGCGGAGCTGCTTGTGGTCCCCGGCCACCACGACCTTCTTGGCGCGGTAGATGGACGGCACCCCTTTCTCCACGTACATCTGGGACGCCTCGTCGAAGATCAGCATGTCGAAGATGCCCATCTCCAGCGGGAGGATCTCGGACACGACCTCCGGGGTCAGGAGCCAGACGCGGACGCCCTTGAACAGCTCGTACCCGTACCTGTTGATGAACTTGTTGAGGTTCCACTTCCTCTTGGACTCGATGATCCTGTTGATGTCCCCGCGCCTCTTGGACTCGGTGATGTACTTCAGGCTCTGCTGGAACACCTCCTCCACCTTGTCCTTGGACAGCTCCCTCTTGGACTCGATCTTGCGGTCCATGTCGGCGATGATGCTGTCGAAGTCCCAGATCTCCTGCATGATGTCCTTGTGGGCGGCGTCGAACCTCTGGAGGTGGTCGTTGAGGATCCACTCGTAGATCCTGTCGTTGCTCTCGCCGTAAGGCATCTTGGAGGCGGAGGAGACGTTGAGCACGTCGGTCCCGTAGGTCCTCTCCTCGGGGGTGAGCCTGTCGTAGACCGTGGCCCTGGCGGAGAACGTGCCGTACCCGTCCAGGGCCTCGAACATGCCCCTGGGGTCGGCCATGACCTTCTGCACGGTGTGCTCGTTGTAGTTGTCGAAGTACTTGCCGGTCATGGCGGTGGCCTCGCGGGTCACCTTCCCCTTGTTGAACAGCCTGCCCATGAACCCCTTGGAGTTGAGGGTCTTGATCTGCTGCTCCAGGTCCAGGAGGTCGGCCTTCATCTCCCCGATGTTGTACTCGGAGAGGTCCGCCCTCATCTGGGTCATCCAGGGATGCTTCTCGACCAGCTCCATGTACTCGTTGAAGTTCCTCATCAGGGTCTGGTCCCCGAACTTCCTGTGGAGCTCGGAGACGGACTGGTACCTCAGTGCCAGGAGGGTGGCGTCGATGTTGTCCTTCAGGAGCTTGTACTCCTCGAACTGGCGCCTGTCGTTCAGGTCCAGCCACCTGTCCATGGAGTACAGCTTGTAGGGCTCGATGCCGAACTCGCAGGGGCTGTACATGACGTTGGCTATGTTGTCCAGCAGGGCCACGTCCCTGTCGATGGCCTCCGACACGGAGTCCAGGTCCACGCCCTTCTTCATGGGCTCGGTGTCAAGCATCCTGCCCAGCTGCTTGTAGAACAGGTCCTTGTTACCCACGTCGTCGATCAGCAGGCAGTACTTGGACAGCGTCCCGAGGCGGGAGTAGACAACGTCCAGCGCGGTCTTCTTCTCGGAGACCATCAGGACGGTCTTGCCCTTGATGACGGCCGATGTGATCAGCCCGGTGATGACCTGGGACTTGCCGGTGCCCGGGGGGCCCTGGACCACGATCTCGTCGCCCTTCTCCATGGCCGTCAGGATGTTCTCCTGGGAGCTGTTCAGGGAGTTGATGTACACCAGGTCCTTCTCCGATGCCGCCATTCCCTTGTCGCGGATCTCGTCCTCGGACAGGGGCATGGGGAGGTCGGACAGGAAGTCGGTCTTGTTCAGGTCCACGATCAGGTCGTTGAGGATGCCGTTGATCTCCCTGCCGGCGAGCATGCCGTCGAAGTCCTTCTGGATGGAGCTGGAGTACGTGGGGTACTTGCCCAGCATGACGTTGGGGACCATCTCCATGTCCCCGGCGAGGTAGTGCGGGAACTCCCCTGCCTTGTAGTCGATGAACGGGGTTGGCAGGCTGTAGTTGACGGCCATCTTGATCCCGTTCTGCTCGTAGAACTCCACCAGGTTGGTGAGGAAGGTCTCGCCGCTGTAGTCCTCCAGGATGTTGTCAGGGAGGGGGCGGTTCTGGCCGCTGGATTTGATGAACCCCAGGATGAGGGTGTTGTTGTAGATGGCGTCCCTGGAGTTGTCCAGGGTGAGGGTGATGGTGCGGGAGTCCTTGTCCAGGATGACCGGGAACAGCGCCAGCGGGGCGCGGACGTCGATGTCCCCGTCGGGCATCTTCCCCTGCACGAAGGGATAGGCAATGTACAGGTCGTACTGACCCTTCTCCCTCTGCTCCCTGTTGACCTCGCGGATGATCTCGTTCAGGTGCTTGTACACCTTGGCGTCCTCGGCGCTCTTGGCGGAGTCGCACAGCTTCAGGATCCTCTTCCTGCCGAAGAGGAGGCCCATGACGTCCACATCGGGCAGGGTCATGAGGTCGAAGGTGTTCTTCCTGGAGATCTTGGGCTGGAAGAGCAGGCGGTTGCTCTTGCTGATGTTGATGAGCTTCTTCTCCAGCTCCCTGAGGGTCTGGGCTGCGTCGTCGTCGATGTTGGACCCGTTGGCGGCGGTGATCGCGTACTTGCGCGTCACGCTGAGGAAGTCCTCGCCGTACTGCTCGACGAACCTCTGCCCCACGCCCACGATGGCCGAGAAGTCGTCGACCTTGGTGGGCACGCGCTGGGCCATCTCCCTCAGCGCCTCGTCGGAGCACACCGTGGGTATGCGTCCGTTGGACATCCTGCGTTCCTGCCTGAGGCTCTCCCTCAGCTCGTAGAGCTCGTCGTAGAGGTCATCTTCCAATCCCATAACGCCCGCATAGTATTCAGGTTAGTTAATATGTCGGGGGAGAGAATACGGCCCCCATGCTCAGCCCTGGAATCAGAGGAGAGAAGACCGTCGAAGTGACCGAATCCAACACCGCCGAGGCCCTGGGGTCCGGGACGCTGAAGGTGTTCGCGACCCCCGCCATGATAGCGCTCATCGAGGCCACCGCCAGCGAGAGCGTGGCACCCCACCTGGAGGAGGGGTCCAGCACCGTCGGCACCCATCTGGACGTGGCCCACTCCGCCGCCACCCCCGTCGGCATGAGCGCCACCTGCGTCACCGAGCTCGTGGAGGTCGACAGGAGGAGGCTCGTTTTCAGAGTCACCGTGACCGACGCCGCGGGCGAGATCGGCTCCGGCACCCACGAGAGGTTCGTGGTGGACAACGCCAAGTTCATGTCCAAGGCCCAGTCGAAGCTGCAGTGATCGGTAGCCGAACTCGAACATCAGCACCGGGAGGAGCAGGCATCCGCAGAGGACGATCCTCCCGGTTCCGAACACCCCCGGCATCAGGCCCACCAGCGTGGAGCATGCCAGAACGACCACGCCGTACGGGCCGGTGAGGGCGAGGGTGACGGCCACGAGCACAGCGATCACGTTGCGGTTCATCCTGCCGGCGTCCACCTTCCCCATGAGTCCGGACATCGTCCTGCCGGACCAGACCGTCAGCCAATATCCCATCAGCGAAGCGGCCGCGGTGGACAGCAGCATAAGCAGGAACCCCTCCGACATGAATCCCGTCAGGGAGTCCCCTGCGATCTCACCGATGGCCAGGGCGGTCCCCGACCTGCCGTTGCCAGAGACAGACAGCGTCACCAGGGAGAGGACGGCCGTCACGGTCCCGATCGAGGCCACCGTTGATATGAAGCACTCAGGGCGGTCCTCCGGGAACACCGCCGCGGACATGGAGGCTCCGACCGTGGACGTTATCCCCGGGAACCAGCCGGCCACGGTCCCCATCAGCACACCCTTCAGTCCGGGGACCATGCCCACGGGGTCGGCCACGCGGTCCCTCTGCTCCGGCATCCTCGAAGAGGAGGACGACTCCAGGAGGACCGGGATCCCGAACAGGCCGGTCAGCATGGGCAGCATGACGCTCCCCTCGTCCAGGACGCCGTCCATGGGGATCTCCAGGGTCATGCACGCCAGCCCCAGCATCCCGGACATGGCGAAGGCCGCCGCACCCCACATCACGTTCCCGCGACGGCGCTCCGAGGCCAGGATCGCGCCGGCGGCGGCCAGGAGGACCATCGGAGTCAGACGCTCCAGCCCGTCCCCGAGGCCGTTCAGGAGGAGCCACTGCAGGGGCACCGACATCAGTACCGCCGCGGAAGCGCCCACCAGGCTGCCTATCGCCGCCGCTCTGACGGCGACCATCCCGCGGCCCTGCCTCAGCAGCCTGTGTCCCGGGAGCACCGACACCGCGTCCTCCCCGTCGGGGGCGCCTATGAAGACCGACGGCACGAAGTCCACGAACGAGTGCACCACCGACGCCGACATTATGCAGCAGCAGACCGCCATCGACGCGCCGTCGGCGTCCAGACGCCCCGACACAGCCGACACCAAAGCCGGATGCGCGGTCAGGAGCATCGCAGCCAGGGTGTTGACGTGGATCCCGGGGGCGAGTCCGCTGAACAGCCCCATCCCCGCTCCGGCCATCGTCATGACCATGCAGAATCCCACCAGCACAGGGTCCATGGGGGAGGGCTGTCGCTGACGGGTATATTACGGGAACCGTGTGACTCAACATCACAACAGGCAGGGCACGCCGCCGGAGGAGCTCACAGCCAGCAGGCATCTCGCCGGGACGCCCAGCTCCGCGGACAGTCCTGACAGGTCCCTCTGCTTGCTGTAGACCGTCACGACCTCCGTCACGATCACCCCGGCATCCCTCAACGCGCCCACGATGGCCTTGAGCGTGCCCCCGGTGCTGACCACGTCGTCCACCACGGCGACCCTGGTGCCGGGACCCACGCCGTTGACGTACATCGGGGAGTGGGAGTAGCCGGTGCGCTGGTCCAGGGATATCTCCCCGGGGAGGCCGTACCTCCTCTTGCGGATGACCGAGTAGGGGATCCCGGTGCGCTCGGTGATGCACGCGGCCAGGGGGATGCCCATGGCCTCCGGCGTCAGGACCATGTCGCAGTCCAGGTCCGCCACGGAGACGATGCCGCCGACCACCTCGTCGAGCAGCTCGCGGGTCATGCATGGGATCCCGTCGCTGACCGGGTTCACGAAGTACGGGTATCCGTCCAGGTCCACCACGGGGCTGGACAGGAACGAGCTCTCGAGAAGCGGGTATTCTCCTGCCATCACCCTTCCAACAGCATCGCTTTTAATAGGGTTTGCCTATCCCGCACCGATCAACATGGATGTCGAACAGAGGCTGGCCCTCGTAATGAGGAACACCGAGGAGACCGTGACAGAGGAGGAGCTCCGCGCCCTCCTGACCGAGAAGGAGGAGCCCACCGCCTACATCGGGTTCGAGCCCTCCGGCCTCGTGCACCTGGGATGGGTGCTCGTGGCGCAGAAGATCAGGGACCTGACCGACGCAGGCTTCAGGGTGACCATCTTCTGGGCGGACTGGCACGCCTACATCAACGACAAGCTGGGCGGTGACCTTGATAACATCCGCACCTGCGCCCGGTACATGCAGGACTGCTTCATCGCCCTGGGAGTCCCCGAGGACAAGGTCGAGTTCAAGTACGCCAGCGAGATCCTCAACGACATCGAGTACTGGGAGATGGCGATCAAGGTGGCCAAGGTCACCTCGCTCTCCAGGGTCAAGAGGGCCATGACCATCATGGGCAGGTCCGAGGACGAGGCCGAGGTCGACACCTCCAAGGTGTTCTACCCCATCCTCCAGGCCACCGACATATTCTGCATGGGACTCGACGTGGCCTACGCCGGACTGGACCAGAGGAGGGCCCACATGCTCGCCAGGGACGCCGCGGACAGGCTCGGATGGAAGAAGCCCATCGCGCTCCACACCCCCCTGCTCCCCGGACTGAAGGGCGGCAACAGGATGGACCCCGTGGAGTCCAAGATGTCCAAGAGCGACCCCAACGGCAGCGTCAAGATCCACGACACCAGGGAGGAGATCGCCTCCAAGATGAAGAAGGCCTACTGCCCTCCGGAGAGGGAGCACGAGGGCGAGAACCCCGTCCTCATGCTGTGCAGGTACATCCTCTTCCCCAGGAACGGGACCATGCACATCGAGAGGCCCGAGAAGTACGGCGGACCCGTGGACTACGCCACGTACGAGGAGCTCGCCGAGGCCTACTTCGGCGGAGCCCTGTCCCCCGTGGACCTGAAGGCCGGTGTCACGGACGGTCTCGACAAGACTCTCCAGCCTGTCAGGGACTACTTCGCCGCCAAGCCCGACAACTACGAGGCCATCCTCAAGGTCGTCGAGAGCGTCAAGAAGTTCAGGTGAAACCAATTCCGGAGGGTCCACCTCCGGCTTTTCTCTATAATTCCGAGAGTGCGGTGCCGGTCACGCGTCCCCGCGCTCGAGCATCTCCCTCTTCTTGATGTCGCGGAAGACCTCCATGGTCCGGCTCATGCAGATGTTGAGCATGGCCTCGGTGTCCCCGATCCCGGTGAGTCCCGCGGCTCCGCCGTGGCCCCCGCCGTCTGCCATGGTCTCCCTGCCTATCCCGGACATGATCTCGCCCAGGTGGATCCCCTTCCTCACGGCCTCCTGGGTCGCCCTGGCGCTGAGGCGGAAGTTCTCGTCCCTCTGGGACCCCACGAACACCACGTCGGCCCCGGCCGCCATGATGGCCCTGCACGAGGACGCCTCGAAGCTGCCGCCGAAGGATATGGCCACGATCATCTCGCCGACGCGGTCGAACCTGGTCCTCTCGATGGCCTTCATCATGGCGATCTTCTCGGACATGCTGACCGGGGCCTGGGTGAGGTCCATGGCCTCGTCCATCTCGATGCCGCATCTGACCATGATGTCGGAGAACTCCGGGAGCATGGCGGGCTTGGCGTACTGGAAGTGCCCGCTGTCGGTGAGCATCCCGCCCAGCAGCATGAGCCCCACGTCCCTGCGCATCTCCACTCCGGCGGCGTCTATGATCTGCTTCACGATCTCGCAGCAGGAGGTCCTCGTGTCGTCGCAGTAGAACGTCCCGACGAAGTCCCACCTGCCGGTGGGCTTGTGGTGGTCGATGATGATGGCGTCCGAGGGGATCTCGGGCGCGCCCTCCAGCTGCTCCGGGGAGGACGTGTCAACTACCACGACCCTGTCGTACCCGGAGTAGTCGCAGGACTCCAGGACATCCACTCCCATCTTGTCCGCCACCATCCTGGAGACCCTGTCCAGGCCGTTGGGGGCGAATATGTCCGCATCGGGGAACGACCTCGACATCGCGTAGGCCGACCCGAGCGCGTCCATGTCGGCGTTGCCGTGGACGAGTATGACCTTCCTTCCGTGTCCGAGTTCGTCTGCGATGCGAGAGAGCATGCCGCCTGATATGTGAGGTCAGATAAAAAGGGAAAGGGGCGCCCGGAGGCGTCGTTTCACTCACTTCCTGCCGGTCAGCTTCTGGACGTACTTGTTCTGTCCGATGCCGGTTATGAGGATGTCGGAGTTGTAGAGCCTGACAGTGATCAGGATGGACACCAGCGCGAACACCGCCATGTACGCGATCCCGCCCAGGACCAGCGTCACGTCGCCGTACATCAGCGCGGGCATGGCCATCATCGGGTGGGAGAACGGGATGGCGAAGGTTATGGCCTGTATGGCGCCCCCGGCTCCGTACCATCCGGTGAACATGACGATGAACATGGGGATCATCGCCAGGATGCTCAGGGGCATGGTCATGGTCTGCGCGGACTTGTAGTTCTTGGCGAAGGCGCCCAGGATCATGCAGATTCCCAGGGCGCACACGATGGACAGGAACATGGACACCATGACGAGGGCCCAGTCCGCCGCGTCCAGCGCCATGCCCAGGTCCTCCAGGCTCACGCTGGTGGATCCGGAGATGGTCCCGGTCATCGCGCCCATGTAGATGCTCATGCCGAGCATGTAGGCCAGTCCGTACACGAGTCCGACGATGGCCGCCGCTACGATCTTCCCGCTGACGATGGACGTCCTCTTGATGGGCATGGTCAGCAGGGTCTCCAGGGTCTTGTTCTCCTTCTCTGAGCCCATGGAGCTGATGACGATGCTCCCGACCATCATTATGATGATCATGATCACGATGGGGATCATCAGGGTCTGGGAGGTGACCTCGTTGGAGATGTCGTAGGGGGTGATGCCGCTGTGCATCGCCCCGTCCACGATCGTGTTAATGTCGTCCCCGGCGGTTCCGACGGGGTTCATGATGAACTGGTAGTTCACGTCGCCGGACTCCCCGGCCACCAGCAGCTGCGAGAGGCTGCTGCTCAGGATGGACACCACGGACGACATGATCGTGGATCCAACGGAGCCGAAGAGGCCAGTGGGCTGGTACAGGTAGTACTGCTTGACCGATATCTGGGTCTGGGAGGCCATGCTCTCGGAGAACGACTCCTTGTCCGGGAGCGCTATGGCGCTGACGAGGCCCTTCTCCTGCATCTCCGAAATAATCTCCGAGTCGGAGCTGCCGCAGGTGCTGTCCATGATGACGATCTTGGAGGCGTTCTCCTCGCCGTAGGCGTCGTACAGGATCTGGGCGGGGTCCCAGCCATCCGTGTACTCCCCTTCCTCGACTATCAGGCCGAACTGTGGGAGCTCGGCGGCGCTGTCCACCTCCCCTCCGATGAGCCCTCCGAGTCCGGCGAACAGGACGACCATCACGAGCACGGAGATCACCGACCCGGGGGTCAGGAGCTCCCTGACCTCCTTGCGGATGATGCTGGTCATGTGGCTCATCCTCTCACCGCCTTCACGAACACCTCTTCGAGGGTGTCGACCCCGTACTCGGCCTTCAGCTCCGCCGGGGTGCCCAGAAGGATCAGGTTGCCCTGGTCTATCATGCCGACCCTGTCGCAGAGCATGTCCACCTCGAACATGTTGTGGGAGGACATGACCACGGTGACGCCGGTACTGGCGATGTTCCTGATGATCTCCCTGATCTCGTAGGAGTTGATGACGTCCAGTCCGGACGTGACCTCGTCCAGAATCGCGAGCCTGGGGGAGGGCATGATGGCCCTGGCTATGAGCAGCCTGCGCATCATCCCCTTGCTGTAGGTGTCGACCTTGGAGTCTATCCTGTCCCCCAGGTCGGCCAGCTCGATGCCCTTCTGGACCATGGCCTCCTTCTCGGCGCCGGAGGCGAAGAAGCTGGCCATGAACTCCAGGTAGGCCCGGCCGGTGAGGTCCTTGTACGCGCCTGCGTCCTCCGGCAGGTAGCTGATGATCTTCCTGACCTCGTCCGGTTCCGTGGCCACGTCGTGGCCGTACACCGAGATGCTTCCCGAGGTGATCCTGAGCAGTGTGGAGATCATACGCAGCGTGGTGGTCTTCCCCGCCCCGTTGTGGCCGATGAGTCCGAAGATCTCGCCCTCGTGGACGGTCAGGGAGATGCCGTGGACGGCCTCCCTGTTGCCGTATGACTTCCGCACATCGTTCAGTACGAGTGCTTCCATGGGGGGCGAATCATACGATGTTGTATATAACGAGGGGGGGGGGGAGCGACTATCGTCGTTGTAAGACGACTATATAGGTGTCCGGATACGACGGATGCCGTATCCCTGAGAAGGGGGAATGGGTTTGGATCACTGCTGCCTGGGCATGTTGCCCATGGCGGCGTTGATGGTCTCCTGGAGGGACTGGTACCTCTCCTTGAGACTCGTCTCCTGGCGCTCCAGGGAGCTGACGCGGACGTCCATCATCTCGATGGACTCCTCGAGCTCGCCCTTGAGCTTGTCCTTGTCATCGACCTTGATGAGCAGGGAGCCGGAGGACTTGTACACCGCGCCGGTGCTGGCGTTGAGCTCCTCGAGGGTCCTGGCGAGCTCGCGCTTCTGGGCGTCGTACTGCATCTTCTGCGTGGTGACGGCCTGGAGCTGCTGCTGGACCTGCTGGAACTGCGTGATCTGGTTCTGGAGCTGTGGGCTGATTCCGTTCATGGTTTCATCTCCGTCAGGTCTTCGATGTCCTCGATTATCCTGATGCATTCAAGATGTGAGTTCAGCGCGGCCCTCATGGCCGAGCTGTCGGCGGCGCGGACCTCTATCAGGACCTCGTCGCCATCCATGCGCATGCTCGTCTCGGTGCGGGGAAGTTCCCTTCCCGTCTCCGGACCCATGGCGGGCACGGCGACCTTGGCCGCCGGCCCCTGGATCCTGAGCGTCGCATGGAGCATGTTCAGTCGGACTTCAGGACCTTCTTCACGTTGGGTCTGTCCTTGAAGAAGATCTTGGATCCGCACTTCTCGCACTGGAGCCCGAGAGCGTTGACGTTCCTGACGGGCTCGTTGCACTTGGCGCATCTGTACAATCGGACCACCTGTGACTCAGTTCTCGCTGACCTGGGACAGCTCCTTCTTCGTCTTGGGGCTGTAGGCGCCGGCGGCGAATTTGGTTCCGCAGTGTTTGCAGTACCAGATGCCGGAGCTCTCCCTCCTGACGGAGTTGTGGTGGCA
>CALUOK010000010.1 GCA_944322255.1 Candidatus Methanomethylophilaceae archaeon | reverse complement strand
CCGTCGGTGGTCTTGATGATGTTGGCCTTGACGATGATGGACACGTAGTTCTTGCCGGTCTTCTTGGCGTGCTCGAAACCGGCGCGGATGATCCTCTCGGTACCCTGGTGGGTGGCGACACAGAAGTCCATGGCCAGGTCGTCGGTGACGAAGAATCCGTCGCTTCCGAGGGCGTAGGATCCCTCGGTGTTCTCCCTGAAGAAGGTCCAGTCGATACCCAGCTCGGGGACGCTGACGGGACGGACGTTGGCGAACAGGTCCAGCTCCTTCCTCATGGCCACGTTGGCGGACTCGATGTTGGGCCAGGGGTCTCCCTTGGCGGGCGTGGTGGTCGGGCCCTTCAGGATGACGTGGCACTTCTTGAGCTCCTCGAGGGTGTCGTCGGGGATGGCCTTCATGACCTCGGCGCGCCTCTCGATGGTGAGGCCGTCGATCTGCCTGATCTCGACCTTGCCGGTCTTGATCTTGTCGGCAAGGAGGAACTCCATGACCTTCTGTGCGGAGGCGCAGATGTAGGGGCCGATTCCGTCCCCGCCGCAGACTCCGATGATGAGCTTGTCCAGCTTGGAGTAGTCAACCGGGCCCTCCTCGGCCTTCAGGTTCTCGACCCTCTCAAGCTGCCTTCTGACGAGCGCGCCGAATTTCTCCTGCGCGACCTGGATCGCTTTCTCGTCGACCATTGGTATCGCGGTCGGGATGGCTTTATCTTATTTTTAATGCGCGCGAGCGCATGGACCCTCGTCGCACATGGGGGCACACGCGTGCGGTCGTGGCGGAGGTGCGAGCGCCCGGTGCCGACGGCCGCTCATCAGGCATCCTGTCGGTGCGTTCCACGCGATGTGCCAGATCAGACTTTTTACATCATGGTCTGTCACGTGTATCGCGCATCCTGTCCAGCGTCAGTACCGTTATGTTGTCGGTGCTTCCCCTCTCGTAGCATTCATCCATCATCTCCTCGGCGGTCAGGCCGCTCGTCAGGAGGCTCCTGAAGTCCGAGACGCTCATGTACCCGAAGGCTCCGTCCGAGCAGAGCACCAGGCGGTCCCAGTCGTTCCCGAGGTCGTCGGTCACGAGCCATTCCCACCCGTCGTCCCCGAAGCAGTGGTCCAGGATGTTGCTCATGCTGTGGGTGTTCATCTGGTCCTCCGTGATCTCGCCGTCCCTGAACATGCGCTCAACAGGAGACTGGTCCTCGGTGCGCCAGACCTCGTCTCCCGTGACCCTGTAGCATCTGCTGTCGCCCACATGCACCGACATCCATCTCCCCTCGGCGGCGATGACGGCCGACAGCGTGGTGCCGCTGTGAGGGTGCTCGGCCATCAGCCTCCTGTCCAGCCTCCTGGATTCCTCGCGGAGCGACGACATCATTCCGTCCATCGACCTTGGGGCCGATGAGGCCCATCCCGCCAGACCGCCTGCGATGAACGAGCTCGCGATGTCCCCGTTCCTCCATCCCCCGAGACCGTCGCAGACCGCCGCGAACAGGATGTCCCCGTCGTCAGTGATTTCAGGTCCGAACTCCTCTCCCATGATGCTCCCGCGGAGGGTGCCGGAGGACGCCGCGGTCAGTGAGTAGCAGTCCTGGTTCTCGGAACGCCTCCCCGTCATGGTGGCGGCTGTCACCCTGTAGTTCTCGCCGAACAGCTTCAACTCCATCTCCATGATCCCACCTTACATTGTCTTTCCACATCTTTCGATGATTATGGATGTGTGAATACAATTGTTATTTAATTATCTATTGCTTCTGTCATTGTCACAGCACAATGCAAAGCCCCGATACGGGTTGGAGTCCCATCGGATGATGTTCGTTTGCTTTGCCCGGCGGTTTGTGGGTGCGGAGGCATATGCATTCTTGACTGGATGGAGCGGGTACCTGTTGCGGATGTTGAAGGTGGAGCCGTTCGGAGCCATACCGAATCGCAGAGAAATCCACGGATCCTGCGTGGTTTCATTTAAATACTTTTTATATCGCCACAAGTATCGAATTTATAGAAAATTACAAACATAACAAAGATTACGGATTACAGTAATTATATTCGGACACCCATCCTGTGGTCGAGAGAGATGACGACGCTCGCCGGACATTACATCGAGAGGTACGGGACGAATTGGAATCGCGACCCGGACGCAGACATTATGGACGACATCGCCGGAGGGGAATCCCTGACGATGGAGTTCAAGTCCAACATCCCATGCGAGAACCGTAGCTTCATCAAGACCGTCATAGCGTTCGCCAACACCCGCGGCGGAAGGATCCTCTTCGGGGTGGATGACATCGGGACGGTCCTGGGGTTGGACGGCAACCTCACGGAGATGATGCGCAGGATCGAACTGAGCATCAGGACCAGATGCACGCCGCGGGTGGACCACAGGCTCAGCGCCATCATGCTGGAAGGTAGGCCGGTGATCATGCTCGAGGTGCGTCCGACGGAACACCGTCCCTACCATCTCAGGTCCAAGCCGGAGCACGAATCCGCCTATGTCCGCGTGGGTTCGACCTCGGTCGTCGCGAAAGGCTGGAGGCTCAGGGACCTGATGATGGAGTCGCCAGGTTCCGAGTACGGGGGTCTGATGCTGACCGGGAACCTACTCCCAATCGGCACCTACACTGTCGAATCGGCCCGCAGGAGGCTGTCGGACTCCTCCGGGATGGCGGATCTCGAGGGAATGGGGCTGGTGAGGAGGACCGATGACGGTTGGATACCGACGGTCGCTTTCAGGATGCTTTTCGACTGCGCCCAGACCATATCCTCAATCGTGTGCGTCCATCTCGACTGCGACGGGAGGAATGCGGAGTTCAAGGATAGGAAGTGCACGGGGACCATGATGGAGCAGCTGAACTCGGCCGTGAACTTCGTAGCCTGCGCGACCCATGACGCATCGGGAGGTTACGAGATACCCCATGCGATCCTCTTCGAGGCGATCTGCAACGCTGTCGTGCACCGCAGCTACTGCTGCCTCGACCCGACCAGGGTGTCCGTTTATAGGGACAGGGTCGAGGTCGTCTCCCCCGGCTGTCTTCCCCGTGGACTGTCGCCGGAGGAGGCCATGTCCGGCGTCAGGTCGATCCGGAACCCACTGGTCCATGCGGCGTTCGAGAGGGGGGCTTTCGGGTTCCGGAGGTCTCCCCCGGCTCGCAGCGGCATGCGCCGAAGCGGGGATCCCCAGTCCGGAGCTGTACGACGACGGGATGTCCGTGAGGCTGGTGATACGTCGCTGCCATCCTCCCAGGAGGGTATCCAGGTCGACCAACCTCATAGGTGACATGCTGGCGATCATGGTCGCGGATCCCGGGATACGGGAGGACGACATCGCGGAGACGATGAGGATATCATCCAAGGACGTCGCGGGTCTGACGAGGTCGGCGATGAAGTGCGGCAGGCTCCTCATCAAGGGCCGCGGGCATTCCAGGAGATGGGCGGTGATGGACTGCCGCTGCGTTGTGAACCGGGGGTGAGGAGAGTCAGTGCGGGGCCGGCCCTGACCCTCCTCGGCATATGATTCGATAAGGGATCCGACCCGCGGGTTCCATTCCAGGGGCATGGATGCGCATCGCCACAGGGGAGGTACACGCCGTTTCACGAGGCTGTCCATGGTGAGATCCTATTGAGATGACTGAAGCCTATGATTTCATCAAAGATGCGCTCGGAATATCACAAACTTCTATCAGAATCACCTGTGTGCAGTTCCACGGAATCCCAGTGTTCAGCACATCCATGCATTTGAACCGATGCTGATATGATACTATATGATATTTTATGATACTATAAGATATTTTAAATCATGCGAGCACCATGCGATATCCATGGGTGACCTGAAGGACGACATAAGGCGCGGGGAGTCCCAGACACTGGAGCTGAAGAGAGACCTGTCCGACAATCCGCTCAAGTACGTCAGGACCGCGGTGGCGTTCGCCAACGGCAGAGGTGGCAGAATAGTCCTCGGTGTGGATGACAGCCATGAGATCGTCGGCCTGGAGGGCGATCCGTGGAGGGTCGCGGACGTCGCTGTGGACACCATAATGAACAGATGCGAGCCCCAGGTCCCCGTGGAATCGTACGTGGTCACCGTGGACGGGAAGAATCTGGCGGTACTGGAGGTTTCCCCGGGGCAGAACCGCCCGTACCATCTCAAATCCTCCGGTATCGGGAACAGCACCTACGTCAGGATATCGGCCACCACCAGACTGGCGGACGAGGAGAGGCTGAGGGACCTCATGCTGGAGGGAAGGCGCGCATCCTACGATGCCCTTGACCACACCGGCATCATCCTCGATTCCGGTTCACCGGAGATCATCTCGATGTGCTCGTACCTGTCCGGGAGGGGGAGCGGCAGGTTCGACGCGACGAGGTTGGCCAACATGGGGCTGATCAGGGAGGGCCATGAGGGGTACATCCCGACCAGGGCGTTCATGATGCTCTCGACAAATCCGTTCCCCCATGCGATGGTGCAGTGCGCCAGGTTCAGGGGACAGGACCGGATGGTCTTCCTGGACAGGAAGGAGTACGGCGGCAACCTGATGGAGCAGGTTGAGGCCGCAACCGGTTTCATCCTCAACTATCTGCCCTGCAGGGCGGAGATCGGCGCGGTCTATCGGAAGGACATCTTCGAGATCCCGCAGGAGGCCGTGAGGGAGGCGGTGACCAACGCGGTGCTCCACAGGAGCTACTCCATCGAGAGCGGCAACGTCCGGGTCGCCCTGTACGACGACCGTCTGGAGGTCACGTCGCCGGGAGGCATCCCCTTCGGGATGACTGTGGACGAGGCCATGTCCGGCCGCTCCAGGCCCAGGAACTCGGTCATATCCAGGTTCTTCCGCGAGGCGGGGCTGGTGGAGGGCTGGGGGAGCGGGCTCGGACGCATCGTGACGGCCTGCAGGGAGGCGGGACTGCCCGACCCGGCGATGTCCGACGACGGCGACGAGGTCCGTCTGACGATCTTCCGCTCCGAGGGGGAGGGTGAGACGTCGATCGACCAGGGGGACATGGAGGAGCTGGACGAGATGCTCGAGATGATGGTGTCATGTCCGGACATAAGGATCGACTCGCTCTCCGAGTCCCTGGGGGTGTCCAAGGCCACGGTGAACAGGATGATCTCCAGGGCGAAGTCCGCCGGGCTCCTGAGGCGCGTCGGGTCCCGGAAGACCGGGAGGTGGGCGGTCGACAGGACGTCCACCCATGGATGCGATTCAACCAGCCATCCTTAAATGCGAATCCCACATACCCGCAAGCGGATGCCCTCTGACGAAGTCACTAACGGAGACGCCGCGCCCAAGAAGAAGACGGCGACCGCTGTGAAGCTGGCCAGCAAGCAGCAGGAGATCTCGGTAACCGAGTTCTTCGAGAAGAACAAGCAGATTCTCGGGTTCGACTCCCGCTCCAAGTCCCTGCTCATGGGTATTAAGGAAGCAGTGGACAACTCCCTGGACGCGTGCGAGGAGGCCGGCTTCCTCCCCGACGTGCAGGTGAGCATCGAGAGGCTCAACGACGAGGACTACAGGATCTCCATAGAGGACAACGGTCCCGGGATCGTCCACAAGATGATGCCCAACGTGTTCGGCCGCCTGCTCTACGGGTCCAGGTTCCACGCCCTCAGGCAGTCCAGGGGACAGCAGGGTATCGGTATCTCGGCGACGGTGATGTACGGTAACATCACCACCGGCAAGCCCGCCCACGTCATGTCCAAGATCGAGGGCGACGACGAGGTCGCATGGGGCATGGACATCGTCATCGACACCAAGACCAACCGCCCGATAGTCACCAACGACAAGGCCTTCACATGGGAGGGCAAGGAGCACGGGACCAAGATCGAGTACACCATCAAGGGCAGGTACATCACCGGGAAGCAGTCCGTGTTCGAGTACCTGAAGGACACCGCCATCGTCAACCCCCATGCGGAGATCACGTTCCACGACCCGGACGGCACCAAGTACGTGTTCGAGAGGGCCACCGACATAATGCCCCCCAAGCCGAAGGAGATCAAGCCCCACCCCGAGGGCATGGAGATAGGGGACATCCTCAAGTACGCATCCAACTCCGCCCAGAAGACCGTCAGGGCGTTCCTCAAGAACGACTTCTCCAGGATAACCGACAGGCTGGCCACCGAGATCCTCGAGAAGTCGAAGGTCGACGGCGACAAGAAGCCGGAGAAGATCACCAGGGAGGACGCGATCGCCATCCTCGCCGCCATCAAGACGGTGAAGATCATGGCGCCCCCCACCGACTGCCTCTCGCCGATCGGCGACACGCTGATCAAGAAGGGTCTGATGCACGTGCTGGACGGCCTCAGGCCCGACTACTACGCCACCCCCGTCACCCGCTCCCCCAAGGCGGTGAACGGCAACCCGTTCATCGTGGAGGCGGGGATCGTCTACGGAGGGGACATCCCCTCGGACAGCCAGGTGCAGATCCTCAGGTTCGCCAACCGCGTCCCGCTGCTGTACCAGCAGGGAGCCTGCGCCATCACCAAGGCCATCTCCGAGATGGACTGGAGGAGGTACGGCCTGGAGCAGAGGGGAGGCAAGGGCATACCCTTCGGACCGGCCATCATCCTGGTCCACGTGGCGTCCACCAAGGTTCCGTTTACGTCCGAGGGCAAGGAGGCCATCGCCTCGTTCCCGGAGCTCCAGAGCGAGATCGGGCTGGCCCTCAGGCTGTGCGCCAGGAACCTGAAGTCCCACCTCAACAAGCTGGAGAGGAAGAAGAAGACCCACGCCAAGTTCGAGATCGTCCAGGAGATCCTGCCCGACATGGCGCAGAAGGCCGCGGCCCACCTGAACAGGCCGGTGCCCAACCTGGACATGACCATAACCAGGATCATGAACGTCGTCTGGGTGGAGCCCTCCGTGAAGAAGGTGGACAAGAAGACCCGCGACGTCACATACACGGTATACAACTACACAAACCTCCCCCGCAGCTTCAGGCTCCATGCCCAGCTGCCCAGGGAGGCCGTCAACCTCACCCTGTTCTCCAACCCCATGTTCATCGACATGAACGACGAGGGGAAGGCCAACTGGGAGGTCACCGACCTGCAGCCGTCGAAGCACATCCAGGTGAGCTTCGAGCTGAAGGGGGACATGGCGGACACCTTCGACGCCGACGACATCTACTTCTCCGGGCTGAACCCGGCGATGGTCATGGGCGCCGACATGCTCCCGGGGGACTGGGGCATAAAGGGCATGGAGATCACCCAGACCGACGAGGAGGACTACGTCGAAGACGAGGAAGAGGAGACCACGGAGGCTGAAGACCTTGACGACGAATGAGAACAGACAGCAGCTCGCGCAGGAGAGCCTCACCGGCGTCGTGGAGAGGATCTACGACCAGCTGGACGATGGGCAGATACCCACCATGGAGCTCCCCCTCAGGTCCAAGAGGAACATCGAGTTCGACCCGCAGCACAACGTGTGGAAGTACGGCGACCTCAAGACCTCCCGTTCGGCAAAGACCGTGAACGGGGCGGTCATGATGCTCAGGACCGTGTACACGGCCGACTTCATCAACGAGATGATCCGCGAGAACAAGTCCTCGACCCTGAGGGAGATGTACTACATCTCCGAGGGATGGAACAACGCCAAGTTCCACTCCCAGGACGAGAGCAACCTGCTGGCGGAGGACCTGGAGACCATCACCCACTGCATGAGGGAGGACTTCAAGCTCCGCCCGGAGGAGTCCGGCGCCCACGTGTACGGCGACGTCAACTTCACCACCATGACCAAGAAGGGCATGAAGACCATGAACTGCGTGGACGACGTGTCCGAGGCCGGGTTCGCCGTCCCGTACAAGGTCGAGGAGGACACCTTCCAGATCGATCCCGGGAACGCGAAGTTCGTGATGGCCATCGAGACAGGAGGTATGTACGCCAGGCTGATCGAGAACGGCTTCCCCGAGAAGTACGACTGCGTCCTGGTCCACCTGTCCGGACAGCCCGCCAGGTCCACCAGGCGCCTCATCAAGAGGATGAACGAGGAGCACAACCTGCCGGTCACCGTCTTCACCGACGGGGACCCCTGGTCATTCAGGATCTACGCCTCCGTGGCCTACGGCGCCATCAAGACCGCCCACATCTCCGAGTACCTGGCCACCCCCACCGCCCAGTTCATCGGAGTGACCGCGTCGGACATCCTGAACTACGACCTGCCCACCGACAAGCTCAACGACAAGGACGTCGGGGCCCTCAACGCCGAGCTCTCCGACCCCAGGTTTACCGACGAGTTCTGGGTCAACGAGATCCAGGCCATGCTGGGCATGGGCAAGAAGTCCGAGCAGCAGGCTCTGGCCAAGTACGGTCTCGACTACGTGACGGACACGTACCTGCCGGAGAAGCTCACCGACATGGGCGTCCTGTGATCCCGAACGCCGCCGTCCATCATCGGGGCGGCGGCTTCCTTTCTATAACCATCTTACCGACATCCCCGGTACGTCCTCCGGGATGCTGGCCCGCGTCGTCCCATCCGATATGTTTTTGAACCGTCCTCCTTTGGTCCGGTCCCATGGACTTCGACGTCAGGGAGATGCTGGTGGAGACCATCGAGAGGTATCTGGACAGGTTCTGCAGGGACAACGAGCTGGACCCGGTGTGGGGCGAGCCGATCGTCGGGTTCGGTGACGCCCGCTCGCCCAGGTTCCAGGAGCTGAGGACGGTGGTGCATCCAGAGCACTACCTGCCCGAGGACATCCTTCCCGGGGCGACGACCGTCGTCTCCTACTATCTTCCGTTCACCAAGGACGTGGCCCGCAGCAACATCTCCGGCGACCTGGCGTCGCCCGAGTTCGCGTACACCGTAGCCCTGACCAACAGCATTGCCATGGAGCTGGCCGACGAGGTCGCCACCGACATCCGTGCCTACGACTACGAGGCGGAGGTCCCCGACGGGTCCCGCATCGAGGGGGACATAGTCAGCAGATGGTCCCAGAGGCACGTGGCGCACATCTGCGGCATGGGCACCTGGGGGATCAACAACATGCTCATCACCTCCTCCGGCAGCTGCGGCAGGTTCTTCTCAGTGGTCACGAACCTGGACGTGGAGCCGGACCCAGTGCCCGAGGTGGAGCGCTGCTCCTTCAGGCGCGACGGGTCCTGCGGGGTCTGCATGCAGAAGTGCAGGGTCCATGCCATCACCCCCGGCGGGTTCGACCGCTGGGCCTGCGACAGGAACGGCGACGCCGCCCGCGCCAGGTACGGAGGGTTGAACGTCTGCAGCAAGTGCATCGTGGGCATGCCCTGCTCCTTCAGGGATCCCTCGAGGTGACCGTTTTGGACGGTTTCAGGGAGACGGTCCGTTCGTGGATCTCGGATTTCATTGACGGGTACTGCCGCAGGACCGGCATCGCGCGGATCTGGGGGAAGCCCCTGGTGGGCCTGGCCGATGCCGACTCCCCGATGTTCCGCGAGCTGGACGTCACGGCCCATCGCGGCCACAGGGTGCCGCAGGACTACCTTCCCGGCGCGGTGACGGTGGTCTCGTACTTCCTCCCGTTCGTCCGTTACATTGCAGAGGACAACGAGGGCGGGGACTCGCCGTCCGGTGCATGGGTCGACGCGTACCGCGTCACCAACGACATGGCCGCAGAGCTCAACGAGCACATCGTGTCCGAGGTCCGGGCCATGGGCTTCTCGGCCGCCGTGCCTGTGGATGCCGGGGTAATCGTGGACGGCACGTACAGCGCCTGGTCCCAGAGGCACGTGGCCCGCATCGCCGGTCTGGGGACGTTCGGGATGAACAACATGCTGATAACCGATGTCGGCTGCTGCGGCAGGTTCTTCTCCGTGGTCACAGACGTTCCGTGCGACCACGACGCGCCGGTGGAGGGGGAGAGGTGCCTCCGCAGACTGGACGGCTCATGCGGGGCCTGCATGTGCGCATGCCCGATCCATGCTCTGGGGGATTCCGGGTTCGACCGCGACGCCTGCGGGGAGAGGTGCTTCAGCAACAAGGACGTCTTCGGCGAGGACGTCTGCGGGAAATGCGTCGTGGGCATGCCCTGCTCGTTCAGGGATCCCTCGGCGTGACCTCATCGGGAAGGCATATCCTCTGCTTTGGGGCTCGGTTCTGGCATAAGTAGCAACATAAGTAGGAACATAAGTTGGAACATAAGTTGGAACATAAGTTGTGACTTAAGTTTAGCACTCATGTCGTTTCTTCTATGGACAACGCCAAATAATCGATACCGATAGTATCTGCCATGGCAGACCTCGGATTCGGACTGATGCGCCTCCCCCTGAGGGACCCCGACGACCAGACCAGCATCGACATGGACACGCTGAAGGTAATGGTCGACGAGTTCCTGGACGCGGGTTTCGACTACTTCGACACGGCGTACTACTACCACGCTAACTCCAGCGAGAGGGCGATCAGGGAGGCCCTGGTCGAGAGGCATCCGAGGAGCAGCTTCAGACTGGCCACCAAGATGCCCATGAAGCTCCTGGAGTCCGAGGAGCAGCAGGAGGCCATCTTCAGGGAGCAGCTTTCCAACTGCGGCGTGGAGTACTTCGACTGCTACCTGCTGCACAACATATGCAGGAGCTACTACCCGACCGCCGAGAGGCTGCACACCTTCGACTTCCTCATGAGGATGAGGGAAGAGGGGCGCATCCGCAGGCTGGGCTTCTCGATCCACGACGACGCCGAATTCCTGGAGAGGGTGCTGGACGCCCACGGCGACCACACAGACTTCGTGCAGCTCCAGGTGAACTACCTGGACTGGGACAACCCGGACACCCAGGCCCGCAGGTGCTGCGAGGTCTGCGAGTCCCGTGGCATACCGGTCATCGTCATGGAGCCGGTCAAGGGCGGGGCGCTGGCGAAGGTCCCGCCGGAGGTGGAGGCGATGTTCGCGGAGGCCGCTCCCGGGATGTCGCCGGCATCCTGGGCGATGAGGTTCGTCGGAGGTCTCGGATGCGTGGAGACCGTCCTCTCGGGGATGACCGATCCGGACCAGATGAGGGACAACATCCGCACCATGAGAGACTTCAGGCCACTGGACGAACGTGAGATGGAGGTCCTTGGAAAGGCGATAGGCATCATCAACGCCTCCGTGGCCGTCCCCTGCACCGGATGCAGGTACTGCGTGGACGACTGCCCCAAGGCCATAGCGATCCCGGAGTACTTCTCGATCTACAACGACGCCGTCAACGCTCCCAGCAAGGGTCTGCCCCCTCAGAGGTTCTACTACATGAACCTGGTCGGGAGGCACGGGAAGGCGTCCGACTGCATCGGATGCGGGAGATGCGAGGCCAGCTGTCCCCAGCATCTGCCCATACGCGAGCATCTGAGGGATGTGGCGGACATGTTCGAGAAGTACCTTTGAACATGAATCTGGAGTCAACTCTAAATACTGCGCACCCATGGTCGCGGTGTCGCGCCATTGTTATAAGCGCGCGACGATGGGGAGACGATCACATGGACGGAAGGACGCTCTACTTCGAATGCTACTCCGGGATCAGCGGGGACATGGCCGTGGCCGCCATGCTAGACTTGGGTGCGGACAGGGCAGCACTGGACAGGGCGCTGTCGTCCCTAGACCTCGAGGGGTTCAGGACAGAGGTCACCCGCGTCTCGAAGTCAGGTCTGGACGTGTGCGACTTCAACGTCATCCTCGACGAGGACAACCACGACCACGACTCGGAGTACCTGTACGGCCATGAGCATGGTCACGACCACGACGGACATCATCATGACCATCATGAGCACCACCATCACTGCCACAGGGGTCTGCCGGAGATCCTGGGGATCATAGACGACGCCGACATGACCGACGGCGCGAAGTCGGTCTCCAGGAGGATTTTCGAGATCATCGGTGCAGCCGAGGCGAAGGCGCATGGGGTTCCGGTGGAGCAGGTCCACTTCCACGAGGTCGGGGCGGTGGACTCCATAGTGGACGTTGTGTCCCTGGGGGTCTGCATCGACAGCCTCGGCGTCTCCGACGTGTGCTTCTCGGAACTCTATGAGGGGACCGGATGCATCAGGTGCCAGCATGGTGTGATCCCGGTGCCGGCGCCCGCCGTCGCCAACATCGCGGAGGCCCACTCCCTCCCGCTCAGGATCACATCCTCGCATGGCGAGTACGTCACTCCCACCGGAGCGGCTTTCGAGGCCGCGGTCAGGACCCGCGACGTCCCGAGGACGTTCGGTATCGACAGGATCGGCATGGGCGCCGGGAAGAGGGAGTCGGAGAGGTCCGGCATCCTCAGGGCGATGCTCATCGTGCCCGCGCCGGAGACGGACACGGTCGTCAAGCTCGAGTGCAACGTGGACGACTGCACCGGGGAGGTCATGGGCTATGCGGCCGAGAGGCTCATGCTCGAGGGCGCCAGGGACGCGCACTACACCCCCGTTTTCATGAAGAAGGGCCGTCCTGCGTACATGCTGACCGTGATCTGCACGGAGGCGGACAGGGAGCGTATGGAGAGGATCGTCTTCGAGGAGACCTCCACCGTAGGCATCCGCAGGTCGGTGATGGACCGCACGATCATGGACCGCAGGATCGAGGAGGTCGACACACCCATCGGCACGGTGAAGGTGAAGGTCTGCACAGTGGACGGCATCGAGAAGGCCCATCCGGAGTACGAGTCCCTCGCGGCGATCTGCAGGGGGAAAGGCATCCCCTACAGGGACGCGTACGAGACCGTGGTGGCCTCCATCAGGTCCCGTCGGTGAGTCCGTTCCGGGATTATCAGCCAGGCGTTTTCGGTCATCATCATATGTGCCAGCATACACTTGTGATTTCGCACTATGACAGCGATTTGCTGTCATTATTGAGAATGAACGTAAAACACTGTTATATATCAATATGACAATCATATCTCATGGGCGAGTTCATAGGACGTGTCAGGGAGATGGAGCAGCTCGAGGAGCTGTTCGCGTCCGATTATGTGTGCACATGTGCGGTCTACGGAAGACGCAGAACCGGGAAGAGCAGGCTTCTGAGGGAGTTCTGCAAGGGAAAGAGGCATGTGTACCTGACCGCGATGGGAATCAACAGGGAACGTACGCTCCAGGGTTTTCGCTCGGCCCTGTCGGCATTTCCGGAGACCGATCCGGAGGGGATCATCGATGTGCAGACCTTCCTTGATTCCCTGACAAGGTTGTCCTCGGCGGAGAGGACCGTGGTGGTCATCGATGAGTTCCCGAGGCTGGTCGACGTGTGTGAGGAGGCACCCGCCCTGTTGCAGGTCTTCGTGGATCACGAGCTCGAGAGGAACAACCTCTTCCTCATCCTCTGCGGGTCGTCCATAAGCGCCATGGGGAAGCATCTCAACGATGGCGACGCCCCGCTGTTCAGGAGGTTCGTGGCGCAGATGAGGCTGGAGCCGCTGCCGTACAGGGATGCCAGGAGGTTCCATGAGGGTCTGTCCGAGGAGGACCGTATCCGCATGTACTGCATAGCGTCCGGAATCCCTGCATACCATGAGGTCATGGCCGGAAGGACCGTGGAGGGCGCCATAGAGAATGCGATCCTCAGTCCCGTGGGCGTGCTGAGGGAGGAGGTGGAGAACCTGGTGGCGATGGAGCTCAAGCCGAAGGAGCTGTACATCTCTATCCTCGGCTCGATCAGCGGTGGGAAGACCGATCTGAAGACCATCTCCGAATCCAGCGATGTCGACCGCACCACGTGCCTGAAGGCGCTGTCCAATCTGGAGCTGATCGGCATCGTGCGCAGGGACTCACCGTACCACAACGCCAAGAGGTTCGCCTACGTCATATCCGATGGTTTCGTCAGGTTCCACTACGACGTCCTCTCCCAGGGTGAGATGACCCTGGAGATCTCAGACAGCCGCAGCCTGTACCAGGCGCTGAGGGGATACATACAGACCTTCTACGGGAACAGGTTCGAGGACGTCTGCAGGCAGTACATCGTATCGAACAACGCATGCCGCTGGGTCGGAAGATGGTGGGGGACCGTGCCGGTAGTGAAGGACGGCAAGCCCGTCAGGGATGATGACGGCAGGATGGTGACGGAGGACGTCGATGTGGACATCGTCGCAGAGGTCTCCGAGGGGGACCACGTGGACCTGCTGCTGTGTGAGTGCAAGTTCACCGGCAGGCTGTCCGGGATGAGGGAGTTCCGTCTCCTGGAGCAGCGCGGAGAAGCGATCAGGAAAGGGGGCGCGAACAAGAGGTACGTCATGTTCTCCCGTTCGGGATTCACCCCGGAGCTGGAGGATTTCGCAAGGGATGAGCCCGGCATAAGGCTGGAGCTTGTCGGAATGCCGGAGCTGGCGGCATGGGCGGAACAGGGGGTCGGACTCCCACCGCAATCCTATTGACCGACGTCCCGATGTGGTGCGCATGGCCGGTGCGAGTCCTGGGATAGTCGTGAGGGGGCATCCCCTCGACCCGCAGCAGCTGGCGGCGGTCATGGACGATGCGGACACGCAGCTCGTTATCGCCGCCGCAGGGACCGGCAAGACCACCACGCTGGTCGGCAAGGTCCGCCATCTGGTGGATTCCGGGGTGGATCCGCGCGGCATACTTCTGATATCACTGACCAACAACACCGTCTCCGACCTCCGCAGGGCCGTGGACTCCGAGTTCGGGGGAGCCTTCGGAGGGGACGTGATGACCATCCACGCCCTGGGGAACAGGATCCTCCGCAGGAGGCCCTGCGTCGGGAGGGACCGGGCGCAGCTCCTGGGCAGGATAATGTACGACATGGCCGAGGAGGACCGCAGGTTCGCCAGGGCCCTGCTCCTGTACGTGGAGGGCCTGCGCACGGTCGGCTACTCCGACATGTCCCTGTGCGGGCTCAGCATAAGGAACCGCGGCCTCAGGGTCTTCGCGGACGTGCTGTTCGAGTGCGGGATCCGGTGCACCTACGAGAAGCCGGTGGTCTCCGACAGGGAGACAAAGCCCGCCTCGGTGTCCGCGGAGGACGGGAGGGGCCACAGGTTCACCGTCTACTCCGACGACGACGTCGTGAAGAAGGCCGCCAAGGACACCTCGGAGGCATGGGAGTACCTCCAGCGCCACAACTTCCAGTGCGAGAGGCTCAACCCCAACGACCTGGCCGCAGAGGTCATCCGGGCCTGGGGGGACAGGCTGCCGGAGGCCATGGGGGCGCTCATATCCAGATGCAAGTCCACCAGGACCACCATGGCGGACCTCCGCAGGGCCAACGGCCGCAACGACACCAAGACCCGCCCCAGGGTGGAGGAGAAGCTGTTCCTGCTGGACCGCGTCTGGGACATGTACAACCTGATGTGCATGCAGGGGGACATGGCCGACTACGACGACATGGTCATACAGGCCACGGAGCTGGTCCGCGCCGGAGGCCCGTTCGGGAAGAGATACACACACGTGCTGGTGGACGAGTACCAGGACGTCTCCCCGGCGCTGGTCTGGCTGCTCCGGGCCATACGCGCCAGGACAGGGTTCAGGCTGTTCTGCGTCGGCGACGACTGGCAGAGCATATACTCGTTCAGCGGAGGGGACGTCTGGCAGTTCTACGACTTCGGGGAGGTCTGGAAGGGGTTCGGGGCCGTGTCCGTCTCGAGGATTGAGACCACCTACCGCTGCCCTCAGACCATCGTGGACCTCTCCGGCAGGTTCGTGTCGGCCAACCCGATGCAGCAGAGGAAGGAGGTCAGGGGCTTCAGGGACCCCCCGTTCAGGTCGGCCCAGCTTCTGCCCGTGAACAGCGACCGGGACATCCCGAAGGCGATAGCCAACCGCCTGGACTTCATCGATCCCGGGGAGTCGGTGTTCGTCATAGGCAGGACCAGGGCGGACGTCTACGCGCTCGGCTACGGGAACGGCCAGTTCAGGTTCTCGCTGGGCGGCCAGAACCAGTCCGGCTCGGTGGACATCGTGTACCGCAGATGGGACGAGGACGCCGGGGACTGGGTGGACGTGAGGCCGCTGAGGTTCCTGACCGCGCACTCCTCCAAGGGCCTGGAGGCGGACAACGTGTTCGTCCTGGCCGACAGGGACCGCGGAGGGTTCCCGAGCACCGTCTCCGACGAGCTCTCCGACCTCTTCGAGAGGAGGGACGAGGGCATAGCGTTCGCCGAGGAGCGGAGGGTGTTCTACGTGGCCATGACCAGGGCCAGGAGGAGGCTGTTCATCGTTAACCGTACCGACGAGGACCACTACGCCCAGTCGGCCAGGTCGCCTTTCGTGACGGAACTGTTGGGACAGAGCCCTGTGCTGTCGAAATCCACACCGTTCTGTCCGGAGTGCTTCGGTCCGGTGAGGATCGTGGAGCACAACGGGAAGAGGTTCTACGGCTGCTGGGATTATCCGAACTGCAGGGGGACCAGGCCGTTCGGCGGGATCTGACGTCACGGCAGTGAAAGATTTGAATAGTTCCAGCCACAACATGTGGTCATGAAGGTCATCGGCATCAACGGCAGCCCGCGCAGGAACTGGAACACGGCCACCCTGATCGGGGATGCTCTGGACGGAGCCTCCGAAGCGGGGGCGGAGACCGAGATGTACGACCTCTACGACCTGGACTTCAAGGGCTGCACCAGCTGCTTCGCCTGCAAGCGCATCGGTCTGGAGGATCACAGATGCGCCATGAGGGACGGTCTCACCCCTGTCCTGGAGGCCGTCAGGGAGGCCGACGTCGTGGTCATCGGGTCACCGATCTACTTCAACGGGCTGTCGGCGATGACGGACGCCTTCCTCGAGAGGCTCCTCTTCCCCTACGTCTCCTACGGCAACGGTCCGACTTTCTGCAGGCACCCAGTCCTCCCGGCGTTCATCTACACCATGAACATCACCGAGGCCCAGCTGGAGCACTTCGGCATCGACATCAACCGCTTCAGGCGCTTCATGAGGAGGAACCTGGGGCACGAGCCCGAGGAGCTGTACTGCTACAACACCTGGCAGTACCCCGACTACGACAGGTACGAGCACCAGATCTTCGACATGGAGTCCAAGCGCCTCCAGAGGGAGGAGCAGTTCCCCAAGGATAGGGAGGCCGCCAGGGCGCTCGGTGCGAGGCTGGCCGGGAAGTGCGGGTCACCTTGACCCGCCGTAGTCGTCCCCGAACCTCCTCTTCACGAGCCTGACCCGCTCGTCGCTGAGCCTGGTCCTGCGCTGGGCGGAGCGGTGCTGTATCCTGGAGACTATCCAGTTGCCTATGACGGCGACGCACGCCAGCGCTATCGTCGTGCACACCAGAATGAAGAATGCGGTGAACAGGCGGTTCTCCGGAGACGGCGCTATGTCCCCGAAGCCTATCGTCAGAGCTGTGAACAGGGTGAAGTACAGCGAGTCCAACAGACCCCAGCCCTCCAGCCAGGAGTACATGATAGTGCCGAACGCGAGGATCCCGGCGAAGGCCGCCAGGGCGTAGACCACCATCCAGTCATCTTTGTTCATCCCTTATCTCCTCCAGAGCGCGGTCTATGGCCTCCCTGGACAGGCCCCTCCCCTCGCCCCACCTGTACAGGGCCTCCAGGTTCCTCCTGCTTTTCTCCTCGACCTCCCTCTCCAGCGTGGCGTGGCGCTGGGAGTGCTTGTCCAGGATCATGCCGCCCACCACACCGAGGGCCGAGGTTATGCCGACGGTCCCGAAGAGCATGACGGCGATGGCGATCAGCCTGCCTTCCGCCCCCGCTGGCACGACGTCGCCGTATCCCACGGTCCACAGGGTCTGCACCACGAAGTAGAACGAGTCCGTGGCGCTCATGCCGCAGAAATGCATGGTCGCGAAGGTGGATCCCAGGATGAGCGCGACCATGTAGGCGACGACCATCCGGAGGTACTTGGGATACCTGCTCATGAGGATGTCTGGGGTTGTGACGATATAATCATGTCGCGGGTCCGGGACGGGTTTCAAGCGGCCTCGGCTTCCGAGTCCTGGGCCCCGCCCCTGAGGGACTCCAGCGTGAGCACCGCGACCCCGACCGCCATGATCGCCAGCGCCAGGGCGAACATCTCGGTGAGCGGCTCGTCCAGAAGGAGGAGGGACAGGAACGCCCCTATGAACGGGGCCATGGCGTAGTACGCGCTGACCTTGGCGGCTCCCAGCCTGCCCTGGGCGGAGATGTAGAAGAACAGGCTCATGCCGTAGGACACGAACCCGAGGAGCAGCGCACCGGCGACCTCCGCGAGGGTGGGGGAGCCCATGCCCATGAACAGGGCGATGACCAGCGACCCGAGTCCCGAGAAGATCCCCTTTATCACGACGATCCTCAGCGGGCCGGAGTCAGACAGCCTGCGCGTGCAGTTGTTCTCGATCCCCCAGCAGACGCATGCGAGCACCACCGCCAGAGACCCGACCGAGAACGACATCTCCCCGGTCCCGGCCGTGGACAGGATGATGGCCGACAGTGTGATGAGGGCTATGGCTGCCCAGGTCCTCGGGGACACGTTCTCCCCGAACACCAGCAGCGCGATCAGTGTCGTGGCCACTATCTCGAAGTTGTTCAGCAGCGACACCGACGACGCCGGGGAGTTGAGCAGTCCGTACATCAGGAGGATGGGCGCGGCTATGTCCAGGACGACCATCGCCACGATGAAGGGGGTGTCCGAACGCGTGAGCTCCCGCTCCTCCGCCCTCATCGACGGGGACGCGGAGCGGACGACCATCATGCCGATCCCGGCGCCCAGGTAGAGCAGCGCGGCCATCAGGTACGGCGAGACGTCCTCCAGGAGGATCTTCGACACGGGCGAACTTATCGCGTAGAACACCGCCGCCAGCACCGCGAACGCCACCGCCTTGGACGCCACACCGTTCATGGGACCATACTCCGGGAGGCGGGTATTAAAGGTTTCTTTTCCGCCACCGTAGGGTGTATAACAATCGTCGAACCGTAACACCCCGTTGCCACGTCTCCGGATCCGGTGCCACCCGGATGGCAAGAAACGTGTCCGGGTAACACCGGCGTCCGTCCGCCGACATCGGGGAGTTTGATAGAATGTATTTTATAGAAGTTCTGACAGTAGAACGCTCAACTAATCCCCGGTGAAACGGGGAGTCATCACAATCGAAGGCGATAGGATGGCAAAGAAACAGTTCAAAGCGGAATCCAAGCAGCTTCTCAACCTGATGATCAACTCGATCTACACCCACAGGGAGATCTTCCTGAGGGAGATCATATCCAACGCGTCCGATGCCATAGACAAGCTCCACTACAGGTCGATCTCCGACTCCGGCGTGAACGTCGCCAGGGAGGACTTTAGGATCGACGTCTCCTACGACAAGGACGCCCGCACCATCACCGTATCCGACAACGGGATCGGGATGACCAAGGAGGACATGGACGCCAACCTGGGGGTCATCGCCCACAGCGGGTCCCTGGACTTCAAGAAGGAGATGGAGGAGAACGCCGACGTGGACATCATCGGCCAGTTCGGAGTGGGGTTCTACTCCGCCTTCCTGGTTTCCGACAAGGTTACCGTCAGGTCGAAGGCCTACGGCCAGGACCAGGCGTGGGAGTGGACCAGCGAGGGCGCCGACGGGTACACCATCAAGGAGTGCGAGAAGGACTCCTGGGGAACCGACGTGATCATGCACCTCAGGCCCGACGACGAGAACGAGCAGTACTCCGAGTACCTGGACTCCTACAGGCTCAGGGACCTGGTGAAGAAGTACTCCGACTACGTCCGCTGGCCCATCCACATGATGGTGGAGCACGAGGACTACGTGGAGACCGGGGAGAAGGACGAGAACGGCGAGCCCAAGAAGGACTGGGTGACATCGGTCAGGGACGAGGTCGTCAACAGCATGGTCCCCATATGGCAGCGCGGGAGGGACGAGGTCTCCGACGAGGACTGCAAGAAGTTCTACAAGGAGAAGTTCCGCGACTGGGAGGACCCCGTGTCCGTGATCAGGGTCAACGCCGAGGGGCTGGTCAGCTACCGCGCCATGCTCTTCATCCCCAAGGTCGCTCCGTTCAACTTCTACAGCAGGGACTACGAGCCCGGCCTGGAGCTGTACTCCTCCGGCGTGCTCATCATGGACAAGTGCAAGGACCTGCTCCCCGACTGCTTCAGGTTCGTGAAGGGTGTCGTCGACTCCCCCGACCTGTCCCTGAACATCTCCAGGGAGATGCTCCAGCACGACAGGCAGCTGGCGACGATCAGGTCCAACCTGGAGAAGAAGATCAAGGCCGAGCTGACCAGGCTGCTGGAGGAGGAGAGGGAGACCTACGAGGAGTTCTTCGGACACTTCGGCGCCCAGATCAAGTACGGCATCATCCAGGACTACGGCATGAAGGCCGACCTGTTGAAGGACCTGGTCCTGTTCCAGTCCTTCGACAAGGACAAGCTGGTCACGCTCAGGGAGTACAGGGACGCAATGCCCGAGGACCAGCCGAAGATCTACTACGCCGCGGCGGAATCGGTGGCCAGGGCCAAGCAGGTCCCCCAGACCGAGCAGGTCAGGGCCAAGGGCTACGATATCCTCCTGTTCGGCGAGGACATGGACGAGTTCGCCGTCAAGACCCTGAGGGAGTACGACGGCAAGGAGTTCTGCGACGTGTCCGGAGGCGACCTGGGCCTGGAGTCCGAGGACGAGAAGAAGGCCTCCGACGAGAGGCAGGAGTCCGAGAGGGAGGTCCTGGACTTCGTCAAGGAGACCCTGGGTGACAGAGTCGTCGACGTCAGGGTGTCCAGGACGCTCAAGACCCACGCCGTGTGCCTCAGCACCGAGGGCGACGTCTCCCTGGAGATGGAGAAGTACTTCGCGTCCATCCCCGGCGACGAGAACCGCGGAATCAGGGCGAAGCGCGTGCTGGAGGTCAACGTGGACCATCCCGCCTACGCGGCGCTGAAGAAGGCCTACGCCGAGGACAGGGAGAGGGCGAAGGAGATGGCCGAGATCATGTACGACCAGGCCGTCCTCATCGCCGGCATGCCCCTGGACGACATGCTCGGGTACTCCGACAGGGTGTTCAGGCTGTTCGGGCAGTGATTCTCAAACCACGGGGGCGGGTTCCACCCACCCCCATCATCCCGTCCACTCCAGTCGGCGTGTCGCGGGACGGCGATGTGCCAGACGTGATGGTTCGGGTGACCGGGCCTTCGCCGTGTCCTCTTTTAATACGTTAACGGGCATCACCCATCATGGCAGGTGTGAAGCCGGTCAAGGCCGGCTGGTACAACGCGTTCAGACCGTGGACGCTCCACGGCGCGGTGGTCCCGGTGCTCATAGGCGGTGCCCTGGCCTACCATCACCAGGCGTTCGGGGCTCTGGAGTGGGTGCTTCTCGTGCTCGTCCTGATCGGCGGGATCCTCCTGCAGTCGGCGTCGAACCTCCTCAACACCTACGGCGACTTCTCCAAGGGCACCGACACCGTCGAGAACGAGACGCGCTCGCCCGAGCTCGTGACGGGCGTCCTGAAGCCTAAGCACGTCCTCCTTGCCGGAATGTTTTGCCTGCTGGCCACATGCGTCATCGGCCTGGTGTTCATCTGGCACGTCGGATGGGGGATCGTCATCTACGGTCTCCTGGGCGTCGCCGGAGCCGGCATGTATACCATCGGTCCGGCTTACAAGTACTACGGCCTGGGGCAGCCGTCCGTGTTCCTAATGATGGGACTGCTGATGCCACTGGGCACGTACTACGTCCTGACCGGCGACATCTTCTCATGGGAGGTGCTGCTCATCTCGCTGCCCAACGCGTTCATGATAACGGGCGTCCTGACCGGCAACGAGACCAGGGACTACCATGAGGACAAGAAGGCGGGCGTGGGGACGCTCTGCGGCCATCTCAGCTACGGGTCCAGCCTGCGCCTCTACCTGTTCATGAACCTGGTGTCCTACCCGATCCTGCTAGCCCTAATGGCCGCAGGCGTGGCGCCCTGGGGATGCGCACTGGCGTTCGTTGCGCTGTACAACGCGTGGGGACTCATCAAGAACTCCAGGAAGGCTCCGACCGACCCGCATGCCAGCTTCATGCTGGTGCCGATGGCGTTCAGGCACAACTGGCACTTCGGCGTGCTGCTGGTTCTGGGCTACATTATAAGTTACTATCTCATTCCGGTGATCTGAAATGGCAGAGGAAGAGCTCAAGAAAGGCGTCCAGTTCGAGGGCAAGGAGGAGTACATCAAGGATGTCTTCACCGAGATCGCGGACTACTACGACGAGATGAACGAGATCATGAGCATGCACATGGTGCAGGGCTGGCACAAGTTCATGATGAGGAAGGCCGGCGACATAAAGGGCAAGAGGTGCCTCGATGTCGGAACCGGTACCGGGGAGATCGCGTTCCACGTGGCCAGGACGGCCGGGGAGGGATCCACCGTGGTCGGCGTCGACATCACCCCCAGGATGCTGGAGCTCGCCGAGAGGAAGGAGAAGGATCTCGGTCTTCCGGTCAAGATCGACTGGCAGGTCGGGGACGCCCTGGACCTTCAGTTCCCTGACGGGTCCTTCGACCTGGTCACATCCGGATACATGCTCAGGAACGTCTGCGACATCCAGAAGGCGGTCTGCGAGATGCACCGCGTCCTCGCCCCCGGAGGGAAGGTGGTGGTGGCCGAGCTCTCCAAGCCCAAGAACTCCGTGGTCCGCTTCTTCTACAACATCTACATGAAGAGGGTCAAGCGCTACGGCCGCAAGTACGACAAGGGCAAGTCCATCGACGGCAGGCAGTCGGCCTACGAGTGGCTCACCTGCTCCATCGAGGGGTTCCCGTACGGCGAGGACATGGTCAAGATCTTCAGGAAGGCCGGCTTCGAGGACGCCAGGTTCTATGTGAAGAGCTTCGGGGCCGTCAACATCTACGTGGGTACGAGATGAAGGAGTACACCCTCTACCTGTTCGACTTCGACAACACGCTGTTTGACACCAGGTGCGGCATCGAGGCCATCCTGAAGGCTTCACTGCCGATGCTGGGCGTGGAGTACAACGACGACCGCTTCGCCGAGTGCCTGGGGCTGTCGCTGGACCAGGTCTACGACAGGTACTGCGGCGAGGACCGCACCAGGTACGACTCCTACTACGACGAGTTCATGCGCATTGTCAACTCGGACGCCTACCTCGGCGCCCCTCCGTTCCCGGAGACCCGCGGCGTGCTGGAGTTCCTGAAGTCCGAGGGGAAGCGCATAGGCATCGTGTCCGGGAAGAAGTCCTACAAGATCGTCAACCTGCTGAGGGCCAACGGGATGGAGGGGTATCCGGAGACCGTGGTGGGTTTCGACGACACCGAGCTCCACAAGCCCAATCCCGACCCGATACTCCTGGGAATGTCCCGCTTCGACGTCCCGGCGGAGGAGACCCTCTACATCGGGGACAGTCCGAACGACGCCCTGGCGTCCGCCGCGGTCGGGATAGACTGCGCCATAGTGGACCGCCACAACGGCCTGGGAGGATACGACGGCGTCGACTGCACCTATAGGATCGAGTCCCTGGAAGAGGTCATCCGCTGGTGATCCTCGAAAGCAGGACGCGGGCCTCCTCCACGCCGGCGGACGCCGCCCTCACCAGCAGGTCCATGGCCTCCCTCTCGTCCATCCTTATCATCCCGGACACGCCGAAGGCGCCCAGGTTGTACATCGCCGTGGGCTCGCCCTGCTCGGCGGCCTTCCGGTACCATCCGGCCGCGCCGTCCACGTCACCTCTGGAGTACAGGATCCCGGCGAGGCTGGTCTGCGCGTAGGCGAACCCCTCCGAGGCCGCCGACTCGAACCACTCCTCCGCCTTGTCCATGTCCGGCTCGCCCAGCGAGCCCTCCGAGTACATCAGGCCCAGGTTGTAGGCTGCCTTGACGTCTCCCTTCAGGGCGGCGGTCATGAAGTGCCCCTCTGCCCCGGCGTAGTCCCCGCGCTCGTACAGTATCCCTCCGATGCACAGGCAGGCGTCGGTGTCGCCCTGCTTGGCTGACAGCGTGAACAGCCTCTCGGCCTCCTCGCGGTCCTGGGGGATGCCCTCTCCGGAGTCCAGCATGAATGCTAGGTCGTACTGCGCGTCGGGGTCGCCGAGGTCGGCCGCCCTGCGGTACAGGTCCGCGGCGCCGGCCTTGTCAATGGGGACGCCGTCGCCGTTGCGGAGCATGGACGCCAGGACGCACATGGAGTCAACGTCGCCCATGTCCGCCGCCCTGCGGTAGTACTCCGCGGCACGGGCCTTGTCGAGACTCGCCCCGCATCCGGAGGAGTACGAGGCCGCGAGGTTCCTGACGGCCTTCAGGTTGCCGAGGTCGGCCGCCCTCTCGAACCATCCCAGGGACTCCTCCGGGTCGGATTCGGACAGGATCACGCCGAGGTTGCACATCGCGGCGGTCACGCCCCCCGAGGCGGCCCTCCTGAGCTGGCGCTCGGCCTCCGCCATGTCCATGGGGACGCCCTCTCCGACCATGAGCATGTATCCGAGGGAGGAAGCGGCCTGGGGGTCCCCGAGGGCCGATGCTTTTCCGAGAAGTTCCGCAGCCTTGACGGGATCCTTCTCGACCCCGTCGCCCTCGCGGTATCTGGTCGCAAGCTCCCTGAGTTCAGAAGCGCCCATGTCGGTCATGGGGCCTGGATGGATGTACGAACTAAAAATCTGCCCGATATTCATATACGTGGGAGTCCATGGTCCGCATGAAGGGATGACATGGCAAACATAGGCAGGGGCCTGATGGCCGCATTCTACATCATATTCGGCGTCATATGGGTGACGTCCACGCTCTCCATCCCGTCCCCGATCGGTTTTCTGTTCACGCTGGCCGGGATCGTGGTCATCCTGCTGGGTCTGTACTCCCTCTTCAGGAAACCCGCATACAGGGGTCCGGGGAACATTCCCGAGGATCCGGCCAGGAACCTGTCGGACAGTGGCATCGGGCCGGCTGAGCACGACGGCGGTTCCAACGGGTTCTGCCCGTACTGCGGCTCCCCGCTCCAAGAGGGCTTCCAGTTCTGCGGGGTGTGCGGGAGGCGGCTTTGATGGGTCCGAGGGCCCGCATGCTGGCGGGGATCCTGGTCATGATCCTGGGGATCGCGCTGTTCTTCTCCTCGGTCATGGTCATCGTGCGCTACGGTCCCATCGGCATCGTCATGGTGTTCGTGGGGATGTTCGTAATGGCGGGAGGGGCGATTGTGCTGTCCCGCAGCGGTTCCGCTCCTGTCGGGCCCGTGGCATCCGATATGCCCGCGCCCATGCCCGAGAGGGAGGCGCCTCTGAACATGGAGCCCGAGGTCATGACCGGCACCGGCAGCGGGTACTGCGCCAACTGCGGTTCCCCTCTGTCGCCGGGGGACACGTTCTGCGGTGTCTGCGGGAAGAGGTTGTGAGCATGGGCTTCATCAGGCGCAACGCACGTTGGATCCTGATCGGCGTGTCCGCCGCATCCGTGGCGATAGCTGTGCTGGGGTTCTACTTCGGCTTCCCGTTCCTGGCCTTCTTCCTGTTCTTCCCCGGGATATTCGGGTTCGGCTTCGGGCAGGACCGGGATTCGGACGATCCCAGCGTCCAGGGAGGGTTCTGTCCGGAGTGCGGCTCACCTCTGGATCCCGACGATTCGTTCTGCCGGGTGTGCGGAAGGCGTCTGTGATAGGGAGAACGACACATCCACTCTCCCATCTCCAAGGGCCTCGGCGAGTCCCTCGGTGTCGGAGATGTGTCCGACAGGGGTGTATCCGTACGAGGTCCTGAACGTCTCGTAGAACACGACCAGGCAGTCGCCGCCGTAGAGCATGATGTCTCCTGCATGGATGGTACCTGGTCTGATGTCGTCCCTCGGCAGTTCCTCAGGCAGGTAATGATACTTCTCGTTCCCGTTAAGTTCGGACATGCTCACAGTCAACGGGAGCATCTCGACGAAGGAGGCCGCTGTCTCGTTGTCCTCCAGAACGATCGTGAACGTGTGTCCGCTCGCAGTCATGAGAACGCTTGTCGCTGAATCCAAGACGTCATCCCCCTGTCCCTGATCGGCATCCTCATTCTGCCCTCCGTTCGGGACGACGGGGTCGTCCATGATCGGGGACAGCGCCACGTATGCGATGCAGACGGTCGCGACGATGACGACCGCGCCCAGGGTGCTTCCGACCTTCATCGGTTCCCTCCATCGGGGAGCTTCTTGATGACCTTCGCCGGAACGCCTCCCACGATAACGTCGGGAGGCACGTCCTTCGTCACAACGGCCCCGGCGGCCACGATGGAGTGCTCCCCGATGGTCACACCCGGGCAGATGACGCATCCGGCGCCGATCCACACGTCTCTGCAGATCCTCACGGGTGCAGGGAGCAGCGATGCGCGGTGCCTGTAGTCCTGGTCGTGGTTGAGCGTCGCGATGACTGTGTTGTGGCCGACCAGCACCCCGTCCTCGAGGGTGATTCCCCCGTGGTCCTGGAGCTGGCATCCGGCGTTGATGAACACGTTCCTTCCCACCGTGATGTTCTTCCCGAACTCGGAGTAGAACGGCGGAAAGAGCCCGAACGACGGGTCCACGGGCTTCCCGGTCAGACGTGAGAACAGCTCGACGATCTCGTCGTGGGTATGGAACGTGCAGTTGAGGTCCATCAGGATCCTCCTGGACTCGTAGGCGGCCTCGGTCATGGCCCTGTGCTCCGGCGAGTGTCCCTCCACCCTTTTGCCTTCATGAAGAAGCCTCTGGAGGCTCTCCATGTCCTCTTCGTAGCTGTCGTATGTCATGTCGATCGGTTTGTCATCCCTATGAACTATATAGAATTTTTATATGTAATGGATTGATATGCTTTTTTGTTATGGATGTGACCACATGGACCTGAAGTCTCTGCGCTATTTCCTGGCCATCGCGGAGGAGGGCAGCATATCGGCGGCCGCGGAGAGCCTGCATCTCAGCCAGCCGAACCTCTCGAGACAGATCTCAGCCCTGGAGAGGGAGCTGGGGGTGACCCTCATGGTCCGCGGTAGCCGCAGGGTCGAGCTCACCGAGGAGGGCATCCTCCTCCGCAGGAGGGCCGAGGAGATCCTGGCGCTGGCGGAGACGGCGAAGTCGGAGCTGGCGTCGGACAGGGACGTCAGCGGCACCGTGAGCATAGGAGGAGGCGAGACGGACGCGTTCAGACTCGTCGCCAGGGCCATGGCCGCCGTCCGCGGGAGGCATCCCGGCATAGATTTCAGGGTGCACAGCGGCAACGCGGACGACGTGACCGACAGGCTCGATCACGGGCTGATAGACTTCGGGGTGCTGGTGGAGCCGGTGGACAAGGGCCGGTACGACTTCATCTCGTTCCCGGTGGTCGACAGGTGGGGACTCATGGTCAGGGACGACGATCCCATCGCCGACGCCCCATGCGCCCGTCCCGAGGACGTGCTGGGGAGGCCCCTCATCGTGTCGCAGCAGTCGATGGCCCTGAACGGGATCTCCGGATGGCTGGGCTCAGACGTCTCCAAACTGGATGTCAGGGCCACGTACAACCTGCTCTACAACGCGTCGCTGATGGTCTCCGAGGGGTTGGGCTCCGCCATGTGCCTGGAGGGCATCGTGGGAACCGGCGGCGACAGCGGACTGAGGTTCCTGCCTCTGGACCCCCCGTTGGAGGTGGGGCTTTCCCTGGTGTGGAAGAAGGGCGGCGTGCAGGGAAAGGCGCAGAAGATCTTCCTGGACGAGGTCAAAGGGGTTTTCGCCTCCGTCGGGAGGGGCCCGACGGAAGCGGTGTGATCAGAAGTCCTTGGGCTTCTTGGACTGGTACAGGGCGAGGACCGCCTTGTAGAGCATGTACACGTCGGCCTTGGCGGTGACCTCAATGGGGGCGTGCATGCTGAGCACGGGCACCCCGATGTCCACTGTGTCGATGTTGTGGACGGAGATCTCGGAGGC
This sequence comes from Candidatus Methanomethylophilaceae archaeon, assembly GCA_944322255.1. Classification (GTDB taxonomy): domain Archaea; phylum Thermoplasmatota; class Thermoplasmata; order Methanomassiliicoccales; family Methanomethylophilaceae; genus Methanoprimaticola. Next base: position 42,106 of record CALUOK010000010.1, on the reverse strand, counting down.
GATGGTCCCTCCGCCTCCCAGGTCGATCTTTCCGAGCTCTCCGATCTGCCAGGTGACGTCCGCGTCCCTGAAGATGCCGATGATGTAGTCCATCATCTCGGCGGAGGCGTCGTTGGTGCTGTACTTGCCCCTGGCCCCGTCGTACTTGGCGATACAGGGCCCGTGGTTCAGGTAGCAGCAGTTGTTCCTCTCCTGCACGTCCGGGTAGGCGGGGTCGAACGCCGCGCTCACGTCGCACGAGAGGCAGACGGAGTTCTGCAGCACGTGCCTGACCTCGCAGCCCTCGTCCTGGGCCAGGTCCTCCAGGAAATCCCTGAAGAAGAACGACCTCATGCCGGTGACGCCGTCGGACCCGGTCTCCTCCTTGTCGGCGAAGATGGTCATGGTGGTGTACTCGGGGTCCTTCACGTCCAGCTCGGCCATGAACTCGGCGTAGGCGCAGGAGCTGTCGTCCTGCCCGTACCCGGCGATCATGGACCTGTCGAAGCCCATGTCCCTGGCCTTGAAGGCGGGGACGGCGCAGAGCTCGGCGGTCTCGAAGTCGCACTCCCTGATGCCGTACTTCTCGTTGAGGATCTGCATGACGGCCAGCTTGACCTTGTCCTTGACCTTGTCGTCGTCATAGGGCCAGGATCCCAGCAGGAGGTTCAGCTGCTCGCCCTCCACGACCTCGGAGGCGTTCTTCCTCATCTGGTTCTGGGCCAGGTGGGGGAGCAGGTCGGTGATGAGGAACGAGGGCTCGTCCTCCTCCTCGCCGATCCTGATCTTCACGGTCCTGCCGTCGGAGGTGTGGACGACTCCCCTGATGGACAGGGGGATGGTGGTCCACTGGTACTTCTTGATGCCCCCGTAGTAGTGGGTCTTGAAGAAGGCCATGTCCGCGTCCTGGAACAGCGGGTGGGGCTTGAAGTCCAGCCTGGGGCTGTCGATGTGGGCGACCGTCACGCGGACACCCTCGGAGACGGGCTTCCTCCCCTTGGTGCACATCATGATGGTCTTGCCGCGGTTGACCTTGTAGAACTTGGCGCCCGTCTTGTACTTCGTGCCGCGGACGTACTCTGTGTAGCCGTGCTCCGCCAGGATGGGGAGCACGTAGTCGACGACCTCGCGCTCGGTCTTGTTGGCGAGGAACGCCTTGTATCCCTCGCAGAACTCCTCCGCCTTCCCCAGGATCTTGTGGTCCTTCTCGGGGAGGCTCTGGGGTTTGGAGAGGATCTCGTCGGCCAGCGTCTGGCCCTTAGTTTTCTTTACCATGACGCGAACAGTGTTTGCACTCGTACATTAACGTTGCTGTCCAACGTCCCGTCCGGCTGCGTAGTTCCCCGGAGGGCCCATGATGCGCTCCAGGTCGGCGATGATGTCGGTCAGCGGTATGGCCGCCAGGCAGGAGTCGTCCACGGTCTCGTAGTGCTCAGGCGGCTCCCCCATGATGTACGTGTGGGCTTCGACGGTCCCTGACGGGGTCTCCACGGTCACGGGGACCAGCGAGTACACCGGGACCTCCTCCCATTCGTCCATGCGGGGGACGTCCTCCCCGTCGGCCTCGAAGACCACTCCGGTGACAGACCCGTCGGAGGGCACAAGGGTCAGGTAGTCCCATCCGCAGACCTTGGAGTATCCGTGGAGGACGGCATCGGCGGTGTCGACGGGGTGTCCGAGGACCCTGTCCCTGATGATCGGGAGGACAAGGGTGCCGTAGGCGAAGATGAGCATGGAAAGTAAGGGCGCGGGGTCTCCCCCGCGTTGTGACGGTTTCAGAGGGCTCCGGCTCCCTTCGCGGCCTCGATGCAGGTCTCGCAGGAGTCGGTGATCTTCGGAAGCCCCTTCTCCAGGAGCGTCAGGACCTTGGCCAGGCACTCGGACATGGTCTTGTTGACCATGGCGATGTCCACCGGTTCGTCCTTCCACACGTCGTAGTCGGTGATGGTGGCGAGGCTGCAGTAGCACAGGCCCAGCTCCCTGGCCAGCTGGCACTCGGGGACGACGGTCATGCCGATGATGTCGGCGAACTGCCTGAACATGGCGCTCTCGGCCCTGGTGGAGAACCTGGGTCCCTCGATGCACAGGTAGGTTCCCCCCTTGTGGTACCTGATGCCCATCTCCTCCGCGGTCTCCGCGAAGACTGCGTTGAGGTGGGGGCAGAACGGGTCGGCGATGGAGATGTGGACCGCCCTGTCGTCGAAGTAGGTGTAGTCCCTCCTCTTGGTGAAGTCGATGAACTGGTCCGCGATGACCAGGTCTCCGGGGGCGAACTGCTCCTGCAGGGATCCGACGGCGCAGGCGGAGATGACGTATTTGCATCCGAGCTCCTTCAGAGCCCACATGTTGGCCCTGTAGGGGACGTTGGTCGGGGGGTGCTGGTGCTGCTTGCCGTGGCGGTAGAGGAACGCGACCTCCACTCCGTTGATCCTTCCGATGAGGATGGGGTCGGAGGGTTTCCCGTAGGGTGTGTCGGGGAAGACCTCCTCGATGGTCTCGAAGGTGTCCGGGTTGTAGATCCCGGTGCCGCCGATGATAGCGATCTTGGGCATGGGTGATGGAATGGGGCCGTTCTATAATTAGATAGCCTTTTCGCAGATTTGTGTTGTAACGCCGTTGAAAAATCCTACAATATCGGAATCATATTTCCGATAATATTGGAAATTGATTTCCTTCAATATCGGAAATACGTTCCCTATAACATTGGAAGGGGGTTGTGAATGGTTTCAGGCGATGTGCCTGACGGCCTCGTAGGGCGTGACGTAGAGGGCCTTCTCGGCCTCCTCCTTTGTCATCCCCGCGCCGAACGCCACGGTCCTGGCCGCCGCGTCGTCCATCAGGTTCTCCGGGGCGTGGGTGTCGGAGTCCACCACCATGTCGGCGCCGACGGCCCTGGCCATGTTTACCACATGTCCGTTGGTGATGTTGTGGCCGGCGCGGCCGGACACCTCCAGCAGGACGCCGTTGTCCTTGGCGATCTGGGCCTCCTCCAGGGTGATGAACCCGGGATGGGCCAGAACGTCGACCTCGGAACTCTCGACCGAGGCGCGGTTGGTTCCCGGAGCCACGGGCTCGGTGACGGTCTCCCCGTGCACGACGACCCACTGGGCGCCGGCCTTCCTGGCCATCATGGCGACCTTGTCGATCTTGGAAGGCGGGACGTGGGTGATCTCCACCCCGGGAATCACGCGGATGTAGTCCTCGCAGAGCTCCACGGCCTTGGCCACGTTGGACGCCACGAACTCCACGTTTGTCATGTCCACGTGGTCGGTGATGGCGATGACGTCGTGCCCGAGGACCATGGCCCTCCTCACCAGCTCGGCGGGTATGAGCTCGCCGTCGCTGAACACGGTGTGGGTGTGCAGGTCCGCTCTCATTGGGACCTCTCCCACAGTTCCTTGTAGACCTTCTCCATGGGCACTCCCATCTTCTCCACAGCGACCATGGTGTGGTAGATCAGGTCGGCCAGCTCGCAGCACATCTCGTCCTCGTTCCTGTCCTTGATGGCCAGGACGAACTCGGTGGCCTCCTCCACGATCTTCTTGCACATCTTGGTCTCGTTGTTGTAGAGCTTGCAGGTGTAGCTCCCGTCCTCGGGGTTCTCGTGCCTGTCCTTCAGGACGCGCCTGAGGTCGGGGATGATGGCCATGGTCTCCTCGGTGCTGCCGTAGACGGTCTCCGCGAAGCACGAGGGGTTGCCGAGGTGGCAGGCGATGCCGCCGACTTGCTCCACCCTGACCAGCAGGGTGTCGGCGTCGCAGTCCTTCTGGATGGACTTGATCTTCTGGAGGTGTCCGGACTCCTCCCCCTTCTTCCAGAGCTTCTGCCTGCTCCTGGACCAGAAGTGGGTGTACCCGGTCTCCTCCATCTTGGCAACAGCCTCCTCGTTCGCCCATGCGACCATGAGCACCTCGTTGGTGATCCAGTCCTGGACCACAACGGGGATAAGTCCCTTGTCGTCGTATTTCAGGTCGTTCATCTGACCACGATCCCCCTGTCCCTGAGGTACTCCTTGACCTCTCCGACGGTGCACTCGTTGTAATGGAATATTGATGCCGCCAGCGCGGCGGAGGCGTTCGTCTGCGCGAACACGTCGTAGATGTGCTCCTTGGAGCCGCATCCCCCGGACGCGATGACGGGTATGCTGACCTCGTCGGCCACGGCGGCCGTCAGCGGGATGTCGTACCCGGTCTTGACGCCGTCGGCGTCCATGGACGTCAGCAGGATCTCGCCGGCGCCCAGGTCCTCGGCCTTCTTCGCCCATTCGACGGCGTCGATCCCGGTGGGCTTGGTGCCCCCGTGGGTGAAGACCTCCCAGTGGTCGTCCACCCTCTTGCCGTCTATGGCCACGACCACGCACTGCCTGCCGAAGCTCTCGGCGCACTCGGAGATGATGGACGGGTCCTTCACGGCGGCGGAGTTCACGGACACCTTGTCCGCTCCGGCGTTGAGGGCGTCCCTCATGTCGGAGACGCTCCTGATGCCGCCTCCGACGGTCAGGGGGACGAAAAGCTTGCCCGCCGTCTCCGAGACTATGTCCAGCATGGTCTGCCTGGTCTCCAGCGACGCGGTGATGTCCAGGAACGTGATCTCGTCGGCGCCCTGCTTCTCGTAGGCGGCGGCCAACTCCGGCGGGTATCCGACGTCGCGGAGCCCCTTGAAGTTGATCCCCTTGACGACCTTCCCGTCCTTCACGTCCAGACAGGGTATGATTCTCTTGGTCAGCATGTTATCACGCAATGATCTCGCGGTCCTTGGTGCTGAGCTCGGTCTCGCGAACCCTCAGCGCCTGGGCCAGTGCCTTCCCCGTTGCCTTGAACCCGGCCTCCACCAGGTGGTGCTCGTCGAAGCCGCGGATCTGCACGATGTGCAGGGTCATGCCGGCGGCCATGGCGAAGCTCCTCATGAAGTGGATGTACAGGGGGTCCGGAAGGTCGATGTCCGCGTAGGGGCGGTCCACCAGGTCCAGGGAGGACATCACCAGCGCGTCGTCCATGGGGACTACGGCGGTGGCCATCCTCTCGATGGGCGCGTCGCCCATGGCCTGCCTCAGGGCCTTCCCGAGGGTGATGGCGGTGTCCTCGATGATGTGGTGGTCGTTGTCGCCCTCGGCGCTAAGGACCAGGTCGAAGCTGGCGTACCTGGCCAGAGTCTCGGTCATGTGCTTCAGGAACTGGATGTCGCAGGTGACATCGAACTTCCCGGTTCCGTCGATGTCGAGGTCGACGGAGATCCTGGTCTCCCTGGTGCTGCGCTCTAAAGAGGACGTCCTGGCGGTCATGTTAACGTCCCGAGTAGGTCGAGCCAATAGATAAAACGCGCGCGCCCGCGACGCTCAGACCAGTCCCTCGGGGATGGTGATGGTGGTCTTGGGGCATTCCATGCAGACCCCGAGCTCACCGCTGTACCCCTCGTAGACGTAGAGGGCCTTGAGCAGTCCGCTCTCCTTGACGAAGGTGCAGATCTCGCAAAGTGCCAGCGTGAGGTCCTTGCCCCCGGCGACGGCGTCGGCCTTGTCCGCGATCATCTTGTAGAAGTCCTCGCGGTAGGCGCTCTTGTCGATGAGGTTGTTCCCGCCCCTCAGTCCCTTGATGTACTGGGACACCGCGGCGCTGGTGACGCCGAAGAGGTTCGCCACCTGGACCTGGGTCATCCCGTGGTTGTGCACGAGTTCCTTGGCGAGGGCTCCCCTCGCCGTGGGCAGGATGTGGGTGACGATGAGTTCGCAGGGCATCTTCATGCGGCGGGGATTGGATTACTCGAATTAAAAGTAACGCCGTTAGGATTGCCGAAAAATCGTATCCGGGTCGGCGGACCCGCATCATGTCATTAACATCACATCAATGTCACGATCAATATCATGATAATTATCAGATGATATTTTGCGATATCATCTGATATAAAAGATTCTTAGATTCGGCCGGTTCAGGCCCTCCAGGGCGTGTCCCACTCCCAGGGGCTGATGACGCCGGTGTACATGGCGAGTCCCACCACGGCCCCCTCGGCCCCGGCCTCGGACAGGATCTCCGCGTCCCTCCTGGAGGTGACCCCTCCGGACGCGATGACCTTGCACGGGCAGCGGGAGATGAAGTCCCTGGCCTGCGCCTCGTCTATGCCCTTCCTCTGTCCCTCGACGTCCACGTTGGTGTTGAGGACGCCCGCCAGCGGCAGGTCCCTGATGCGCTCGAACATGTCGTCCACGGTGATCTGCGCCGACTCCTGCCATCCCTTGATGGCGATGCGCCCGCCCTTGGTGTCCATGGACAGGACTATCTTCCCGGGGTGCCTGTCGGCCATCTCCTCCAGCCACTCGGGCTCCTTCACGGCCTTGGTGCCGACGACCACGCGGTCCGCACCGGCTGCCACCAGCTCGTCCACGGTCTCCGCAGACCTGATGCCTCCGCCGACCTCCGCCGGGACGTTGAACTCCGCAATGATCCTCTTGAACACCGGGACGTTGCTCTCCTTCCCGAAGGCCCCGTCCAGGTCCACGAGGTGCAGGTAGGGCGCGCCCTTGGACACCCACATCTCGGCGACCTTCACGGGGTCGGGCATCACGATCTGCTGGCTCCCGGGGACTCCCCCGACGAGCTGTACGACCTGATGGTCGAGGACGTCGACTGCCGGTATGACGATCACAGTACCGACTCCGCGAACGAGATGAAGTTCCTGAGCACCGCCATCCCGGAGGTGCTGCTCTTCTCGGGGTGGAACTGTGTTCCATAGGTGTTTGCCTTCCTGAAGAACGTGGGGATCTCGGTGCCCTCGTACTCGGTGGTCCCTATGGTGATGTCCTCCGAGGGGTTCCCGCGGAACGAGTGGGCGAAGTAGAAGTTCCTGTCGCCGACGCCGTCCATGAGGGGGTCGTCCGAGACGACCTGGTTCCATCCCATGTGGGGGATGACCTTCCCGACCAGCGGGACCACGTCCCCGTCGAAGACCCCGAGCCCGGGGGTGGTGCCCTCGGCGCTGGAGTTGTACATGATCTGCATGCCGATGCATATTCCCAGGGCGGGTGTTCCGGAGAGCAGCTTCTCCCTGATGTCCTCCCTGTAGGGCTGGAGCTTCTCCATGGTCTTGTCGAAGGCCCCCACTCCGGGGAACACCACGCACTCCGCGTCCAGGACCTCCTTCATGTCCCTGACGACGGTGACCTCCGCCCCGCAGTTCTCAAGCGACCTGCGGATGGAGTACAGGTTCCCGACGCCGTAGTCGGTAAGAGTGATGTTCAGTGGCATTCGTCGATCACCTCGGCGGCGTTCTCCAGAAGCAGCCTGTTGAGCTCCTCGGTCCCCACGGTGGGCCTGACGCAGTTCTCGGTCCTGCGCTTGGATCCGAAGTCGCGGATCAGGATGCCCCTCTTCTTGAGCCCCTCCACCAGCGCGGCGTGGTCGATGGGGGACCTGGCTAGTATGAAGTTGGAGTCGGAGGGGAACGGCTCGAAGCCCAGCTTCCTGAGCCCGGCCTCCAGCTTGGGCCTCTGCTCCCTGACCATCTGGACGCTCCTCCTGACGAAGTCCTGGTCTTTGATGGCGGCGACCGCCGCACCCTCGCTGACTGTGTTCAGCGAGTACGGGATCTTGACGCTCATCATCATGTCTGTGAGCTTCCTGTTGGCGGTCATGTACCCCACGCGGAGGGCCGCCATGGCGTACACTTTGGAGAAGGTCCTGGTGACCACCAGGTTGTCGAACTCCTCGACCTTGGATATGAACCCCCTGTCCTCGCCGGCGTACTCCGTGTAGGCCTCGTCCATCACGACGATCCCGGGGAACCTGGCGATGAGGTCCTCCAGGTCCTTCTGCCTGAAGCAGTTCCCGGTGGGGTTGTTGGGGGACGGGACGATGGTGACCTTGGCGTTCTCCTGCCTGACCATGGAGTCCACGTCCAGCTGGAAGTCCTCGGTGAGGTCCACGGGGATGGCCCTGCCGCCGTTCATCTTGACGAAGTAGTCGTAGAGCGAGTACGACGGGACGGGGACGACGCTGTTGTCGCCCCAGTTGGTGAACGTCTTGAAGATGACGTCGATCATCTCGTCGGACCCGTTGCCGGCGATGATGCACTCGGGGTCCAGGCCGTAGAGCTCGCCCAGTGCCTCGCGGAGGTTCCTGGAGTAGGTGTCGGGGTAGCCGTTCAGGTCCCACCTGTTCTCCTTCAGGTACCTCTCCGCCGCGGGGTTGGACCCGAGGACGTTGGTGTTCGTGTCCAGTCTGATCTCGCCGTGGAGCTTCGGGCTGTAGTATGTCTGGAAGTCCCTGGTGGTCTCCCTCATTATGCCCCTGTCGAGCTCCATCTCAGTTCACCAGCCTCTCGATGGGTGTGGTGAGGATGCCCTTGGCGCCGATCTTCTTGAGCTCGGCGATGGCGTGGAAGGTCTTGTCGCAGTCGATGACCGCGTGTACGGCGACGAAGTCCGCGTTGCCGGCGATGTCCAGGACGGTGGGCCCTCCGATGCCGGGGATGATGCGCTCGACCTCCTTCAGCTGGGACCTGGGGACGTCGGCCATGATGTACCTCTTGTTCTCGGCCTCGATGACGCTCTCGATGGAGCTGACGATCTCGTCGATCTGCTCCCCGTACCTGGCCCTGGCGGACTCGGAGGTGAAGACGGCTGCCTGGGAGTCCAGGATCCTGCCGGCCTCGATCATCCTGTTCATCTTGAGGGTGGACCCGGTGGAAACGAGGTCGACGATGTAGTCGGAGATCCCGAGGTAGGGCATGATCTCCGCGGCTCCGGTGACGACGATGATGTTCACGTCCTTGCCGATGGACTCGAAGTAGCGCCTGGCGATGTTGGGGTAGGAGGTGGCGATCCTGCATCCGTCGGCGACCTCCGAGGCGTCCTTGATCCCGCAAGCCTCCGGGACTGCGACGGCCATGTGGCAGTACCCGAACCTGAGCGGAAGCGCCTCGATCAGCTCGTATCCGGATTCGGCGACCTGGTCCTGGCCGGTGATCCCGATGTCGATGGCGCCGGTGGCGACGAACTCCGGGATGTCCTGGGCCCTGACGAACAGGACCTCGATGTCCTGGTTCCTGGCCTTGATGTACAGCCTGCGTCCCACGTCCTCGCCGAGGTCGATTCCGGCCTTGGTGAGCAGTTCCACGGTCCTCTCGTTCAAACGTCCTTTGTTGGGTACCCCGAATTTGAGCGTCATTTGAGTCCTCTGACTGAGTCGTATAAACGCGCAATAGAAATACGTTCGGGCGCGCGCGGGCCGTCACTCGCCGTCGGACTCGGTGATCATGTTGAGGCCGAGGACACCCACGACCACCACCGCCAGGAAGGCCCAGCCGAGGATGTTGAGGGTCTCCCCGAAGGCCACCAGGCCGACGATGATGGATCCGATGGCCCCGATCCCCACCCACACGGCGTAGCAGGGGCCCATGGGCAGCCCGGACTTCAGTCCCTTGTTCAGGAGCAGGGTGCTGATGACGATCATGATCAGCGTGGCGATGGTCCAGGGGATGTCGGTGAACTGCTGGGACATCTTCATCCCGGCCGCCCATCCGGTCTCGAAGACACCTCCCAGGAGGACCCAGAGCCAGGCGGTGTTCACAGCACCACCTCCGACGACATCTCGAGACCGACCACGCCGACTATGATCAGGAATATGAAGAGGGCCTTCATGCGGTCTATCTTATCCTTGTACAGCACGACGCCGGCGATGACCGTCATCACCGCACCGATGCCGGTCCAGATGGAGTACGCCACGCCGACGGAGATGGACTCCATGGCGAAGGCCAGGCAGCAGGGGCTGACGATCATGAAGACGACCGCGAACGCGCCCCAGGCGAGGTTGCGGGTGTCGTTGTACCTCTTCAGTCCCACGACCCAGACGGGCTCAAGGAACCCACCCACTATGACCCAGAGCAGCGCGGCGTCGATCATGCCACGGAGGAAGGGGCCCTTGTTTATCTACTTTGAGAATCGTTCGAGTACGCATGGATCTGGACGAGGTCATGGAGGGGCTCCGCGCCGAGGCCGGCGTGGTCTACGTCGACGTCTTCCCCGACGAGCTCTTCGACAAGGTGGTGGCGGAGGAGCGCACAGTCACCGCGGTCATGGGGACCATGCCGGTGGTGAGCACCGGGATGAGGGACTGCATGGGCCGCAACACTAGGCTCGTGGTCGTCGAGGACGAGCGGTTCTGGCACCCTAACGTGAGGACCATGAACATGCGCGACTCCAAGGAGAACATCATCGGCCACAACATACCCAGGGCCGAGATCCCGGACTACGCGAAGATGGACAACGTGGCCTTCATCTCCGACGACTTCGTGATGTACACCGACGCGTCGATGGAGGGCACGCCCACCATGGAGATGCTCTCGATCCCGTACCGCGGCAGGGGGGACTGGATCCCGGAGGGGATGAACTCCATCCTGTGGTACCCGTGCACCTCGAGCTCACAGATGATCCACAAGCACTTCGGGCTTCCCAACAGGCGCACCGCAGCCGCCGTCCTGGCACTCGACCTCTGACTTCCTCACGGCGTCGGTGATGTGTTCCAGGAACAGCTCCCTGAAGTGGGGGCACTCGCCCATCCCCCTTATGATGCAGCTGACGTTGTAGCCGGCTGCCGTGAGCACCGACTTCAGCGAGTCGTCCTCGTCCCCGGCCATGTCGTTGTTGGCGTGGTCGCCCGCGACGAGCATCAGCGGGTACACGAGCACGTCCTCGTAGTCGCCGTCCCTCATGAACTCCAGCGTCTCGTCGAACTCGGGGTAGCCCTCGACGGTGGTGACGAAGACGTTGCGGTGCCCCGCGGACCAGAACTTCATCTGCAGCTGGCAGTACGACGCGTTGGCGTAGTGGGTGGAGCCGTGGCCCATGAGCACCAGGGCGCCCTTCTCCGAGAGCTTGGGGATGAGGGTGTCCTCCACCACCTTGACGACCTTGTCGTAGTCCTCGCTGGATGTGAGGAGCGGTCTGCTCATCTTGAGGGAGCGGATGTCTCCGACGTGCCCGTCCACGATCCTGACCACGTCGTCGTACTCCTTCCCGTTGACGATGTGGGTGGGCTGGACGACCACCTCCTGGAAGCCCTCCCGGGAAAGTTTGTCCATCGCCTCCGACACGTAGTCTATGACGGTGCCGTCGCGTTCCTTCAGCCTTTTTATGACCATCTTGCTGGTGAACGCCCTCCTCACCTCCCAGTCGGGGAAGCGCTCCTGCACGAGCGACTCAAGGGCGTCGATTGTCTTGGCGCGGTTCTCGTTGTACGTCGTGCCGAAGCTGGTGACGAGTATGGCTTTCTTGATGGTTGACATGAGCAAGTTGGACAATATATCCAATGTTAATAAGGATAACCCATACCGCCATGGGGTACAGGGGTCGACTTTCTTATTATTGATAGAAAAAGGTCCGGGGCGTCGCCCCGGGGTTTTGATCCTCAGAGGATGCCCTTGGCCTTGGCGAGCTCGGCGTTGAGAACCGATCCGCCGGCTCCGCCGCGGAGGGTGTTGTGGGACATGGCGAAGGCCTTGTAGTAGCCGTTGCTCTGTCTGAGCCTTCCGACGGTCACGGCCATTCCCCTGGCGCGCTCGGGCCTTCCGGCCATGGCATCGAAGACCGGCTGGGGCCTGTTGTCTTCGTGGCGGACGATGATGGGCTGAACGGGCGCGGAGGGCAGGTTGAGCTCCTGGGGCTCGCCGCGGAATCCGGACAGGCACCTCTCCAGCTCCTCGAGGGAGGGCTGCTGCTCCATGTCCAGGACGAGGGACTCCAGGTGTCCGTCCACGACGGGGACCCTGGCGCAGTTGGCCATGACCTTGAAGGGGGCGTACCTGAACTCTCCCCTCTCGTAGGTGCCGAGCATCTTGGCCAGCTCGGACTCCATCTTCTCCTCCTCGTGGCTGATGAACGGGACGACGTTGCCGACGGCGTCGAGGGAGGGGACTCCGGGGTATCCGGCGCCGGACAGGGCCTGATAGGTGGAGACGAACACCTGCTTCAGTCCGAAGGCGTCGTCGATGGCCTTGAGGGGCGCGGCGATGCCGGTGGAGGAGCAGTTGGCGTTGGTGACGATGTAGCCGCCGGTGCTGTTGTAAGTGGGCTGGTCCTTCACGGCCTCGAACTGGTCGGGGTTGACCTCGGGGATGAGGATGGGGACGTGGGGGTCCATCCTGTGGCTTCCGGCGTTGGTGAATACCGCGACTCCGGCCTCGGCGAGCTGGGACTCGGTGGGTCCGGCCAGGTCGGAGGGGATGCCGCTGAACGCGATCCTGCAGTTCTTGGAGATCTTGGAGATGTCCATGGTCTCGATGGTCCTGTCCATGGTGTCGTCCAGGTAGACGTGGTCCCTGACCTTCAGGACCTCGGACAGCTTCTTTCCGTTGGACCTCTCGGAGGCGTAGAGCCCCTCGATTTCGAAATACGGGTGGTCCTCGAGCATCTGGATGAACCTCTGTCCGATCATCCCTGTCGCTCCGAGGACGGCTACACTGATCTTGCTCATGGGTTTGTCCCTCTGATGCGGTCGTGATTCCCTGTCATATAATTAAAGGGTGGGTCCGAAGGGTCCTGTGTGTCCTCGTGGTTGATTTCGACCAATCGGTATCTATTTATATTATGAACTGGCCGAAGCGGTAAATCAAGGGAACTTAACGATTGTTTTCGAAAATGTTCTACAATTTAGATTGTTTAACATCTGATTAAACTCCCTTTCTTTAAATAATAAATTACTATGAAATTGGTAGAATATAGAAAAATATATGGCTTTATCATCCATCCATAATTATTGTTTAAATAATTTCGACGGAAATAGCATTCTCAGACCTGCGAAAGCAGGCAAAGGAGTGAAATAATGTCCAAAGAGGAGATCTTTGAGGAGCTCGCCAACGCGGTCATCAACTGCAAGGCGGACCTCTCCAAAGCCGCAGCCGAGAAAGTCCTGGCCGAGGGAATCAACCCCGTCGACGCCATCAACGAGGGACTGGTCAAGGGAATGAACGTGATCGGCGACAAGTACGCCGCCCACCAGATCTACCTGCCCCAGGTCCTCGTCGCAGCCCATGCGATGTACGCCGGACTCGATCTCCTGCTTCCCGCCATCCCCAAGGAGGATCTGGCCGATGCCAAGAAGGCCGCCACGGCCGTCGTCGAGGGAGATGTCCACGACATCGGAAAGAACATCGTCAAGACCATGCTGACCGCCGGAGGATACATCGTCAACGACCTCGGAAAGGACGTCGCTCCCTCCAAGATCGCCGAGACCGTCAAGGGCGAGGGCATCGACATCCTGTGTCTCTCCACCCTCATGACGCCCACCATGGACAACATGAAGAACACCATCGACCTCCTGAAGGAGCAGGGAACCCGCGGAAACTGCACCGTCACCATCGGCGGACCACCCACCTCCCCGTCCTTCGCCGAGGAGATCGGAGCCGACCACAGGGACAACAACGCCCAGGACTGCGTCAACTGGCTGAAGGGACAGTGAGATCGATGGTCGCACCCATGACACCCTACGAGAGGGCCATCGCGACTCTCAACAACGAGCCCGTCGACGAGTACGCCGCCTACCCCCTTGTCTGCGGTCTCCAGAGGAGGCTCCTCCCCGGAACCGTCACCTACAAGCAGTGGGCCACCGACTCCAACCTGTGCGCACAGTCCTACATCGAGGGATTCAACAAGTGGAAGTTCCCCTTCACCGTCACCCTGGAGGATCTGTCCGTCACCGCCCACGACCTGGGCGCCAACGTCAGGATGGACAAGGAGAACACACCCTTCGTCGACGGACACATCATCCACGACATGGAGGACTACGACAAGATCCAGGCCCCCGACGTCACCCAGGGCAGGACAGGACACCTGATCAGGATGAACCACAAGGTCGTCGAGGGACTGAAGGACAAGTCCTTCGTCATCGCCTTCCTGGAGGGACCCCTCCTCACCCTGTCCCAGTCCGCCGGTGCCGAGAGGCTGTTCATGGACATGTTCACCGACCCCGCACCCGTCCACAGGGCCCTCGAGCAGACCACCAAGATGTGCTGCGACGCCGTCGACAAGATCGCCGAGGCCGGAGTCCAGGGAATGTGCTGGGACTACCTCTGGGGCAACTATACCGTTCTGGGAGACAAAGAGTACGCCGAGTTCGAGGGCGACAAGTACGCCAAGGCCACCAACGAGGCCACCCGCAGGAACGGGCTCGGACTGGGAATCCACAACTGCGCCGACATGCCCCATCTGGACACCCAGATCAACAAGTTCGGCGTCGACGTGTACTCTCTCGCCTACTACCCCCTGGCCGAGGCCTCCCCCAACATGACCAAGGTCATCGAGGACGGGTACGCCGACAAGTGCACCATCTTCGGCAACATCGACCCGCAGATGTTCATGAGGAACACCTACGAGCAGGTCTACGAGACCACCATGAACCTGTGCCAGGAGGCCAAGACCGCCCTGTGCAAGCGCGGACTGAACACGCACTTCTGCGTGTCCTCCGGATGCGAGGTCCCTCCCGATCTCGAGTGCCACATCGACAACGTCACCGCTGTCATGGACGCCGTCCACAAGTTCGGCGCCGGACAGTGACGCTGAACCCCCTTACCCCGTCCGTCGGTCGGGCGGGGGTCACCGGGGCCGGTTGAACGGATGCAGCTCCCGAAGCGTCCGGGCCGGTCCCCTCATCGTTCACGCTCATCCCCGTATGCCGGGGGTGCACCGGGCAAAGGCCTGTCAGCAGGCCTTCGTCTATTTCCTCCTCGGGCCCGCGGGTGCCCATCCTAGAAAACCCGCATCCTTCTCAGAGCGTGCCGGTGGATCACTCCATCGTGTACTTTGAGGCCGGGACGGTTATCTCGAACCTGCTGCCGCGGGACGTCTCGGGGCATGCCACCCCGAACCCCGACGCCTGGCAGATGTGGCTTATCAGGAAGAGGCCGAACCACCCCTCGTCCGCGCCGTCGAAGATCCTCTCGCGGATTTCCTCCGGGATGCCGCAACCGTCGTCGGTGTAGACGAGGGTCAGGTTCCCTCCGTGTATCTTGAATCCGATGTCGATCCTGGACGCACCGCCCGCATGTTCGACCGTGTTGGATATCAGGTGCCTGAGGACGGCCGGGAAGGCCGGGTCGGCGTATATCCTGATGCCGTCCACCCTGGTGCTCACCTCGATGTCCGGGGTGTCGACGGTCTTGAGCGCCCTGGTGACGACCTCCCCCATGTCCATCCAGACGGGTTGCTTGACCCCGACGTAGCGGAAGTCGCGAATGAAGTCGACGCTCTCCCTCAGACGGAGCGCCTGCTCGCGCAGCTCACCTGTGCACTCCGGCGAGGCCAGCATCCTCTGGACCAGCCTGAGGGCGTACCTGTTGACAGGCCCCTCGACGATCCTGATGTGATCCACAGCACGGCTGATCAGGTCGTCCTTGTTCTGCAGGTCGGTGACGTCCACCATGGTGACGGCGAACCCCGGGTTCTGCCTGTCGGAGGAGATCATGTTCATGACCGTGGCCTGGAACGTCCTGTCCCTCTCGTCGTCGGAGACAGGGATCCTGACGGTCTCGTCCCTGGAGTAGAGGCGGGAGGAGTTGATGGCGGCGCGTATGATGTCCGCCGCAGGGGTCCTGATGTCGTTCAGGGGGACGAAGGAGGTCATCACGGGGTCGCATCCCAGGACCTCCGCGCCGAACCTGTTCAGGATGACGACGTTCAGGTCCGGGGTGATGAACATAAAGCCGTACGGCCCCGAGTCCAGGAGGTCCCTTATGACGCTGACCTGGCCGCGGTTCCTCTTGAACTCCTCAAGTTTGGAGTGGATGGAGAACATCTCCTCCATGAGCCTCATGACCTGGACCTCGTCGAACCAGGTGTAGTCCCTCTCCTTGTTGCCGACGCCGGCGGTGCCGATCAGCTCGCCGTTCAGGTATATGGGCACCATGAGCAGCTTCTTGAGCGGGACGTGCCCCACGGGGAGGCCCTTCTTCATGAGCCGGGGGTCGTTCTCGTAGTCGTTGACGATGACGGTCTTGCCGCTGCGGATCGGCTCCCCCCAGATCCCGGTGCTGTCCAGGCTGAACTCGAAGGAGAAGCTGCCGACGGCGCAGTTCTTCATGGCGCTCACGGACCAGGCCATCATCCTGAGGATCCTGGATTCCTTGTCGTAGAGCGACACGTATCCGATCTTGCTCTTGGTCAGCTCGATGCTCTTGTCCACCGCGTAGTGGACCACCCTCTGGAACTCCTGGTCGCTCATCTTTGCCATCTGCACCAGGGCCTCCATGCGCTTCTCGTTGATCCTGCGCTGGACCTCGTTGCGCTGCCTCTCGGCGGCCATGACTATCTTCTGGTCCAGTTCGGTGAAGAACTCCATCGGCTCCCTGCCCCCGCGGGTCAGGAAGAAGTCCACCTGGGAGTTCAGGGCGTCGGAGAGCAGTTCCGCGGAGGGGTTCCGGGAGAGCAGGATGATCGGCAGTCCGGACGAGATCCTCCCCATGGAGTTCATGAGGTCGAAGACGTCCACGGAGACGTCGTGGTCGATGACCACCAGGTCTGTGTAGTCCTCCCTCTCCAGGAAGGCGACGCCGTCCTTCACGTTGGTGGCCGTCGACACCTGGATGCTCCCGTTGATGTGCGGGATGAACTTCAGCGCCAGGTTGGTGAAGCCCCTGTCGGCGCTGATCAGGAGGATCTCATACATGCTGGGACTCCATGTGTTCGGACGACATTAAGGTTCGGTCCTGTTGTCGCTGGGATGGCATGACGCCTTGTTGATCATGCTGGCCAGGTACCCGGCGCCGAATCCGTTGTCGATGTTCACCACGCTGATCCCGCTGGCGCATGAGTTCAGCATCGCCAGAAGGGCCGCCAGGCCTCCGAAAGATGCTCCGTAGCCCACGCTGGTGGGGACGGCGATGACCGGGCAGTCGGCCATTCCCCCGACCACGCTGGCCAGAGCACCCTCCATTCCCGCGACGGCGACGATCGCCTTGGACGTCATGATGTCCTCCTTATGGGCCAGAAGCCTGTGGATCCCGGAGACTCCGGCGTCGTAGACCCTGACCACGTTGTTGCCCAGGGCCTCGGCTGTGAGGGCCGCCTCTTCGGCCACGGGGATGTCGCTGGTGCCGGCTGTGATCACTGTGATCTTCCCCAGGTCGTGTCTCTCCGGCACCTTCCCGGCCAGGCCGATGCCGCTGGTGGGGTCGTAGGTGAGGGGAATCGAACCGGAAACGGCCTCCGCCTTCTCCGGGGTGAGGCGTGTGATTATGATGCACCTCTCCCCGTGCTCCAGCATCCTTCCGGCGATGCCGACGATCTGCTCGGGGTTCTTCCCGGCGCCGAATATGACCTCCGTGACCCCCTGGCGGAGCCCGCGGTGGTGGTCTATCTTGGCGTATCCGAGGTCCTCGAACGGCTCCGTCTTCAGTCTCAGCACGGCGCCGTCCACAGTCTCCCTTCCGGACGCCACGTCCTCCAGAACCTTCCTGATGTCATCCTGGTCCATGTCCTCACCTGGTCTTCTCGTCTATCTCGGTCTCCCCCATGAACCCCGAGACTATGTCCGTTATCCTCTTCCTCTCGGATCCGTCCGTCGGCATCTGGTCCTTCCTGAGCACGACGGTGGCCGTCCTGCCGTCGGTGCGGACCCTGTGGTCAGAGTACCCGATGTCGCGCAGGGCCTCCTCCGCTTCGTGCGCCCTCCACAGGACCTCCAGGTCTATCGGGAATCCGGTGACCATCCTGGTGGCCAGGCAGGAGTTGGACGGCCTGTCCCACGTGGGGAGGCCCGCCTCCCGGGACATCCTACGGACGTCGTCCTTGGTGATGCCGCACATCCTCAGGGGGGACTGGACGCCAAGCTCCCGGAGAGCGCGGTACCCGGGGCGGTCGCCGACGTCGTCCGAGGCGTTGGTGCCGTCGACCACAATCTTCAATCCGTCCGTCTCAGTGGCCTCGGCGATGGCGCCGAAGATGCGCCTCTTGCAGTAGTAGCATCTGTCTGGGCCGTTGGACATGATGTCGGGATCGTCCTGCAGGTCCACGTCCACGACGCGGAGGTCCAGGCCGAGCATCCCGCAAACATCTCTGGCGTACAGGATGTCCTCCGGGTATCCGAAGGGGGTCCTGGCGAAGTAGGGGATCGCCTTCTCCGCGTACCTCGCCGCAGCCCACAGAAGGAAGGCGGAGTCGGCGCCGCCGGAGAGTCCGACGGCGACCGACGGGTTGGACGAGAAGTACTCGCGGAGTTCCATGCCCCTGTATCTCTAGTATAATATAGATAAAGGGGAGGGTCAGGCCTCGTCGAACTTGTCCAGGATGAGCTCGTTGCCGTGGACCTTCTTGCAGAGTCCCTGGGCCAGCATCCCGAGCTCGATCCAGGCGGCGTCGAAGACGGCGTTGGGGCAGAGGCAGGGCGCGGAGAGGGGGCCGCGTATGTCGGGATCGACGATCTTGCTCCCGGCGAAGTTGGTGGCGTCATCGATGGTGATGAGCTTGAGGTGGTCCGCGTAGTACTGGACGTTCTTGCAATCTGTCTGGATGTTCACATCCAGGTTCCCGTCGTCACGCATGGATACCGTGACCTTGTGCGTCTTGCTGCAGGTGTTCATCTTGACAATAACCGTTGAACTCATGGCTCACACCGTCTGGAGATTGGCTCCAATCTACATAAGAGGTACGGTGGATTTTGAGAATATGGATATAACATAGGAAAGAATTATATACAAAGACTTTACAAATTGTTGATATGCAATAGAAATCGCTGTGTTTTCTCGGCAGTGGCTCCCGCTCATCTACCAAAATTAAACGATGTTAACGAAATGAACCGGAATTCCCTTAAATACTTCCTACCAAAAAATTGGTTCTTAATCGAATCTTCGATGGATATATGAACCAACCACATGGATGCTTTTTATATTCACTCCGCAAATATCATTCTCAGCCTCAAAAAGGCCACAAACTGGAGGAAACATAATGAGTGAAGAGATCTTTGAGGAGCTCGCCAACGCAGTTATCAACTGTAAGGCAGACCTCTCCAAGGCCGCTGCCCAGAAAGCCCTCGACGCCGGAGTCAACCCCGTTGAAGCCATCAACGAGGGACTGGTTAAGGGAATGAACGTGATCGGTGACAAGTACGCCGCTCACCAGATCTACCTGCCCCAGGTTCTCGTCGCCGCTCACGCGATGTACGCCGGACTCGACCTGCTTCTGCCCGCCATCCCCAAGGAGGACCTCGCTGACGCCAAGAAGGCCGCCACATGTGTCGTCGAGGGAGATGTCCACGACATCGGAAAGAACATCGTCAAGACCATGCTGACCGCTGGCGGATACATCGTAAACGACCTCGGAAAGGACGTTCCCCCCGCGACCATCGCGGACACCGTCAAGAACGAGGGCATCGACATCCTGTGCATGTCCACCCTGATGACCCCCACCATGGACAACATGAAGAACACCATCGACCTCCTGAAGGAGCAGGGAACCCGCGGAAACTGCACCGTCACCATCGGCGGACCACCCACATCCCCCAGCTTCGCGGAGGAGATCGGCGCGGACCACAGGGACAACAACGCCCAGGACTGCGTCAACTGGCTCAAGGGACAGTGATTTAGATGGTCGCACCCATGACACCCTACGAGAGGGCCATCGCTGCTATCCAGAACGAGCCGGTCGACGAGCTCGCCTCGTCCCCCCTCGCACTCGCTCTGTGCAGGAGGCTCATGCCCGAGAAAGTCACGTACAAGGAGTGGGCCACGAACCCCGAGCTGTGCGCTGAGTCTTTCGCCAAGGGAGTGGAGCACTGGAAATTCCCCTACACCGTCACCCTGATCGACCTGTCCATCACCGCCTCCACACTCGGAGCCCACGTCAGGATGGACACGGAGAACACCCCGTTCGTCGATGACCACATCATCCACGACATGGAGGACTACGACAAGATCGTCTGCCCCGACATCACCAAGGGAAGGACCGGAGACCTGATCGACATGAACAGGAGACTGGCCCCCATGATCAAGGGCAAGTCCTTCAACATCGCGTTCCTCGAGGGACCCCTCCTCACCCTGACCCAGGCCGGAGGAGCGGAGAGGGTCTTCATGGACATGTTCTCCGACCCCGCACCCGTCCACAAGGCTCTCGGCGAGACCACCAAGCTGTGCCTCGAGACCTGCGAGAAGATCGCTGAGACCGGAGCCGAGGGATTCTGCTGGGACTACCTCTGGGGTAACTACGCTTGCCTCGGAGACCCCGAGTACGCGGAGTTCGAGGGTGACAAGTACGCCAAGGCATGCAACGACAAGGTCAGGGAGCTCGGAATGGGACTCGGAATCCACAACTGCGCTGACCTGCCCCACCTGGACACCCAGGTCAAGAAGTTCGGCGTAGACATGTACTCCATGGCCTACTACCCCCTGATCCCCGGCAGCCCCACCGCAGCCGAGGTCATCGAGCAGGGCTACGGAGACAAGTGCCTGATGATGGGTAACATCGACCCCCAGCTGTTCGTCAGGGGATCCGTCGAGCAGATCACCAAGGTCACCGCCGACCTGTGCCAGGAAGTCAAGACCGCCCTGTGCAAGAAGGGCCTCAACTCCAGGTACTGCATCTCCTCCGGTTGCGAGGTCCCGCCCGACCTCGAGACCAAGCTGGAGAACGTCGACGCCGTCATGGCTGCTGTCAGCCAGTACGGCAAGATGTGAAGCCTGAAACTCTAGACAAAAACATTTAACCCCGCCTCCGGGCGGGGACCCTACCAGGAGGACTGAAGATGGGAAGCACCTACTTTGACGCCATGAAGGCTCACGGATTCTCGTACAACACGACCGCATCCGTGAGGAAGATGAAATGCCCTAGATGCGGGTTCGAGTTTTCCCTAGTCTATGCTAGAACCTTCGCATGCCAGGGCTGTTCGGAGGCTGTCAGGGGCTGCCCCAAGGTCCGTTGCAACAAGTGCGACCTCGAGTTCTTCATCGAAGCGTCCCCCGATGTGCAGAATAAGATTCAAGAACGTACCCTTGCGGATCATATTACGCGCGTCGTGGACCAGAGAAACAAGGATTTGGGGGTCGTCTCGAATAACAGATGATCTTCAGCCCTCCACCCCAAACGAGTTCCCGCCGGCTGCAAACCCCCCAGGAATCCATGCCGGCGGTTGCAACTTACATCTTTTCCTCCTGAGGGTCCGCGGGAGCCCGAAGTCCCGCAATCCCATTCATCCCATCCATCAGAAGGTGTTATCATAACAATCGGACTCGGATTCGATACCGGTGGCACGTATACCGACGCCGTCGTCATGGACCTCGAATCAGGGAAGATTCTCTGCAAGGCAAAATCTCTGACCACCCGCGAGGACCTGTCGATCGGTATCCGCGGTTCAATTGTCGATTTCGACACCGAACTGCTGAAGCAGGTCGGAGTCGTGTCACTGTCATCCACCCTCGCCACGAACTCGGTGGTGGAGGGCAAGGGCTGCAGGGTCGCCCTGGTCTGCATCGGAAGCGAATACGACTTCTCCGTCCGCCCGGACTTCGACACCGTCGTCGAGGGCGGACACGACCTCCACGGCGAGGAGATCCATCCCCTCGACGAGGACGCCGCCAGGAAGTTCCTGGAATCAGTCAAGGGCAGGGTAGACGGCGTCGCCGTCACCGGATACCTGGCCGTCCGCAACCCTGACCACGAGAAGAGGGTTAAGGCCATCGCCAAGGAGATCCTGGACGTGCCTGTGATCTGCGGCCACGAGCTGTCCTCCGGACTGGGCTTCAACGAGCGCACGGCCACATGCATCATGAACGCCAAGCTTGTACCCGTCATCGACGACCTCATAAGGTCCGTCAAGGCGGTGCTCGCGGAGAAGGGCATCCACGCTCCCCTGATGATTGTCAAGGGGGATGGATCCATGATGGGAGAGGCCCTCGCCAAGGAGAAGCCCGTGGAGACCATCCTCTGCGGACCGGCGGCCAGTCTCATCGGCGCCATGTACCTCACTGGACAGAAGGACGCCATCGTCATGGACATGGGAGGTACAACCACCGACATCGGCATCCTCAGGGACGGGAAGCCCCGTCTCGAGCCGGAGGGTGCGATCATCGGAGGGAAGAGGACCCGTGTCACCGCCGCGGAGATCGCCACCTCGGGAATCGGGGGCGACAGCCGCATCCTTGTGAACGGCAGGAGGATAATCCTGTCCGCGCTGAGGGTCGTGCCGCTGTGCATCGCCGCGTCCCAGTGGCCCTGCGTCAAGGAGCACATGATGAAGCTCAGCGGAGTCCAGACCCGTCCCACCCCGGAGTCCTTCGGGGAGGACAACGTCCTTCTGGACAACGAGATGTTCAGGACGCTCAAGATGCCCAAGGACGAGTCCATGGTGTCCGATGCGGACCTCAAGTTGCTCACGCTGCTGCAGGAGCGCCCCTACTCGCTTAACGAGGCCGGGGACATCCTGGGCATCCACCCGTTCACGTTCAACATGCACAAGCTCGAGGGCTACGGACTGGTCCAGAGGATCGGAATGACCCCCACCGACCTGCTGCATGCCGAGGGCACATACGTCAACTTCGATGCCGAGGCCTCGAAGGCCGGAGTCGAGTACCTCTCCCGTAGGGTGGGGGTGACTCCGGAGGAGTTCATTACCGAGGCGAAGCAGAAGATCCGCGAGAAGCTGTGCATCGAGCTCATGAAGGAGCTCATGTCCGAAGAGGTCGGCAGCTACAACCTGACCCCCGCCGGAGAGGACATGCTGATGAAGGCCATCCGCCACAAGCCCGGGAAGGACTTCAACTGCATGATCAAGGTCAACAAGCCCATCATCGGTATCGGAGCGCCCGCGGGCGTGTACATACGCTGGGTGGGCGAGGTGTTCGACACCGACGTCTACGTCACCGAGGACTCGGATGTGGGGAACGCTATCGGGGCGATCACATCGTCTGTGTCCGAGTCGATCTCCTTCCTGCTCCGTCCGGAGCTGGCCGGGGAGGAGGACTGCGAGTTCGAGGTGTTCTCCAAGCTGGGGAACTTCAAGTACGAGAACCTCCAGACCGCGCTCTCCGAGAGCGAGCGCATCGGAAGGGAGGCCGTCATCGCATCCGTGGAGTCCAGCGGAGCCGAGGACATAAGCGTGTCCGTGGACAGGGACGACCACAAGTACGCCATCGGTGCTGGGGAGAGCTCCGTGCTGATGGAGATCAGGCTGACGGTCACCGCCGCGGGCAAGCCGAAGCAGTTCACCTCATCCCAATGAATAATGGGTGGGCGGCACGCCTATCTCGAAGCACGTGCCGCTCCCCGTCGGGACATGACGGATGGTGAATCCGTTGGAGTCCACGACGTTCTTAATCAGAAACATCCCGAACTTCCCCTGGGGGACCTGATCGAAGAGATGGTCCTCCAGGTACTCCGGTATGCCCACACCGTTGTCGCTGTACGTTATGGTCAGGTTGCCCTGGCTGATGCGGCACGATATCGACACGCTGACGCTGGCCCCGCCGTGGCTGGCCGAGTTCGTCAGCAGGTTCTTGAACACCACCGGGAACTCGGGGTCCACCAGTATGCTGATGCCGTCCGCCCTGACGTCCAGAGGCATGTTGCCCACTCCGGCGGCCTTCACCGCCTTCTCCACAAGGTCCCTCACGGAGAACCACCGCGGCTCGCTAATGCCCACGTTCCTGTAGTCGTCCATGAAGGTGACGGTGTTGTCCAGAGCAACAAGGGCGGGGTAGGCGTCGTCGGTGATGTCGCCCAGCGGGACCAGGGCGCGGCGGGAGGAGATCAGCGTGTTGAGCACCGGCCCCTCAAGGACCCTGATGTGCTCTATCGCCCTCAGCCTCATGGTGTCTATGAAGACCACGTCCGTGATGTCCGTGAATGTCAGCATGAACCCGGGGATGATGTCGTTCCCCTCGCTGATGCGGGTGGCGGCGCATTCGTAGGTGGTGTTGCCGTCACCGGATATGTGGGACCTGAGGGTCCTGCCGGCGGGGTCCAGGCGGACGGAGTTGACCAGCGCCTTGACCTCGACCACGTTCCTGGTGCCGATGCTGTCCAGGTGCAGGGGGAGCCTCGCCTTGACATCGAATCCGACGATGTCCGCCGCCACCCTGTTGGTGAAGATGATGTTCATGTCCGAGTCGATGTACATGAACCCGACGGGTCCGGACTCCATGAGGGTCCTGGCGGCGTTGGAGCGGGTGATCTCGTGCCTGAAGGTCTCGCGGCTCTTGTAGATGGAGAACAGCTCGGTCATCATCAGGTTCAGCTGGGTCTCGTCGAAGGTGGTGTACTCCGAATCCTTGTTCCCCACGCCGGCGGTCCCGATGATCTCCCCGTCCACGATGATGGGCACCATCAGCAGCTTCTCCAGCTTCACGTGTCCTGCGGGCGTGCCCTTCTTCATGCTCTTGCGGTCGTTCTCGTAGTCGTTGATGGTGATGGACTTGCCGAGACGGATGGGCTCGCCCCAGATCCCCGTGGAGTTGAGCTCGAACTCCACCGGGTAGTTACTGACCTCGCAGCCCTTCATGGCCTGGCTGGACCAGGCGAGCATGTTCAGCATGCCCCTCTCCCTCTCGTAGAGGGCTACGTAGCCGATCTTGCTGTGGGTCAGCTCCACGCTCTTCTCCAGCGCGTACCTGACGATGGTCTGGAAGTCCTCCTCGCCCATGGAGGCCATCTTGACCAGGGCCTCCATCCTGCTCTCGTTGATCCTGCGGTAGTTCTCGTTGCGGCGGCGTTCCGCGATGAGGGAGGCGCGCATGTTCACCTCTCCGAAGAAGTCGGAGGGGTCGCGGCCGCTCCTGGGGATGAATCCGTCGATGCGCAGGTCTATGGCCTCCCTCAGCAGGTCCATGGTGGGGTTCTTCGAGACGAGAATGACCGGGGCGGTCACGCGGTTGCGGTCGGTGGCGACTATGAACTTGGAGATGTCGTTGACCTCGTCCTGGTCGAAGACGACCGCGTCGACGGGCAGGCTCTTCATGATGTTGATGGCCTGCGGGATGTCCTCAGCCGTCCTCAGCGTGATGTCGGGGTCGAGCATAGGGGAGAACCTGATGCCCAGGAAACACAGTTCCCTATCGCTGCTGACGAGCAGAACGCAGTACATGAAAAGGTATCGTTCCGATGGATGTTAATGGTTTGGCATCACTCGAAGAAGTGCTTCTGCCTCTCCTTGGAGATGTGCAGGATGACCTCCGCGATCTGCTTCGCCTCGTCCTCGGAGAGGCTGACCTCCTCGCAGAGCTCCATGTACCTGTGGACGACCTCGCGCTCCTTCTCATCGTCCCAATAACCCATGCCGGATTTCTTCTTGGCCTTGGCGAGCTCGTCGCTGATCTCCATGCGGGTGGCTATGAGGTCTATGATCTCCTCGTCGATGGTCTCGATCTGTGCTCTGAGTTCGGCTGTGTCAGGCATGGTCGAGCCTTCGTATGATATAGTGTTTAAAATTATTTTGGGGGAGGTCTTTGGTGACGGTCAGAGTTGGAGCTGATTGGTAACGGAGATATGTATTTATATGACTGGATGGCCGGGCCGACCGGTCCGGAAGTTAACGGTCATAGGGGAAAACCCGTCGGGGTATCGTCCAGACTGTACAAAACGTTCCATTTGGGACATTATTCGGAGTATTGAAATACCGACTCAACGCTCTTTAACTTCCGATCAACATGAAGATAGCTCAGATAGCCGGATTCCTCGGGAGCGGGAAAACAACAGCTCTGATGAAGATCGTAGACGGTCTCGTGAAGAGGGGCCACAAGATCGCCATCGTCGTCAACGACGTCGGTGACATCAGCGTGGACGCGAGGTTCATCGAGGCCCACGGACTGAAGGCCAAGGAGATCTCCGGCGGATGCATCTGCTGTCAGATCGCCGGGTCCTTCGCCGAGACCCTTGCCAAGCTGCACGACTCCTTCGACCCCGACATAGTCATCGTCGAGCCGTCCGGGGTAGCCATCCCCTGGGGACTCAAGAGGGCCGCGGAGTACTCCGAGGCCAAGACCGTGGTGCACATCGAGCACGCGCCCGTCATCACCCTGGTGGACGCCAGCCGTATCGACCTCCTGATCAGGGCGGTCAAGAGGCTGGTGGAGACCCAGATCAGGGAGGCGGACATCTGCTTCGTCAACAAGGTCGACCTCGCCACGCCCGAGCAGATCAAGAAGACCGAGGACTTCATCCGCGAGATGAACCCCACGGCGGACATCCAGCACATGTCGGCCAACACCGGCGAGGGTGTTGAATACGCGGTGGACAAGATCGAGAAGGAGTTCTCCGCCAGGTACGACGAGTCCATGGAGGAGTTCAGGCTCCAGCAGGAGTACAACAAGCAGGCGGGCGAGTGACCATGCACGACGACCATGACGACCATGACGACTACGCCCACGACTACGACCACACCGAGGTCGACCACGACCAGGACGGGCTCGACGACAAGATGCCCCACAACGACATGAACCCGGTGGAGGAGGGCAGCAAGCTGCACCTGGAGATCCACAGGGCCGTGGACGAGCTGGGCAAGTACGCCATCGAGCTGGACATCCACAACAAGGAGCTCTCCAAGGAGACGATCAAGGGATTCATCGACGAGATGATGAGGCAGTCCGCGGACGACTGCTTCCGCCACGGAGCCGACCTCATCGGGCACATCAAGGCCTTCTACAAGATCGACAACGTGGACGACCACACCATCATGTTCAGCATGGTGGACCCCTCCAGGCCGACGAACATCCAGGACCAGATCCCCGGGGACACCGTCATCGGCGGACTGTTCGTCCTGCACGTCATCGTCCACGGCATCTGGGACGACGTCATCCGCGACTGCACCAAGGAGGTCCTTCCCGACATCGCCAAGAAGTGGGGCATCGACTACACGATCCGCGCCGACTTCTACGACACCGAGAAGAGCATCGCCCACCACGAGAAGAAGTGAAACCGATGCGGGGTCCATCCCCCGCATCCACCTTACACCGTTTCTGTTCCGGCCGAAGCGTCCGGGAGTTTTACAGGAGATGACGATGCCGGAGAACGTTCCGGCACCGTCGTTTCGGGTTTACGCCAGGTCCTTGAGGGTCTGGAGCGTCTTGACGACGTCGGACCAGTTCTCGCACTCGACGAGGTTGGTGCCCATCTCGGGGATGAACATGTTGCGGTAGGTCTCCGGTCCGGAGAACTTCAGCAGCATCGCCCTGTACCCCTCCTTGGCGAATCCAGGCGTCTTGGGGTTGCCCACCACCGATGCCCCGTAGTCGTTCGGGAAGTGGTAGATCTTGTGGAAGCGTCCCGCATCCATGCAGCCGCATTTGCAGTCCGCGTTCAGATCGACTATGTACTCATCGAATTCCATGATGTTTCCTCCTCAGGTTCGATGTCGACGTCCCCGCGTCACCGCGGAGCGTTGGCTACATGGGAACGTACCATCAGGGGACAGTATATAAGTTGCCATCCAACCAGAACATGTGCCAGAAAGGTGGTGATGCCGCCGGACACCCTTCGCGGCGGCTTATAAGGAGTTTGAATGTGAAAGGGGCCCGGAGGCCCTTGGTGCAATGTCTCAGCCCTTGATGGCCTTGACCAGTGCGCGTATGTTGTCGGCCGGGGTTCCGATCGGCACACCGCATCCGGCGGAGATGACGTTGAATCCGGCATCCCTGCTCTTCTTGGCGGCGGCGTCCACGTCCTCGGGCTTTCCCTTGAACAGCGGGAAGGCGCATCCGACGTTTCCGACGAGGCATCCCCTGTTGTTGGCGATCTCCACGGCCTTGTACGAGTCGACCTTCTCCTCGATGGACAGTCCGGTGACGCCGGTGTCGAACATGTAGGGGATGATCGGTGCGGAGTCTCCGCAGATGTGCAGGATGCTGTATCCCTTGAGGCCGTCGAAGGTCTGCTTGACGAACCTTCCGGACTGGACCGGGAAGTCGTCGGGGGCGAGGATGTCGGTGGACGCGGAGGGCTCGGACATCTGGACGAGGTCCGCTCCCGCGGCGACCAGGGCCTCGGCGTACGCCTTGCAGTACGGGGCGACGGCGGAGACCCACTTCTCGGCCTGGGCCGGGTCTGTGAACACGGAGTACACCAGGTTCTCGGTGTTCAGGAGGTGTCCGGTCAGCGTGAAGGGTCCGGTGTTTCCTCCGATGATTATGTAGTCCTCGCCGTGGGTCTTCTTCATGATCCCCATGGCCTCCTGGGTCACCTTCACCCTTCCGGTGTTGAGGAAGGTGTCGATGTCCGGGAGGTTGTCCGGGGACTCGTAGACCTGGTTGATCGGGTCGAACTTGTAGGGGTGGCCCTTCAGCATGGGCGAGGACGAGGGTCCTCCCATGTCCATGGGGCATCCCAGCGCCTGGGCCTCCTGGGTCAGGCAGAATCCGGCCCTGACGGACTCCAGTCCGAAGTAGTCGGCCTGGGCGCACGCCAGCGTGGCCATTTTCTCCGGGTCGGAGTGCGCCTCCGGCCAGGAGGCTCCGCAGGCCTTCATCATGTCAATCGTGTCGCATGTTGTGAACACCGCGACGGGGGGCCTGTCAAGGTCCTCCTGCTTGAGAGCGGACAGCACCCTGTCCCTGCAGCTCATAGTCATTTGTGTGTTCCTCCTCTGTTGGACGGACGTGATCGCGCACGTCCACGCATGATGCCACCCCGGGGGCACATCCGGTGTCGTGGGGGAGAGGTCCTCCGGCCCGATACCGGACCGTTACTTCCGCCTCACACAGGGGTGGTCGTACCTAGTTTTAAAGTGGAGTCCTGTGGGATTCCCTTTACCGCAGTATACAGTATGCAACAGAATGATAGATAATGGAAACCACGAACATGTTCGGGTGTCGATAAACGATAATCAAGTCATATGAAATTAGTATATAAAATTTACTGATTACAAGAACATGGTCGCTGAAACATCGGACGTGGTGGATCCGGTGAGTATCGGAATCAGTGGTCGAGAAGCTGGTGAAGGGGTTTTTGGAAAAGGGTTTGAGTGACGGGCTCGGGCCCGTCGCAGGTCAGTTGGATCACTCCTCCTTGGCTGCCTTCTTGGCCTCGGCCTTCTCCACATCGGCCTTCTCCATGGAGAGGAAGGCGCAGATGCATCCGATGACCATCAGGATGAACGCGATCATCCAGAGGGTCTGGAACTCGGCCAGCTCCTTGTTCACGACGATGAATCCAGCGATAGTGGTCAGGATGGCTCCACCGGCGAAGGGGAACAGGTTGAGGGCGGCTGTGGAGGTTCCGGCCATGGCGATGGGGAACAGCTCCTTGATCTGGGCGTAGGACACGACGAAGAATCCTCCGAAGAATCCGAACAGGAAGTTGATGGCGGCCTGGATGGCGAAGCTGTTGACAGCGTCGTTGCCGGCGGTCAGCCAGATGACTGCCCAGACGATGGTGTAGATGAGAGTTCCGATGATGATGACCTTCTTCCTGGACTTCAGGATCTTGTCGGAGAGTCTTCCAGCGATGGGGCATCCGAACACCATTCCGACTCCGACCATGGTGACCATGAGTCCGGCGTCTCCGGAGCTGAATCCGAATCCGTTCTGGTAGAACGCGCCGGCCTGGGAGGCCTGCCAGAGCATGATGGTTCCGTAGATCATGAAGAACCAGATGGCCAGGGGCCAGAACTTGCGTCCGCTGGAGAAAGTGGCCTTCAGGGCCTCGACGGTTCCCATCTTGGCGGATGTGGACTCGACGATGGGCTCGCCGGTCTCCTCGGAGACGATCTCCTCGATGCTGGGCCAGTCCTTCTCCGAGGGGTGGTTCCTGACGAAGAACCAGCACAGAAGGGCGATGACGGCGGTGATGACGGCCAGGACGATGTAGGTCATCTCGATTCCGAGACTGTCCATCATGATGACCATGGGTGTGGCGGCGGCGATACCTCCGACGTTTCCGACCAGGAGCAGAACTCCGCTCATGGACGCGAACTCGTTCTTCCTGAACCAGACGGCCAGGACCTTCATGATCGGGATGTAGACGACCGCGGCACCGATACCGATGATGAACTTTCCGGCGATCATCAGCGAGAAGTTGCCGACCATGGCGGACACGGCGCTCAGGATCGAACCGACGGCGATCAGGAACACGAAAATCGTGGCGCACATGCGGGGTCCCCACTTGTCAGTGAGGATACCGCTGGGAATCTGCATCAGTGTGTAAGCGTACAGATACGCGGAAGCGAGAAGTGCAACTGAAGCAGTACCGACTCCGAAGAAGTCCTGCAGCTCGTTGGAGATCGCACCTCCTGTCGTTCTGTGGAAGTAGACGAAGAAGTAAGCAATCGCCAGGACGATGAAGATCATCCACCTGTAGGACAGCATCTTCTTCTTCTTTTCAGGATCAATGGTCATATGAATCCTCCTCGAATTTGCGGTAAAGGGAGGTCCCGGACCACTTATGGACAAAATCGGATTATCCGTATATGAACCGAAGTGCGAACATGTTCGGGTCAGACCCTGCTGGACGACTCCGAGGACTTGTTGGTGGACATGTACAGCTCGAAAACGTTACGTTCCGCCGTGCGCAGGGTGACGTTGAGCGTGGACTTGGAGCAGCCCAGGTTCTCGGCCAGCTCGTCCAGGCTGATGCGCTTGGGGATGTCGTAGTAACCGGCCTCCCATGCGGCGGTGAAGTACATGTCCTGCTTGGGGCTCAGCACGGGGACGTCCCTGACGGCCTCGCTAGACAGAAGTTCGTACTCGTACCCGCCCTCCCTCATGGTCCTCAGAAGCTCGTGGAGCTTCTTGCTGGTGGGCCCGATGAGGGTCCACTCGATCAGGGAATCGGTCCGGGGGTACGCGGACGTGAGCATGCACCCGGATCCGCTGACGACCTTGGCCAGAGGGCAGGCGCGGTTGGTGACAAGCGCCAGGTACTGACCCGCGCGGGACCTGATGATCGAGCAGTCGCCGACCTCGTTCTCGTAGTGCCCCGGCTTCACGGAGTCCGTCGCGTCGCTGATCCTGATGAGGCTGCTTCCCGTGTGGTCGTCCTGCATGTTGCAGGTGACGATCCTGACGGAGATGCCGTCATCTCCTATGGTAATGGGGATGAAGCTGTGGCACGGAGGGTGCCCTGCGCTGTGGAGCTTCTCCCTGTCAAGTAGGATGCGGCAGCGATGCATGTGCCAGGCATCTTACTTAGTATTTAAATAGATTAAGAATCGGAATAAGAACCTTAGTGTGGATGAACCATCCGTCCATCATTGTCCCAGAACATCATGATCCTTCGTCTCCATCGGATGCGATGTACGAAAACGTTTATCAGTGCCTGCATTCATGCAGAATGCATGGACTTACTCGGAGACGCGTTCTCGGGATTCCCCTCGCAGGAGAAGGTGGCCAAGCTGCTGCTCCAGCAGGGCATCAGCGTGAGGGACGGACACGCATACTGCGGCGATATAGAGCAGGGCGACTCGGCCATAGGCCGCGCCTGCGGAGTCGACCGCAGGGTGGTCAGGTCCACGCTGGAGAGGATCTCGTCCACGCCCGAGCTGGACTCTAAGTTCTCCAAGCTCAGGTCGACGCTCTCCATGGTGGAGCTCGCTCCGGAGATCGGCTGCTCGTCCATCGTCATCACCCCCACGGACGCGTCCATGCCCGGTATACTGGCGGATATCACCGACGTCCTGTTCAGGGCCGGCGTCTCGGTCAGGCAGGCGATGGTGGACGACTCCGGGGACCAGAACACCGCGGTGCTCCTGGTGGTCGTCTACGGGAAGATCCCCGCCGAGGCCATCCCTATGCTGAAGTCGTGCCGCGGGGTCTCCAGCATCCTGATAAAGTGATGCCGGGGCTCACGGCTCGAACAGTGCCAGATCCTCGGGATCGTACCAGTCCTGCTGGACCGCTCCGAACCTCACGAGGACCCTTCCGGCCTCGCCGAACGCGACCACCGTGCCGACCAGCGGGAGGGTGCCGTACACGGCCCTGACCTGGTCGCCGATCCTGAAATCCGTCATCCCACCGCTGCCTCCTCTTGTAAAATTCAGGTTTGAAAAGGTGCCGGGCGGATGCCCGGCTTTTTATGTTCACTGGCACCCGCAGGGCTCGATCCTCAGGTCCATGGTGTGCAGGACCTTCTTGGGGCAGACGCCCTCGCATCTCCTGCAGGCCAGTCCGGCGCACTTGTCGGACTGGATCTTGGCTCTGTACTGGGACACGCCCTCGGGCACGATCTCGATGGCGTGCTCGGGGCACTCCTTCATGCACTTCTTGCAGCCGATGCATCCCTCGACGATGCCGGAGACGACGGTTCCGCACTTGATGATCTTGACCTTGCACTTCTCGGTGTCGGGCAGGTCCCTGACCGCCAGGCGTGTGACGCTGATGTCGTCCGGGTTGGGGAGCTCAGGCAGGGGCTTCAGGTTGTAAAGCTCCATCATGGGGTTGTACTGGTCCATGGGCATGCTGTTGCACCAGAGGGAGTACTCCACGGAGTAGATGTTCTTGAACACCTCGGAGGTGGCGAACATACAGTGGGTGGCCCTGAGCTTCTTGGCGAACTCCTTGAGCTTCTCCAGGTCGACCTCGCCGAGGATGATCTTCCTGGCCATGGCGATGGATGTGTTCCCGAACTGGATGATCTCCCTGGCGCCGGGTGTCACCATTCCGACCTCGACGGCCTTCTTGGCGTCCACATAGAGTCCGGAGGCCCCGGACATGTAGGCCTTCTGGACGTCGTCGACCCACAGGCCCGACTCCTCCAGAAGCGTGAGGAACCCGGCGCGGAGGGCTCCGATCGCCTTTCCAGCCTCCTCCACGTCCTTGCCGGTGATGGTGATGCCGTCCTGCAGGTGGAGCAGGCCGTCGGGGGTGTTGATCTTGGGGGACTGGATGATGCCCTGCTTCAGGCCGTTGGCCAGGGCGGCGATGACGCCGGTTCCGGTGATCCCCACGGCCTTGCCGTGCATGGGCCCCTCCTCGACGACCTCGCCGGTGAGCGGGTCGATGAGGTCCCCCTCGATGGGGGCGATGGTGTCGTCCAGGACGTAGCATCTCCAGCCCCTGTCGGTGATCTCGATCTCGCTGAGCGCTCCGGGGGCGGCGAGCATCCCGCGCTCGATCTCCTGCCCCTCCAGGGCGGGTCCGGCGGCGGCGGATCCGGTGTACACGTTGCCGTCCTTGACCAGGGCCATCTCGGCGTTGGTGCCGTAGTCCACGACGATGCAGGGCTCCTTCTCCTCCAGGATGTTGGTCATGAGCATCATGGCCATGGCGTCGGCTCCGATCTCGTGCGTGACCGCCGGGGGGATGACGACCTTGGCCCTGGGCATGCCCTTCAGGCCGAGGGATGTGGCGTCCACGATGTCCCCGTCCCTGGGAGGGGACACGACGCCGAGGGATTTGACCATGTTCTTCCCCGCGTAGGCGAGGTCCCTGATCTCGATGTTCTGGAACAGGGAGAGCTGGAACGGGTTGCCGCACACGGCGATGATCTCCACCTGGGAGAGGTCCACGTCGAACTGGGCGAACAGGTTGTTGGCCGTCTCGATGATCAGGCCGTTGGCCACGTCCTCCCCCGCCTTCATGGCGTAGTTGACGTGGTCGATGACGTTCATCCCGGGGATGGGGTGGCGCTCGGTGATGGCCGTCCCCAGGGTGTCCCCCGTGTCCAGGTCGAGCAGCTGGCAGCGCATTCCGCTGGTTCCGATGTCCAGCGCTATTCCGTATCTCATACTCGCATTCACTCCTGTTGGCGGCTGGCGCCGCGTCCAACCGTATATATGGTTGACTTTGAAAGGGATATCGCACCGTACCTTTTCATAGGTTGCGACGGTTGCGATTACGCATTCATGATCAGCGGACCGCGGCGCACTCCGCAGGGGCGGCGGTCACCGGGTTCGACCCGGACGTGGACCTGCTGCTGGGGAGATAGCTGGAGGCCAGGAGGGAGGGCTCCGGACGGGAGCCCTGAGCGATGTGGATGCTAAGCACTGGCAAGGTGCTGTTCCGGCATCGAACGACGAGCCGGATGAGAGGGCGGACACGACAGATGGTCATCTCCTCTCCATCATCCTTCTTCCGAGCTTGGTGATGACCAGCCTGCGGTCATTCCCTGTCGGTGGTTCGTATCTCATGAACCTGTTACGGAGCATGTACTTCGCAATGCACCTGTTCACTTCATCCAGCTCGAAGTAGTCCTTCCCCTCGATGAAGGATATGTCCCTTCTGAACATCTCGTACCCGGCCTTCACATCGGGGTCGTCCTCATCGCTCTGGAACCTGGTGACGGAGTTCTTCAGAGCCGCTGCCATCCTGCCATATGTTCCCGATCCCATGCCGACCACCTCGGTTACATCGTTCATGAGCCTGATTCATGCCATTCGAGAACGTATGCGCACAAGGTCGATCCGGATCATCTCCTCTCCATCTTCTCCCTTCCGCGTCTGGTGATGGCGAGTCTCTGACCGATGCCGGTCTCGGGTCTGTATTCCAGGAAACCCATCATGATCATGTACTTAGCCTTGTATCTCTGATCCTCGTCGAGGTCGTAGTACCTCTTCCCTTCTAAAGAGGAGATGTCCTCTCTGAACCTCTCGTAGGCTTTGGCCTTTCTGTAATGTTCGTAGCGGTCGTCGGACGATCTCCTGAAAAGCCCCCTCAGGTCCATGTTTCCTCCCAATCCGGGATACACGAGGCCGTTTTCACGGTCTCAGCATCCTATTGGATACCGTGCACGCACGCGTTTCTTGTGAAAGGACAATGGGTGTTTGACAATAAAAAGGAATCGGGGCGGCCGGAGCCGCCCCTTCAATGGAAGAGGGTTCACTGCATGGAGGCGGTGATCTCGTCCGCCAGCTTCTCCAGCTCCGGGAGCTGGTCGTCCCTCATGGAGGACTTCACGACGAAGGTCTCCCCGACCTTGGTCATGTCCTTCAGCTTGGACATGCGCTCCTCCATGATCCTGGGGGACTGGGGCGCCCATGAGCCGTTGCCGATGAGGGAGTAGCGCCTGTTCTGCACGGCCATGTTCTCCATGTCCTCTATGACAGCGGACATGGTGGGGTGCAGGGCGTTGTTGTACGTCGGCGCGGCCAGGACGATGTTGGTGAACCTGAAGGCGTCTGACACCACGTAGGAGGGATGCATCCTGGTGACGTCGTACATGGTGACGTTGGCCACGCCCCTCTCCTTCAGCAGGAGCGCCAGCCTGTCCGCCACGGAGGCGGTGTTGCCGTACATGGATGTGTACGCTATGACCACTCCCTTCTCCTCGGGCTCGTACCTGCTCCACAGGTCGTACTTGCCCATGATGTAGCCCAGGTCCCTCCTCCAGATCGGTCCGTGCAGGGGGCAGATCATGTCCACCGGCACGCCGTCCAGCTTCTTGAACACGGCCTGGACCTTGCTGCCGTACTTCCCGACGATGTTGGAGTAGTACCTGCGGGCCTCGTCCAGGTACTCCCTGTCGAAGTCGGTCTCGTCGGCGTACAGGGCACCGGACAGGGTCTTGAACGTGCCGAAGGCGTCGGCGGAGAACAGGATCCTCTCGGTGGCGTCGTAGGTGAACATGACCTCCGGCCAGTGGACCATGACGGCGAAGACGAAGCGCAGCACGTGCTTGCCGACGACGAGCTCGTCCCCCTCCTTGACCTCGAGTCTGTTCTTCGGCTGGATGTGGTAGAAGTTCTCCATCATGTCGAAGGTCTTGCTGTTGCCCACCACGGTCACATCCGGCCAGGTCTCAAGCACCTGGGTGATGCAGGCGCCGTGGTCCGGCTCCATGTGGTTGACGATGAAGTAGTCCAGGGGCCTGCCGTCAAGGGTGGTGCGCAGGTTCCTCCAGAACTTGGCCGCGATGGAGGCGTCGCAGGAGTCCAGCAGGCAGGTCTTGCCGTCGACGATGAGGTAGCTGTTGTACGAGACGCCCTCGGGGATGGGGAAGGCGCCCTCGAAGATGGATGCGGTGCGGTCGTCGCCGCCGATCCAGTAGATGTCGTCCCTGATGGGGACCGCGTTCTCGTTCGCGTATGCCATGAGGTCGGTTATCATGGGGCCCCGTTTATAGTTAACGTCGTTGACGACGGCGTCCCCTGCGAGGCTGTTATCTACATTCCCGCGGATGGGGGAGGCATGACGGACACCGACCCACTCAGGACGCAGTTCAGGAAGCCGGAGGGCGACGACGGCAGGAAGGTGCTGGAGTCCATGAACGACCACCACGTCCCCCTGTGGACGTTCTGCCTGGACAGGCTGCCGAAATCCATCGACGGATCCATCCTGGATGTCGGATGCGGCGGAGGAGGGTTCCTGAGCAGGCTCGCCGGGAGGTATCCCTATGCGATGCTGTTCGGCGTGGACATCTCCGAGGACGCCCTGAGGATGACCATGGATGTGAACGCTGGCACATACGAGTCCGGCGGACTGGAGCTGCACCTGGCTTCCGTGGACGAGCTGCCGTTCGCGGAAGGTTCCTTCGACATGGTCACGGCCATGGAGACCTACTTCTTCTGGCCCGACCTGAGGGCTGGGCTTGAGGAAGTATCCAGGGTGCTGTCACCCGGAGGGGTGCTGGCCATAGGCTCGGAGCTGAGGTACGGCTCGGGGGACGATGCCCGCGTGGATGAGATGTGCCAGACGTACGGGATGAGGCTCGTCAGGGACGAGGGGATGCTGTCCCTTCTGGATGAGGTCGGCATCGACGCCGAGACGATCCCGGGGGAGCACGGGGTCCTGTACAGAGGGGTCAGGAGGTTCTGACAGCCCCGATCGTAAAGTTCTCTCCCGTCCCCGCGCAGGAGCCCGGGGACGGGCATGTCCTTCGTCAGGGGATCATCTGCTGAAGCAGTCCTCCTCCGCCTCGTCGCCGACCACCCTGCCGATGTGGTCGGCCAGCCTCTCCGAGGCCACCTGCGCCCTCTGGTCGTAGGCGTCCACGTAGCACCTCAGGGTGGTGGACACGTCGGCGTGGCGCATTAATCTCCTTACAGTCTGCAGGTCGCAGCCGGTGGAGTAGTAGAGGGTGGTGGCGAAGTACCTCCTGAGAGAGTGTGTTGTTATCCTGACGCCGATGCTCTTGCCCAGGTCGGTGATGGAGTTGGAGATCCTGGACGGGGTGACGCCGCGGAGCACGTGGTCCCTGGCCACCGCCTGCAGCAGGTGGTCGTCCCCGCGCCTGCCCTTGCCCCTCATGGACGCCCGGTACTCCGCTATCGCTCTCTCCACCGGGGCGGGTATCTGCATGTATGCCACCAGCCCGTCCAGGCCGTGGCCCTTGCCGTGGACTGTCAGCACGCCCCTGTCGATGTCGTCGTCGCGGATGGCCATCATCTCCGAGCGCCTGAGGCCCATGTACGCCCCCAGGCAGAGGATCAGCCTCTGGAAGGGGTCGGCGGCCATGTAGGCGCGTCTGAAATCGTCGTCGTCGATGAACACCCTCTCGCGGGACTCCCTGTTGTGGAGGATGTCGGCGCGCTTCACGATGTCCACGCCGGTGTGGTAGGCCACCATGGCCGAGAGGCTGCGGAGGTACGCCCTGCGGACGTCCTCCTTCACCGGGAGGGTCCTCCACAGGTACTGGATGTCGTCCTCGTCGATGTCCTCGGCGTAGGTGGACCTGAGCCCGGCGGTGAGGAACATCAGGCAGCGCTTCACGTTGCTGCGGTGCGTCTGCAGTGTGCCCTCCTTGCGGTTCAGGGACCTGAGGTGGTCTATCCATTCGTCGGTCTCGCGCATGTCTATGGATACGAATCTGCGGTCCATGGACGCGTAATCGCATGTTGGACGTATCGTCCGCACGGTTCTTACGATTTGGTGGTCAGAAGGGGGAAGGTGCCTCCCCGGCCCCTTAACTCAGGGGAGGTCGTTTTCTCTTCAGGTTTATGTGGGTCTCACGTTCCCTCACGTGCGAGCAGATGTTCCCGTTCGTATGACGTTCTAACCCTTATTTTCGGTTTTCGACTGCCTTCAGCTCCTCATCAGCCTGAGGGCGACCATGATGGCCATGACGACAATCAGGATGACCAGGATGATGAGCAGGATCTCGGTGAGGCCCATTCCATCATCGGAGGATCCGGTGGATCCGGTGTCGACGGTGATGTTTCCGGTGACGGAAAGTACGACGTCGGCAGCGGTCTCGGCTGCCATCTCGGGGGTGACCTCAAAGGTTCCACCGGTGACGGCCTGTCCGTTGAAGGTGATGGTCACCTCTCCGGCGTAGCCAGGGTTGACGGTGGCTGTGACGGTGTGGGTTCCGACGGAGATCGGGACAGCGACGGAAGAGGAGTCAACCTTGATTCCATCGACGTACAGCGAGATTCCGGTTCCAACGGAGTACTTGATTCCGGCGTTGGCGGGCTCCAGCTGGATGTACACTGCATCCTCTGCTCCGACTTTGAATGTGCTGCCGGTGAGCTGGGTCTCCATGGCTGCATCGGAGAACCACTTGGCGGGGTTGTTGATGATGGATGTGTTGCCCTCAGCGGTAACGAATCCGGTAATCTTGACATCCGCCATGAATCCATTGTTGTTGCTTGTATCGGTTCCGATGGCCAGGACGTCTCCGAGGGTGTAGGCGGTGACGTACAGGGTGCCGTTGATGTAGAACTGGGTGGACTTCACGCTGTCCTCGGTTCCGAAGCTCGTCAGAGCGACGGTGGTTCCGGGGTATGCGAGGACGTATGCGTTACCGTCGAGAGTCACAGGTCCGTTGACGGTTCCGGTGGCTCCGAGGTTCTCGGCGGCCTCTCCGACGGAGAGGGCTCCGGTGACTCTCATGGTTCCCTGAGCGGTCTCAGTGTCGGTGACATCGAGTGTTCCGGTCACGATCATGTCGGCGACGGACGCCTGTCCGGTGACTGTCATGGTTCCGGAGACGACCATCTTGTCGATATCGGACAGAGTCAGGTTGCCATTGTTGGCGATATCGAGGGTTCCCTCGATGTTGAATGCCTTGTACTGGCTGATCGTAACGGAACTCTTGACCAGGAGAGTGGCTCCGGAAGCGATGGTCAGGGTGTCAGTGTTCTTGTCGATGTCATCCTGGGCTCCGGTGATTGTGTTGGCGACGACGGTTCCCTGGGCGATAGTGGCGTTGCCGGTTATGGTGGCGTATGTCAGGGTCCACTCGTTGATGTTCTGCGCGTTGATGGCAGAGGTGTTGTTGACTCCGGTGATCTTCGCCTTGTTGAGGACGATGGATGCGGTACTGGTGGCTCCGTCCTCTCCGTACTGTCCGACGATGGTGGCGGTGAGGGTACCGGTGACCTCGAGCTTGGAGTCGACGACGTCGATGTTGCCGAGTGTGGCGGCTCCCTGGACGGTGAGTGCGACTCCTCCGAGCTTGACGTCGGTGGTGTCGTTGACGGTTCCGATGACGGTGACGTTGATGGTGTCAGCCTCGAGGGCACCTGCGACGGCGTTGGAGACGGTCGTCAGGACCTTGTTGCTGTCATCGTTGATGTAGTATGCACCGTTGAGGACGTATGTTTTGTCGGTTCCGGTGATGTTGGAGTCCTGGTACACGAGAGTTCCGGTGGAGGACACGGTCGCCTTGGCTTCTCCAGCGGTAGCGGATCCTCCGGTCATCGTAAGAGTACCGTCGGTGATGTCCGCGGTTCCGTTAACTGTAAGTGTTCCGGCGATGGCCTTGGGCTTGTTGTCGGCATCTCCGATGGCCAGCTGTCCTCCGTTGACGAGGTTGAGCTCTCCGCCCTGTGCAACGGTGACGGACCTCTGGACGGTCAGCTTGCCCTCGATGTTGAGGGTGACTCCGTTGGGGACGGTGAGGGTCGTGGCCTCGGCGTTCTGTCCGGTGA
This sequence comes from Candidatus Methanomethylophilaceae archaeon, assembly GCA_944322255.1. Taxonomy (GTDB): domain Archaea; phylum Thermoplasmatota; class Thermoplasmata; order Methanomassiliicoccales; family Methanomethylophilaceae; genus Methanoprimaticola. The sequence continues at coordinate 2,432 of CALUOK010000010.1, read as the reverse complement.
CGGTGATCTCGTCCCCGGCCTGGGCGTTGTTGAGGACGACCTGCAGTCCGGCATAGGTGACGTCTCCGGCCTCGTTGGTGGATTTGACGTCGTAGAGGTTGTCAGCGGGTTCGCAGTCTCCGCCGTACATGACGGTGACCATTCCGTCGATGGCCGCGATAGCGGCGGCATCGAACTCTGCGCTGTCGTTGACGGTGATCTTTCCGCTCTCGGCGATCTTCAGGGCAGCAACATCGTTTCCGGAGGAGACGACCTGGTTGGCCTCAAGGGTGTAGGTTCCGGTGACATCGATCATGAACTTGTCGTCGGCGTTGGCGGTGACGTCGTCGCCGTAGATGGCGATCTCGTTGTCGTCAGCGGTCGCGATGGCCTTGATGGCGGCGTCGAAGGATGTGATGTATCCGGTGGCAACCCTCTCGCCCTCGGCGGTGACCTCGTAGTAGGCACCGACGAACTTGAATACAGGGTCAGCGGAGGTGACGATGGTTCCATCGACGATGACGAGTCCGATGCCAGTGGTGGCGATATCCGCGTAGTTGGATGTGGTGAAGGTGACACCGGAGGCGACGAACACGTTTCCGGAGATGGAGAGGACAGCTTTCTTCTCTTTGACGGAGGTGTCGATGTCTCCGGAGATGTACGCCCTCTGGTTGTAGTAAACGGCGTTGTTGTCGGTGTACTGGGTCCTGTCGACGGTGACGGTGAACCCAGTCACGGCGGCAGTACCGGTGGATGTGATGTCAGATGTGACATAGGTGTGAGTGGAGTCTCCAGCATTAGTAGCGGAGAGTCCCTCCTCGACCTGGGCCTTGATGGTTCCGTTGAAAGCACCGTTGATGTTGGCGGTTGCTCCATACTGGAGGGTGGCAATCGCTGTCATGGGTCCGTCGGCGTTGACGGTTCCGTTCCTGGCGATGGTGAATTCACCGGCGAGTGTGACGTCCTTGGATGTGGTGAGGTCGCCGTTGACGGTGACGTTGTTGAGTGTGATGACCTTGTCATCACTGGAGGTAGTTCCTGTTGCCCTGTTCACATCTCCTGTGACAGAGAGTGTGTAGGTGTATCCGGAGGTAGCGTTACCGCTCTTGATGAGTCCGAAACTGACTCCGACGACGTTCTGGAGCATGGCGTAGCTGTCGTCTGTTCCGTCTGCATCGTTCGCGTAGACGGAAACGGGGACGTTGCTTCCAAGGGCACCGTTGTTCTCGATGGAGGCGCCGCTCTTCAGGATGATCTTCTCGGTACCAACGGTTCCGATGACGCTTCCCCTGTTCTCGATGGTGAGTTTTCCGTTGAGGATGAGGTTGTTGCTTGCGAGGTCGAGGCTTCCGCCGTTCCTGATGATGACGTTCTTGTTGGCAGGGATGGTGACCTCTCCTACGAGGTACGCCTCTCCGTCGATGATGATGTCTCCCTCGAGGGCGACGACGTTGTTGCTGATTCCGGTCCTGTCGGAGTTGTCCTTGTCCACAGTGACTCCGGTGGCTCCGGTGTAGGTGGCATCCTTGTTCAGGATTTCGAGAGTGGGTTTCTCGTCAGCAGGAACCGCGTCTCCAGCGGAGACGGCTCCGAGGTCGATGGCGTTCTCGACCTTGAGGTTGTAGGCATGCTCGTAGGACTCCATGTCCGCGGGAATCGTGCTCTTGTCCCATCCGATGATGGACTCTGTGATCTTGGCGGATCCCTCGAGCTTGATGTTCTTGGTGGAGATGTCGGTGACGCCGCCCTTCAGAGCGACGAAGCTGATCTTGACGTCGACGGACTTGACGACGAGGTTAGCTCCCTTGTAGACGATGAGTCCGTTTCCGAAGTCTCCTCCGTCGACGGTGAGTGTGACGTCGCTGTCGGCATCAGAGTTCATGTGGATGGCTCCGAACTTCTCATTGCACTCGAACGTGCATCCCTTGACCGTGGCGCCGAATTCTGCGGTGTTGATCGCATAGGGAAGGCTTCCGTCAGAACCAGCAGTGATCTTGAAGGTGGTGCCGTCGATGGTTATGCCATCTGTTCCGACCGTGAGGATGCAGTTGTTGGCTTCCGCATCGGTGGAACCGGTGATTATACCGCCGGTCACGTTTCCTTTGGCTGTGATGGAATAAGTTTCACAGTTGACTGTGTATCTAGTAAGGTCGACAGCATCGGAGATTGTGACGTCTCCGCTCAGGTCGATGACCTTGTCTGTGTCGGCATATGCGAGGAACTCGCTTGCTGTGTACGTGCCGGCAGGAACGTCATCGCCAGCTGCAGCATTTACTTCAGAGTCACTGAAGATGACAGCTGCACCTGCGAGAACGATTGCCATCGCAAGTACGGCAACAAGGAGTTTCCCCCTGTTTGCTTTCTCATATTTCGTAATCATAGGAACACTTCGTCTGGCCTTCCAAACGACGTGAACCCCTGCTGAGAAAGAAGAAATCCGACAGAGAATATTC
>CALUOK010000009.1 GCA_944322255.1 Candidatus Methanomethylophilaceae archaeon | reverse complement strand
TGTCCTTCATTCAGTCATCTTTATCTTCTTTCATTTCGCTGTATTCTCGCTGTTCACGAAGTCTGTACTTGGAACAATCCCTATCTTCCTGACGAGCTCGGTGTAGACGTCTATGCCGTTCATCTGGGCGAACCTCATTGCGAAGTAGATCACGTCCGAGAGCTCCTCCCTCACATGTGCCGAGCGAGCCGGATCGGACATTATCGCGTCGATGTCCTCCTGCGACTTGAACCTGAATATGTCGAGAAGCTCCGAGGACTCCGTGACCATCCCGATGGCCAGGTCCTTGGGATTGTGGTACCGGTCCCAGTCGCGCTCCTCGCAGAACTCCCTGACGAGGTCCTTGAGCGTCGAGACGGTTGCTGTGGAATCGTCCATGCTGCCAGAACGTCGGCATCGGAGATAACGTTGCTCACCATCGGTTATATCGGACCTAGCCCATCCCCTTCCGGAGACATCCAAGATGAAGATAACTAGCAGCGCCGTCGTGGACGGCTGGATCCAGGACAAGTACGGATGCAAGGGCGAGAAATTCGTCAACGGCATGCCGTGCCTGTCCATCCCCTTCGAGATCGAGGACGCCCCCGAGGGCGCGAAGAGCTTCGCGGTCATCTTCGACGACTACGACGCCGTCCCCGTCTGCGGGTTCGACTGGCTCCACTGGACCATCAGCGACCTCAGGAGGACGAGCGTGGCCGAGGGGGAGTCGCACAACGACCCCGACTTCACCGAGGGGTGCAACAGCTGGCACAGCGTGGCCGGCGAGAACACGGTCGAGCAGGCCACCGGATACGGCGGACCCGCCCCTCCGGACAGGGAGCACAGGTACACCCTGAAGGTCTACGCCCTGGACACCGTCCTGGACCTGAAAAGGGGTTTCAGGCTGAACGAGCTGTACTTCGCCATGCAGGGCCATGTGCTGGCGCACGCCAAGCTGGTCGGCATGTACGCTCCGAAGCAGTGACGGGGGTTCCGCGCCGTTCATATAGAGTGCGCGCATTGCTTCTGGCGAGGTCATCAACTCATGGTAACTTTCCTGCCTTTCCCCGGACTGAGGCCGAACATCAAGGCCGGCGAGCACGTCGGCGACCGCATCTCCCCTCCGTACGACGTCATCGGACCGGACTACCTGAAGGAGTTGCAGTCCCGCCCCCACAACGTCACCAGGCTCACCCTCAACCCGGACGCCGACAAGAGGTACCACGGAGCCAGGAAGGAGCTGGAGCAGTGGATCGCCGACAGCGCCCTGAAGCAGGACCCAGACTCGTTCTACATCTACGAGCAGACCTTCGACGACAACGGCACCACCCGCGTGCGCAGGGGAATCGTCGGCATACTGAGGACCGAGAAGTACGAGGACGGCAACATCATCCCCCACGAGGAGACGTTCTCCAAGGTTAAGGCGGACCGCCTGAACCTCCTGAGGGACATGGAGTGCCACCTGGAGTCCATCTTCGGGATCTACCAGGGGTTCACCCCGGAGCTGAACAGGGCCATCGTGAACAACGCCTCCCTCGTCTACAGGTACGTGGACTCCGACGGCGTCGAGCACAGGTACAGCAGGCTCTCCGACCCGGAGATCACCGCCCAGGTGACGGAGCAGCTTGCCGACCAGAAGATGCTCATCGCCGACGGCCACCACAGGTACGAGACCGCCCTGAACTACGCCCTGGAGAACCCGGACGACGAGAGGAAGCAGTTCGTGCTGGCCACGCTCGTGGCCGCCGACGACGAGGGACTGGTCATCTGGCCGACCCACAGGCTGGTCGACGCAGGGGACATCTCCGAGAGGAACGCCATCAAGGGCATATCCAAGGCCATGACCCTCACCGAGACCACCCGCGAGGAGATGGTCGCGGGCCTGAAGGACCACATGATGGGGCTCCTCTTCAAGTCTGGAGCGTGCTACTTCGCCGACTACGACGGCGGGGACGACCCAATGTGGACCCTGGACACCTACGTCGCCCAGGAGAAGATCCTGAAGGGCGTGTTCAAGTCCGACGAGGGCAAGGCGGACGTCTCCTACGACGCCGAGCTGGACTCCGTCCTGAGGAAGATGGACGAGAAGAAGCACGACCTGGCGATCATCCTGAACGACCCCAGCCTGGAGAAGATCTGGGACCTGTCCATGATCGGCAAGCGCATGCCGAAGAAGACCACGTTCTTCTTCCCCAAGATCTGGTCGGGCTTCGTGTTCTACAGGATGTTCTGATCAAGGAGGGCTCCGGCCCTCCGTCTTATCTCTTCGACCATTTTCTGAATCTCGCCTACTTCTGAACTTCATCTGAGGCTCTTCCGATCCCCGGCAATGGAGTTCGAGAGACTAATTGACAGAAATGGGGGAGCACTCAGCTCATGCACGACATATGTCATGCATATGCTGATGCATATGTGCTTAGGCCGTGCTTAATATGTCGCACTTATGCCGATGCATATGTGGTCGTACATGCATGAACGACCGATCCGATGAGACAGATTTAAAATTGAGATGGAGCCGCCGATGGGAATCGAACCCACGACCTACGCCTTACCAAGGCGTCGCTATACCCCTTAGCCACGGCGGCAGTGTGTAGGGATGCGTAACGGCACCCCATTGATAAACCTTACTGTCGGGATTTCCACCACATGACTGAAACCGACCTTGTGCACAGGCTTCGCTCCGCCAAATTGTATATGTATGTGCATCAGTGTACAGACAGAACGAACATCGGGATAGCATGACGGAATCGGAGGAACAGTCCCGCGACAGCTTCAGCGGGAAGAGGGGATTCATCCTGGCCAGCATAGGCTCCGCGGTGGGCATGGGAAACATATGGCGCTTCCCGGCGATGGTATCCCTCTGGGGCGGGATGACGTTCATCATCCCCTACCTGATCTTCGTCGTCATCATCTCCCTGTCCGGTGTGATGTGCGAGTTCGCCCTCGGACGCGCCGCGGGCGCCGGACCGTGCGGCGCCTTCGGCATGTGCACCGAGCGCCGCTACGGGAACAGGAAGCTGGGAGAGCGCATCGGCCTGATTCCGGTCGTAGGCTCGCTGGCCCTGGCCATCGGGTACACCTGCGTGGTCGCCTGGATCATCAAGTACACATACATGGCGTTCAGCGGGGACCTCGTCGGGATGGGGCAGGACATGGACCTCATCGGCGGGACCTTCAACGACACCGCCAGCGCGTGGGGCGCCAACATGTGGGTCATCATAGCGGCGGTCGCCACCCTGCTCATAATGTCCCTGGGCGTGTCCAAGGGAATCGAGAAGGCCAACAACGTGCTGATGCCGCTGCTGTTCGTGCTCCTAATCGGCCTGACGGTCTACGTCGCTACCCTCCCCGGGGCGTCGGCGGGGTACGGGTACATCCTGACCATCGACTTCGACCTCCTCGCCAACCCGCTCGTGTGGATCTTCGCCTTCGGACAGGCGTTCTTCTCCCTGTCCGTCGCCGGCAACGGCAGCGTTATCTACGGATCCTACTTCAAGAAGAACGAGTCTATCCCCAGCGCCACCTTCTACGTCGCACTCTTCGACACCGTCTCCGCCTTCCTGGCCGCGATGGTGATCATACCCGCCATGGCCGCGGGCGGCGCGGAGCTCAACGAAGGTGGACCCGGCCTGATGTTCGTCTACATAGTCAACGTCTTCAACGGCATGGCCGGAGGGCAGATCATAGGGATCGTGTTCTTCGTCAGCGTCCTGTTCGCCGGCATGGCGTCCATCGTGAACCTGTACGAGGCCCCGGTGTCGTTCCTCCAGGAGAGGTTCGGGGCGGGACGCGTGAAGGCCACCGTGGCGATGATCGGCATCGGATGCGCCGTGGCCCTCTGCATACAGTCCATCGTGTCCCCGTGGATGGACGCCGTCTCGATCTACGTCTGCCCCCTGGGGGCCCTGCTGGCCGCTGTGATGTTCTACTGGGTGGCCGGGGACAGGTTCGCCCTGGACAACGTCAACGAGGGCGCCGGCAGACCGGTGGGGAGATGGTTCGTCCCCATGGGGAAGTACGCCTACTGCGCCCTGGCGGTCATCGCGCTGGTGGCCGGGGCGCTGCTCGGCGGAATAGGATGAATGCCCCGGCCGACGGCCGGGTAAGATTGTTTTCAGTCCTCGACGCCGTGACCGCGGCTGAAGATCCTAGGCCCCTTCCAGCTCCAGTCGCCCATGAGGTGCATGAGCGCAGGCACCACGTAGGGGACCACCAGCAGCGAGTCCACCAGGATCGCAAAACCGAGGGCGAACCCGATCTCGTTCAGCATCGTCGATCCGGACAACAGCAGGGTCAGGAAGGTGCCGCCCATGATCAGACCGCAGAGGGTGATTATCCCTCCGGACCTGGCCAGCGCATCGCGGATGGCCACGTCGTTGGACATGCCGCGGACCTTGCCCTCCCTGATGCGCGTCGTCAGGAGGATGTCGTAGTCCATGCCTAGGCCCAGGCATATGACGAACAGCACTATCGGCACGATCCACACCACCTCGGCCCCCATGACCTGTGCGAACACCAGCTGGAGGACGCCCAGGGTCCAGACGACGCTCATCATGATCGTGGCCAGCGACCTGAGTGGGGTGAGGTACGAGCCGAGGACCAGCAGCAGGAGCAGGTAGATCAGGACCATCACTCCGATCTCGATCCATCCGAACTCGGTGTCGACGACGTCTGAGATGTCGTAGAGGATCGCAGGGGTCCCGACGACCCATGTGTCCACGACCCAATCGAACGTGTCCTCGTATCCCGCCATGACGTCCCTGGCGATGGCCACGGAATCCATGGACCTCTGGGACATCGGCTCGTCCCCGACGATGACCATCATCTGGATGTAGCGTCCGTCGGAGGAGACCAGCCCGGCACCTATGTTCACAGCATAGTCCAGCAGGCCCGACACGGGAACCGATGCCCCCGGCGACAGCGGCACGGCGCTGTCGGGGGCCGAATCCCATCCGAACATGTCGAAGAAGCCGCTCAGAGAGCTTCCGACGACGTCCGGAAGCTGCGACACCACGGCGTGGTTCACGACCTCGGATGTCACCATGCTCTCGGGATACCCTGCGGAGACCAGCCCCTGGCGGACGGACCCGTACAGGGCCGACCATGAGACCGGCCCCAGCACATAGCTGATGTTGTCGTCGGAGCGGACGAGTCCGTCCTGCATCCCGGCGATGTCGGACAGGCGCTCCGCACCGTCGGAGGTCCACTGAAGGACCCCCAGCCCATCACCGATGGGCGTGATCTGGGCCATGGAGGTGTCCATCTCCACCAGCGCGTAGGTCGGCATCAGCATGCCGCCGTCTGTGCTGGACGTTATCGCATCCACTCCTCTCTTGGCCTCGGAGTCGGGCATCACGCTGATCATGTCGAAGGAATCGTCGGACGTCGCCGCCGCATACCCGAGAGGGACCGTCACCAGTATGGCGACCGCGACGATCGCCTTGGCGTGCTTCACGGAGAACCCTCCGGCCCAGGTGAAGTACCTTCTGCCGAGATGGGTCAGCCTGCCGTAGAACCCCGACCAGGACGTCTCCATGCGCCTGTAGAACCCCATGTCCCTGGGCCAGAACACCCTGTCCCCCACGATCGCCAGGACCGCGGGGATCAGCGTCAGGGCGGCCAGCATGGCCATGACGATGCCCAGTGCGAGCACCACCGCCATGCTGGAAACCAGCTCGAATGAGCACATGGACATCACGGCGAATCCGATGATCACCGCGAGACCGGATGTGAATACCGACTCGCCGGCCCACTTGACGGCTTCCGTCAGGGCCTCGTCCCTGTCCCTGCCGCTCCTGCGCTCCTCCCTGTACCTGGCGATGATGAACACGGAGTAGTCGCATCCGGCGCCGAGCATCGACACCAGGACGATCACGCGGGTGATGTAGAATATGTCGAACACCCCGCCGAGGGCGAACATCAGCGCCATGACGATCCCATACGCGGAACCCACCACCAGCGGGGGGACAGCGGCCGTCACGACTGTGCAGAAGAACAGCCCCAGGAGCACGAAGATCAGCACTATCGATATGGGGTCGATCATCGCCATGTCGGCGTTGGCCCCCTGCAGCGTGTCGTACGCGATGGGCACGGAGCCCGTGATGTACGTCTCCATCTCCCCCAGTCCGGCAGAGGCCATGGCTTCGCCGACGACGGACCTCAGGTTGCCGACCTCGTCCATGGCAGAGACGCCGGAGCCGAACGAGAACGCCACCATGAACACTCCGGTGCCCGAGTCGGAACTCCCGTAGGAGCCCAGAACCGTCAGCGACACGGCGTCGCCGTAGCGTTCGGCCACCTTCTCGGTCAGCGACCCGGAGCCCAGAAGCCCGGCCTCGATTCTCGAAAGCTCGCTCTCGCTGCCATATGGAACCACCAGCACCGTGTCGGTGCTCAGACCGCCTTCGAAATACTCGTCCACGATCCCCTGGCCCTCCGACGACTCGGAGTCGAACCCTCCCATGGACGTCATGTCGTAGTTGAGGACGTCACCCACATGGGCGGCGAAGGGGACGGCAACCAGGAGGGCCACCAGCCACACGGCTATGATGGCCTTCGGGTGCCTCAGCACATGTTTCGAATACCTATCGAACATGGAATCACTTCGTGAGCATGCTCAAAAAAAATGGATATTTAAACGAGATGCACGAAGTGCCGTTTTCCCTTCGAACAGCGACGAAACTTCGTCATCGACCGAAGAATCGGCCGACGACAACGGTATATACGCCGACAGCGTGGGAAACCCAACCCATGACCGTCGAGGAACATGACGACAAACACCTCACGAAGAGGACGAAGCGCACCGAGGAGCTGAGGCGCCGCATCCTCGACGAGTCCATGAAGCTGTTCTTCGAGCAGGGGTTCGAGAAGACGACCACCCGCCAGATCCTGGACAGGGTCGGGATCCTCAACGGAAGCCTGTACAACATCTACCGCAGCAAGGAGGAGATCTTCTCCGACATCGTAATGGAGGTCCTCAGGGACGCCCAGAGGCAGACCCCGGACTACGTCGACGAGGACATCCCCGCATGCCTCCAGCTCGGGTTCCTCCTGAACGTGCAGCTGTACTTCGCCGCCAGGTCCGAGCGCATCGCGGAGCTCCTGACGATCGCCTACAGCAGGTGGGACATCCACCAGAGGGTCGTGGTCGCGCTCACCGAATGGCTGTCCAAGATAGACACCGAGAAGGACCTCGACACGGGGTCGAAGGACTTCATCCTGAAACTGGAGGCCTGCATCGCCCTGGCCGGCACGTACATCGAGCGCATCTACCACGAACCAGACACCATGGACCCGCTGGACGCCATGCCCATCGTCATCAACACCGTGTCCAACATCATGGGGCTGGACTTCCAGGTGGAGCGCTGGCACATAGAGTGGTTCATCAACTCCCTGGGCGAGAGGGAGTACGAGATCTGCGGCGTGCCCCTCCCATAATTTTATCTCGGACGCCCCCCGATTCGGGTCACATGAAGAAAGAGATGAGTTCCTTCGACGTCCGCTCCATCGTCACGGAGATGGCCTCCCTGGAGGGCGGCCACATGGACAAGATCTACCACTGGGGCGCCGGCAACGTCCTGTTCAGGATCAACGTCCAGGGCGAGGGGAAGAGGGAGCTCTTCTTCAAGGACAAGAAATGGCTCTACTGCCCCTCGGTCAAGCCGGAGACCCCCACGCTTCCCACGTCGTTCGCGTCCTTCCTGAGGAAGTACATCGACAACGCCCGCGTCGGCAAGGTCAGGCAGATCGGGTTCGACCGCATCGTGGAGATGGAGCTCTCCAAGTCCGACGGCGACTACAGGCTTATCTTCGAGATGTTCGGCGGGGGCAACGTGCTCCTGGTGAAGGACGGGACCATCCTGAACTGCCTCATCCAGAAGACCTGGAAGGACAGGAAGACCCGTCCCGGCGAGCCCTACCTCATGCCGAAGACCAGGTTCGATCCGACGGAATCCTCCGAGGAGGACTTCCTGAGATCGTTCAGGTCCTCCGACTCCGACTGCGTCAGGACCCTGGCCACATCCGTGAACCTCGGGGGCCAGTACGCCGAGGAGGTGTGCAGGAGGGTCGGCATCGAAAAGTCCACCCCCGCGTCGCAGGTCGACGACGCCACAGTGGCGGCCATGTACGACGCCATGAAGGTCATCGTCAACCACGTGGTCGCGGACCCGCAGCCCACGGCGTACCTCAGGGACGGGCAGATCGAGGACCTTGCGCCGATAGAGATGCTCTCCCACTCCGACCTGGAGAAGAAGAGCTACGACTCCATGTCCAAGCTCATAGACGCGTTCCTGCAGCAGATCGCCGAGGAGGAAGAGGAGGCCTTCGTCGACCCCAGGGTCGAGAAGCTCAACAAGAGGATCTCCAAACAGGAGGAGACCCTGGAGGAGTACAGAGAGCAGTGCGAGGTGTACCGCAGGAAGGCGGAGGCCCTGTACACCGACTACGCAAAGGTCAGCGAGCTGCTGACCGTCCTGCTGGAGCAGTCTCAGAAGCTCACCTGGGAGAAACTCAGGGAGGGCGCGTCCAAGATCCCGTTCGTCACGTCCATCGACCCCTCCAGGAACACCGTCACCGGTACCTTCGCAGGGGAGACCGTGACCCTCGACTACACCAAGAACCTGGACGCCAACGCCTCGGACCTGTACCAGAAGGGCAAGGCCGTGGGGGAGAAGGCTAAGAACGCCGAGGCCGCCCTGAACGAGAGCCGCGCCGAGCTGGCGAAGCTGGAGAAGGGCATCGCCAAGGTCAAGGCGGAGATGGCCGGCAAGGCGCAGCCCACCAAGCAGTTCTGGTTCGAGAGATACAAATGGTTCATCACCTCCGGCGGCAGGCTGGTCATCGCCGGGAGGGACGCCCACACCAACGACAACGTGGTGAAGAAGCACCTGAAGGACAGCGACCTCTACGCCCACGCCGATGTGCATGGAGCTCCATCGGTCATCATCAAGGACGGCGCCAAGGCTTCCGAGGCGGAGCTCAGGGAGGCGTGCCTGTTCGCCCTGGCCCAGTCCAAGTCCTGGATCGCGGCGCTTGCGGAAGGGACGGCGTTCTGGGCCTATCCGGACCAGGTCAGCAAGACCCCGAACCCGGGAGAGTTCGTACCCCGCGGGGCATTCATCATCCGCGGGAAGAGGAACTACGAGCACCACCTTCCGCTTGAGCTGGCCGTCGGAGAAGTCTACTACCAGAACGCCAGGAAGGTCATGTGCGGACCGGTGTCCTGCTTCGAGAAGTCCGACAGGTACATGGTGATCAAGCCCGGGAAGAAGACCGGACGCATGTCCAACGAGATGGCCAAGCGCTTCGACGTCCCCGAGGAGGAGATCTCCATGATCCTGCCCCCAGGGGACGTGGACATCGTCAGAGAGGTCTGGCCGAAGCCTGACACCGAATCTGAGGAGTGAGCTCTAAATACTCTGGACCAGAATTCGGCCCTTCGTCACAGAGACCTGAAACCCGTTATGAGACAGGGGGAAACTCCCTCTCCCCGATTGCTTTTCCGCGATGCTTCGTGCCGACACGTAGCATCCAGACACCATTCCTTTAAATCGTGTTGAGTAGAGGGCGGTGCAGTAAGAAGACTGCATGTGATGCACATGGAGAACAAAGTCAACATCTTGGGAATACTGGGGATCATAGGAGCGATACTCCTGATCGTCTGCGTGTTCCTGCCCTGGATCGATGTCACAGCCAGTTCATCATGGCTGGGAGAGTCCTACACCGAGACGATTTCCGGATGGGATGCGTACAACGAAATCGGAAGCGATATGTCATATTCCTATGCGCCTTTGGTCGCACTGATCTGTGGAATCATCTCGGTCATATCCATGATCCTGCCCGTGGCCATGAACGTACCCAAGGTCAACAAGATCTTCGGCATCATCGCCCTCATCCTGGCGATCGTGTCCATCGTCCTCATGATTCTGTTCAAGGGAGAGATCTCCGCGGATCTGCTAGATCTCGGACAGATCGGATCCATCACGGTTAGTGCCGGATACGGGCTATGGATGGGTGTCGTGGGTGCGGTCCTGATAATCATAGCCGGCCTGTACGACATCATCAGAAAGCCTTCAAACGCTTGAAACCCGAAACAAACGGCCCTCCGGGGCCACATTAATTCTTCTATAACCTCAGTTGGGCGAGAAATGATGGTGCCCGCGCCGGGATTCGAACCCGGGTCAAGAGATCCGCAATCTCACAGGATATCCAAGCTACCCCACGCGGGCAAAAGCTGCGGAAATTGTTGGGTTAAGGCGTTTATGCCTCAGGGTGAGACAGGTAGCGGGTGATGTAACCGGCGATCCTGTTCCTCATCTTCACCGATGAGACATCCGTGAGTGTGCTGACCATCTCCTTGTTGGCCTCGAAGTCCTTGCTGAAGGCCTGAGGGTACTTGTTCAGGAGCTCGATAGACACTCTCTTGATGTAGGTGGGTCTTATTCTTCCCATATCATTCACCGAGTGAACCCGATTAAGGGTATGTCATATTTAAAGATTCCAGCAGAAACGTAGGTGCCGTCCGACGGCCATCGACCAGTCACCCGTCCCTGCGGTCCAGTATGGCCCTCAGAGCCTCCATCTTCCATACCGGGATGTGGCAGTAGCCCCCCGGGTTCTTGTCCAGGTACCTCTGGTGGTACTCCTCCGCCGGCGACCAGAACGTCAGCGGACCTGCCTCCACATGGAACTCCGGGTACCTTGGAGCCTCGGCCTCGAACACCCTCCTGACCACGGCCTCGTCCCCGGGATCCGTCCAGTACACGCCGGTCTGGTACTGCAGACCGATGTCGTTTCCCTGCCTGCGCTCCTGCGTCGGGTCGATCAGGTACAGGAAACAGTAAAGCAGGTCCTCCAAGGACACCACCTCCGGATCGTACTCGACCCTCACAGCCTCCCTGTAGCCGAACCTGCCGGAGCACACCAGCATGTAGTCGGGGATGAAATGGGGGTCGCCGTTGGCGTAGCCGCATTCGGTGGACTCCACCCCGGGGATGCCCTGCAGCGCCTTCTCCAGACCCCAGAAGCATCCTCCGGCCAGGTGTATCGTGGACGTCATTCGATCAGCTGCCTTATCCAGTCCCTCTCCTCATCGGAGATCTCCCCGTCCACGGCGCAGACCATCATGCACAGCAGGACCAGGTCGTCCTTCAGCTTCGGGGACACCTCTCCGAGCATGTCCGCGATGCCGTCCATGGTGTCCTTGTAGCCATCGGGGTTGTCGAGCCCGGTCTCGTGGAAGTAGTCCAGGGCCTCCCCGAAGTCGGTGTCTGTCTCCAGCATCCTGTCCAGGACCGGCTTCACCAGGCGGAACTCCTCCTCCGTGAGGACCCCGTCGGCGGCCACCGAGCACAGGAGGAAGTCGCAGTACAGCGCGATGCAGTCCCCGGTGTCCTCGGACAGGTCGCTGAACCCCGCCAGGATGTCGATGGTCTTGTCCACCATGAGATCGTCGTAGGTCTCCGGGTCCATCCCCTCCAGGACCCTGCACAGGGCGTCGAAGTTGCTCATGGACGTCCCCACATGCCACCTACGATAAATGTTGTCCATCGGGACGTTCGGAGTCTCCGTAAGGGGTCACGGCCTCCGGGGCTTGCCGCAGGACAGTTTGCCCTCGGGACAGGGTCCCCTGACGCACGGCGGGCCCGCATTCCTGAATATGATCGGCGAGACCTCCATGCAATGCTCCAGCATCCTGTCGGCCATCTCGCGGATCTCCCACTGGGCCCTGTTGCAGCACCTGAGCGAGAAGAAGTGCAGGAGCTCGCGGGCGTTCATGGTGATCGTGATGTTCGTGGTGCAGCCGTTGGGCAGCAGGTACCTGGCGTCCTCCGCCGGGATCCCCATCCCCTCCAGCTTGGAGTAGGCTCTCCAGATCGCGTCCATGGTCTCGTCGAACACCCTTCTCGCCTCCTCGTCCCCCTCCACGGTGTGAGGAGTGACGTAGGTGGGTTCGGTCAGGGAGACGTACCTCTGGCTCTGCTGGGAGAAAGAGGCCACCCTGTGCCTCACCAGCTGATGGGTGAGAGCCCTGGAGACCCCCTCCACCGAGAACGTGAACACCGCGTGCTCTATGACGGAGTGGTGGCCCATGCCGACGATCCTGGACAGGACCTTCCCGGAGTCTATGTCCTCGACGATCTCGTACGAGGGGCGTTCGGAGTAGCAGGAGTTGCCTGCCGCCGCGCAGATGGCGTCGGCGTTCTGCGTGTACGCGAGAAGCTTCACGATCATTCTTCTTCACCTTTCCAGACCATGTCCCTGACCCTGTCCATGCGCTCCCTGTCCCTCAGGTCCGCCAGCCTTATCTTCCTGACCTCGGGGTCCTTCAGCAGCCTGCTTATCCCCTCGACGTGGGCGTCCCCCACGACCACCACCATGTTGTGGTACGTCTCCGAGGCCCTGTTGATCTGCTCCGCCATGTGGGCGTTCCTCTCGTCGATGAGCTTCCTCACCAGGGTGGGGTACTTCCTGCGCATGGCCTCGATGTAGCGCTCCTCGTCCTCCGCGAAGCTGGCCTGGACCTGCTCGACCTTGCGCTTGCCCCCGATGCTGTCGGATATGCCAGACAGCTTGTAGCGGAGCCTCTCCATGGCGGACATCTCCGACCACATCTCGTTCAGGACCTGCATGGCGTTGGTGTCGATGGGTATGATCTCGGCGCCGGCCAGCCTGCCGGTGTTGATGGCCGCCAGGAACTCCCCGCCGACCTGGGTGTCGTACTCCTCCGACATCCTCTGCTGGTACTTGGCGGTCTGCCTGTATATCGCGGACATCCCCCTCTGGTCCTCGGGCCTGACGCCCTCGTCCTGGGCCTTCATGAGGGAGTTGTAGCGGGACACGTCCAGCTCTATCAGGACCGCGTCCGGCCAGGTGTTCTTCACGATGAACGACACGGGCTCCGCTAGCTTGAAGACGTGCCCGGTGCCGATTATCGTAATCATGGTCCGTGAATGGAGGTCGGGTATAATGAACTGATGTCGGTAGGGTCGGGACGACCTCTAAAGAATCTCGATGTCCTTCAACTGCGATGTTTGATCCATCCTTCCATCGATGATGTACAGAAGCACAATCTTGTCTTCTTCGACGACATAGTATACCAGTAGATTCTCCACCACCAGCTTGCGTAAGCCGAGTTCATGATAGGGCTCCTCATCCAACAGTCTGCCACATTCGGGGAATGAACGCAGGCTCTCGAGATAAATGTCCAGTTTCGATAGCAGTCTGCTCGCTACCTTGGATGATCCCGCCTGCTCTGTTATGTAATCCAGCCATCCCTGAGCTGCGACTCGAACTTGTCGGTGAAGATTAGGTCATGACTTGCCATCGTAGATCTTCCTCAGTTCGGACATTGCCTTGTCTGCGGACCTTGTCTTCCCTTCTCTGAATTGTCCGTAGGACTCCATTATCTCGGCACGGAACTCCTCGGGAGTGAGATCCCCAATCGACCTGGGCCTCCGGTTCAATGTGACATCGAAAGGAATGCTCTCGGTTCTTATGATCTGCTTCAGACACATGTTCAGCACCACGGACATCGGAACCCCCAGCTCGTTGAGTATGGCCTCCGCCTTCTCCTTGACATCTGGTTCCACACGGACCAGCACCGTCGCAGTCTTTCCCGTCATCGGATATCTATCGTATATCTATGATATATACATTATTTCTTGATTAGCCGAAACATCTTTCTATGTTCCTCATGCAGAAGGGCATCATGACCGCCATATCCGTCCGCGGGCTCCGCAAGAGCTACGGCGACTTCGAAGCTGTGAAGGGGATATCCTTCGAGGTTCCGGAGGGATCGTTCTTCGCCTTCCTCGGCCCCAACGGAGCCGGGAAGTCCACCACGATCTCGATCGTCTGCTCCCTCCTCGGATACGACTCCGGCGAGGTGGAGGTTTTCGAGAGACCCGTGACCGACCCATCGGTCAAGGGGGACATCGGTGTGGTCTTCCAGGACCCCATGATGGACGGACGGCTCACCGTCCGCGAGAACCTGACCGTCAGGGGCGGGATGTACGGCCTCTCAGGGGACGTCCTCAAGGAATCGGTCGACAGGGCACTGGAGGTGTCCGATTCCGTCGAGTTCGCGGACAGGCCGTACGGGAAGCTGTCGGGAGGCCAGAGGCGCAGGGCTGACATAGCCAGGGCGCTGGTCCACTCCCCCAGGCTGCTCCTGCTGGACGAGCCCACCTCCGGACTGGACCCCCAGACCAGGAGACGCATCTGGGACACAGTGAACCGCCTGAACAGGGATGAGGGGCTCACCATCCTGCTGACCACCCACTACATGGAGGAGGCCGCGGGAGCGGACGACATCGTGATCATCAACCACGGCGGGATAGCCGCCCACGGCACGCCGGCGATGCTCAGGGAAAGGTACTGTTCAGACAGGATGACCGTGGTCCCGAAGGACATGGACGCGGTCGCATCAGTACTATCCGATGCGGGGATCAGGTTCTCGGTCCGCGCTGACACCGTCGAGATCCCGCTGGCCAGCACGGTCGACGCGGCACCGGTGGTCGCCATGCTGGACGGGATGATCGACTCCCTGGAGGTCAGGAACGGCACCCTGGACGACGCGTTCATCAGGATCACGGGGGAGGAGATGGAATGAACGGAACGCTGTACCTGGCGAAGAGGAACGTCCTCTGCTACTTCAGGGACAGGGGGTCCGTGGTGTTCTCACTCATGGCGGTGATCATCGTCGTGCTGCTCTACCTGCTGTTCCTGAGGAACATGCTTGTGGAGTCCTACCCGGACATGGACGGCATGTCCCAGCTGATAGACGCCTGGGTCCTGGCTGGCATCCTGGGGATAGTCCCGGTGACCACGTCCGCCGGGTCCCTCCAGACCATGGTGGAGGACAGGGCCGACGGCAGGATGAGGGACATCCTGGTAACCCCCATGGGACCCCACGAGGTCGCCGCCGGGTACATCGTCAGCACGTTCCTGGTGGGCCTGATCATGAGCCTCATCACCCTGATCGTCTGCGTGGCGTACCTGGCGGCCACCGGATGCCCGCTGTCGGCTTCCGGGGTCGCCACCTCCGTCGTGCTGGTGGTCCCGTCCGCCCTGTCGGGATCCATCATAATGTACGCGATAACGTCGTTCCTCAGGAGCACCGGCGCGTTCTCGGGATTGTTCGTGGTGGTCAGCGTCCTGATCGGGTTCCTCGCCGGGATCTACATGCCCATGGGCACCATGCCCGCCGGGATGCAGGTCGTCGGCACACTGGTCCCCGCCAGCCACATGGCCGCGCTGTTCCGCGAATCCCTGGCCGGGGATGCCCTGGACTCCGTGTTCGCCGGTGCGCCCGCCGGGACCCTGGAGTCTTTCAGGACCGACATGGGCTTCGACCTCTCCCTGGGCGGCTTCGACTTCGATCCGGCGATGTGCATGATCTACGTCCTGGCCGTCACCGCGGCGTTCTTCGCCGTGGCTGTGCTGGGAATCAGGCGGAGATGAGCCCGCATCCTCTTTATGTGGGTTCGGGGTACGGTGTGGCATGAGGAAGTACGATCTCGTCTGCTTCGACATGGACGGCACCCTGACCAAGCTGAGGAGCTCGTGGTGCTGGGTTCACCAGCACTTCGAGGTGGACAACGAGCCCGCCTACCAGGCGTTCGTCAACGGCGAGATCGACGAGCCCGAGTTCATGCGCAGGGACATCGCCCTCTGGAGGGGCAAGGACCCTGACGTGACCGTGAACGACATCGCCCTCACATTCAGGGACATGCCGCTGATCGACGGCATCCAGGAGACCGTCGCGTGCCTCGCGGACTACGGCATCAGGACGGTCATCGTCAGCGGCGGCATAGACCTGGCCGCGGACATGCTGAAGAGGGAGTTCGGATTCGACGACTACGTCGCGGACGAGCTGTGCTCGTACGAGGACGGACGCCTCACCGGCGAGGGCAGGATGAACGTGGACCTCAGAGACAAGGGCATCAACGTCAGGCACTTCATCGAGAGATACGGCACCACGAAGGAGAGGACCGTGTCCATCGGGAACTCGTTCACCGACATCGGGATGTTCAAGCAGTCCGGGCTGTCCATAGCGTTCAACCCCACCGACGTCTACACCCAGGAGGCAGCGGACCACACCGTGTTCTCCGAGAACATCGCGGACGTGCTGGACTACATCCTTGTGGACGAGCAGTGATCCTGGACCCTCATGTGATGCGGGAGGGGCTCACGGGCCCTCACGGAACAGGGGCGGAGCCGGGACCCTTCCCATGAGTTCGTCCATCCCCACCAGCATGACCCCGTTGGTCTCGGCGAAATCCCTGAAGTCCTCCTCGAACCCGGACAGGGAGAACATGGTGTACTTGACCGCGTAGTCGCCGTCGAGACTCTCGACCCTGCGTTCCAGCTTGTTGTACTCGGAGAAACCGACGGGCCTCCGGCTGAACTTGCATTCCCCGAAGAGGTGCACGCGGCCCTCACGGGCCTGTATGGCTGCGACCACATCGATGTCGCCGACCTCGTCGAGCCCCGCATCCAGGTTGATGAAGTTGCCCCAGCACCTGCCTATCTTCACGCACGGGTAGTTCATCGCCACATAATCGGAGCACATGTCCTCGAACCTCATCCCGAGGAACGTGTCTATGTGCCCCCTTATCTGCTGGTACACCGCGTCGGAATCCCTGTTCAGCATCACCATGCGGCTGCGGTTGATCACATCGTAGTGGAATCTCACGACCCCGTTGCGGATGTAGTACACCGGATGCTTCGGCGCCCCGCACATCGGTACCAGCCGGGACACAAGCCCCATGTACTCCATCTCGTCCAGACAGCGCTTGCATGTGTCCCTGTTCAGCTTCGTGTACTCCGCGATCCCCTTGATGGACGTGGTTCCGGAGGAGATCGCGTCCAGGATCGCCATGCAGCTCTCGCTGTTCTTCAGCTCGAGGACGATGCTCCTCGCCTCGTCCCTGAGGAACGCGTTGCGTCCTAGGTAAGCATCCTTGACGACCTCCTCGTACGTTGCACCCGTGATGCCCTCGTGGTAGAACGGGCTGCCGCCGAACGTCAGGTACATCCTGGCCAGGTCGGCATCGGACATCCCCGGATGGAACTGGCAGCACTCCTCGAACGACAGGGGCTGGAGATGGATGCGGAAACGGAACCTGTTGTAGAGCGGTCTGGTGGGATCTGTGGTCTCCTTCTCCATGGACGAGACCGACGAACCGCACACTATGAGCACGGTCTCCTCACCCCTCATCCTCACATCGATAAAGTTCTGGAGGTACCCGGCCACATGGGGTGCCGAATCCAGGAGGAAGGGCAGCTCGTCGATCACCACGACGGTCTTGGCTTCGTGACAGTAGTCGGCCAGATCGGAGAGGAACTCCGGGAAGGTCCCGTACTCCACCCTCCTGCCCAGTATCCTGGACATCTCCTCCTGTATCGCGTCCAAGTTCTGCCTCTCGGAGCCTGGCGCCATCATGAGGAACACAGACCTCTTCCCCTTGCAGAACTCGCTGAGCAGCGTCGTCTTCCCGAGACGGCGGAGTCCGTACACCGCGCAGGTGCGCTTGCCCTTGAATTCGTAGAGGGACTCCAGCTCCCTCAGCTCCTCCTTTCTGCCGATGAAATCCGCCATGGGGACACCTACCTGACGGAATGATAATCATATTCTGCGTATAAAAAATTTTAATCAGAATTTACGTAAAAATATTTTCAATCAAGATTCGATTGAAGATCGGACGGTTCAGAGCAGCCTGCCGCCGTCGTTCCAGTTCCCGCGAATGATGCCCTTCCGGGTGTCCTCGACAAAGCGGTCGAGACGGGACCGGTATAGGTCCGTGCCCCTCTTGATCTGGATGTTGCCGACTCTCACCCTCACGTAGAGCTCGGGCAGTTCCGGGAAGTTGGCCCATGCCTCCGGGTCGGCCCTGAGGGCCTCCATGATCTCCCCGTCGATGGCGAACTCCCTGTCCGGGATGACGTCCCTCCCGGCATCGGTCATCAGCCCGAGACGCTCCAGCCTGCGGCACCGCTCCAGGTTAAGCTCGGTCCAGTTCGAGCCGGCCCTCCTGCGGGAGAACCTCTGCAGGTGCCTCCCGTCCGAACAGCGGACCGTGGAGTCGATCCATCCGAAGCAAAGGGCCTCCTCGACGGCGTCCAGATAGGGCAGGGCCCCCGTCGGGTCCGCCGTGCGGTCGACGACGAGCCAGCATCCGCTGGCGGTGGAATGGTTCTCGGACAGCCAGGCCCTCCAGCCCGCCCTGTCCAGCTCGAGCACCGGGAGGTCACTCGTCGTAGTCGTCGTCATCGTCGTCGATGATGTATTCCGCCTCATCGAACTCGTCATCGTCGTCGAAGTCGAGCACGTCGTACCTCTTCTTCCTGATCTTGCCGTAGATCCTGGTGATGTCCCTGGCCTCGGCGACGCCGCGCCTGACCAGGCTGTGCTTGGTCTTTATCGCGTGGATCAGACAGTCGAAGTCCTCGAACTCAAGCTGGGTGCCGACGACGAACTCGTCATCGGGCTCCGCCTCCACCCTGAGGGAGTATGTCTTCCCACCGTCGTTGACGGACACCTTCACGCTGAGGATATCGAACCTCTTGACCCACAGCTTCCTGACGTCCGTGGCCAGGGCCTTCTTGACCTTCCTGTCGTTGTCCACATCGATATGGGTGACGCAGACCTTCCTGCCGTCGTCGAGCTCGAACTCGTCGTCTATGGCGATGATGTCGTTGCTCTCGATGGTCGTCCTCGTCGTCTCGGAGACCTCACCGTCGCTGAACACGACAGGGACCTCGATGAGCTCCGGGATCTTGATGGTCTCGCTGGTCACGCGGCCGCAGGAGTTGCACCTGAATGTGCCTTCGATGGTGGCCTTGCCCATCCTGCCTTTGAGGATCTGGTGCTCCGTCTCCTCGTCGCACACGGGGCACTCGTAGAATATCGTGTCGGGCATCTCCCTCTGGATCATGTTATCACCATTCGGCCATGAACGGGAAGCCATGCCCCGGGATGACCACGTCCGCGTACTTCCTGACCCTTTTAATACTTTCCAAGGCCAGATCCGGGTCCGAGTTCAGCGCCGGAGGGACGTTCTTGCGGAAGTTGTCCTCCAGGGGGATCGTATCCCCTGCGATCACGTAGCGCCTGTCGGCCTCCACGAACACGCTGCACTCCTCAGGGCAGTGCCCGGGCGTGTGGACCATTGTGACCCCCTCACATATCCTGAACTCTTCCTCGTCGATGACCGTGGCACCGGGGATCTCCTCGGATGCGCCGGAGTGGATGTACACCTTCGCGTTCTTGTAGAAACCGAGGTTCTCCACATGGTCCCTGTGCGAGTGCGTGAGGATGACCGTGTCCACATCCTTGGGGAACACGCCGATCTGCTTGAAAGATGTCTTCACCATCGGCTTCATGTACTTCGTGCTCGGATCCACGACGATCAGACGGTCGGGTGTGCGGATGAGCACGGAGGTGGAGTTGGCCTCTAGGATCTTGCCCTCTTCGTCACGCTCTAGATTGCCCACGGCGAGGATGTCCAGCTGGATCATGCCGATGTCATCCCCGCCGCAATTAATAATCTCACTCCTCCGGGACCGGGACGTCGCCGATCTTCCTGGCGGGAGACCCTGCCACGATGGTGTTCGGAGGCACGTCATGGGTGACCACGGAGTTGGCACCCACGATGGAGTTGTCGCCTATGGTCACACCCGGGAGCACAGTGGACGCGATCCCGATCCATACGTTCCTACCGATGGTGATCGGGGCGCCGTATGTGCAGTTCCTCTTCGTCGGGTCGGCCGGATGGTTGATCGTTATCAGGTTCACCTTCGGGGCGATGAACGTGTTGTCGCCGATCGTGATGTCGCAACGGTCGAAGAACGTGCAACACTGCTGTATGAGCACGTTCTTCCCGACCCTCAGGTTCTTCCCGAAATCCATATAGAACGGCGGGAACAGCGTGAGCGTGTCGTCGACCTCGGTCCCGGTCACATCGGCGAACCCCTGTCTGACCTCCTCAGCGCTCATGACCGACGAGTTCATCCTCTGCAGCTTCGCCATGGTATCGTGGATGACATCGTAGATCCTGTAGAACTCAGGGTCGTTCATGTCCACGATCTCCCCTGACCTGTCGCGCTCGAATATGTCCTTCTCTGCCATTCTGATTCCTATGCGAAGGCAGTATTAGACCTTAATCCAGCTCTATATACGACCGACACCGTAAATACTTCCCATTGTGCTCGACCGACGATGGCGGGAGAGAGCAAAGACCTGGAGAGGATGCTTGGCGACCCGAAGGGCGCGATACGCTCCATGCTGCTCCCCCTGATCATCTCATATCTTGTGGTCCAGATCAACCTGTTCGCCGACACATCCTGGTGCTCCGGACTGGGTGCCGACGCGAGCTCCGCCGTGTCCACGATCTCCCCGTTCTACTGGATCGTCTCGGGGCTCGGCACAGGACTGGGGATCGGCGCCGCGACGGCCATAGCCAGGTACCTGGGGAGGGGCGAGAAGCACAACGCGGACAGGCTGGCATCCCAGACCGTGGTGCTGTCTGTGATCATAGGCGTCATCAGCACCCCCGTCCTGCTCCTCGCCGTTGACCCCGCCCTCTCGATGATGGGTGCCCAGGACATCGCCGAGGAGTGCCGCGAATACATCCTCCCGCAGATCCTGGCGGGCACCGTCGTCATCCTGGACGGGACCGTCTCCGGGGTCATCAGGTCCGAGGGCGCCGCCAAGAGGTCGATGGTCGTGCTGCTGGTCGCAGCGGCGGTCAACATGATCCTGGACCCTATTCTGATCTACGGTCTGGACCTCGGCCTGGCGGGAGCCGGATGGGCGACTGCGATCGCATCCGCGTCCTCAGCCGCCCTCGGACTGTGGTGGTACCATCGCGGAAGGCTCTATCTGACGATGTCCCTCGCCGACATGAGGCCGAACTGGGCAGACATGAAGGAGATCCTGTACGTCGGGATCCCGAGGGGCACGGAATCCATGCTCATCAGCGTGATGTCCATGGTCCAGAGGATCTTCGTCATCGCCTGTGGGGGCACATCCGCCGCCATGTTCTACAACATACCCTGGAGATTCGTCTCCATCAGCGAGGTCGTGTCCCAGGCGGTGGGATCAGCCCTCATCCCTGTATGCTCGGCAGCACTGGGGAGAAGGGACTTCGCCAAGGCCGAGGCCGGTTACAGGTACTCGCTGACCCTGACGATGATCGTGATGATCACCATCGCCGCCGTCCTCTTCATATTCGCGGACTGGGTGATAATCCCGTTCACATACTCGGAGAGCATGATCGAGTTCAGACCCGAATTCGCACATGTCCTGAGGATCTACGCCCTCCTGATACCGTTCATAGGGTTGATCGACATCGGCTCATCCATCCTGCAGTCGCTCCGCCTGGCGCAGATCTCGATGCTGTCATCATTCGCCAGGAACATTCTGATAGTCGTCATGCTGTTCTTCGCCAGCTCGGTGTCGTTGGACGCGATATACTGGAGCCTCTTCGTGGCGGAGGTCATAGGCGGCGCACTGATGATGTGGCTGGCCAGGGAGGGATTCAGGCATTACAGGGCCGGCAGGGATCCCTCGGCCTCCTGATGCAGCCCGCCGGAATGCAGACAAAATACGTTAAAGCTGATACCGGCATTACGGCGCATGGTTTTGGACCTGGAATCCGACAGGGGGAGGGGCGAGCTCGTCCTCGGGATCCTGCGCATCGTACTGGGCTTCATGCTCATCTGGGCGTTCCTCGACAAGCTCCTGGGCCTCGGCATGCCGACGACCCCTGAAGCGGCCATGATCAACGGTGGATCCCCGACAGAATACTATCTGTCGAACCTCGTGAGCGGTCCGCTCGAAGGATTCTACTCCTCGCTTGCAGGGAACCCCGCACTGGACCTCCTACTCATGGCGGGTCTGCTCCTGGTGGGTGCAGCGATGATCCTGGGCGTGGCATCCAGACTCTCGACGGTCGGGATGTGCGTGATGATGGCGCTGATGTTCTCCCTGGAGATGCCGCCTGACGACAATCCTCTCGTGGACTACCATATCGTGTACATCCTGGCATCCATCGTCATCTACTACCTGGGAGGCTACGGCGTCCTCGGCTTGGATGGGAGATGGTCGGAGCTGTCCATAGTGAAGAGATTCCCGATACTGAGGTGACCTTATGGAATACGACCCGTCGATAAAGATCGCCGAGGATCCGGACGTGTATCCGCCCTCTGACGACAGCATCCTGCTGATCGAATCACTCGACGTGCACCCCGGGGAGAGGGTCCTGGAAGTCGGATGCGGCTCGGGAGTGGTCTCCATCCATTGCGCCCTGAACGGATGCGAGGTGACCGCCGTGGATATCAACCCCAAGGCTGTCGACCTTGCACGCAGGAACGCGGAGGCGAACGGCGCATCGATCCCTGTCATTGAGAGCGATGTCTACGGGTGCGTGACCGGGACCTTCGACACCATTGTTTTCAATCTCCCATACCTGCCGGTGGACGAGGAGGGCCTACTGGCCAAGGCATGGTCCGGAGGACCGGATGGCCTGGGGCCCCTGCCGAGACTGCTCGAGGGTGCACCCGGACATCTGGACCACGACGGGAGGGTGGTCGTGGTGGTGTCATCCCTCATCGAGCCCCATGCGCTCCACGAGGCCCTCGCTCCCTACGACGTCAGGACCCTGGGGGAGCTCAAGCTGTTCTTCGAGAGGCTCTCCGTCCTGGAGATAAGGGGATTCCGAGGTCAGAGCGATTTCCCGAGCTGATATGCCTCGTCCTTGAACCTGACGGCCGATGCGGCATCGGCTCCGCCGCATCCGGTCGCGAGGATCCTCCCGCAGTCCTGGAGATTGAGATAGCGGCACAGCGAGTCGTACTGTATCCTGACGGCGTCCATCGTCCAGTCCTCCTTGTCGGCGGATGATGCGATCAGGACCGCCTTGGTGCCACGTGTGCGGAGGTTGGAGCTGAAGCTGTAGAACCTGTCTATGACAGTCTTGAGCTGCGCCGAGAATCCGCAGAAGTACACGGGGGTCACGAAGACGACCATGTCGGACGACATGATCTTGGAGCGGATGCCGGACATATCGTCCTGCTGTATGCATGGGCCTGAGGTCCCGCACGCGTTGCACGCCCTGCACGCCCCTACCTTGAGACGTACGACCTCCACGACATCCACGGAGTGGCCTGCCTCCGTGGCACCGTCCACGAACCTCTGCGCGATTGCGCTCGACGCCCCTTTGATATGGGGGCTCCCCTCGATGACTGTTATCTGCATGGTTATGCCCGGAAATCAATCCTGGACGCTGTATTTAAAGATCAGACGGAGAGGCACTTTGTTAAAGCTGGGGAAAGACGATCGACACTCCGAATCCGATACACCCTTCGAAGTCATGGACACCCGGATTCCATCAGGACGGCTGCCGATGTCATGCCCTGCGATGCACATCGCCCCATTCGCACATGGAGTCCAGTATCGGTATCAGGGATTTGCCAGTCTCGGTGAGGGAGTACTCCACCTTTGGAGGAACCTGCGGATACTCCTCCCTGTGGACCAGCCCATCCGCCTCCAGTTCCTTCAGGTTGGCGCTGAGCGTCTTGAACGATATGCCCTTGATATATCCTTTCATCTCATTGAAGCGCACCGTCCCGAACTCCATCAGAGCGTAGAGGATGAACATCTTGTACTTCCCGTTGATGAGGGACAGGGTGTAGCTGAACCCGGTCTCGTCTATGTCTGCCTCCACTATGCTGCATTGGACCATCGTCTCACCGCCTGCCGTTATACCATGCAGGTTCAAAAACCCCCCACACTTCATTTTGTGAAGTGCCCCCTCGGACCCGAAACTTCACTCCGGGTAAGTATCTGGAGTGCTGGAAAGTACCTGAAACGGGCGAAAGTGTCCGGCTTATATTCACTCCAAGCATGATGGTACTCAAGCGACCATGTCGCAGGAGAATCGGCAATGAGATCTGATATGAGCGAGTATGAAGCAGTAGAAAGGGCGGCACAGAAGTTCGTGGACAGCGTCGGTTCAGGCGACAGCACACCGGCCAAGGAACTGTTCTACGACGAGGCGGTCATGTTCGGCTACCTTGACGGGAAGCTGGAACACGGACCCATCCAGAACCTGTACGACAACATCGACACCGTGGGGGCGGACCCCGGCTACAGAGCTAGGATCGACGTCCTCTGCATCGAGGAGACCGTGGCGATCGTCCGTGTACTGGAGGACAACTGGGGAGGGCGCATCGACTTCAGCGACTTCCTGCTGCTTATCAAGATGGATGGCGAGTGGAAAGCAGTGGCCAAGGTCTACAACCAGAACTCCGACACCATAAGGAGGGACTGAGATGGCGAAGAGGATAGTGGTCCTCAACGGAAGCCCCAGAAGGAACGGGAACACCTCCTGCCTGATAGAGGCCTTCACGGAAGGCGCCGAATCGACCGGCAACACTGTGCAGGTGTTCTTCCTCCAGGGAATGGACATCCACGGATGCCGCGGATGCTTCGGCGGAGGGAAGGACCCCGAGCATCCATGTGTGCAGAGGGACGGGATGGATGAGATCTACCCTGCATACAAGGAGGCCGACGTGGTCGTTCTGGCTTCACCGCTCTACTACTGGAACCTGAGCGGCCAGCTCAGGACGGCGTTCGACAGGCTGTTCGCCGTGGCGGAGTGCGACCCCGACTACGCCAACCCTAGGAAGGAGTGTGTTCTGCTTATGGCAGCGGAAGGTGACGACTTCGCAGAGGTGGAGAACTACTACGACAAGCTCATGGGACATATGGGCTGGACCGACCGCGGGAAGGTGCTCTGCGGTGGGGTCCTTAAAGTCGGGGACATCGAGGGACACGGGGACCTGGACGAGGCGAGGAACCTCGGAGCTTCCATCTGAGGTGATGGGGTGCACAAGGTACTCCTGATCAACGGCAGTCCCAAGGAGAAAGGCTGCACGTACACCGCGCTGAAGGAGATCGCCGACACCCTCGCCAATGAGGGCGTTGAGTGTGAGATCTTCCATGTAAGGAGCGATGCACCCGGATGCAGAGACTGCGGATACTGCGCCAAGAAAGGCCGGTGCTCGATCAAGGACGATGTGAACGCCGTCGCCGACAGACTCGACGAGTTCGACG
This sequence comes from Candidatus Methanomethylophilaceae archaeon, assembly GCA_944322255.1. GTDB lineage: Archaea > Thermoplasmatota > Thermoplasmata > Methanomassiliicoccales > Methanomethylophilaceae > Methanoprimaticola. The sequence goes on along the minus strand of CALUOK010000009.1, from coordinate 57,074 downwards.
CCATCGTTCTGGGATCCCCGGTGTACTACGCCGGACCCTCCGGACAGGTATGTGCGTTCGCCGACAGGCTCTTCTACAGTAACGCCGACCGCATGGCCGGGAAGCTGGGTGCGGCTGTCGTCTCGTGCAGAAGAGGAGGGGCCTCGGCCGCCTTCGACCGCCTTAACAAGTACTTCACCGTCTGCAACATGCCGGTGGTACCGTCCCAGTACTGGAACCAGGTCCACGGCTTCACCCCGGATGACGTTCGCAGGGACCTGGAGGGTCTGCAGACGATGCGCACCCTGGCCCGCAACATTGCCTGGCTCCTGAAGTGCATCGAAGCTGGAAGGGACAAAGGCATCGACAGGCCCGTGTACGAGCCACACCTGTGGACCCATTTCATAATGCCCTCGGAATGAGAGCGTGCAGAGGCGATGGCTTCATAACCCATTCCCCTCTTCACGTTGATATCGACGCCGGTCGAAGTCCGACCGCGTCCAGGAGTGATTGAGATGAGCAAAGTGCTTCTGATCAACGGCAGTCCCAACGAGCACGGGTGCACATACACCGCCCTGTCTGAGATGGCCTCCACCTTCGAGAAGGAGGGTGTCGAAAGCGAGATCTACTGGATCGGCAAGGGAGACGTCCCCGGATGCAAGTCCTGCCGCTACTGCAAGAAGAAAGGGAAGTGTGTCATAGACGATCAGGTGAACGCCCTTGCCACCAGGCTGGACGAGTTCGATGGCATCGTCATCGGCGCCCCGGTGTACTACGCCGGACCCTCCGGACAGTCATGCGCGTTCATGGACAGGCTGTTCTACTCCGCCGACAAATCCAAACTCATCAACAAGCCCGGAACAGCCATCGTCTCCTGCCGCAGGGGCGGTGCATCGTCATCCTACGACCGCCTTCTGAAGTACTTCAGCATCACCAGCATGCCGATCGTGTCCTCCCAATACTGGAACCAGGTCCACGGGAACACCCCGGACGAGGTCCGCCAGGACCTGGAAGGTCTGCAGACGATGCGCACCCTGGCCCGCAACATGGCCTGGCTCATCAAATGCATCGACGCCGGCAAGGCCGCAGGCGTCCCGCTCCCGGAGCGCGAGACGCCCACGATGACGAACTTCATCAAGCCCGAGTGATCGGGCCCCCGGTCGCCGCCGAGGTTCATGGCGCGGCCGGGACGCCTTTCCAGAATGGACGGCCCGTGCATCGGCCGACACTTGCAGGTGCCCGGAACATCATTGGATCGGGACGTCCCTTGCCTCGACCTTCGGATAGGGCTTCGCGGACAGCACGAACATCACGATGTACATGGCGACAACGAGCACCACATATCCTGTGAGGATCGTGTAGAGGCTGTACTCCCCCGGGATCAGACCGACCACCAGGTTGGGTATGGCCGAACCCCCGTATGATGTGAGGTAGATGAGCGAGAACACGCCCGACCTCTGGGCCTGGCTGGACCTGCCTAGCAGCTCTGTGACGCTGCCTGTGAACGCTATGCCCTGGCACACGGCGGCGACGATGCTGAACACGACGTACATGGAGAGGCTGTCGAATACGGTCAGCGAGACCAGCATCATCACCGCGCACAGTGCGAAGAGTCCGAACCCCCATCTCTGAGCGACCCTGACGTCGAACCTCTTGGCGAAGAAGCTGCCGACGACGTTGGGCAGGAGGAGGGACGTGTACACCGCGGCCGCGATGAACGTGTCGTGGATGCCGAACTGCTCGGCCACCAGGGTCGAGCTGAAGGACTGGGCGAAACCTCCCAGCGCCCATGTACCGACGAACGCCATGGACGATGCGGCGAAGAGCCTCAGGGAGTTCGGCGGCAGCATGAACCTCGGCCTCAGCGATCTGATGAGCCCGGGCTTCCTCTGCATCGTCTCCCTGGCGAAGAGCACCAGGACGATGAACACAACCACGATGACCGCCACCGCCTCGAAGTACGACGTGGAGGAGACGGACGTGTAGTTGATGATCCCTCCTGAGACGAAGCATCCCGTCGACAGCCCAAGGGTCGGGGCGCTGCTGGTTATCATCGGACCGATCCACCTTGGCATGTCGGCGGACAGGTCGACCACATACGCCGCGATCGTGCTGGACCCCAGACCGCTGGCGATGCCCTGGATCAGCCTTCCGATCATGAGCATCTCCGGGTTGGAGAGGTACGCGAACGTGATGCATCCGCATATCGACACGAGGAGGATCATCACGGTGGCGGGACGCCTCCCCAGATGGTCGGATATGCGGGGAAGGAACATGAGCGGGATGACCGTCCCGAGGAGATAGTACATCGACACCATCGAGAGGTCCCCGTGGGAGAGCCCGAGCTGTTCCTGATACACTGAATACAACGGTATGGGGGACCCGGATGCGAAGTAGAGCACGATGAGTGCCCCCGCCGCACCTACGAATCCGATGGCGTTTCTCGCGTTCATCTCAACCACCCCGGTCGGACGTGGTCTCGCGATCAGCCTGGCCGTCGGTCTCTCGGAAATTGAGGTTGGATTTAAGCCGTACCGTTCTACCAGAATGGGAAGGAAATCCCCGCCCGAAGGCGGGTAAATGGATTCTGTCAGCCCAGGAGCTTCTTGATCGCGGCCGTCAGCAGCTCGTTGGCCTGCTTACCGTCGACCTTTCCCCTGAGGGCGCCCATGACGGGACCCATGAGGGGACCGATGGCCCCCATGCCCTTGGACCTGACGAAGTCGGCGCGCTCGTTGACAATCTGCTCTATGACCTTGGCGGCCTCGTCCGAATCCATGGCCTCCAGACCGAGCTTCTTGATCGCATCTTCGGCGGATGTGCCGACCGCCATCTCCCTGAGCAGCGCTGGGAGGGCCTCCTTGGCGAAGCGCCCCTCCTTCAGCATGGCGAACACGCCGAGGATCGCGTCGTCGGTGAAGACGCCCACATCGATGCCGTCGTGCTCCAGCTCGCCGTAGGTGTTCAGGAACATGGTCGCGGCCACCGGGGCCATCGCCCTGTCAGCGGCGATCTTCTCGAAGAGCTCGTCGTTGCTCTGCCTGACGATCTGCCTGGCCTGCTGAGCGTTTATGCCGTAGTCGTTGACCAGCCTGGCCTCGATCTGCTCCGGGAACTCGGGCATGTTGTCCCTGATGTCCTGCATCCTCTCGTCCGTGATCGGGGTCGGGGGGACATCGGTCTCGGGATACATCCTCGCGGCTCCGGGCAGAGGCCTGGAGTACTTCGTGGTGCCGTCGGGGAGCGGGTCCCTTGTCTCTTCGGGGACGCCGACAAGGGCCTCGTTGGCCCTCACGACCGCCGCCTCGAGGGCGTCCGTGGCCTTCTTCTCCCTCGCCGCGCAGATCACGAAGGCGTCATGCTCCCCGGTCATGCCGAGGAACTCCCTGAGCCTGTCCACATAGGACTGCTCGATGCCGTAGTTGGGCAGCTCGTCGGAGTGGAATATACCCTTGACGCCCTTGGTGCGTGCGCGCTGGGCCATCTCCGACCCCAGCCTGAGTGTCTTGTTGTCACCGTTCATGATGCCGGCGAATCCCGGGAGCCTGACGGCGATGACCCTTCCCTTGTCGTCGAGGGCCCCCTTGATGACCTTGGACTCGCAGTCGGCGAAGATGTCGGTAACGTCCACGGGCTCGAACTCCGCGGGCTGCACGCCCCTGTCGTTCAGTATGCCCTTGATTCTGATGAGCATCCTCTGCCTGTTGACCTCGTTCCTGACGTAGTCGGGTATCATCTTCAGCTCCCCTACGCCCTTCAGCTCGATGCGGGCGCCTCCCGGGATCGAGATGTTCAGGTCCTGGCGGATCGTGCCGATACCCCTCTTCACCCTCCTGGTGGCCCTGAGCAGGGTGCCCAGGCGGTACGCGACCTCCATGACCTCCTCGGGGGTGCGCATGTCGGGGCCGGTGGCGACCTCGATCAGCGGGATGCCCAGGCGGTCCAGCCTGTAGAGGACCTCGTCGTTCTTGGTGGTCTCCACCTTCCTGGCGGCGTCCTCCTCCAGGCACACGGAGAGGATGGAGATCTTCCTGTCGCCCACGTCCACCGAGCCGTCGGTGGCGATGAGGGCGGTCCTCTGGAAACCGGAGGTGTTGGATCCGTCCACCACGATCTTCCTCATGAAGTGGATCTCGTCGATTATGTTGGCTCCGAGCATCTCGGAGAAGGTGAGCGCGATCTGCATCGCGTCGGGGTTGACGTCGTGGGGAGGCTCCTCGTCCAGCTCCACCAGGCAGGTGGTGCCCTTGCAGCACTGGTACCTGTAGCCGGAGTGCCTCTGGAACTGTGCCAGCGCGGCCCTGTCGACCTCGCCCATCTCGCTGGTGGTGGGCCTGAGCCTCCTGAAGTAGGCTCCCTGCCCGTCGTCGCACAGGTGGCTGTCGCAGGAGCAGAACAGCTTCTTGGTGTCGAGCTGCTGGTGGATCTCGATACCGCACATCATCTCGTAGTCTTCACTCATCGATGGTCCTCCTGTCGGACAGCTCGTTGGCGAGCGGGACCCTCATCACGTCCCTGGCCTCCTCGAGGGACGAGGAGTTGGCCAGGGCCCACATCAGCTTGACGTAGGCGGTCTCGGGCAGCATGTCGTACACGGTGACGACGCCGGCGTTCAGCATGTCCCTTCCGGTGTTGTACACGTTGAGGTTGGTCCTTCCGTTGAGGCACTGGCTGGTCATGACGACCACGGTGCCGTTGTCACAGGCCCTCCTGATCAGCGGAATCATGTTCTCGTTCACGTGTCCCAGACCGGACCCGGCGATGACCACTCCCTTGGACCTCATGAAGATGTCCTCGAAGAGGGCGGGGTCCATGCCGGGGTAGTACTGGAGCAGGACGCAGGCCCTCTCCATGTCGGTGCTGGCGACGGCCCTCTCGTCGGAGGCGTCGGGCAGCTCGGTGTTGAATGTGATCTTTCCGTCCTTGTCCAGGTGGGCGACTGGGAGGGCGTTGATGCTGTGGAAGGCGTCCCTGCGGGAGGTGTGCATCTTCCTGACGCGGGTCCCGAAGTGGACGGCGAAGGAGTCGTCCCCGGGGGTGTCGTGCATGACCACGTACACTCCGGCCTTGCCGGCCCTGCAGAACCTGGCGCAGGCCATGAGGTTGCTGCTGGCGTCGGAGGACGGACGGTCCGAGGACCTCTGCGCTCCCACGAGGACCACGGGCTTGGTCACGTCGCCGAGCATGAATGACAGCGCGGCGGCGGTGTAGCCCATGGTGTCGGTGCCGTGGGGGATGATGATGCCGTCGGCGCCGTCGTTGATCTCGTCGGCGACCGCCTTGGCCAGTGCCTGCCAGTGCTCCACGTTCATGTTCTCCGAGAAGATGGAGAAGAGCACCTTGGCGTCGATGTTGGCGATCTCCCTGACCTCCGGGACGGCGTTGACCATGTCGGAGGTGGACAGCGCGGGGTGGACGGCCCCGGTCCTGTAGTCGACGTAGGACGCGATGGTCCCTCCGGTGCCGATAAGGACCAGCTTGGGGAGGCCTTTCTTGAACTCAACCTCGGTCTCGGGCTTGACCCTCTCCACGGGGGCCTCCAGGACCGAGATCTCGGTGGAATCGGTGATCCTGACACCCACGTTGTATCCGGACTTCATCTTCAGGATGATTATGTCCGGGCCGCTGAACGCGTGGTGGGGCATGAGGGTCCCGACGTACGTCCTGCCGTCCCTCGAGACGGACAGCCTGGTGCCCTCGACCGCGCCGAGGGACTCCAGGGTTTTGGAAAGCGATTCGGAGTACATGCTGCTCGGACGATGGTATCCCCTTATCGTTTAGATTGGTTTCTGTACGCGCGCGTGAGACACTCCTAAACAGATCTATCCCTGCATAGGAGACCTGCGGTCACACTCATATGTCTGAGTAGAAGTCGATCCAGAACGTGTACATCTTCCGGGCGGCTTCAAAGGATGGAAGACTGTCTTTCAGATCAGTCATGTGTTCATCGGAGAAGCCTTCGCAATTGACCGCACAGAGACCTGAGAACATGTCGAAGTAGAACGGGAATGCCCTGCAGAGCGTCGGCTTGTATTGATTGATGGAACATTTCCCATCCACAAGAGCCTTACAGGATCCATCATCCTCCAGAGCCATGCGGAAATACTTCTTGCCCATCTGTTCAGAGTAGCCTTCCTCTATGAGATCCGAACGTCCGCAACGATACAGATTCTCATAATCCTCCTCAGTAAGAACGATTTCGTCGAACGGACGGTGGTCGACATTGGACAGCCTGTTTGTTATCCCTTTGAAGACTCCGCAGCAACAGTTCTTGCAAGACTCCATCTTGCACTCGAAATTGATCTTCCCGTTGACGATTCTGACTCCGTCGCCCATATAATCACCTGATGCTCTCGAACGACACCAGAAGAGGATTGACCATCCACTCCCCGCACTCCCCGCAACTGCGGATGTCCGGTATGCAGTAGTAGTCTCCCGTCTTTATCGAGTCCGAAGATATCATCACACGTCCTTCGGACATGTCGCTCTTCCCGTTCAGCACTTCGTATCCGAGGATGGTCACGCTGTCCCTCTTGATCCTGGCTTCCTTGACGGATACCGTGAGCGGATAGACGCAATGGTTGGTGTCTGACCATCCCGCATCGAACACCGCTCTCATTTCCTCCGACTGGTCGCTGGTGAATCTCCAGAACTTCCCTGTCTTTAGGAATGCGAGATACGAGGCGAACGCATACTCGGCTTCGGACATCGTGTCCAGATCCAGAGTCCTGCTTAGCTTCTCGGTGTTCCGGGTGTCCATGACCCCCGCCACCGTGTTGATCATGTTCGTATCGTAGCGACTGATGAAGATCTTGTCCTCGTGGATGTATCTGCGAACGGTGTTCACACAGACTAGCTCCTCGCCTTCGCAGGTGCTCAGAAGATCCGCCGTCCACTGGCCTATGGGCGTCTCCTCCATGTTTATTACCGTGAGGAACTGGTTGACTCTGCGGTAGTCGTTGTCGAATCTGTTCGAAGCCACACTGTGGGCGGCCTTGATCTCCTCCGAACAGGGAGAGCTTGTGGCGGAGTACTCGCTCAGGAACAGTATGACGCCCTGGCAGTCATCCCCTCTGATCTCCTCGATGGCGCGGGTGGACCAGTTGTCTCCGGCTTCGAACTGGGTGCCATCGAAGTGTATGTTGAACCCCATCGACCTCCACTGTCTGACACAGCTCTTGACGAAATCGGAATCGTCATGATCGTAGCTGATGAAGAAGTAGCCGCGACTCATTGTCCTGACGCCGTCCCCCTTCCAGTTGTCCACTCTCCTGAAGTTCTCGATGTAGTTGTTGAGGATGTCTATGTCACAGATGTTGCGGCCGATCTGCTCCTTTATCACGTTCGAACCGACATCGTTCAACGTCTTTTCGGTGGAGATGCAGAAGTCCCTGAACGTCTCCAAGCATTCGACAGGATCGGAATCGTCCCTGATCTCACCATGCTCTCCCCCGAACCTGGAGTAGAACGCGATCAGGAACCGTGTTATGCCCCGGATCATCTCATCGAGAGGCACACTGTTGTTTATGAGCATGTCAAAATAGTCACGTACGGACAGCATGGATTCCTTGTCTGCGAAAAGGTCCGAATTCTGGAGACCGAGCAACTCCAACACCGTGGCCGCCTTCTGTTCGGCGCAGATGTGATCCTTTCTGACCAGGTACGACGCGGAACCCGGAGGAACAATGCGGGCGAGCTGGGCCAGATGCGCGTCGATACGGGAGTAGCACAGAGCCACCTCCTTCTCTGCATCTCCCGAAGAGTATCCTGATTCGACTATCACCTTGACGATGTCCTCGAAGATCACCTTCGCTCTGTCCCGGTTGATCGTCGTCTTATTGGGATCCGAATCTCCGAGCTTGTCAAGCACGTTGTTCTCCAAGATGAGATTGTGTGTGGTGACGAAAGCGCCGTATGTGATGATCAGCCCCATGAACAGGTTCTGCAGTGCCTGCTTGTTCCCATTGCCGTGACCGTTGCCGTCTATCGGGTATCCCACATTGTTGATGGTCCTCACCATGTCGGCGTTTCCATGGAAGTAGCCTTTGAGGGGGCCGTTTATCTGACTCAGGACACCTAGGTCGTTACGGAGATTGTTGAGAACGGCCTTGGACAGGACCTCCGACAACCGGACGACGAACATGCATGTGCCCAGATATTCCTCCTGAGGATACCAATACGTGTCTATACCGAAAGCCAGGCACAGTGCATGGAGATACTCGTCGTTGGCGACACAGAGATCCTCCTTCCTGCGAACTGCCCGGATGTCCGTCGAATTGTACTTGACCTGCTTGAGCCTGAGACTGTTGTTCTGTTCTCCACGAACAACGGATGTCGTGATGTACAGGCCATCACCGGTCATCGTGAAAAACGGAGAGAGTGGCATGGAGTAGCCCGCATCGGAGACGAGACACTGCAGCTCCTCATCATATCCGATCTTAGCCAACATCGGCATGGACTCGATGAGTCCGATGAAATCCGCTTTGCAGTCCTCCACATTCATCATCATGCCGTTTCTCGTGAACGTGTTGTAATAGGCATTGGCACGTCCGATCATCGTTTCGGAATCCTCGTTGAACGCACCCGGGAGGACACCGGTCGATATGCAGTCCCTGAGGAATGAAAAGACCCTCATGTCCTCTGAGAGGTCGGTGCCTCCCCCACCCCAGATGGCACCGATAGTCCTTGCCAAGCGGTCATCGCAGAGGTCCATTACCTTCGAGTCCCTGTCGAAAGCCGTCTTGAGCAGATTCATCTGTATCAGCGACGAATAGAACAGACAGACCTCGTGCATGGTCTTGGGCAGCGACAGGGTCTGCTTGAGCACCGCGGATCTCGATTTCGAATCACCGAAAAGGAGTCTGGAGAGAGATGGTGTGACCAGATTCCTGTCTGCGATTGTGTCATACAGGGATGCCATGTCATCACGCGTTGTGTATCAGGCGTTCGGCCAGCTTCGAATACACCTTGGTGTATCTCTCAAGGTCTCCGATCTCTTTCTCGAAGGAGTACTTCCGGACTGCCTCAGACAGTTCGGGAATGTTGGCTGAATCATGGTAGTCGGTGCATCCGAGGATCTTCTCACGCCACTTGAACAGGGGGACTTCATGCAGACACTCATCGTATGTGCAGAAGGTGCTGTCCACGAACTCTCTGAACGTGTCCGCCATATCGGCTATGTATCTGAAGCTGTAATCGCAAAACGGCTTTTCACTCTCCGAGACGTCGGGAACCGCGTTGGGGAACAGGATTACCTTCTTCTTCTCGGGATCGTCGTTCAGATTGCTTCTCAGGATCTCCTGGAATCTGTAGAGGTTGTCCCAGGTACCGTCTATGAACTGCAACGTCGGACGCATGCAGTACACTATGACGTCTGATGCACTGTGCAGCACGTAAGCGCTTGCCTGGGTTCCGGCACCGCTGTCGAATACGACTGCCCTGTAGCCGTATGAATCACATAGATCAAGGAATCTGGAGATGGACCCCTCTGCATCAGCCCTTGTGACCCTGGACTCGTTGCTCACATCCGTCCCCAGGAATCTTACGGTCCCGGAATCGAGCGGAGAGTCGGCATCACAGAAGTACTTGGACACATCCATGTACGATATCGCGGGAAGGAACTGCACCACAGCATCAGACAGGGCCTCGGATTTCTTCGCATCGTCCATGTCCGAGTCCAGGATCTTCTTGAGATCGTTGACCAAGGACCATATCGATTTGCCATGGGAGAAATACCTGTTGTTGTTGTGAAGCGTGGCGTCGATGATGTTGCGGAGCATCCTGATGTGCCTACCGGACAGCTTTATTCCGCTGAACACATCTGAGATCTTCCTACCACCGGACGGATCCTTCGCATCGAGTTTCTGCAGATCGCCCCATGCTTCCGAGCCTTTGCAGGTGTAGAGCTTGTCGTTCGGTCTCTTCAGAGAGAACACGACATCCCTCATATCGCTCTGGAACACAGCTTCGTATGAACTGAGGACCGACCCCGTGTTGAGGGTACCTTTGAATTTGTCCTGAAAACCGAAGTAGTATGTGAGTCCGGCGCTTTCCAGATCGGCATCCACGACGAGGATGGGATGCTCCGGATTGGCATCGAGATCCTTTATGAGACACTTGACCGTGTTTAGGAGTGTAGTGGAACGACCCGAACCTCCCTTGTAGGAGTAGAATGTGTAGCACTGGACCATGAGATCACCTGCGTGTCTTCATATTCTCGTAAATCTCGACGAGGTCGGCACGGGTATCCTCGTAATCGTCGATCATACGGACGTCCAGTTTCCTCTTCTTATCCAGGAAGTGGACCAGGTTCCTCTCGGCAACACCTGTGCTGTACTCCTTCTGTTCGAGATCGCGCTGTTCCTTGATCTCCCTCATGTACGCCTGAGACTTCAGTTTGCACCATGCGTCCAGAAGTTTGCGGAGGAAATGCTCCTCGTCGAAGGCGGAATAGATGTCGCCGACGTTGTCCAAGTCCACGAAAAGATCCCTGAGATAGCACTCTGCCATCTCGTTGAACGCCTCCTGGGACATGGTCGCCGTGGCCACAGGGGCCTCACTGCAGTTCACGCCCGGGGTGGAGACATTGTGCTCTGCGAGATACTCCTCTATCTTCTTCTCAACGGCCAGGTCTAGATCGGATTTTGAGACTTCTCTTATGACCTGCGCGACCTCAGCGTGTTTGGTGACCTCCTGTGCATCGTCTTCTCCGAACTTGAGGATGTAATCATGGTAGTCCACGATGGCCTCTATACAACGTTCGGTGACCTGCAGGTTGTAGCTCATATCGTCCCAGAGGTTGATGCGGCATCCGCCATCGTCTTCCTTGGCCCTGGAGTCAATGATCATCTGATACAACCTATCCAGCGAGAAATCCTTCTCGTTCGAGATGTAGTAGCAGAAACATGTGTTCGCTCTCAGCGACATGGGTACGAGTGCGGGATCTGTGATGTCACGCGCTTTGTTCAGTGCACCCTGGATGTTGTAGTGAACGTCCTCATCCTCATGGTCCCATTGGACCCTCAGCTCGGATTGTTCGCTGCTCCAGAACTCGTTACCGGTCCTGGAAGCTATCATGAAGTTGTTTCTGGCAGCTTGGATGGACTGCTCTATGATCGCCTTGTACATCTGTTCGTACAGCTCGGACGGGGGAATCTCCTTGAAGAAGTATCTGATTTCCGGCTTCGGCATACGCGTTGCGTACTTCGAGGCCAGGTCCTTCAGTTTCTCAGGATCTGCGATGATCTCCTTGAAGACATCATCGGAATATGTCAGCGTGAGCATGTCTACTATGTAGTACACGTAGTAGAGCTGAATGAAGTTCACATCGTCGTAATACTCGTCGTTGATGCGTGCGCGCTGCTCCCATATCCCTATGTCCGAGTAGTCCTGGCCCTCCTTGTATATGCATTCGGATAACTTCGAGAGCAACGGGATGCATTCACGGACCAACCATATCGCCGTCTTCCTCCTGGCTTCTGAGGCACGGACCTCCACATCGTACCCCAGGGAGGAATTGAGGTAGTCCAAGACCTCCTCGTCCCTGTACTGGAAACCCGCCTTCTCGGAGTCCACTTCGACACTCTCGATCTCCCCCACGATGTAGTCGAAGAAGTCTGCAATCGTCGCATTTGCCGAATATGTGAAGTAGATGGCGATCTTGGATTTCGGATCGGTCATGAATCCCCATGTTCCGTCATCACGCTGGGAGCTGAGAAGCATGCCGAAGGCTTTGGCAATCAGCTCCATCATCTGCTCCTTTGTCTGCTGTGAGATCTCGATTATGCCCTTTCTCTGGGAGTACCGCGTCAGAATCATGGATGAAAGGACCCATGTGATGGCATCCACATATCCAGAATCTTTATTGAACAGCATAGAGGATGCCTTTGCCGTTACCAACGGTTCCGCGGTGAATCCTTTGTTGGAGACCTCGGAGTAAAGATAATCCACACAGTTGGCGACAATCTCTGAATACTTCGCCTTATCGCTGTCGTTCCAAAACGATGGTTCATCATCGAATGAAACTCCTATCAAAAGCATGGATGTAAGTCCGATAGCTTCGGACATCATCCCCTTGTTCCTCATTTTGTCCTCGTCTGTGAAACAGCCGCCTTCGCTCCAAGAATCAAGAAGCGAATCCTTGACAGTGCTCGCAATAGAGGTGATTTCATCCCTGGTGGCCATCGGAATCGATGCATAATCAGATTAGTACATAATAATGATAAGCATAGGCTGGCCCATAACACCTAGAACCTGTCACATCGAGTCCGTAACCGATCGAAGCACTCCGCCAGATCCTCCAGACTGGAAAACACATCCGCCTTCGAGCGTATCTCATCATCCGCTTCCGTAAGATCCGGCACGAAGGCCACCCTGCATCCCGCAGCAAACGCCGATCTGACACCGTTGGGGGCATCCTCCACCGCCAGACAGTCCTGGGGCCTCTCCCCGATCTGCTCACATGCGTAGAGATACACGTCGGGACTGGGCTTCCCGTTCTCCACCGATGATGTGCATATTATCCTCTCGAACTTCCCGTGGATGCCTAACATGTCCAGGTAGCCGTTGGCATGATCGGGCCGGGATGCTGTTGCGACGGCTGTTTTGATTCCCTTGTCGGCAAGCAGATCGAGGATTCTGTTCACTCCGGGTTTCAGTTCGAGACCCTCCGAATCCACATGCCCCTTCATGAGCCTGCGACGTTCCTCCCTCACAGCCTGAAAATCCATCCCGGGATGGTTCTTCTCCAGATACTCGCGTACGAGACGTGAATCCAAGCTGCGGATGTGCAAGACCTCGTCCTCGGAGATGTCGAACCCCATGTTCCTGCCCGCCTGGATCCAGAACCTGACGTTGAGCTTCTCCGTGTCGATGAGGGTGCCGTCCATATCGAAGATGACTGCACGGATGCCGGATAGGTTCAGTCTATGACCCCCGACATCTTGGCAAGATAGTCCCCGACAGAATACGGGGACATTATGTACAGTTCCGTGATGAGACCGCGGATGTATTCGGGCGGTGTGGCGTCGAACGCCGGATTCCTGACCTTGAACAGAGGATTGTCCATGCAATCCTCCAGACCGCTGCCGTCGACTATCTGGGATGCGGCGGCCTCCTCGATGGCGATCATGACCCCCGAAAGGGTCTCCTCGGAGAACTTGAAGGTTGGGGTGGCCACGTACAGCGGCACTCTCGCCTCATGGGCGGCCAGCGCGATGAGGGATGCACCTATCTTCGAGATCGCCGACCCGTCCGAGCTCACGGTGTCCGCCCCTATTATGACCAGGTCCACGTCCTTCATCAGATGCCGGGCGGATGAGTCCACTATGAGCGTGGTCGGGATGCCCAGGTTGAGCAGCTCCCTTACCATCTTCACTCCCTGGTAGCGGGGCCTCGTCTCCGTGACATAGACCTGGATGTCCTTGCCCAGGACATTGTAGGCCGTGTCGAGGATGCCTTTCACCATCGAACTGTAGCTTCCCGTCAGAATGGTCGTTCCATCACGGATTATGTTTGCACCCAGCTTGGCTATCCTGTCGGCGGCGGTGTTGACAGTCTCCGTGAATGCCGCCACATTACCGCGTATGACCTCCAGGACCTTCTCATCATCCTCATCGTCGATCTTCTCTATCTTATAGAGGGTGTTCTTCACCGCGTTGCGGAGAGAGGTGTTGGTCGGCCTCGATTTGATGACCTCGGCACCGAGCCTCTGGACGGTCATCTTGAGATGGCCCCTGGATGTGCCGGAATCGAACTCCGCCTCCGTGTCGGCGAGTATTGCCTCCGCGGTGCGTATGGCCACCGGCGATGCCCCCTTCAGACGCGCAGCGACTATGTCGTCTATCAGCATGTCCACGTTCTTTCCCATCTTCATCTCCCTCCTGTGAGTATTGCTCTGACACCGTTCAGCAGATCCGCATGGCTGCATTCGATTCCGCACTTCCTGCATACCTGCCCGAGGAATATCTCCGCCGACTCCGCAGACGATATCGTGGTCGCCTGGTAACGGCTGTTGTCTATGAACCCCGGCATCGCCTGGGGGTCGAATCCACCTACGAGCACCGGGATCATCGGCGTGTCCATGACGAAAACGGCACCCATCTCCTGCAGACAGTATTTGCTGGCGACACTGTGGTCGCTCATGATGCATATGACCAGGATGGCGTTGCGCAGACATTTCTTAATTATATCGCAGAAAGAGTCCCCTAGCGTGGTGCCGGTCTCCTCTATGGACGAGCAGTAGATGTTGGTGTCCGGGATGTTGATGCAGTTCAGACCGAACCTTATGGATTCCGCGAACCTCTCGTCCCTACTGCTGTGGATTATGAAGACGCCGTTCCATCTGTCCGAAGTTGACACCACGGTAAGGCCCAGTCTGTTCATGAGAGCCACCAGGTCCTCATCGGAAAGTCCCCCTAGATACTCGGGCAACCATCCCTGGAACTTGTCATAAGACGTGCCTCTCGGCACATTGATACCGACCTCACGGCATGAGAACATGTAGTTCGACGGCGAGAGCACCAGATCCAGATGGGTACGTACCTTCGCCTCACGGATCTGCCTGCGACTCTGAGGGTCCTCGTTTGGATCTAGGAACATTTCTACACCACACCTTATCCTCTGGGTTTGTCATGGGCGATACGGCCGGAACACACCTGATGCGAAGAGACGATGCACCCTGTGGATGCAGGCTGCATATCCTATCGGGAAATCGCTTTCATCTTTTTAGAATTGCTTCGGTCGAACGTCACCTCAGACGGTCCAGGATTCCTTTGGACTCCAACTTCTGCATCATCCTATCAGCGTCCGGATGCCCATGTATCTTGGCGCGCTCCAACCACATCCTGGCGATGTCCTTGCTTCTCCTGACCACGATCCCCTCCGCATAGAACTCGGCCATCATCATCTCGGCTTCCGGCAGACAGCAGTCCGCCGCCTGAGAGCAGAGCCTGAAGGCGTGCTTGCGTTTCGAACGGGACTCCATATATGTCCGGGCCAGACGGTACATCGCGATGGGGTTCCCCGCCTCTGCGGCCTCTTTGTAGTAATCAGTGGCAGTCAATACAGACGTATCTGCCGTCCTCGCGCATCACGGCAATGCGGTACTGCGCCAGCTCCTCGAGATTGTTCATCAGGTACATTCTGAGAGTCAGATCGTTCAGAGTGGTGAACTCCAACTCGTTTTCGTCTACGATTCCTTCCTCGTACATCAGACCCAGCCTGCAACGGGCCAGGCCGGTACTGGACTGCTTGTAGAAGTAACGGGCCATCTCCACAGACTCCTCGACGCCGACCCCGAACTCGTACATCAGACCCAACTGGCACCGTGCGAATGACGACCCCTGGTCCGATGCCTGCAGGAAATGGTACAGGGCCCTTTCATAGGATGTCGGGACACAGACCCCGTAACGGTAGATGAAGCCCAGAAGGCACTGCGCGATAACGTCCCCCTTCTCCGCCGGCCCCTCCAGCAGGCCGGACGGATCGATCCCCTCGCTACGCGAGTCCAGACCCGCCACCCTCATCCATGCGAGCCCCACACCGCAATCCTCGGATCCACGGGATAGGCCCTCGCGATAGAGCTCCTCCGCACGGCGGACATCCCCCTCATCCCCTCCGAGAAGGATGTCGGCAAGACAGCCCATGGCAGGCACACACCCCATGTCCACGGCTCTGGCCAGGTCTGTTCTGGACCTGGTCCTGCTGCCGAGTTCGTACACGCCCATGCATGACCCTTTGTCCGCCGCCTTGCGGTACATGTCAAGGGCCTCGGCATTGGACGGTTTATCTATTATGCCCAGTTCCAGAATCTTTCCGAGGATCCATTCGACATGCCTTCCTGAGATTCCGCGGCCCATGGCCGCCTTCACGACCTCCCGGTCCGCATAGGATGCCTTACCAGCGGACATTGCCTTCATTATCTCGCACATGGCCTGCGATTTCGAATGCCCTCTTGCAGCCCCTTTCGCGAAGACCGTGTACGCTTTCACGGTGTCGTAGGTTCCGCCTGCTCCTGTGAACAGATCCATCCCCACATCGAATTCGGATTCCGAATCAATCGTCATTTCCTCCCTCCGATGTCACGGGGCGACGATTCGAGCGGAAGCACCCCGCCGTAGCGACGCCTGAAGTACACCACCGTGTACCTACGCTTCGACATTATGGCCTTCATGGACTCCTCGATCTTCTCGTCCGCTCTCTTCAGAGAATATGCGAAACTGCTTCTTCCGATGAGTGTCGACTCCATGAACACCGCCTGGATCCTGTCCTTGTGACCGTCACCCGTCTCCACCTCCATCTCATGGATGAACCTGCACCTGCTGTAATCGACGTTACCGACATACGGGATCCTGTCCGATGACACGATGACCCCGACCATCGCATGTCCGGGTGGGAAGACGAGTACCGGGTTCAGACCCATCCCTTCCAGAACCGATGCGACCAGACAGGAGAAGTCCAGGCATACGCCCCTCTTCTCCCTCAGGGTCTCGCGGGGAAGGTTCACCCTCTGGAACTCATATTGGCCCGACCCTTCCGATGATGTGAAATCGACGTACTTCAGCCCCATCTCGGACAGGGCGTTGAAAACCGCCATGGCCTGTGCCATGACATTGGCCAACCTCTCGACGGGATTGCTGAACTGGTACGCCTGCAGTGAGTCCGTTGTCAACTCATCGGAGACCTTGTCTATGCAGCCCATCTCGAGACCTCTGATGTCATCGGGGCGGATCCGCTGGAGGGCGGCCATGATCGGCCCGTCCCCTGCCAGCATCTCCCTTATCTCCCTGCATGAGGGTGTGATGCAGCGGGGGATCTCGTCCTGCATCCTCGTCAAAGGCAGATCATTCACCGCCCTGACCCTTATGGCCGAGGTCTGACGGGCGATTTCACGGCCATCCGCCTCCACGATGACAGTGACGGTACGGATGTTGGAATCCGATGAACGTATCAGGCTCGCACTCAGGCGGAGGTCCAGACGGCTCCTGCCACCTTGTGCACGGAATGTGCTCCTGTACACCCTCCTGTCCTCCAGAAGGAGGTTGACGGTGAGGAGGGCCGCATCCCCAGCGTTGTCCACGTCCAGCACCCCTATCACGGGATTGAGTGACGTGTTGGTGATGACCTCGTCCTGCATCACACAGGTCACCAGGGGGATGTCGGGAGACGTTCTCGACCCGTCTTCCGGTGCCTGCTCGGACTGCCGATCGCGTGTCGAATCCGATGCTTTCTCGCTGTCATCCAGGGGGACTGTCATCTCCACGACGCAGTCGTCTGGTATCCTGATACGATGCGGGGTGTAGTTCATCGCGTCACGGAGCTCGGCGGCTGAGATGCAGTATAGACAGACCCCGTCGGTCAGGTCCCTCTTGCAAGTCGGACACATTCCCCCGTACATGTCGTCACGCATCCGTATCCATGGGATTCGCATTCAGGGTCCCACCCTTGAAATCCTTAGCCTTGTGCTCGAAGACCCAGTCGTTCATCTCATCGATGCATTGGTCGCCGAGCTCCCACAGAATCTCCCTGCGGACCTCGGGGTCTTCGGCCTCCCTCATACGCATCTCGGCGATGGCGAACATCTGTCTCTTGGCATCGATCTGCTCCGGGGTGCCGCCATGTATCTGGCTGGAACCCATGGACTCATAGGAGGTGAGAGCCACCAGTGCGATCATCACGATTCTGATGACAGTGGACATGGTGATGTCCAGACCGTGGATAAGACATGTTCCTCCCGCATACACCGGATCCACCGTGGTCACTGTCTGCCCCAGGATGCTCGGAAACACGGCCATCGTGACTATCAGTGCGGCGGAAATGGCTGTTGTTGCGCTGACCAGTATCTTCGAGATCCCGAAGTTGCGGCGGTAGAGCCTCTCGTTCTTGACTCTCTTGGATGCATGATAGCGCTTCTGGCCAGCCATCCAGCAGCTCTCCGCTATGGCCATGGCCTTGCCTTCATAGCCTTCGATCGCTGTGACACGTTCGTAATCGTTCAGAAAATTGGAGTTCCAAGCCTTAAGAACCCCTCTGATCCAGAAGAGCTCGTTCTTCATGTATCCGTAGCAGAGCTCCGGGACTGGCTCCCTGGACCCCATGAGGCCGCGGTAGTACTCCACGCGCATCGATTCTGCCAGCGCGCGGTACTCTATGAACTTGGAATACGTCTTGCGACGGGCATGCATCCTCGACAGGAATATCCCTGCAAGCATCAGCACCGTGTAGATCAGGTTGACTATCAGGGACCCGCCGGTGAGGATGAACACGCTGAATGACAGGCTGGTGAGGACGGCGACCATGATCATCGTGTGAATCCTGCTGAAACTGCGATTCTGATATCCGAGAGCCATCTGGTCCGCGACGTGGTACCTGTCAGCCGCGGCATCCATGACGCCTTTTGATTTGACCTCCTCGATATACCTGCATACGTCCTCCGACACCCCGTCTGTGTCCAGGAGGTAGAATCTCGACTCGCGCTGCTCGTGTCCGGCGGTCAGCTCCGCCACCGACCCGGGCTTGTACACGACGTCAGCACCCCTTACCTCGACGCCCATGTCCCTGTTCATCGCATCCATGCGCCTGAACGCCGAATCGTACATGGGAGGGATGGTCGGGAACATGTCCGCCTCGAACAGCGAATCCTGATCCAGATCGTAGCTGACCATCTGCGGAACGATGTACCCGTCCCCGGACACCATCCTGCCCGGATCAGCGCATCCGCGTTCCCTCAGCTGGTCCTCCGAGAGCGTCCTGCCCACTGCTATACGGTATATCAGACAGTCCTCGGCGGAGTCCAGGTAACGGACCCTGTCCGAGCCCTTCCTGGAACGGACCACGGTGTCGAGGTATCTGGCACGGATTCCCGCGTCCACTCCGCTGTAGGCCATACGGAGGGTGTCGTAGGTACCACCGTTGCGGTCGTACTCCCTCCCGTCCCACAGACCGAGCATGATGTGGGAGTTGAATATCAGGAATGATGACAGGTTCCTGAAGCTGTCCCTCTCATCGGTCGACTCCGTCTCCAGAAGATAGGGCGTGTACGTGAGCGGGTTCGACAGGACAGCATCGAATCTGCGAAGAGCATCTGGATCCCCGATGGTCCCCCTGTACTCGGCCATTGGCATCGGGAGCACCGGCGCCACATGGATGTTCATGTCCAGAGCCTCCTCCGACACGAGCAGGTCTGCACCTCTGGCGAGTGCCGACATGACGATCACACGGGTGTTGGGGTACTCGCGCCTGAGGTTCTCGAGGAACCTCCTGACCTTCTCCCTGATTCCTGGGACCTCCTCGTCCACCAGATCCACATGGCCCGTGACGGACACCATTATCGGAACGTCCAGACCGTCGTCCCACTTGCGGGCTTCACTCATTCCTGAGCACCTTCAACCCGATGTGATCTAGAAGAGGGATGATGTTCTCCACCGCCTCGATATCGTACTTCTGGATATCCTTCGGGATCCTGTCCCAGTCGGCTATGTATGGGGAGATGCGTCTCTCCACATCCTTCTGCGGGCCCCAGATCCATCCGTTCGACTCGCGCTCCGCCCTCCAGCGGTCGTGCTCCATCATCGCCATCAGAAGGGTCTCCTCCGGCGTGAAGGAATCGACCTCCATACCCTGTCCAGGTTCCCCTATGTGACAGCCGATGGCATTGAGCTTGTCCGGGATGGCGATGGCCTGGCTCATGTTGGAGTACTTGAGGTCCTGTGGGAGCCCATCCCATGTTGGGTACTCCAGAGGCTCATCGGGGTTCTCCATGCGACGTCTGCGGTTGTAGTCGGCATGGATGGCCTTGGCTATCTCCTCCATGCGCTCCATCATCGGACGCGGGAAATCTTCTCCGACAGTATCTTCCAGTGAGGCCATTAGCAGATCGGCCGATCTGTCGCAGGAGCATGTGACACGGAAATCGTCGAAGATGCTTTTCAGATTCAGAAGCGTCCCGAGCAAGGCGACCTTGTCACCCACGAAGGTGGAGCATATGGCACTGTCCGCGGTGTAGTAGTTGATCGTGAAGACGCCATTGTCCAGGGAAGCACGGCTGTTGTCCGGATAGACAGCATCCTTTGTCTTAATCCCGTACTTCTTCCTGTTCCAGTCCTGGAGTTCGTCACAGAGGATCAGAAGGAACGCGACTGGGAACCAGCGGACTTCCATGGGCTTGCAGTTGAATGTGTACCTGTTGCTGGTGAAGACGCCCCGGTACATGTTGTGCAGCAGTATCGCGGCGGCGGCTTCGACGATCTCGTCATCGAAACGGGTGCTCGTGTATCCTGCGGCCTGCATGGACGTTGCCATGGAACGCAGAAGAATCATTGCACTGTAGAACCCGTGATCGACGAACCTCGCATCGCGCATTGTTGCCACATAGCCCGATATGAGTTCACGGACATCCTCCGGGTCCGTTCCGATTCTCTCGGATATGCGTCTGGCCAGCACACCCACCAGATCGATGTTCTCCCCTGCTCCGACCCAAACTTCGGCAGGGACGTTGGAGATGGCGTCGAAGTTCCACACGAACAGGGACACGTTGGTGCTGCGATCAGGGCCTGTGCTACCAATCCCTTCTATAGTGCGGGCGAACGTCTTTGCCTGGTTGGAGGCGATCTCGATGGGGTAGCCGATGTCATGGAAAAGGGCTGCATGCCCCCATACGAACAGGAAGCGCTCGTGAGGGTTGTTGAACGTCGTCTCTGGATCGGATTCCTCGAAGATCTTTCTGAACTCCTTGCTGCCCATGTAGATCTGGAGACCCAGAAGGAACACGTTGACAGAGTGCACGAAATGATCCCTCTGACTCTCTGTGAATGTGGAAGCACGCTTCTCATACACCTTCATGGTATCCATGAGATTGCGCAGGGGCCTTCCCTCTGTGTCCTCGAAACGGTTCAACTCTGTGTACATGTCGTACACCATGTTGGCGTTGAACTCGGTCTCCTTTTCGGAGAAGTTCAGAAGAGAGGTCTGCAGGTAGTTCAGATGCTTGGTCCAAGCCTCGGTTGGCTCCTGCTCCATGATTCTGAAGAAGTTCTTGATAGCATGCTTGCGGTCCATCTTACCCCTACCTGTCCATAATCCCAGTTGGGATATATTTGGTAATAGGTCCTGACACCGATGCCCTGCTTGAAAAGACCCAGGGATTCACTGCGACATACACATATGAACAGGTTAGTGTACAGAAGAGATGAATCCGCTGTGACCCAGCGAACAGACCGGACAGCCGCTCAAGCCCTGATCCCAGCCATGGGGTCGAACCTGACCATCTCGTACCCCAGCCTGCGGTTGAGCTCCCCGACCTCCCGCCTGCACTCCCCCAGACTGGAGCGCATGGACTCCGTGAGCATCCCGAAGAACCTGGCGTAGAACACCGAGACCTCCTCCGAGTACGTCGTCAGCAGGGACTCCAGGTCCGTCTCCCGGAGGAACACCTTCTGGCTGACGCTCCAGATATCGTCCCCTCTGCACCTCCTCGTGAAGAGGATCCTGCCGTCCCTGACGTCGATCTCCAGGGGCATCATGTCCACGTGGACCACGTAGTTCCTGAGGTTCACGACCACCGACGCCTCGAAGCCCAGGCAGTCATGCTTCAACGACCTGAACTCGCGGTCGATGCCGTGCCTCTTGGCCATGACGGACGCCAGGTTCTTGCACGAGTACATCCTGGACAGGAAGTCCGCCAGTAGCTGGCACACCTCCATGGTCTCCGACTCTATGGCGTCGTAGCTGCTCCAGCGGGCCGGCCCGGAGCACCTCACGCGGCGGACCGCCTCCTGGAGCTCCGAGAGCTTCGCGTCCATCATCCCGTAGCACATGGACATGCGCCTGAGTTCGGTGTAGGTCTTGAAAACGGGGGAATCCTGTAGGCGCCTGAGCTCCCTGCGGGGGTCCGGGGACATGATGTGTAATCGTCGTCGGCCGTCTTAACCGACACCGAAGTAGATTACGGACTCTCCGTACCCCTGTCGGAGATCCATCACCCCGGTTGGCGACATCGGATCCCTACAGGCCTGCCCCATGCACCGAGCATCCCTTCCGCACTGTTTATCAAGGGGTCGCCCTGCCGGGACCATGGACTACGACACAGTGCCGAAAGCAGCGATCGTGTTCTCGGTCGTGGCCGTCATAATCGCCGCCGCTGCGGTGACCATGGTCGCCACCGACGGAGCCGACGACCGCTACAGGATCTACGTCGGGATGGACGGCGACGCCACCCAGAGCCAGATGGACTCCGTGGAGTCCCAGCTGAAGAACCTGATCTCAGGGGACCACAAGATGGGATACACCATGTACTGGGCCAACGGCGCCTACGTCGACGGCGGAAAGGTGTTCGAGAACCGCACCCTGGTCATCGTCCTCCTGGATGCTGGCGGCTCCGACGTGGACTCAATCGTCGACGCGGCCCTGGAGCTCGACGGGGTGTCGTCCGTGGCCAAGGAGACCTACGGCTCCGAGTTTGGAATCGTCACCAACTGAAAACACTGGGCCTCCGGGCCCCTTCCTTTTATTCTTACTTAAGAAACTAGAGTAGCACGAACAAGCTAAATAGTATGCACCGGCTACGGCGAACCATGCACATAGTACAGCCCGGAATGGAAATCGATGTCCTGAAGGAGAACAACAAGATCGCCCATGAGAACTACCGCCTCATGAGGAGCAAGGGCATCAAGTCCGTCGACTTCATGGGATCCATCGGAGCCGGGAAGACCGCCCTCATCATCAAACTGGCCGAGAAGCTCAGGGCCAAGGGCGTCCGCGTGTGCGCCATCGCGGGGGACGTCACCGGTGCCGACGACTACACCAGGTTCGAGAAGTCCGGGCTGCACTCCGTGAACTGCAACACCGGCCACGAGTGCCACCTCGACGCCAACCTCGTCAAGAAGACCCTGGCCGAGATCGACCTGGACGACTACGACGTCATCTTCATCGAGAACGTCGGGAACCTTGTGTGCCCCGCCGACTTCCCCCTGGGAACCGACTACAGGGTCGTCGTCATCTCCACCACCGAGGGGGACGACATGGTCAGGAAGCACCACGACATCTTCATCCACTCCGACGTGGCCGTCCTCAACAAGATCGACATCGCCGAGGCCGTGGACGTGGACCCCGAGGTCATCGCCAGGGACTACAACAAGCTCATGGGCGGCACAAAGAACATCTACAAATGCAGCGTTAAGAAGGAGCAGGGGCTCGACGAGATCCTCGCGGCCCTCAAGCTCTGAAGGTGCATCAAATGAAGGTCCTCGCCGTTGGAGGAGGGGGCAGGGAGCACGCCGCCGTGGAGGCGCTGTCCCGCTCCGGCTCCGAGATTTACGCCGTGATGAAGAACGCCAATCCGGGCATCATCGCCAGGTCGAAGGAGCATCTGCTCTGCGACGAGAAGGACATCGCGAAGGTCGTCGCCTTCGCGAAGGAGAAAGGGGTCGAGCTCGCGTTCATCGGGCCCGAGGCCCCCCTCGAGGTGGGCATCGTCGACGCCCTCGAGGCCGAGGGCATCCCCTGCGCCGCGCCAACAAAGGCCGCCGCCAGGATCGAGACCTCCAAGACCTTCATGAGGGAGCTGGTGGCCAGGCACGGCATCGCCGGCAACCTCGACTTCGCCCACTTCGACAACGCGAAGGACGCCGAGGAATACATCAAAACCGTGGACCACGAGATCGTCGTCAAGCCCGTCGGGCTCACCGGCGGCAAGGGCGTCAAGGTCCAGGGCGAGCACCTGCACTCCTTCGAGGAGACGATGGAGTACATCAACGAGATCTTTGACCAGAACATCGGCGGAGCCGGCGTCATCCTGGAGGAGAAGGCCGTGGGCGAGGAGTTCACCCAGATGGTCTTCGTGGACGGGAAGAGGATCGTCCCGCTCCCGCTGGTCCAGGACCACAAGCGCGCCTACGAGGGCGACGTGGGACCCAACACCGGCGGCATGGGCTCGTACACCGACGCGGACCACCTCCTGCCCTTCATCACCCAGGAGGAGAGGGAGCAGGCCCTGGCCATCCTGCAGTCCATCGTCGACGCCATGGCCGAGGAGGGCTGCCCCTACAGGGGCACCATGTACGGCCAGTTCATGCTGACCGTGAACGGACCCAGGATCATCGAGATCAACGCCAGGTTCGGTGACCCCGAGGCCATGAACGTGCTCTCACTCATCGGGGACGACTTCGAGGACGTGTGCCGCATGATGGCCACCGGCACCCTGGACAGGGACGTGCGCTTCGCCGAGAAGGCGACCGTGTGCAAGTACGTCGTGCCCAGGGGATACGGGGTGAAGTCCGAGTCCGGACACGAGATCTCCGTGGACGAGGACGCCGTCAGGGCCGCCGGAGCGGTCGTGTACTACGCGAACGTCGACATGAGGGACGGGAAGCTCGTCACCGGGACCTCCAGGTCCCTGGGGATCGTCGGTGTGGCCGACACCCTGGAGGAGGCCGAGTCCAACTGCGAGGCCGCCCTCAAGAACGTGAAGTGCGACGCCATGGCCGTCCGCCACGACATCGGCACCCGCGCGCTGGTTCAGCGCAGGGTCGACCACATGAGGGAACTCCGTTCAGCATGAGGCGCATAGCCGTCAGGTTCGCCTACCTCGGGGATGGATTCTCCGGCTCGCAGATGCAACCGGGCGCCAGGACCGTGGAGGGCGAGATGAGGTCCGCCCTCCTCAGGGTCTGCCACCTCGAGGGGGACGACCTCGGCCTGAGCATAGCCAGCCGCACGGACAAGGGGGTCAACGCCCTCGGCAACGTCGCGGCCTTCAACACCGGGTTCGAGGACCCGGATGCGCTCCTCAGGGCGCTCAACGCCGTCTCGGATGGCGTGTACTACACGGCGTACTCCTGGGTGGGCGACGACTTCTACCCCCGCCACGCCTCGTCCAGGGAGTACAGGTACGTCCTTCCGTCGGAAGGATTGGATCCGGAACTGGCGAGGGAGTGCGCGGGACTTTTCGTGGGCGAGCACGACTTCGCCAGGTTCTGCCGCCCGGACGGGAAGCCGACCGTCGTCACGATAGACTCCATAGACGTGTCCGAGGACGGGGATGCGCTGATCCTGACGTACCGCGCCAGGTTCTTCCTGTGGAACATGGTCCGCAGGACGGCGTCCGCCATCAGGGAGGTCGCCTCCGGCCACAGCACCCTGCAGGACGTCCGCGACGCGCTGGACGGCAGGGACGTGAACTTCGGCGTGGCCAGGGCGGACGCGCTGACTCTCACCGACGTCTCCTACGAGGGCGTCGTCTTCACCCCGTCGTCCAGCGGCGTTCTCTCCGCTAAGAGGGACGAGGGCATCTTCTCCGCCGGGCTCGTCGGGGGCTTCTTCCGCTCGCTCTGATATATCTCCGTACCGCCATCACCCCTCCATGGAAGGCATCGCGGAGAACGTCCGCTCGGCGGCGGAGGAGTTCGACAGGATCGAGAGGGACAGGGAGCTGGCGGTCGCCAGGTCCCGCAGGGTCATCAGACTGAGCAAGAGGGTCATCCACGCCGTGCACGTCGGCGAGGACCGCGGCGGATACCTTGGGGAGATGCGCCAGGCCCTGGAGGAGCTCCTTTCCGCAGAGACCCCCGAGGTCCTTGTGTCCGCAGTGGTACAGGACGCCATGATGGAGTACGCCGAGGCGTCCATCCTCGAGTCCATCGTGTCCGAGGGCCGCGTACCCTCCGGGTCCGACCTGGGGGTGACCGCGCCGGCGTGGGTCCTCGGTCTGGGGGACTGCGTCGGGGAGCTCAGGAGGATCGTCACCGCCAGGCTCATGGACGGCGACATGGAGGGCGCCAGACGCTTCTTCTCCGTCATGGAGGAGGTGAGCGGCGAGTTCATGCAGCTAGACGTCCCCGATGCGATCGCGCCGGTCAGGAGGAAGCAGGACATCGTGCGCGGGATAATGGACCGCACCAGGTCCGACATGACCACGGCGTCGGTTATGGGCCTCGGCATGGAGGCCCGAGAAACTCATTGAAGTGGGGAGGGCCGGAGCCCTCCCGTTTATTCAGGTTTTCAGCGCCTGGACTTGGGCTTTCCGTAGTTCTTCACGGGCTTGCGGTAGACCCAGACCATGACCAGGACCAGCAGGACGATGACTACCACCAGCAGGACGATGATCCAGGTGTAGTCGTTGTCGCCCAGGTAGAACGTGTGGGACTCTCCGAGTCCGACGATGTCCACCATGTTGCCGCCGTCGGCCGCCTCGACACGGAACTCGTGGGATCCGTTTCCGGCGTCGGTGATCCACTCGTAGGAGATGGTGGTCGTTCCGTCGCCCTCGAGGTTGATCACGGTGTAGCTGTCCTCCATCATCTGTCCGTCCACGTAGAAGTAGACTCCATAGCCGCGGAGGGGCTCCCCGGAGCTGTTGGACAGGGTCACGGAGAGGGTGACGGGCTCGACGACCGCGATGGGGAACTCCTCGGTCCTCACGGGGACGTCCAGGTTCTCGGTGGTGGTGTTGCCCTCCTCGTCGGTGACGGTGTAGGATGCGTCGACCGTGTACTCGACGACCAGTCTGTACCTGCCGGCGTCGTCGGGAGCGGAGACGGTCAGCGTCTCGGCTGTACCGTTGTCGAGGTCGCCGGAGCTCGGGCTCACGCCGTTGCTCACGGTGTCCCCGTCCTCGTCGACGAGCTTGGCATCGTACTCGATGGACATGCTGAGGTTCGGATAGGTCTCGGCGTCGTCGTAGTCGTGGTTGGTGTAGATGATCTGGTAGTCAGCATCGTCTCCGACGCCGATCACGTTCTTCTCACCGGTTATGTCCGCGAAGTCTCCGTACACCCCCTGCATGGGGACGATACAGAGTGCGAGCACCGCCAGGACGGCGATGGCTGCTGTTGCTGTCTTCATCTGCGTGAGAACACCCCCCTCTTGCTTGCGAGCCAGAATATCGCGACGAGCATCAGCAGGATGACCGCCACGAGGAACCAGATTCCTCCGGGCACTCCGGACCTCTCGTCGAACGCGTTGTCACCGGAGACGGACATGTCGTCGGTGGTGACCTCGACGTTTCCGGCGCTCAGGGTCAGCTGCTCGCTGACTCCTCCGGCCTGGACGCTGGCTGTGATGTCGGGAACCGCTGTGGACTCCTGTCCGGGCTCGAGGAGCATCAGCTTCACGTAGAGGACGGTGGTCTGCAGGCCGTAGGCCTTGAACGCGGTTCCGTTCTCGGCGACGATCTTTCCGTCCTCGTCCATGATGGTCACGGACCATCCGGAGGGTACTCCGGTGACGTTGACGGTGACGTCGCGGGTGCAGGCGTTGTTGTTGACGATGGTGATCGCGTACAGGTACTGGTAGGCGGAGACGCCGTTGCTTGTGGCACCCTCGTCGCCGGCCTTGAGGATCTCGATGTCGACCGCGCCGGAGGTGTCTCCGCCGTCGGTGATGTCGAGGGTCTGGGAGTCGGCGCCGTTGATGTCCTCGACGGTGACGCTGACACCGTCGGTTCCAGGGGCGACGCGGCTGGCGTCGTAGTATCCCCTGACGGTGACGGTCTGCGTTCCGCCTGCGGGGATGTTGACGCTGTAGGCCTGGTCGAGCGCGAGCTCGGAGCCTCCGGTCACGAGGTAGGTCCTGGCGGATCCGGAGTTGTTGGTGATCTCCACGGTGACCTCGGCGTTGCCGGCGGCGAAGGTGGAGTTCCTGATCGTTGCGGTGAACCCGGGCTGCTCCTCGTCCTCGTCGGCGGGGGCGTCGGTGGTGAGCACCGCGATGTTGCGGACCTGGGGAGTCACGGTTCCGTCGTTCTCCACGAGGGCGAGTCCGGTGAACTCTCCGGTGGCGGCGAAGTAGCGCTCCTCGGAGTCGATGGTGGCGCTGACCTCCACGGAGACGTCCACGGAGGAGACTCCTGCGGGGAGCGTGAGCGTGTAGGCACCGTCGGTGACTTCGAAGTCGTGCTGGACCGCGGCGTTCCTGTACTGGTATGAGACGGTGATGGTTCCGTCCGCGACGACGCCCACGTTTCCGTTGACCTGCATCCTCTTCTCGGAGGCGGTCATGTCGATGCTGTAGGACGCCTGGGTGGTTCCGGTCAGGTCGACGTATCCGTATGCGATGAGGGCCTTTCCGTCGCTGTCGGTGTTGGTGGATGTGAGGTAGTACTCGTATCCGACCTCGAGGTAGTATCCTCCGTCGAACCTGTGGTAGGTTCCGTCGGTGGTGGACACGGAGACCACATCGGTCTCGGCGTTCTCGACCTCGACGGTGACCACGTTCTCGACGTCCTCGAGTCCATAGAACTCGGTGGTTCCGGGGTAGAGGTACAGGGTTCCCTTGAAGTAGTGTCCGGTGGAGCCGTCGATAGTGACATCGTAGGATCCGGGGCGGAGGTTGTAGATCTTACCAGCCACGAGGTCCTGGGTGACGTCGTCATCGTCCTCATAGTACTGGATCTTCATGTCGAAGGGAGCCTCGACAGACTGCTCCTTGACGTAGTTCTTCTCGTCCTCGTCCTCGGCGTCGTAGACCCTGATGGTGATCGAGCTGGTGTTGTTGGATGTTCCTGCGGAGACCTCCCTGGTCAGCTCCTCGCAGTGGAACACGCTGTTGTCCAGGGTTCCGTCGGCGTTGTTGAGGGAGATGACGGAGTCGACGTCGTCGGGGATGTAGAAGTTGACGACACCGCTGGTGTTGGTCATTCCGTACAGGGTGTAGGCCTTCTCGTTGTAGGTGAACTCGATGACACCCATCACGAAGGGCAGGTAGGGGTTGGAGCCGCTCTGACCGCTCTCGTACCTGAGGGTGTATCCGATCCTCCTTCCGTCCACGAGGTCGATCTCGCCCATGTCGGTGCTGGATGTCGCGCCGACGGTGCCGAAGTAGACCATGTCGCTGCCGTTGTCGGCCGCGACGGTGTAGGTTCCGCTGGGCAGGAGGGCGTTGAACTTGCCCTCGGAGTCGGTGGCGACGGTGAAGTACTCGTCGTTGCCGCTGATGAAGCTGACGGTTCCCTCCTCGCTGTTGTCGCCGTCCATGAGCTGTCCGGAGACTGTGACGGCGTTGCCGCTGGCGACAGAGATGCTGCTTCCTCCGGTGTAGACGGCGTGGTAGACGTTGTTGCCGGAGACGCCGTAGACGGTGTAGTGCATGTTCTCGGTGGCGAGTCCGACGGGGACGTCGAACATGACGGATCCGCCGAGCTCGTAGGACACGGTGCTGAAGGTTCCGGCGGAGACCATGAGGACGGTTCCGGCGGAGACTCCGGAGACGGTGACGCTCTGGGCGGCGTAGGCCGTGATGGTGGCAGTCCTGTTGCCGCTACTGGCGTTGACGTTGTTGGAGTACATGGACACGTAGCCCTGTCCCATGGAGAGGTTGTACTGTCCGGAGACGACCGTGATGACGGCCTTTCCGTCCTCGACCTCGGCGGTGAACTGGGCCATAGTGGTCTGGTTGGTGGCGACGACGATCGCTCCGTCGGTGACGGGGTCGCCGAAGTTGTCGTTGACGGTGACGGTGATCGTCCTGGTGGTGGGGGAGACCTCGAATCCGACGTTGCTGCCGGGGTAGATGGTCACGCTTCCGGTTCCGATGGCGTCTCCGGCCTCGTTGTAGAGGGTGTAGGAGTACGTTCCGGGGAGGACGGAGCTGATGTCGACGATTCCGTCCACGACGGGTATCTCGGAGGAGTCGCTGTCGACGATGCCCTCGGCGTCGTCGGCGAGGGTGGCTCCGCCGGTGAGCTTGAGGATCATGTCCTCGGCGTCGTACACGTCGTCTCCGACCATGACGGCCCCGTCCACGGTGGTGGCGGGGATGTCGTAGTTCTGGACGGCGCTGTCTGCGGTGAAGCTCTGGAGGACGACGTCTCCGATGCTGATCTGGATCCTGTAGTCTCCGGAGGGGACGAGCACGCTGTACTCCCCACCGATGGTCCTGGACTCGGAGTAGAGGGTGTACTGTCCGAAGGTCTCGCTGTACTGGTAGACGGAGACTGTGGCCCCGTCGACGGCGTGACCGGAGTAGGTGACGGTTCCGTCGAAGGTTGTGGGCTCGTCGGAGACCCCGGTGTAGTGGAGCATGACGATGGAGGACAGGTAGTTGATGGATCCTCCCTCGGCGGCCTGCTTGGCGATGGCCTCGTAGGCGTCCATGTACTCCCAGCCGTCGTCGGTGACGAGGGCGTCGGAGTCGGGGTTGTACATGACCTGCCAGTAGACGACCTCGTATCCGGCCAGTCCGTATCCGGGCATGGCCTTCACGGATCCCTCGGACCCGTCGCTGGAGGACAGCGCCACCAGGTAGTTGTAGGAGGCGTTGCTGCCGGTGAACCCGGCCTCGGCGGCGGAGGGTCCGATCATGGCCCTCCACAGGAAGGTGTCGTACATGGCGTCGGTGTAGACGGTGTATCCGTAGTAGGTGTTGTAGGAGTAGAACTGGGTGGCGGCTCCGTAGCCGTCGACCTTGTAGTCTCCGAAGTACGCGATGGTGGAGAACGTGTCGCCGTCACCGTACTGCAGGGGCAGCATGGAGGAGTCGGCGATGACGTAGGAGATCTTCTCGCCGGAGACGTCGCAGACGGCGTCGTAGGCGTTCATGATCTCCACGGTGCTCATGGACCCGGTGATGCGCTCGATGGCGGCCAGGTACACGGCGTTCTCGTCGGTGATGTCGGACCTGATGCTTCCGAAGGCCTCGGGGTTCGCGTTAATGACGTCGACGGCCTTGGAGGGGTCCTCGATGTAGGACCTGATGTCGGCGAAGACGTCGGAGTGGTCGCCGAAGCAGGACGCGAAGTCGTCCACGTCGTTGGACATGATCAGACGCATCATCATGGCGGCGACCGATCCGGCTGCGCCGCTGGACATGTACATCTGGGCGACAGCGGAGGTTCCGCCGCCGACGGAGTCGACGACTGTGTCGAACCCGCCCTGGGCGACGGCGTCGTTGGCGTAGTCGATCCAGGAGACGAGGGCGCCGTCCTTCTCGACGGACCCGTACTCGTCCCAGACCCCTCCGATGGGGTAGGAGTCGCCGGTCTTGATCGTGTACTGGGTGTTGCCGCTGAAGTAGTAGTCGGCATCGGAGTTGTTGGAGATTCCGGCGTCCACGGCGAACGAGACGTTGGGGACGACGATGAGGAAGGCCACGATGATGACGGACGCGAACGGGAAGGGCTTGATCATCTTCCTGAAGAGTCCGGGGAACCCTGCGGTCTTCATGGACGTGTACCAGTCCTTCAGGTTGGCCTGCTCCAGGACGCGGACGATGACGACGGCGGATCCGACTGCGAAGACGGAGCCGACGACGGCCGCGTTGGCGTAGGAGGTCCAGACGGCGAAGAACATTCCGAACATCCAGAGGGTGACGAACAGCCTGGTGGCGGAGTGGTCCCTCCTGAGGTACACGTATGTGCTGTAGAGGGCGTAGCAGATGGGCAGCCACATCGTGAGCCAGCCGTAGTAGGCGGACACGTTGGACATGGAGACGTAGCTGCTGGCCAGCTCATCCATGATGGAGCCAGTGTAGATGCTGTTGCCGAAGATGAGTGCGTTGTAGAGTCCGGGGGCGGCGACCGCAAGGACGGCGGCGATGACCACGAACACGACGACGAGTGCGGGTACGACGACGATCCAGGGCTTGGAGCGGATCGCCATGAACACGAGCGAGAGGACGACGGAGATGACCGCCATGAGGAGGGGTCCGGAGTAGACCGCGTCCCACAGTCCCGCGGGCAGGTAGTATGCGGCGGGGATGAGCGTTCCGACGAGGATCGCCACGATGTATCCGAAGAGGACTGTCTGGAAGTCCCTTCCCCTGAAGCGGTCGACCACGATCTGCAGGACCATGGCGACGACCATGATGACGACGAGGAAGCGGAACCCGTTCCAGGTCAGGGCCGCGAGGGCCAGGAACACGCCGGTGATGAGGGCGTTGACCAGGACGGCCTTCTTGTCGGCGTCCTCGGCATCGGCGGCCTTGACCATCTTGACTGCGAACCAGGCCATGAAGGCGACCAGGAAGGCGGCGAGGCCGTACTCGGTCCCGCTGGAGAAGACGGTGGTGCTGATGGGGAGCGCCAGGAAGGCGAAGATGAGAGCCGCGACGACTCCGACCCTCTTGTCGAACATCTCCTTGGCGACAAGGTAGACGGGGATGCAGGTGAGGGCTCCGATGATCGGGTTGAGGGCCCCGATGGCGGCGGATGCGGCCTCGGTGGTGCCCATGCCGAACGCGGTCAGCACAGATGCGATCCCGGCTCCGATGAAGTCGAAGAGGGGCGGATAGACGTTCAGTCCTCCGACTGGATAGTTGACGGCAGAGTCCGTCATGGAGTAGCTGCCGTTCAGGATACTTTCAATCACGTGCAGGTGATATTGCGCACTCGAACCGCCCGACAGCGCGAAACCGCCGTCGGCGGAGATACCATATGCGAACACCGTGCGCAGCGCGAAGGCCACGATCACGATGATGCAGAGCGAGAGCGCACACCAGTGGTTCTTTAACCACCCGTTACCGCTTTTTTCGCGGACGGCCCCCGTTTCCTCGGGGGCGGTTGACTCTTTTCTGAATCTGCTCATTCTAAAAATCTCCATTTTAGAATGGGCGTGGATAAAAGGAGGTTATATAAAAAGGGAACACACGCGTTATTTAATTATATTATAAGGGAAGGGGCGGGAGGGCCCCCTGCGTTTCAAGCGACGGTGCGGATGTCCTCGGCGAAGGCCTCCGCGGACGCCCTCGGATCCTCGGAACCGTAGATGGCGCGGCCCACGATGGCGTAGTCGGCACCGGCCCTGATGGCGTCCGAGGCCTTGCCTCCCTGCGCCCCCACTCCGGGGGACAGGATCTTCAGGTCGCCGATGACCTCCCTGATCGCGGCGATCCTCTCGGGACGGGTGGCGGGGGCGATGAAGCCGGACACGTCGCACTCTACGCCGAGCCTCGCCATCTCCTCGGCGTGGAGGGCGGTGAACATCCTCCCTCCGGGATGGCTCATCTCGGTGACCGCGTAGATGTCCGCGCCCCCGGCGGCCTCCACTGCGGCCCTGAGGGAGTCGTCGCCGGTGAAGGCGTGCACGATCACGCCGGACGCTCCCCTGGAGACGGCGTTCTCCACGATGAGCCTCACCGTGTTGGGGATGTCCGCTACCTTGAAGTCGCATATGACCTCGGACATCTCGGACAGCTTCGTGATCATCCCGGGGCCCTCGGAGAGCACCAGCGGCCAGTTGATCTTGATGGCGTCCACGATGCCGGAGACCGACTCCGCCACCTTCAGAGCCTTGGCTCCGTCTGTCTCGTCCAATGCCAGGATAAGCCTGCTGTCCATCTTCATGCCTGGAGGACCTGCACCATCACTTATAAGGGTTCCAGCAGATGGGGTCGCATGCTCAGGAAGATGGAGTGCGACTCCGCCTGCACCGGCAGGGTGGCCGAGGGATGCAAACACTGCATAGAGGGGTCCAAGATGGTCCTCTTCGTCACGGGGCTCTGCAAGTGGAACTGCTACTACTGCCCCGTGTCCCTGGAGAAGAAGGGGCTGGACGTGATGTACGCCAACGAGGGCAGGGTGCACACCGACGGGGAGATAGTCGCGGAGGCCGAGGCGATGGACGCCACCGGCACCGGCATCACCGGCGGGGACCCGCTCCTGGACATGGACCGCACCGTGCACATGATCCGCCTCCTGAAGGACAGGTTCGGCAGGGATCACCACATCCACCTGTACACGGCGACCATCGACCCGGAGAAGGCCCTGGCCCTGCAGGAGGCGGGGCTGGACGAGATCCGCTTCCATCCGCCGGAATCCGTGTGGGAGTCCATGGACAGGACGAGGCTGAAGGAGACCGTCGCAGCCCTGAGCATCGACGTCGGGATAGAAGTGCCAGCGCTCCCAGGGAAGGAGAGGGAGCTCAACGCCCTGGTGGCCTACGCCAGGGCCGCGGGCGTGGACTTCGTCAACCTCAACGAGCTGGAGTTCTCCGAGAGCAACTGGGACATGATGGACGCGTACGGCTACCGGGTGAGGGACGAGCTGTCCTCCGCGGTCGCCGGCTCCAGGGAGACGGCCATGGCCGTCCTGAAGGCCAACAGGCGGATGAACGTCCACTTCTGCTCGTCCACGTTCAAGGACGGCGTGCAGCTCCGCAGGAGGCTCATACGCAGGGCCGAGCACACCGCGAAGCCCTACCAGCAGGTCACGGAGGACGGCACCATCGTGCGCGGGTACCTCTACGCTGAGGACCTGGCCGCGGCGGAGGATAAGCTGAGGTCGATGGGCGTCCCCGAGGACCTGTACGAGGTCCTGGACAACAGGATCGAGGTGGCGCCCTGGGTCCTGGAGGACATCGCCACGGATGTCGGGTACAGATGCTTCCTGTCCGAGCAGTACCCCACGGCGGACGGCCTCGAGGTCGAGAGGACGCCCCTGAACTGATCCCCGGGAACCGCCGTACGCATGTGCCAGCATGCGGAAAACGATGCGCCTGCAGAGGACCTTCCGTCCGATGTTATCAGAAATAAGGGGTTTCGTGGTAAGTGGTTTGTGCCCGACCGTACGAGAGGATCGTAGGGGGTCTCCGATCTCAGTCGACGCTGATGCTCTGGATCTCGTGGTGCCTGTTCACGATGTCCCTGGCAATGCGCAGGTTCTTACCGGCCTTGCCGATCGCACGGCCCTTGAGCTTCGGATCAACGGTGACCGTGGCGTGCGTGATGTTTCCGCGCTGCTCGATAACGACCTTCTGAGGATTGTAGATGTGGAAGACGTTCTTCACGAACTGCTCGGGATCCTCGGAGTACTCCACGACCTGGATGTTCTTCCCGGTCTTCTCCTTGAGCTTGATTACATGCTCGCCCTTCTTCCCGACGGCGATGTTGCCCTGGCCCTTCTCGACGACGAACACGAGCTTGTCCTCGGTGTCCATGCAGTCGATGGCGTTCGCCCTGGTGATCTGCTCGAAGAGAGCGATGTACCTCAGGGTGTCCTCGGTAAGTACGATATCTGCGGACATGTTCCTCACAGCGTTAAGATGTTGGAGCTACCTTTGTCGATGATCACAAGGGCAGACACGGAGAAGGGTTTTCCGCACATCGCGCCGAGTTCCATGTTGTTTCCCTCGAACACGTGCACCTTCACGCCGATGTCCCCGCGCAGCTCTGCGCTGGGGCAGTTCCTGGAAATGACGACCATCTGCGCCTTTCCGTCCTTGACTGCCTTGGTTGTCTGGTCCACGCCGAACTCCACCTTTCCGGTGGTGATGGCGGATTTCAATGCCCTGCTGATGTCGATTTTCTCATCGCTCATTCTTCATCCCCCTTCTTCTTGGGTGTGTAAATAAGGTTTACTGCACCGGTACCGAGTGTGACCGGCTGTCCGACGATGATGTTCTCGGTGACTCCCTCTAGGTGGTCCACCTCGCCCACCATCGCCGCGTGCAGAAGGTGCGCGGCGGTGATCTCGAAAGCCGCCCTGGCGAGAACCGAGGACTTCTTTCCGGACACTCCGTGCCTTCCGATCGCTTTGACGTATCCGTCGTTGGTCATGAGGTCGGCGACAAGCATGATGTGCCTGATGTCGACGTCGAGACCCGCCTCTCCGAGGGTCCCCATGGCCTCGTGGATGATGGAGTTCCTGGCCGCCTCGATTCCGAGGACGTCCGCGACCTCCAGGATGCTGTTCGTCATTACGTTGTCAGCATCCACTCCCTCGACCTTGAGCACCTCCTTGAGGTTGCTGCCCTCCGTGACGATCTTCCACGACCCCTCGGTCTTGGAGAGAACGGCACGGGTGATGTTGTCGATCCCTTTGATCTTCGCGCCCTTGATGGCGTCGAACATCGTCTGCAGCTTCTTGTAAGACGGCTCGTCGGAGTTGATGACCACATCGTATCCGGATTTGGTCACCATGCCGCGGACCGCCTTGACCTTGTTCAGTCTGTCGACCAGTTCGTCGATGTCGATTCCCCTGGCCTCCATCTTGCGTGCGTCGGGCGTGACGATCAGCCTCATGTTGGTGATGTCGGTCTCGACGCGCGCGATGTCCAGGAGCGTGGTCATCTCGATGTTGGACGCCACGTACCTGGCCACGTTCTCGTCCTCCGCCGCCGTGCCGGTGAGGGGGATGTTCATCGAAGGCGTGCTGGGCACGCGCCTCGCATCCACGATCTCGATGAGCCTGGGCAGTCCCTGTGTGACGTTGATGTTGGCGACTCCCGCGTAGTGGAAGGTACGCATGTTCATCTGGGTACCGGGCTCTCCGATGGAGTGCGCCGCCATGACTCCCGCGGACTCGTTCTGGTCCATCAGGTGGGCGGTGTACATCCTGTTGGCGGTGGTTATGAGCTTCTCGCAGATCTCGTCGCTGAGGTCCGCGTTCTTGATGCGGGCCGCGATGTCGACGATGATCTTCATGGGGAGGCGGATCTCCAGCCTCTCCGCGATGGCCTTGAGCCTGAGCTCGCCCTCGTTGTACTGGTAGAAGTTGGTGACCTCCTCCATGGGCTCGACCGGGACGACCTCCTCGACCTCCTTCTTCACCTTGGAAGAGGACGCCGGCCTCTTGCCGATCTTGGCCAGGACGGACCTGGCCTCCTCCTCCATGAGTCCGAGCTCCACGAGCTCCTCCTCACCGGCGGCGCTGATGGCGCTGAGGGAGCTGTACTTCGTGAGCAGGAGTGCGGCCGTCTCCTCGCTGACGTCCCTGTTGATCAGGGCCTTCATCGTGTCTTTCCTTGCCATTATCACTCACCTCCTCCGTCGAAGTCCATGTCGAGGTCGTCGTACTCCTCGCTCTCCTCGTCCTCGATGTACTCCATCTCGTCCTTCTCGAGCGATCCGTAGTCGCCTCCCACGTCCTTGGTGTCGATGTGCAGGAGCTCGTCGGCCTGGTCTCCCAGGACCTCGGCGAACAGGTCGTCGAGGTCGATGGCCTTGCCCCTCACGGTCCTGGCGGGGTCGACCCCGTCCTCTCCGTACTTGAACTGGACGACGGTTCCGATGGTGTTCCTGACGGTTCCGTCGGAGGTCAGCTTGAGGTCCTCCAGAGCGGAGACGAGCCTCCTCTGCATGTATCCGGACCTGGATGTCCTGACCGCGGTATCGACCAGTCCCTCCCTTCCTCCCATGGCGTGGAAGAAGAACTCGGTCGGGGAGAGACCGGACTTGTAGGAGTTGGAGCAGAATCCCCTGGCGTACGCGCCCAGGTCCCCCTTCTCGAAGTGGGGCAGGGTCCTGTTCCAGTATCCCCTGGACAGCCTCTCTCCACGGACGGCCTGCTGACCGACGCAACCCGCCATCTGGGACAGGTTGAGCATGGATCCACGGGCGCCGGCCTTGGCCATGATGACCGCGGGGTTGTTCATTCCCAGGTGCTTTCCGGCGATCTTACCGGCCTCGTCACGGGCGTTTCCGAGGACTCCCATGACGCTGACCTCCAGGGTCTCCCTGAGGGAGCGTCCGGGCATCTGCTCGAGGGTGCCGTCCTGGTACGACTCGACCAGCTCGGTCACCTTGTCGATGCAGTCCTGGGTGTTGTTCCTGATCTGCAGGGCGGCCTCCTCGGGGATGTCCTCGTCTCCGATTCCGGTGGAGAAGCCGTGGTTCATCAGGGCGCCGAGCACGAGCCTGGTGACCTGGTTGATGAACTGGGCGGCGCGGGCGGACCCGTAGTCCCTGGCGATCCTGTCGAGGATCTTACCCTTGCTGTTTCCGATTCCCTTGACGTCGATGGTTCCGCAGAGGAGCTGCCCGTCGCGGATCTTGACGTAGGCGTCGTACTCGCAGTTCTCCTTCTGGCACACCTTGCAGTTCTGGCAGATGTTCGCCTTGAAGGTGGTGCGGAAGTCCTTGGGCAGGATGATGGAGAACAGCTGCTTCCCGGTCCAGTAGGGCTCCCCGGTGGCCTCGTCGATGTAGGGCTCGGGGACCTCGATGTCGCCCAGCTTGAACAGGATGTTCATGGCCTGGAACCTGTCGAAGCGTGGGTTGTTGTGGGTGAGGAAGTACGCTCCGGTGATGTGGTCGTGGATGGCACCGATGATGGGTCCTCCGTACCTGGGGGACAGGATGTTCTCCTGGACCTGCATGAGGATCCTCGCCTCGGCGCGGGCCTCGTCGGACTGCAGGACGTGCAGGTTCATCTCGTCACCGTCGAAGTCGGCGTTGTACGGGGGACAGTCGGTGAGGTTGAACCTGAACGTGCGTCCCTCCATGATCCTAACGCGGTGGGCCATCATGGACATCCTGTGCAGCGAGGGCTGCCTGTTGAACAGGACGACGTCGCCGTCCACCAGCTGCCTCTCGACGGTGTAGTCGATGTCGATTCCCTCCGCGACGTCGGCGGCGTTCCTGTCGGTGACCCTGATCCTCCTGCCGTCGGAGCGGATGACGTAGTTGACTCCGGGGACGTAGGGCCTCTCTGGGACCGGCGTGGGTCCGCGGGCCACCATCTCCCTGATCTTCTCGATGTTGTGCTCGTTGACGTGGACGGGCACGGTGAGCTCCCTGGCCGCGATGACGGGCACTCCGACCTCGTTGATGGACAGCAGGGGGTCGGGGGAGATGACCGTACGGGCGGAGAAGTTCACACGCTTACCGGACAGGTTGGACCTGAAGCGTCCCTCCTTGCCCTTGAGCCTCTGGGCCAGGGTCTTGAGGGGGCGTCCGGACCTGTGCCTGGCGGGCGGGATTCCGGAGGTCTGGTTGTCGAAGTAGGTGGTGACGTGGTACTGGAGCAGCTCCCAGAGGTCCTCGACGATCAGCTGGGGGGCTCCCGCGTCACGGTTCTCCCTGAGCCTCTGGTTGATCCTCAGGACGTCGACCAGCTTGTGGGTCAGGTCGTCCTCGGACCTGTCTCCGGAGTCCAGGGTGATGGAGGGCCTCACGGTGACCGGCGGGACCGCCAGGGCCGTCAGGACCATCCACTCGGGCCTGCATGTGGAGGGCTCGATGCCGAGGGTGACGAGGTCCTCGTCGGGGATCCTCTCGAGCCTCTCGCGGACCTCCTTGGGCGTGAGCTTGTGGTTGTCCTCGATCTCGCGGAAGGTGGTGGGCTTGTCGAGCTTGATCTTGATCTGCTCGGCGCCGCAGTAGGGGCAGACGCCCTTTCCGGACGCGTCCTTGGCGGTCTCCTTGGAGAAGTTCTTCACCTCGATGGTGCCTCCTCCCAGCTCCTCCATCCTCTCCATGCTCTCCCTGCGGGCCTGGATCTGGTCCTCCGAGAGCATCAGCCTGCCGCACTTGCAGCAGGTGGACTCCAGGAGCATCTTGATGTCCTTGATGAACCCGACGTGGATGACGGGCAGGGCGAGGTCGATGTGTCCGAAGTGCCCGGGGCACTCGTCCACCTTGCATCCGCAGGTCTTGCAGCGCAGACCGGGCTCGATGACTCCCATGTGGGGGTCCATGAGTCCCATCTCGATGGGGTATCCCTCTTCGTCGTAGGTGTCTGCGGTAATGACCTTGGTCGCAGACATCTTCCTGATCTCCTCGGGGGAGACGCAGGAGAATTTGATCGATCCGATCCTCTTTGTGATTCCGCGAACTGTCATCTCAAGTCCTCCAGCTGAAGCCTCATGGCGACACCGAGCGACAGGAGCTCGTCCATGAGGAGTTTGAACGCGTACGAAGTCTGTACGAGGTAGATGTTGGTGTTGTTCTTGCACACCGGGCAGTACAGCGAGCCGTGCCTGTCCATGATGGCGATGTGTCCGCACTTGGGGTTGCCGCAGATGTACTGCTGGGTTCCGTCGGACTCGTCCAGCAGACGGTCCTTGATGACCATGGCGGCGCCGTGACCGATCAGACAGTCCCTCTCCATCTCTCCGAACCTGAGACCTCCCTGCCTGGAACGTCCCTCGGTGGGCTGCCTGGTCAGGATCTGCACGGGTCCCCTGGACCTGACGTGCATCTTTCCGCTGACCATGTGGTGCAGCTTCTCGTAGAAGATGACACCGGTGTAGACGTCGGCCTGGATCATGCGTCCGGTCCTTCCGTCGTACATGACCTCCTTCCCGGACCTGCAGAACCCGTTCCTGACGAGGCCGTCGCGGATGGACTCCTCGTTCTCTCCGGAGAACGCGGTACCGTCGATGATGCGTCCCTCCATGGATCCGACCTTGCCCGCGATCATCTCGAGCACGTGCCCGATGGTCATACGGGACGGGATTCCGTGGGGGTTGACGACGAGGTCGGGGGTGACTCCGTCGGCGGTGAAGGGCATGTCGCACTGGTCGACGAGCCTTCCGACGACTCCCTTCTGTCCGAACCTGGAGCAGAACTTGTCGCCCAGCTCGGGAATCCTCTCGTCCCTGACCTTGACGCGGACGAGCCTGGAGCCGTTCTCGGACTCGGTGATCATGACGGAGTCGACGTATCCCTTCTCCCCGGGCCTGACGGTGACCGAAGTCTCCCTCCTCTTCTGGGGCGTGAGGAAGTCGGTCTCCTCCTCCAGGAACCTGGGCGGGGATGTCTTTCCGATGAGGACGTCGGATCCGTGGACCTCGCTCTCGGGGGAGATGAGTCCGTCCTCGCCGAGGGACGCGTACGCCAGGTCGGCGCGGGCGCCCATGATGTCGGGCGAGGGGATCTCGAAGTGGTCCTCCTGTCCTCCGGGGTAGCGGCGCTCCTCCGCGCGGTAGGACCTCATGAAGGTGGACCTTCCGAGTCCGCGCTGGACGGAGCTCTTGTTCATGACCAGGGCATCCTCGATGTTGTAGCCGTGGTAGGACAGGACCGCGATGCAGAAGTTCTGGCCGGCGGGCCTGTGGCTGTAGCCCATGAACTGCATGGTCTGGGTCTGGACCATCGGGACCTGGGGGTACTGCATCAGGTGTCCCCTGGTGTCGGGCCTGATCCTGTAGTTGGCGGTGGGCACTCCCAGGGCCTGCTTACCCATACCCGCACCCATGGTGACACGGGGGGCGGAGTTGTGCTCGGGGTACGGGACGATACCGGAAGCGACTCCCAGGATGACCATGGGGTCGACCTCCATGTGGGTGTACTTGGGCTCGACCTTGCTGGGCACGGTGAAGTCCTCGCCGCACCACCTGCAGTGGAGCACGCAGTCGCCGTCCTTGCCGGGGTTCATCCAGTCGGCGTCCATGGGCGACAGGGCGTGGTTGCAGCAGGGGCACCTCTTGGGGGTGTCGTACGCGTCGACGAGGACGAGGGCGTCCTCCTCCTCCTCGGCGTCGAGCCACTCGATGATTCCCTCGCGGAACAGGTCGTTCCATTTGACCTTGCCCTCGCGGATGCCCTCGATGTGCCTCCTGGTGATCATGAGCCTTCCGTTCTTGACGATGAGCAGGGGCCTCCTGAGGCGGCCCTCGTCGCAGTTGATGATGACCTCGCCCATCTCCTCGTCGTGGCGGATGTTGATCTCGTTGGAGATGAGTCCGCACCTCCTGCGCTCCCTGATCTCGCTGACCAGCTTCTTGGCGTCGGAGTGCACGCCGACCAGGTCCCCGTTCACGTAGACACGGGTGCCGTTGCCGGATTTGACGGACTCGATGTCGAGCTCCCTGAGCATCCATTTGATGTCGTTCTCGGGGAAGCCCTCGGACACGTCGATGATGAGCGCGGCGTTCTTGACCAGACCGCAGTTCTGACCCTCGGGGGTCTCGGAGGGGCAGAGCCTTCCCCACTGGGTGGGGTGCAGGTCACGGGCCTCGAAGTGGGGCTGGGACCTGGTCAGGGACGACGTGATCCTCCTGAGGTGGGACATGGCGGACAGGTTGGAGGTCCTGTCGAGCAGCTGGGACACACCGGCGCGTCCTCCGACCCAGTTCCCTGTGGCCAGAGCGTGCAGGAGCTTGTGCGTCAGCAGGTCGGGGCGGATGGAGGAGGCGATGTTCATCTCGCTCTTCTTCCTTCCCCAGTTCCTCTCCAGCTGGTACTTCAGGTCCTTCATGAGGCTGCTGAAGCTGGTCCTGAACAGGTCCTCCATGAGGTCCCCGGACAGCTTGAGCCTCTTGTTGGCGTAGTGGTCCTTGTCGTCCTCCTTCCTCTTGCCCAGGGACAGCTCCAGGACGGAGCGCGCGATGCGCCCGAGGAAGATGGCCTTCTTCATGCGGTCCGCCTCGGTGTCGCCGAGGTGGGGCAGCAGGGACCTGTCGAGGATGCTCTCGACCTTCTTGGTCCTGTACTCCTTCGCCTGACCGGCGGCGAAGTTCCTCTCCAGGAAGAGGATGGCGTCCTCCCTGGTGTGGTATCCGTTGGGCGCGTAGGTCTTCTTGTCGAAGGAGGCCTCGATGTTGGCGTAGACGATGTTCGCCATGGCCTCGTCGGACACGATGGTCTCGAAGATCTCCTCGTCGGACTCCATGCCCAGGGCCTTCATCAGGGCCACCAGCGGGATGGATCCGGAGGCGACGGGCACGGAGACCATGACCATGCCGTCCTTCTTCTTCTCCACGAGGGTGAGCGCGCGGTAGCCGTCCTTCTGGGAGAACACCTTGGCGACCTCGACCGCGGCGCCGTACTTCTCGTTGTACTCGACCATGACCCTGTTGGGGGCCAGGTCCTCGAGCGTGATCAGGACCCTCTCGGTTCCGCCGATGATGAAGTATCCTCCCGGCTCCCTGGGGTCCTCCTTCTGCTTGACGAGCTCCTCGAGGTACTCGGCGTCGGTGAGCGTGCGCTCGAGATGCCTCTCGATGACCTCCCTGTTGAGGTTGCATCCCTTGGACTTGACCATCATGGGGAGGTCTCCCACGTGGATCCACTTCTCGCCCTCGGGCATCTCCTTCTCGATTCCGTCCTCGAAGACCTCGAACCTCACGTAGACCGGTGACATGTAGTTGAGGTTCCTGAGCCTGGCCTCCATGGGGGTCAGCTCGTGGCTGTATCCGTTGGCCTCCATGACCTTGGGCTCCTCGATGCGGATGGTGGGCTTGGCCTGGAGGTCGATGTTGCCCTCCTCGTCCCTCTTCCTTCCGATGTGGATCTCGATGTTCCTTCCGCCGGTCCTCTCGGGGTCGAGCTTGATTATCCCCCTCTCGGCGTCGTCGGTGGGGACCCTGATGTCGTCGACGATCCTCTGCATCCTGCTGTTGGGATTGTCGGGCGTGGCCAGGAAGTCGTTGAATGAGGATGTGTGGTGGTTGACGATGTTACGCTCGGAGAAGTACAGTTTGACTAGATCCCTCAATTGTTTACCCCCTTATGACGAGCCTGTACGCGACGAACTCCTCCGCGGTTTCGCTCTTCCTGACGATTTTCACCACACGGCCCTCGTCGATGGGTCCATGGATGCTCTCCAGAACTTTGATTCCCGGATCGCTTTTCCTTATCTTCGGAAGCTGGTCGGGAGTCATGTTCTTCCTGGAAAGAACCTCCTTCGCCTCATCCTCCGACAAGAGGTGGTGCTCAGGCACGAGGACGTGCTTGAGTACGTTGAACGAGATGTTTTCTGCTGCCAAGTGATTCACCTACTTTTGCCCAGCCCGGTCAGCTGGAAATCAGTTTTCGAGAAATGCCCTGCATGCCTTCCTCATACTTGATCTGCCGTTCGATCGCTCATGAAGTCCATGGCGGGCCTGAAGGGATTCGAACCCTTGACCACCTGATTAAAAGTCAGATGCTCTACCTAGCTGAGCTACAGGCCCATGGATAGCTTTTAAGCTGTATTTGGGGTGGAGACGGTCCTCATATATAATAGGTTGTTCGGCCCAGGTTGCGGCCCGGGGAACGGCACGGACGCGCCGACGACGACCTCCCGACCCATCCAACGTCGGGGAGCGCGCCATAAGGGGGCACCGTGCAACCGTTATATAGAACGGTCCTCTAATCTCCGACTGT
Source organism: Candidatus Methanomethylophilaceae archaeon (assembly GCA_944322255.1). Lineage (GTDB taxonomy): Archaea > Thermoplasmatota > Thermoplasmata > Methanomassiliicoccales > Methanomethylophilaceae > Methanoprimaticola. The sequence continues at coordinate 13,364 of CALUOK010000009.1, read as the reverse complement.
CGAGAACGTGGTAAGATGAAGATTGCGGAAGTCAGCGAGAAGTACGGAATCCCACAGGACACCCTGCGCTACTACGAGCGCGAGGGGGTCATCCCCGCCATAAAGAGGGGCAACGGGCACATCCGCGACTACACCGAGGAGGACTGCAAGGCCATCCAGTTCGCCCAGTGCCTCAAGGCGGCAGGGTTCACCGTGGAGGAGATCGTCGAGTACAACAGGCTCTACGCCCTCGGCGACGGGACCATACCCGACAGGCTCGCCCTGATGCAGAGGAAGAAGGAGGACCTGCTGGAGCAGCAGGCCGCCCTCGAGAAGGCCCTGAAGCTGCTGGAGCACAAGATCTTCTGCTACGAGAGGGCCGTGGAGACCGGGGTCCTCAGCTGGGACGACCCCAACTTCGAGGCCTGACCGGTACGGTCATTCCTTCTTCCCGGACCTCTTCCTCCCGAACACCAGGTACCCCGTGTGTCCGAGGGTGTCGAACGACGGCCTCACCCCGCCGGGATGGACCTCCAGGTAGCGCTGTATGTTCTCAAGCGCGTGGACGTCGGAGTAGCCCGCCTCCCTGAGTGCGACGACTATGGACTCCACCTGGTTCATGTTAGGCACGTAGGCACATATCCTGCCACCGGCGCGGAGGCTGCCCTCCAGATTGGGGAGCGCCAGCCACGGGTCCGGCATGTCCATCGTCAGCACGTCGGCCTGCCAGTCCACGCCGGGATCCATCTCCCTGGCGTCGCCGATGGCGTAGGACCAGTACCTGTCCAAGCCGACCCTGGCCACGTTCCTGCCGGCGCGGTGGGCGTTCTCCTCCTTGAGCTCCAGCGTGTGGACCCTGCCCTCGGGGGCGACGGCGTGGAGCAGCGCAGTGGTGAGTCCCCCGGACCCGGCGCCGACCTCGATCACCCTGTCGCCGCACTTGACGTCGCAGTGCATCAGGATGGTGGCCGCATCCTTCGGGGAGATAATCTGGGCCCCCCTCTCGAGGGAGTCCATGAGCTCGGTGACACCGGGGCGGAACACGGTGTACTCCCTTCCGACTATGGTGAGCCTGTCCCCGTCGTCCAGGTCCCTGAACCTGGTGCCGTCTATGGCGCCCAGGGACTGCACCTTCACCATTCCGTAGGCCACCTTGGCCCACACCCTCTTTCCGTTCGCGTCCTCGAGATAGACCGTCTCGCCCTCTTGGAATGCCATGGACGTCCGTACAGGCTGACCGTTTAATTGGGTATCGCCGGTTCCATGGCGGGAACTGGCCCAGTTAAAAAGCGATCACAGGATTGTATCATCATGACCAAGGGAATACTGGGCGCCATCGTGTGCCCGATGCTGGAGGATGAGCTCATCCACAGCCTCTCCACGGACCCGGAGGAGAAGTCGGTGTACGTCATCGACACCCCCTACAACGGGAGCCTGAAGAGGAAGCTGGAATACTACGACGTGCCGTTCACCGAGATCGACGAGTTCGACTTCCTGAACCACGGGGCGGACATCGACCGGGACAGGTTCAACGTGGTTATCAAATCGAAGAACCTGGGCCTCCACGCCGAGCCGAAGGTCCTGATGGACGACCTGCAGAACGAGCTGGTGATGATCCAGGGCAGGGTCGACGCCGTCGCGATGTACTACGGCATGTGCGGGAACTACGGCTGGGACCTTACCAAGTGGGGGAAGGAGAACGTCTCGTTCCCGATAGAGGTGTTCAGGGACTGCAACGGACGCGTCTGCGACGACTGCGTGGGCGTGTCGGTGGGCGGACTGGACGGATACCTCAGGCTGATCAAGGAGTTCACCGGGGTGCTCCTGGTCACCCCCGCGGTGGCCACCAACTGGGAGGACTTCCTGGGCGCATCCGACATGGCCAAGGGGATGGACATATTCCCCGGGGACAAGAACGAGAAGATGAAGACGCTGCTGCACATGTGCGGCTACGAGAACGCCGTCCAGATCGACAACCACCTGGAGCCGAGGGACGAGTTCGACAGGGCCACGAAGGAGATGTGCGACGCCCTGGAGCTGAAGGTCCTCCAGGCGGACCCGAGCTACATCGACACCGGCCCGATGGAGCGCCTGTACAGCACCTCCAAGAGGAACCTGGACCTGGTCGCAGGAAAGTCGTAAAGGGAAATCCGGGGCCCCGGGAACTCCGGGACCCCTTTCATCATGTTTATGATCACATCGTGTGTGCCGCGTACGCCGCCTTGTCGACGGGCTTGCCGCACACGATGCACTTGCCGGAGAAGGGCTCGGGGTGGTAGGGGAACCCGAGGATCTTGAACTCGGTGGTGTCCTCGAACCTGTGTCCGCACTCGGGGCAGCCGCACCATCCCAGCCTGAGGATCTTGTCCTGAGGGATGTCCTCCATGGAGTCGATCTCCGCGATCCTGGACCTCTGGATCTCCTCGGCCTTGGCGAGCATGTCCTCGGAGATCACGTCGAGCAGCATCCTGACACCGGGGACCAGGTCCTTGGCGTCGATGGTTCCCTTCTCGCCGGTGTCCCTCCTGGCGAAGGAGACCACGCCGTTCTCGATGTCGCGGCCTCCCAGCTCCAGACGGAGGGGCACTCCCTTCATCTCCCACTCGTAGTACTTGTTGCCGGGGCGGGCGTCGCTGTCGTCCAGCTTGACCCTGATGCCGGCGTCGGCGAGCACCTTGGCGGTCTCCCTGGCGGCACCCATGACGTCCACGGTCGTCTTCTTGGAGACGATGGGGATGATGACCACCTGGAACGGGGCGATGCCCGGGGGCAGGACCAGCCCGTTGTCGTCGCCGTGCACCCCGATGAGGGCACCCACCAGGCGCTCGCTCATGCCGAACGTGGTCTGGTGGACGTGCTTGTGCTCACCGTTCTCGTCCTCGTAGGTGATGTCGTAGGGGATGGAGAAGTTGGTGCGGTAGTGGTGAATGGAACCCATCTGCAGGGTCCTCCCGTTAGGCATGGACGTGTCGATGCCCACGGTGTAGTGCGCCCCGGGGAACTTGTCCCAGTCGGTGCGGATGCACAGCATGTACGGGAGGCAGATCTTCTTGGCGATTCTCTCGAGGATCTCGATGTCCTCCTCGATCTGGCACTGGGCGTCCTCCTCGGACACGTGGCAGGTGTGGGACTCGAAGAAGTGGATCTCGCGGACCCTGATGAACGGACGGGTCTGCTTGGTCTCGTAGCGGAACGTGTTGACGATCTGGTACGTCTTCAGGGGGAGGTCCTGGTGGGACCTGATCCACAGGGAGAACATGGGGTACATGGCGGTCTCGGAGGTGGGCCTCACGACCAGCCTCACGTCGAGCTCGTTGAGTCCGGCGTGGGTGACCCAGTAGACCTCCTCGTCGAAGCCCTTGATGTGGTCCTTCTCCTTGGCGAACTGGTCCTCCGGGATCATCAGGGGGAAGCAGACCTCGTCGTGGTCGGTGGCGTCGAACTCCTGGCGGATGTAGGAGTCGATCTGCCTCATGATCTTCCAGCCGTAGGGGGTCCAGACGTTCATCCCCTTGATGGGGTACCTCTTGTCGGAGAGGTTGGCCTTCTCCACGATGTCCAGGTACCAGTCCGCGAAATCGTCCTCTTTCATCGACACGGCATCATCCCTTCCTTATGGCGTCGGCGATGATCCCGGCCACGGAGATGTGGGAGACCTCGTTGTCCAGGGTGTTGCAGCAGAGGACGTTGTCCAGGAAGCTTCCGGTGAGCCTCTCCAGGGCGTTGTTCACGAACACGCCGTGTGTGCATGCGACGGACACGCTGACCGCTCCGGCGTCCTTGAGGGCCTGGGCGGCGGCGATGATGGTCCCTCCGGTGGAGATCATGTCGTCCACGATGAGGATCCTCTTGCCGGTGCAGTCCATCTTGGCGGGGGCGATGCGCACGTCGACTCCGGACAGACGGGTCTTCTCCAGGTGGTCGTAGGGCACGCCCATCCTCTCGCCGACGTCCTTGGCGCGTCCGGCGGCCCCTATGTCGGGGGAGAGGACCAGGTCGATCCTGCTGTCCTTAAAGTAATCGGCGATGACGGCCGCGGCCTTCAGGTCCACGTGGGGGCAGTCGAAGTGGTCCAGGACGGCCTCCTTGTGGATGTCGATGGTGATGACCCTGTCGCACCCCATGTTGAGGTGCCTGCACATGACCTTGGCGGACTCGGGCTCTCCGGGCTTGAACACCCTGTCCTGCCTGGCGTACCCGAAGTACGGGATCACCAGGGTGACCTTCTTGGCCCCCATCCTGCGGACCGCGTCCTGCAGGAGGAACATCTCGATGAGATTGTCATTGGGGTAGGTGTTCTGGACGATGACCACGTCGTCGTCGAGGGACTCCTCGTCGATCCTGGTGTAGCACTCCCCGTCGGGGAATCTGGTGGAAGCAGCCTGAACGTACTTGCATCCGAGGATGGAGGCCAGCTCCTTGGCCAGATCCCTGGATGACGACCCGCCTACGATTATCATGCCTGCTCGTAACGCGTCCTCCTTATTATAGGCGCGCGCCCCGGACCGATACATCCATTACCGTCCGATTCCTGGAGGGGACCATGGGCGAGAGGATCGACGTCGTCACCGAGGAGCGCATCGAGAAGTACCTTGACATCACGGCCAGGGCCCTGGCCAAGATCAGGATCGCGACTCCGGCCAAATCGTACAACCGCAGGCTCGCGGACAGCTTCCTGGAGATGGCAAACTGCTACTACTCCGACGCCAAGCACTTCAGGGAGTGCGGGGACATAGTCACGGCCTTCGCCGCGGTGAACTACGCCCACGCCTGGCTGGACTGCGGCGCCAGGATTGGTCTCTTCGACGTGGACGGGGACGACGTCCTGTTCACGCTCTACGAGTGATTATCTCCTTCCTGGACGAGGCGCACCTGAAGGTCCTCACGTGCCCCCTGCCGAACACCGCCCAGACGTCCTTCTCGGGCGCGTCGGTGAAGAGGCTGTTGCCCAGCATGCACATGCCTGCGCGGTGGCCCTTGGCCATCAGGCGCTCGATGCCGCGCCTTATCGCGGGGCTCTCCAGTCCCGACCTGGATGAGAAGCTGTTGGAGACGTCGTACAGGTTCTCGTAGCTGGGGTCCATCAGGAAGGAGTCCATGGACTCGGTCGCCGCCTCCCTCACCCTCTTCAGCTTGTAGGGGTCGCCGAGTACGGAATCCGTCCTGAGCTCCCCTCCGATGACGGCCAGCGTCAGGTTCTCGATCGAGAAGTCCGCGTTCTCCACCCTGCCGAAGGGCGGCAGGCCGGCGACGGTCCTCACGGGGACGTCCCCTCCGGCGACGATTGCCGCCACATCCCCCAGTCCGCCGCCGCCCATGACCTCCGCGGTGTGGGCGGCCGAGAACGCGGCCGTGCGGGACTGGCCCGTCATGCCGGCTATGCACAGGGCGGTGGCCACCGCCCCCGCGGCGCTCATCCCGAATCCCTGGCTCACCGGCAGGTCGTTGGTTATGCGGATGTCGAACCCCACACCGGGTGCGAGGGTCTCGGCAACCATCCTGGTGATGTGGGCGATGGCCTGGGTGCCGTCCAGGTAGATGTTGACGACCCCGTCGTCCCTCTCCTCCACCGTGGCGGTGGCGCCCTTGTTGAGCCTGATGCCTATGCCGCGGGAACCCGTCGACATGGCGTCGAACGATGTGATCGGCTGGAATACGCAGGAGACGTGACCGGGGCAGAAAGACGAGATCATAGCTTCTTCACACAGTAGTCCAGGATGGCGTCGGAGACCTCCGCCTTTGTCCCAGATATGTCCTTCGCGTCGGTCCTCGTGACCAGGGTGGCGGACGAGGACGTCCTCCCCACGACATCTATGTCGTTCGCGACGACGGCGGCCAGGTTGTACATCTCCAGACGGGACCTGGCCTTCTCGACCAGCTCCTGCCTGGTGAGCCCGGACTCCGCCTTGAACCCGATCACGACGTCGCACCTGGTGCGGATCAGAGGCAGCACCTTGGGGACCGGGTCCAGGTCCAGCCCGAACCCCTGGTCGCTGGGGATCTTCCCGACGGTCACGTCGTGCGGCGCGAAGTCCGCCAGAGCCGCCGGCACGATCACCGCGTCGTGGTCTATGCCGCGGACCATCTCCACCAGGTCCGCGACGGTCTCGAACCTCTTGGTGGGGATGTAGTCGGGCAGCGGCACGCTGCATCCGCCCATCCACAGCTCCACGTCCGCGCCCCTCTCGAAGGCGCGCTTGGCGACCTCCACGGCCATCATGCCGGTGGAGCGGTTGGTGATGATCCTCATGGAGTCGATGGGCTCCTCGCTGCGGCCCCCGATGATCAGCAGGCGCTTGCCGTGGAAGAAGTTCCTCGACAGTATCTTGAACGTCCAGGCGACGACCTCCTCCTTGGAGGCCACCTTGGACCTGACCCCGTCGCTGTGGGGGCCGATGAAGCTGACGCCCCATTTCCTGAGGCGCTCGATGTTGTCCTCCACCGCAGGGTTCCTGATCATGGACTCGTGCATCGCCGGGGCGATGGCCACGGGAATCCCTGTCCCGATGGCCACGGTGGCCATGGACGTGACCGGCGTGTCGTCGATGCCGTTGGCGATCTTCGATATGGTGTTGGCGGTGGCTGGGTAGATCAGGAGCAGGTCCGCGGAGCGGGCGGCCATCATGGTGATGTGCTCGGTCCTCCCTGTGAGGTCCGTGACCGGCCTGTGGCCGCTGGCGAACTCCAGCGCGTCCGGGGTCACCAGCTTGGCAGCCTCCCTGGTCAGGACCGGGTACACCTCGGCGCCGTGCCTGATCAGCTCCCTGATCGTGCCGAAGCACTCGACCGCGGCAATGCTCCCCGTGATCCCCATGACCACGGTCTTACCCCTGAGCTTGGTGCTCTTCTCGCAGTAGATCTCCTCCGAAGGATGCATCTCAAACGACCTCGTCTATGATGGACATCACGTCCGAGAACACCTCGTCCGCACTCCTGGACGCGTCCACGACGCGGAACCCGAACTCCTCCGCCAGGCGCAGGTAGTTTGCGCGCACCTGCTCCAGGAAGGCGAGGTTCTCGAACTTGCTGATGCCCTCCCCCCTGCTGTCCACCCTGGAGAGCCCCTCGCGGGGGTCGATGTCCAGCAGGATCGTGACGTCAGCCCTGTCCCTGAAATCCGAATTGATCTGGATGAGCCAGTCCCTGTCCGAGCTGTCGCCGTCCAGCTTCGCGGACTGGTAGGCGACCGTCGAGGCGAAGTACCTGTCGCAGATGACCGCGGCGCCGTCCCCCACCTCCCTGGCTATGCGCTCGGTGTGGTCGTTGCGGTCCGCCACGAACAGCAGCGCCTCGGTGCGCTGGGATATGCGGCCGGCCGCCCCGGAGCGTATGAACGCCCCTATGCCCTCGTGGGTGGGCTCCGCGGTGACGACTGCGCGAACCCCTCTGGAGGACAGGGCCTCCGCGACCCTGCGGCACACGGTGGACTTACCAGAACCGTCCACCCCCTCGATGACGATGAAGACTCCGCTCATCCCATGTCGATACGCGTCGCCGACATAAGGATTGTCATATCCCTCAGGGGGACATCCCGCAGGACCTCTGCAGCAGGAGCACCACGGCGTCGACCGACTCCACGTCCTTCACGTAGGGGCGGCACAGCACCGCCAGCTCCCCGCGGATCCTGTCGTCGTACCTGACGTCCAGGGCGGACAGGTTGTCGCGGAGGGCCCTGGCGAGGGTCCCTCCCCTGCGGTCCCAGTCCGTCATTATGACCGCCTGCTTGCCGCTGTGCCAGACGTGCTCCGCTGCCTTCACCGGGCCGCCTCCGCTCTGGACGCAGAAGAACTCCCCGTCCACGCCCACGTGCCTCAGGGACGCCACGTCCTTCAGGCCCTCCACCAGGATGATGTGGGTCCCGGACATGTCGTTCAGTTCGTCCAGAAGGGCCTGTATCTGCTCAAGGCGCTCCGCGTCATCCATCGACGGCCGCCTCCAGGGATGCCATGATGGCCCCGGGGTCCCCGTGGACGGTCACGGTCTTCTGCCTGGACGTCTGGCCGGCGGTGACCTCGGACCTGCATCCGGTGATCTCACGGAACAGCTCCGCCACCTCCCTGTTGGCGCGGCCGTCCAGGGGAGGGGCCTTGACCCTGACGTTCATCCTGCGCCTCCACTCGTCGTACCCGTCCGGGCCGGAGCGGTTGGACCTGGGGGAGACGGACACGTCCACCTCCACACAGCCGTCGCGGACCCTGCAGACATCGGATGCCCTCATGCGTTCCGCATCCGCGCACGCGCATATGTCTGTGTCGGAGCCATTATCTATGGCACCGTTGATGGCCTTCCGATGAGCCCTGCGTTGGAGCCGATGTCGTTCGACGAGCTGTCGGAGTTGTACAGGGTGGAGATGAAGAGCAGCGCTATCACCCAGGTCAGGAAGGACCTGTTCAGGGCGATCGCCAACCTGCTCACGTCCCTCCGCCTGGAGTACGACCGCCAGATGGCATTGGACCCCGAGTCCGTCATGTGCGAGGGGGCCGAGCAGCGCAGGAAGAAGGCCGAGAGGCTGGCCAAGGACGTCGTCCACATCAGGACCCAGAAGATCTGCCAGATGGCGATCAGGGGTGCGATGGGCGGCAGGAACACGCTGGACACGCTGACCGACGAGGAGAAGGACTACTACGAGAAGGTCCTGGAGCTCTCCAAGGTGCACATGTCCGAGGTGGACCGTCTCCGCGGGAAGAGGAACACGGTGGCCACCCGCATCGACGAGGTCCCCCCGGTCCCGCGTCCCGAGCCTGTCCCGGAACCGCCCAAGGCCCAGCCGACACCCCAGGGTGCGGACGACATCCCCTTCGACGACTCGCCCGACGACTTCCAGGACGAGCCGATTCCCGACGAGTTCGACGGTTTCGCGGAGGAGTCCTTCGACGAGGGGGCCCCCGTGGCCGAGCCGGAACCGCTGCCCCCGAAGCCCACAGTGTCCGCTCCCGAACCCGTGAAGGCGGAGCCCGAGAGGATCCCGGAGCCGGCCCCCGCTCCGGAGCCTGCGTCCGTGCAGCCTGTGGAGGCTGACGAGTTGAAGCCCATCCTGATCCGCGTCCTCGAGGACCTGCCGGAGTTCGTCGGACCCGACAGGGACTACAAGCTGCTGAAGGAGGACCTGGTGATGCTGCCGAAGGTCCTGGCGGACGTTCTGATAAACTCCGAGAAGGCGATGGCTGTCAGGCCTACGCCTTGAGCGTCCTGGTGTCGCCGGGGAACTCCAGGCAGTCGATCTTCAGACGCCTGATGCCCGTTATCTCCGAGACCGTGTCCCTGGCGAGATCGGGTATGTTGTTGGTCTTGCTGAGATGTGCCAGGAACAGCTGGCGCGCCGAATCCGACATGGTCCTGCGTATGGCGTTGGCGCAGTCCACGTTGGACAGATGCCCCCTCTCGCTGCCTATGAGCCTCTTCAGGGCCACAGGGTAGGGGCCGTCCGCCAGCATCTTGTTGTCGTAGTTGGACTCGATGACCGCGATGTCGGCCATCTTCAGGGCGGCCTCGATCTGGAACGTCATCTTCCCGGTGTCCGTGGCCAGGAGGATGCTCTTATCGTCCTTCTGCGTGAGGAACGCGTTGGGCTCGATGGCGTTGTGGGACGTGGGCAGGGGCGTGACGTGGAAGCCGGCCACGTCGAAGGGGTCCGCGGTGTCGAAGGGGATGTAGTCCACGTTGCCCAGGCTCAGCTGGGAGAAGGTGGCGGGGTTGCACATCACCGGCACGCCCAGCTTCCTGGCCGTGGCTCCGGCTCCCACCACGTGGTCGCTGTGCTCGTGGGTGAGCAGGATCGCCTTCACGACGTCCCTGTCGACCCCCTCCTGGTCCATGAGCGACAGGATCTTCCTGCAGCTGACGCCTGCGTCGATCATGATGGCCTCGCCGTCGCATTCGATGACGGTGCAGTTGCCATCGCTGCCGCTGGCCAGTACGTGGACCTCTATCATCCGGCTTCAGGCCTTCTTCTTGTAGAGAGCGAAGATGATGTCCCCTCTGGAGATGATTCCGACAACGACCCCCTTCTCAATGACGGGGAGGCGGTTGACCTTCATCTCCAGCATGGACGACAGGACCTCCATGATCGTCGTGTCCGGGGTCGTCGTGAGGACGGTGCGGGTCATGATGTCGGAGACCAGGGTGTTGGAGATCTCCTCGGAGACGCTCTTGAGAATTGTGCTCTCCTCCAGAGCGGAGTCCATGGGGTAGTTCAGCATGACGCTGCCGGGGCTGTCCTCGTCGAGCTCGTCCTGGTACTTGAGAAGCATGCCGAGAACGTCGTTCTCGCTGAGTATTCCCAGGAGGTGGTTCCTGTTATCCACCACGGGTGCGCCGGAGATGTTGTCCAACGCGAACTTTATGACCGCCTTCTTGACGGTGTCGTCGGGCTTAAGCGTCACCACCTGCGTGGTCATCAGGTCCCTTACCTTCAACTTAGACATCGGGACGGGTATTCCCGTACTGCGCTTATATGGGTTTGGTTCGGGCGGTGATGAGAACGGAACAGCCAGCACACCTTTCCAGCCAAGGATAGCTTTATGTACAAGTAGGTATTCAAGGGGTTTAGTGGGCCTGTAGCTCAGCTAGGTAGAGCGTTCGACTCTTAATCGAACGGCCAAGGGTTCGAATCCCTTCAGGCCCGCCACTTCTCAATCCAGATCACCTCGAAAAAAATCTATGGATTTCCGTCTGCAGATCAGGCGTCCTCCATTTGTCTAGTGTTTTCCCAGAATGCTAGCATTTCGTCGGTTGCTGAACGGTTGTCCTTGTCGCAGTAGTAACGCTGCGTCGTGGAGATCGTGGTGTGTCCCATGACCAGGGAGACGTTGTGAATGTCGTGTCCCTCGTCGAGTGCGCGCTGTCCGAAAGTGCGTCTGCACTTGCGAAGCTCGAATGTCTCCCCGATATCCTCCTCGACCGCCTTCTTCAGCTTCTCCAGCATGTTGTATCCGATGAACTCCTCCTTGCCCCTGATCGGAGGGAAGAGGGCGTCGGAGGTCTTGCCGGAGATCTCCAGCTTGAAGGCCCTGGCCTCTAGGTACTTCCTGAGGGGAGGGACTCCGTCCGGATGGACGGGGATCCAGCGGGCGGTGCCGTAGGAGCCCTCACCCTTCACATGGACCGCGAGGATCTCGGCGCTGTCGCCGGAGATGTGGACGTTCCTGACATACATCATGCGGAGCTCCTTCGGGCGGAGGCCGGTGCAGATGGCAAGGCACACGATGCCGTAGGCCTCGGAGAGCTTCCAGTCGAACTCAGAGACCTCCATCGCGCGTGCGAGGATCCTGTCGACGACGGACTCCTCCATCGCCGGTGCGCGCCTCTTGTACTTCTTAGGGTAGTGTGCCGGGTACTTCGACTTGAACGCGGAGACAGCGTCGTTGTCGAAGTACGCGAGCATCTTCTTCAGGATGCCCAGGTCCTTGAGGATCGTGGCATCCACGACGCCGTTGGCCTTGCGGTATCCCACGAAGGCGTCGATGTCCTTGGCGGTGATCTTGCGGGGGTTGTCGGTGGAGACCCTGCCGTCATGCTTCAGCTCGTGGAAGATCTTGCCCAGCTGAACCAGCTTGCGGCGGGTCGTGGCGTACGTGCTGGATGAGATATGCCCGTACTCCAAAGGCATGTACTCGTTGAGGCAGTCTGTGAACGGATAGCGGCTCATCTGCTGACTCCGGCCTCCTCGAAGAGCTGCCCCTCGAGGTGGATGATGTATTTCTGGAAACCCATGAAGACCCTGCGCTCGTCCTTCGTCAGGTACGTCAGAGGGAAATCGCGGAGGAACGTGGCGAGAACGCTGACGCTTACCATCCTGTCGATGGCCCTCAACCTGTCCGCCTCGTCCGTCGTCGGGGTCTCCCGCCGTCCCATCTCATCAATAACATTCTTTCCATTCATGTTATCAGTTCCATCATTGTCAAGATGCGTATAAATAGGTTTTCCAGCGATTCCATCGATGGTATCAATGGTATTGATTGGGCGCAGCAAGTTCGGGCAGAACAACAGGATCAGTCTGGTCGAGGGCCTTCCGGACGTCATGAACCTGGAAGTGGGCGATTACGTGGAGTTCCATGTCGTGAACGGCGAGCTGATCATCCGCAAGGAGACCAAGAAATACAGCGGGTTCGACTTCGAAGGCGAGGAAATCCGCGAGAACCTTATCAATCTGGAAAAATCGAAGACCGAGGAGCTCGAGGACGAGGACCTGGATCCTGAAACGGTTGAGGAGAGAGCGAGACAGAGCTACCTGAAGGACAAGGCCGATCGTCAGAAGTCCAAGATGAGATGATCTGACTGATCACTGACCTCATCCATCCCAATCACTCGGAATCGGGGTCGAGAATGATCTCGTTAGTGTGTACCTTTCTACACGTGCTCTTCGACAGCATCTCCATCTCCTGCCAGGCCGCAGAGAAAACTGCTATCGGGCAGAGACACGTCGCTGACATCTCTCCCCGAACTTCGGGATCGACTATTCTGCTCCCATTGAAGGAAACAACATCCTCCATAGATATGGTCCTGAGACGATCAGCGTACTCACGGACGTGATCGCAATCCGTCTGGATGTCCACGTCCATGCTACCATCATCTCTTGCTGTCACGGTGATACGGCTTCTCTTGTCACAGGTCTTCATATTGGCTATCACACTAGATGCCATGATTATGCCTCGTTGATTGAAATTAACCTGTGGATGATTTAAATATATCGATGAATGTCTATGTATCTATATGGATGCTGACGTTTTCAAAGCATTGTCTGATCCCAACCGGATAAAAATCATGGAGATGCTCAGTGATGGAGAACTCTGCGCTTGCAAAATCCTGGAAGAATTCGACTTCACACAGCCCACGCTTTCACATCACATGTCCGTCCTCTCCAGATGCGGATTGGTTTCCTCCAGAAAGGAGGGGCAGTGGACCCACTACTCCATCAATCAGGACCGTGTACGCGAAATGATCGAATTCCTGAACAAAATGCTGTGACGAAATTACATAGATTGTTGTCGATGTATCTATATAGATAATCGTCTATGCGTAAGACATGACAGTTTACCCGGCATTGAAATGCGAATGGCGGAAGCAAGCGTCGATCGGATATGCGCCATCGGATGCGAGCGATGGTGATGTACCCCTGTACTGTGTAGAAGGTGATGACCTGTGAGTGCATGGGACTTCATCCAGGATCAGATTCTGGGGATGCAATGGTTGAACGAATTGATCGGTTCCCTTCTAACCGCCTTGGGTATGGACATAACTACCCAGCTTGGGTCCAGCGTCCAGTTCTTTATCTATGACACGATAAAGATCCTGATCCTTCTAACCATTCTATAGTCACGAACCTAACTTATTTGAATAATTAATTCGATGTCCATCCATGGCAGGGGTGGAACAGATTGAGATCC
>CALUOK010000008.1 GCA_944322255.1 Candidatus Methanomethylophilaceae archaeon | reverse complement strand
TCGGCCTTGTTCGGTTCCTCCACGTCCATCTCCCCGCGGATCAGCCTGTCGGTCTCGTAGGTGATGTGGATGTACCACCTCCCGGTGCCCTTATGCACAACCCTCACGGTCACGGCCCTGCCGTCCTTGGGCTTGGACAGGTTCCTGCAGCGGATGCTCAGCTCCCTGTTCAGGAATATGCGGTTGTTCCTGATCTTCGACGGATGGGGGTCGAAGCATATGGAGCGGAACCTGGACGGAGTCTTGATGCGTGGTACGTGGAGCTCCCCGTCCTCCAGCGATCTCCTCTCGCATCTGTCCACCGCCTGACAGACACGTGTGATGGTCTCCCTCAGGGTGTATGAGTTCACCGTCCTGAGCAGATAGTCGTCCGCCCTCATCCGGGTGAACTCCCCGTTCATCTCATAGAAATCGGGGATGTGGTTGCCGTCCACCAGGCAGTCGATGCAGATTCCGGCGAAGTGGTTGTACACCCTCCTGGCGACGTCGAGCTGCCTCAGCATCTCGCGCTCCTGCGTCCTGTTGGGATACGCGGGGTACACCCTGGTGACGAACCCCTTGCCCTCGGACCTGCCCTTCCTCCCCATGGTCTCTCCATCGTCGGATGCGGTATAAAAGGCTCACAGGGGGGTCACCGAAAATGCCGAAAAACTATTAACGGTCATTGAATCAATGATCTCCGACCCGTTTCCCACCTCTCCAGTACGGAGACATCTGCACTCTCATGCCTGCTTTCGAACCTTGTTTGCAATCAACGGCGTTACAACACAAATCTGCGAAGAGGCGTTTAAGGTAAAGATGGGAAGACCCGGAACGGGAACAGCTTCGCACCGACCCTTCGCACCGTTCGCAACCATGATATACCGACGAAGGCGAGACACCGTCCATGGCCAGAGAGAACTTCACGATGCCGTCGTCCCGCGGCGACGAGGAGCTGAACTGCTACAGGTGGATGCCAGAGGGGAATCCGAAAGCATCGCTCCAGATAGTCCACGGCATGACCGAGCACATCCTCAGGTACGAGGACTTCGCGACGTTCCTGAACACCAACGGGTTCGCAGTCTACGGCCACGACCACCTGGGCCACGGCGGGACCTCCGAGGAGAAGGGGTTCATCGCCGAGGAGCACGGGGACGACATGCTCGTTGAGGACATGCGCAAGGTCAACGACAGGATGAGGTCCGACCTCCCCGGGATCCCGCACTTCGTCATGGGGCACAGCATGGGGTCCTTCGTGACCAGGAGGTTCCTGACCGTCGGTGGTAACGACGTGGACGCGGCAGTCATCATGGGTACGGGTCAGCAGGCAGGCTACCAGGTGACCCTGGCTCTGACAATCGCCAAGCTGCTCTGCATGGTCAGGGGGAACCACCACCGCAGCGGCCTGCTCAACAACCTGGTGTTCGGCAGCTACGACAAGAGGTTCGACTCGCCGGACCTCCCCAACAAGTGGCTCTGCGCCAACCCCGAGTCCCTGAAGGCCTACGACGCCGACCCGGACTGCGGGTTCCGGTTCACGGACGCGGCGTACCGCGACCTGTTCACCCTGATCCGCAGGGTGGAGAGGGAGGAGGGCTTCGGGAACATCCCCAAGGACCTACCGGTGCTGTTCATCTCCGGGCAGGACGACCCCGTGGGAGACTTCGGGAAGGGGGTCGAGAAGGCCAAGGCCGCCCTGGAGGGACGTGGCCTGAAGCCCGACATGATCCTGTACCCGGGCATGAGACACGAGATCCTAAACGAGACGGACCATGAGAATGTCTACTCCGACATATTGGGATGGCTCACAGCCCTCGTCTGAGGGCCTGTGCGTACAGAATCATAGATTTCCACCAGCTACTAGTAGGAAATCCTACTAGTTCAACTATGGAAAACCTACTAACAACTAGTAGAAAATCCTACTAGTTCATCTATGGAAAACCTACTAATAGCTAGCATGCATTATCACCATCCATCATGACGCTGACACCAGACGGATACAGACCCAGACTGATTGATGAAAGGATGGGGGCGATGCTCGGATCGTTCGGAGCGGTATCCATCGAAGGACCTCGCTGGTGCGGAAAGACATGGACAGCGAAGAACCATGCCAACAGCGAGATCGGCATAGCTGATACGGAGGGTCCGATACCCACGAAGGAGCTCGTAAAAGCTGATCTGAGGATGGCCCTCAGGGGGGAGGAACCGCACCTCATAGACGAGTGGCAGGAGATTCCCGCCCTATGGGACACCGTCCGCTCGGATGTGGACAAGAAGCAGCAGAAGGGGAGGTACATCCTGACGGGTTCGTCCGTACCGAGAAGGAACGAATACGTCCACAGCGGAACCGGACGCATCGGAAGGATGAGGATGCGCACCATGACGCTGTACGAGAGCGGGGATTCTGACGGGAGCATCTCCCTGAGAGACATGTTCGATTCTGAGATGGAGATGAAGAGCTGTGGAGAGGTCACGCTGGAACATCTAATCCGTCTCTGCGTCCGCGGCGGATGGCCAGGAAGCCTGGTCAAAGGCGTCGTCCCAGGGATCATAGCGAAGGACTATGTGGAACATGCCTCGGAAGACGCGGCTAGGATGGATGGAAGGGACCTAGACTCGGACAAGATGGCGATGCTCCTCAGATCCCTCGCGAGGAACGAGAGCTCTCTGGCAACCAACAGCAAGATCATGTCTGACATGAAGAAGTTCGACAACGAGAACATAGCCCGGGAGACGTTCGACACCTACTGGGACTGCCTCTACAGGATGCATATGATCGAAGACACCCCGAGTTTCAGCCCGAATGTCAGATCCGATGCGAGGATAGGTAAGGCACCGAAGAGACACCTGACGGACGTCTCCCTCGCGATCGCCGCCCTGGATCTGAACGAGAAGATCCTGAAGAACGACCTCAACACGTTCGGGTTCATGTTCGAATCCCTCTGCGAGCACGACCTCCAGATTTACACTGAGCACAGGGGCGGCAAGATGTTCCACTACCGCGACGGCCGCGGGAGGGAGATCGATGCGGTAGTCGAGACGGATGACGGACGCTGGGGAGCGTTCGAGATAAAGCTTGGCGCAGGACAGATCGATGATGCGGCAGAGAACCTCCTGAAGATGAACGAGTTCTTCGAGAAGGAGGGCTGCCCGCCATCGCTCCTGTGCGTGATATGCGGGATGACGACGTACGCGTACCGCCGCCCCGACGGAGTGACGGTCGTCCCCATAACCTCCCTCGGACCTTGAACCGGCCCTATCAGATCCGGCGATACCAGAACACGCCCCAGCACCTGCACGGGGCGCCGCATATGGGACAGTCGTGCCCCTCCGGGGAGTCCACCATCAGGTTCCAGTAACCCTGGATGGCGACGGTCTCCTGCAGACCCAGCCTCTCCAGGACCCTGGCTATGTTGGTCACGCCGTGGATGTTCTTCCAGGCCATGGCGCACACGATGCCGCATCCGCGCCTCCGCATCTCCGAGACGCACCTGCGGCCAAGCTCGGTGCCGATGCCCCTTCCGTTGAACTCCGCCGAGACGGCGACGGAGTCCAGCAGCCCGGTGAGCGGTGTGGACATAACCATGTCCCTCTCGGGGCAGTCGGGCAGCATGAGCTTCTCGCCCTCCAGCTCCGGTCCGAACACCTGACATATGGCGAACCCCGCCACGCGGCCGTCCTCCTCGGCGACGATGCAGAACTGCCCGGGGTCGGACATGGCGTCCTCGAAGTCCCCCTCGTCAAGATAGTCGATCCCCAGCTGCACCTTGGAGATCCTGACGGCCTCCTGTATGTCCCCGCTCTCAAGCATCCTGTATTCCGTCACAGTCCCAGCTCCCTGAAAAGCTCCCTGCGCTCCTCGTCCGTCAGGTCCCTGTACCTGCCCGTCTTGAGGTCGCCCAGCTCGATGTTCATCACCCTGACCCTCTTCAGCTCCAGGACGGTGTAGCCGAAATGGCCGCACATCCTCCTGATCTGGCGGTTGAGCCCCTGTCTGAGCACGATCCTGAACTCCTTCTCGCCGGTGCGCTCGACCAGGCACTTCTTGGTGACCCTGCCCATGATCGGGACGCCTCCGGACATGCCCCTGACGAACTCGGCGGTGACCTTCCTGTCCACCTTCACGATATACTCCTTCTCGTGCTCGGCCCTGGACCTCATTATCCTGTTGGCCAGCTCCCCGTTGTTGGTCATTATGAGCAGACCCTCGGAGTCCTTGTCCAGACGGCCCACGGAGTAGATCCTCTCCGGGTACCCGATGAAGTCGATGATGTTGTCCGGGTCGTCGGAGTTGGAGGTGCACGTGAGGCCCCTGGGCTTGTTGAACGCCAGGATGACGTCCCTCCCCTTGGGCCTGACCTCCCTGCCGTCGACGGCGACCACGTCGCCATCGGAGACCTTGTCCCCCAGGACGGCGACCCTGCCGTTTATGGTGACCCTGCCCTCCTCCACCAGCCTGTCGGCCGCGCGGCGCGAGGCCACTCCGGCCTCGCTGATGTACTTGTTCAGACGGGTCCCCTCTCCGGGCATGGTGGACTCCATGGAGCCTCCCGCCTTAATCCTGCCGATGGTTTGTAGTTACCAGAACGCCTCGATTCCGGTCGTAAGGACGTTGCAATATCGATTCCACGGCATCCATTCAAATAGATGGACCGGGAAACGTCACTCGGACCGGCCATGGAACGCACATCCGTTACATCCGGGGTCCGACGATCCGTCATCAACCTTGTCCGGACCGCGGAGGCACGGGACGGGCCGGTCCACCCATCCCTAACTTTATGTCCGTCCCGCCGATTCCGCCTCATGGCCCTATTCTCCAGGAAGCCCACGGGACCGTTCAAGGTCAGCATACTCGGAATGCACTGGGACACCGAGGACCCCTTCATATTCGCCTCGCACCACGAGGACGACTACCCCCACGGCAACCGCCAGCAGGCGCCTCCGCTGGAGCAGATCGGCGGCAGGGACCTGGGCAGGGACTACGAGAAGAGGCTGGGCTTCAGGATGTACCACGGGAAGGTCGTGCCCGGGTTCCCCATGCACGCCCACTGGGGATACGAGACGATCACCCTGGCCGAGCTGGGCTACGTGGACCACTTCGACAACATGGGCATCGAGGGCAGGTTCGGGTTCGGGGACGTGCAGTGGGTGTGCGCGTCGTCCAGGTACAGCCACAACGAGATGTACCCCCTGGCCAACCAGGAGGACAGGAACCCCAACGACATCACCCAGATCATGCTGAACCTGCCGCTGGAGCTGAA
Source organism: Candidatus Methanomethylophilaceae archaeon (assembly GCA_944322255.1). Classification (GTDB taxonomy): domain Archaea; phylum Thermoplasmatota; class Thermoplasmata; order Methanomassiliicoccales; family Methanomethylophilaceae; genus Methanoprimaticola. The sequence goes on along the minus strand of CALUOK010000008.1, from coordinate 79,266 downwards.
GAACAGGGACAACGCGGTGAACACCGTCTGGGACCGGGACGTGGCCCGCGCCAGGGGAGACGGCTGGGAGGCGAAGGTCATCTGCGGATCGTTCCGCGATGCGTCGGCGGCGTCCCCCAGCCCGGAGTCCTGGGCCCACGGGGACCACGGGGTCAGGATAATCAGGTTCTCCCTGGAGCCGGGCGCGAGGCTCACCGTGGATGCGGGTGCGGACGGTGCGAACAGGAACCTGTACTTCGTGACGGGCAAGGACGCGACGTTCAACGGCATCCCCGTGGAGGGGGAGAGCAGATTGAAACTTCTGGAGAACACCGAGGTCGTGGTGGAGAACGGCGAAGAGCCGTCGGTGATGTGGCTCCTGGAGGGGAGGCCGATCGGCCAGAGGATGGCGTCGTTCGGACCGATATACCTGGCCAGCCTGAAGGAGGTCAGGGCGGGACTGGACGAGATCAGGAAGAACGAGTACCACGAGTGGCCCTGGCAGCTCGTCGACCGCGCCCAGCCCCTTGGGACAGAGAGGTTCATCAGATACCCGGACGGGACCGAGCGCAGACCGAGCGAACGGTGACCTCAGCTCACCGCCGGTGCTCATCGGCTGAGGGGCCGTCACTCTCCTCCAGATGCTGATGCGGCACCGTCTTGGCCCTGGAACCCTCGGAGCGCCTCAACGACCGCCAGAAACTGGGACGAGGACGGGCGTAGGGCAGGATGCCCTGCTCCGCACACCTGCGGACCCTCTCGAACTCCTCGGAGTTGTCTATCGTCTGGGTTCCCGGAGGTGCCCTGTATTCGAGAATGGGCACGGTTTTCGGCAGATGCTTCCGCTTCATACCCCAACCCGTGTAGCTGTATCTGCCTTCGAAAGGGTCCTTGCCCTCGGCGACACATCTGCGGACCCTCTCGAACTCCTCAGAGTTGTCTATCGTCTGGGTACCTGGAGGTGCCCTGTACTCGAGGATTACAAACGGCTCGTGATCGTTCTTATCCCTTAGGAACCACAGGCTCTTCCACCTTCTCCCCCATTCCCTCAATCGACCACCTCCATCATCAGAACCAGGATCATCCCCACGATGAACAACAGAATCTGACATTTCTGTGTCTTGACTATCCTGAGGTTCATCGCTTTGAACTGGCTTACGATTCTGGCATTGCTATTGAACAGTAAATAGCTGACGAGTTCATAATTATGCCTATTAAACTCTTCGACCATATCGCCGATCTGGATTCCGTCATGTCTTAGCGAGAGCGCGTGTATCTCGATGATTCCAGGAACTATGCTCGCTATCGAGACAAGGACGGCAATCACCCAACAAACCGATACGTCTCTGTTCATAAGATAAACCAGCAGTGCCGCAGACATAGTCATCAGAACCCCGGAGAACGTGACGTTCATTGACAGCCTGTCGGATTCCATCTGGTGTCTTTTGCTCACTTCGGCCATCATCCTGTCCAAGGCCTTCTCGGCCATCGCAGAACGTCCATCCGGTGGTGGGTCTCCTCCCTCGAAGTCGAACTCCTCCGCGATCACGTACGTCTCCGTTGTTCCGGTCCAATGTTCGGGTCCATCGGAATTCATGGACAGTTGATTTTGACGTTCATGATTTAAAAGAGGCACCGTGCAGTCACGTGTCAACAGCGTCGGCGACAAGCAACCTGGAAAAAGAAAGGCCACGGGATTTTGATATTCGGCGAGGAGGAAACATGCTGAATGATTGGACTTCTCCGTGGCAATATTGGATATATCATCCAACTATATAAAGTTGTCATTATCATCCAACATAGTTTCCTGTATTCCGGGACCAAGCATAAGAACCGATGAGCGTGATGACAAGACGTGACCCCGGAGACGACGGAGAAACCCGATGACGAGATCATAGAGGTCCAGGACCTGACCGTCAGGTTCGGCGACCTGGCTGCAGTGGACGGCATCAGCTTCTCCGTCAGACGCGGCGAGATCTTCGGGTTCCTGGGGCCCAACGGCGCCGGCAAGACCACGACCATCCGCACCATCACCACCATCCAGAGGATGACCTCCGGAAGGATCCTGGTAGACGGCTTCGACGTGGACAAGGACTACCTGGAGGTCAGGAAGCGCATAGGCATAGCGCAGCAGCACATCAGCCTGGACAAGCACCTGACCGTCAGGCAGAACATCAAGCAGCACGCCCTCCTGCACAAGATCCCCCGTTCCGAGATGGACGCCAGGATCGACAGGGCAGTGGAGCTCCTGGGCCTGGACGAGTACATGGACAGGCTCGTCGACGAGCTGTCCGGAGGGTGGAAGAGGAAGACGTCGATCGTCTGCTCGATGGTCCACGAGCCGGAGATACTGCTTCTCGACGAACCGACCGCGGGTCTGGACACCATGTCCCGCCACGTGCTCTGGGACCTGGTCAGGACGCTTAACGGCAGGGGGACCACCATATTCCTCACCACCCATTACATGGAGGAGGCCGAGCTCCTGTGCGACAGGGTCGCCATCATGGACCACGGGAGGATCGTCGCCATGGGGACCGTCGACGAGCTCAGGGACATCGTCGGGAGGGTGACCGTCGAGACGACCGATGCCGAGGGGAGAACGGTCCGCAGGCACTTCGCGGACAGGGGATCGGCGAGGACGTTCGCGAAATCCCTCGGAGACAGGTACTACAGCATGCGCAGGACCACCCTGGAGGACGTGTACCTCTCCATAACCGGAGGGAACCTGGCATGACCGGACCGCTGACCATCCTGGACGAGACGTACAGGGTCGCGTGGGGCGACCTGGTGTACATCAGGGACAACATCGGAGAGGTCCTGGTGACCTGCCTCGTCGGCCCGCTGCTGTACCTGCTCGCCTTCGGCTTCGGCCTCGGAGGAAGCATGGAGCAGGGCAGCTCCCAGTACATCGCATTCATCATCCCCGGGATCATAGCGTTGACCACGCTGTCGGCGACCTTCAGCACCGTATCCATGAAGATCCTGCTGCAGAGGCTGTTCTACATGAGCTTCGACGAGCTGAAGCTGTGCCCCATTCACATTTCCTCGATGGTCCTGGGCAAGACACTTGCCGGGACGGTGAGGGCGCTGATAAGCTGCACCGCGATAATGGCGATCGGCCATCTGGTCTCCCCGGACGTGACCTTCGACCCCTGGGTGTTTGTGGTTGTCCTGGTGGCTGGTTTCACGTTCTCCTGCTTCGGGATGCTGGCCGGGATGCTGTGCAACCACACCCAGAGGCTGAACCTGTTCAACAGCATCGCGATAATCCCCATGACGTTCCTCTGCGGCACCCTGTTCGACGTATCCGCCCTGCCCGACGGGGCGTCGTGGGTGGTGTACGCGCTGCCCCTGACCCATGTCAGCGGGATCATGAGGGGGCTGATGCTGGATACCGGCGTACCTTTCGACTCCGTGCTGATACTCCTGGCCTACACCGCAGCGTTCTTCGCCGCATGCTATTGGTTGATCAGGACCAACAGGTGCTGAAGTCATCCGGCATCCGATGGGCGCAGAGTCTCCACGACCCCATCTACGAACCCATCTGTGGATGATGTCAAGAACGGGCCGATATTCGGACAGTAAGCCGAGATGGTATGACACCCAACCCCGAAGCAGGAAAGAACGGACGATATGCGTGGTCACAGTTCTGCGATTCGCAAGGTTTTGGGATTGCGTGTCATACCTTGGTTTCCTGTGACCGCTACATCATGGGTGTCCGAGTATTTAGAGTTGACATATACATCCAATATTAATATACCCCCGGATGGTATTGCCTGGAAAATATAATCATATGTATGGTTGGATGCATAAACCAATTTAAATACTTGAAATACATTGCAATTATTGGGTCGCCTACCATGGATGCAGGAGGAAAAGATGCATGTGGTACCGAATTCAGAACGGCGTGAACCAGATTCCTGGCGACCCTCCTCCTATCTTACAAACAGCCGGGCCGTTGGGTTCGACCCGGCAGTTTTCACTTCCGCACGACTACCGACTTCGATCGGTGGAGTGCACGGACCCCTGATTATGCAGAACGCACCTTTCTGTGTAATGGGAGCCCACGGATGCCGTCATGGGACCGACATCCGGGGCCCAGCGTCACCTCACACCTTCCTTGTCTTCAGAAGCCAGTGGTCCAGCAGGAAGAACGCCACACCGAACGCGATCAGCACCACCAGGGAGACGACGGGGAAGTCCAGGTAGTCCGGGAGCGCGGCGGCCCTGATGCACTCGCTGGCATGGGTCAGCGGAAGGCAGTACAGAATCGCCTGGAAGACCACGTTGAGATCTGAGACCGAGAAGAACGTCCCGCACAGGAATGTCATGGGCAGTATGATCAGGCTGTTGAACGTCGCCATGCTCTGATGTGACTTGGCCAGGAGGGCGGCAGCCATGCCCAGCATGGAGAACACCACGCAGGAGAGCACTATGCACACGATGACCAGCGGCGAAGCCACTAGCTCTGGGGCCTGCGGGAGACAGAGCCCGAGGACGTAGATGAGCCCGCAGGCTATCAGTCCTCTGACGACCCCCAGGGTGCATTTGCCGAACACGATGGCCGAGAGGCTGAGGGGACACATAATCATCTCGTCGAAGCTCTTGTAGTAGAGCCTCTGGACGTTCATCCTCGTGGAAGTCGACGAGAACGATGAGGACAGCGAGGACAGGGCCGCTATCCCAGGGATCACGAATGCGACGTACGAGACCCCGATGCTGGTCTCACCGGTCCTCAGGCCGAACCCGAACGCTATCAGGTACAGCAGCGGACTCATGACGCTCATGACCAGTATGTTCCAGAAGTTGTGCCTCAGGAACCTCATGTCCCCCCAGGCCACATAATACACCTGCTTGAGGAAGTCGACGATCACTTCTGTCCCCCCACGGTCTTCCCGGTGAGCTCCACGAAAACATCCTCGAGGTTGGTCCTCCTTATGCGGATCTCCCCCTCGGTCGGCAGCGTGGATGCGAATGCCTGGGCGTCATCGCGGGTACCGAAGTAACGGTAGTTCGTCCTCCCGCCCTCCATGTACTCCACGGCCACGGAGCCCACATTCTCGCACAGCCTCTTCGGCTCGTCCAGGGCGATGATCCTCCCGCGGTCGATGATCCCTACGCGGTCGCACAGGGCCTCGGCCTCCTCTATGTAGTGGGTGGTGAGGAACACGGTCGTCCCCTTCGAATGCAGTGATCTGACGACGTCCCAAAGCAGACGGCGGGCGTTGATGTCCAGACCGGAGGTCGGCTCGTCCAGGAACAGCACCTTCGGGTCATGGAGCATCGCGCAGACGATGGCCGCACGCTTCTTCCATCCGCCGGACAGGGAGTCCACCGGCTTGTCCAGGTACTCCTCCAGTCCGAAGAACTCGGTGAGCTCGGCTATCTTCGCCTCCCTCTCGCGCTTCCCCATCATGTGGTACATGGCGTGGGAGATCATGTTCTCCCTGATCGTCAGGTCCTTGTCCAGGGAGACCTGCTGCTGTATGACCCCCATCCGGTTCTTGGCCTCGATGGGGCTGCGCCTGATGTCGTACCCGTCCACTATGATGGTGCCAGAATCGAAGTTCGTCAGCGTGGCCACGCATCTGACCGTGGTCGTCTTGCCGGCCCCGTTGGGCCCCAGGAAACCGAAGAGCTCCCCTCTGCGGACCCTCAGGTCCAGATGGTCCACGGCGACCTTGTCGCCGAAGGACTTGACCAGGTCCGTTATTATGATGATGTCGTCCAATCTACCACCGTCACTGATAGTAAAACGTTTGATGCTCAGAGCCAGGCGCTCTTCCTCTGCCTAATCAGTATCCATATGAACAGGGGGCCGCCGATCATCGAGCATATGACCCCCACGGGCAGGCCGTTCGCACCGCTGACCTTCGCCACCGTGTCCGCCAGTATCACGAACGCCGCACCGAAGGCGGCCGACGCCGGGATCAGGTACCGGTTGTTCGAACCCACGAAGATCCTCGCCACATGCGGCCCCACCAGGCCGATGAACCCGATGGTCCCGGTGTAGCAGACCATGCAGGCCGTCATCAGGGAGGCCATCACCAGCGTGACCACGCGGATCCTCTGCGCCGTCTCGCCGAGGGTCTGCGCCCCTCTGTCCCCGGCGTACATGACGTTGAGCTTCCCGGAAAGAAGCCATAGGAGCAGGATCATGACGACGTCCACCGCCAGCATCACGGGAAGGGAATCCCAGGTGACCCTGTTGAGCGATCCGACCCTCCACTGGTAGGCGTCGGATAGAGACTCGGCCGTGGCGGACACCAGGATTATCTGCGTGATGGAGCTGAACAGGTACATGACCGCGATTCCGGTCAGTATCATGGCCACCGGGGTCATCCTCCTGAACCTGGCCACCAGTATGATTATCGCCGTGGGGAACAACGAGAAGACCATCGCGTTCACGACCGTCGCCGTGTTCCCGGACAACGCGGGGATCAGGGATATGCCGAGTACAAGACTGAGTGTGGCCCCGAGGAATGCTCCGGACGATATCCCCAGTGTGTAGGGGTCCGCGAGCGGGTTCTTGAAATCGTTCTGCATCACGACGCCCGCGACGGACAGGCCCGCCCCGACAAGTATGGCCCCGATGGCACGCGGGGTGCGCACGTCCCATATGTAATGGTCGTCGGTCGGATCCACATACCCTCCGGCCAGATGCCCGAAGAATGCACCGATGGAATCGGAGAACGAGATGTCGTAGACTCCGAAGCTGAGGGTCAGGAAGAAGGCCCCCGCCGCGATGGCCGCGAATAGGATGACGAAGGCGACCTTCCTCCTGTTGGTGGCCCTGTACTCCATGCGCGCGGATTCGTTTCCGATGGAGCTCAGTATATCGCCCCCGTCCTCTTGTTCTGCCAGACGATCAACGCGAAGAACACCGGACTCCCGATCACGCTCAGGACGACGCCGACGGGGATGCTGGCGAACTGGAACGCCAGATAGTCCGACACCAGCATCAGCAGCGCCCCGACCGCCATGGACATCGGGATCACGAAGCGGTTGTCGGAGCCGATCACCAGCCTCACGAGGTGCGGGGCCACGAGGCCTATGAAGCCGAGGATGCCTGTGAAGGACACTATGGCCGCGGTCATGACCGCCATGAGGATGAGGCAGTACAGCCTGAAGCTCTGGATGTCTACGCCGAGGCTCACCGCGCTGTTCTCCCCCAGGGACATCACGTTCAGCTTAGACGCCATGAGCATCACGATGGCGGAACCGGCGATCGTGAACACCGCCATGAACGGCAGCGAGCTCCAGGTCATGCCGTCGAGACTCCCGATCTGCCAGAGGTAGGCGCTCTGCAGCGTGTCCACGTCCGTCGTGACCATCAGGTACGTCACCATGGAGTTGAAGAAGTACGAGACGGCCGTTCCGAGGAGGATCAGCGTGGCGGGGGTCATATGTATCCTCTGGGAGAGGAACACTATCAGCAGCGCGGGGACCATGGCCCCTATGAACGCGTTGGTCACGATCCCCATCTCCCCGACCACGGTCGAGAAGCTCAGGCCCATGACTATGGCACTTATGGCGCCGAAGCATGCCCCGGAGGATATGCCCGTGCTGTACGGGTCCGCCAGGGGGTTTGTCATGATGGACTGCATCATAGCCCCGCATACCGCCAGGGCTGCACCGGCCAGTATGGCCGCCAGCGCATGGGGCATGGCGGTGTTCCAGATGTACCGGTCGGCCCACCAGTAGAGGGAGCCGGTCTCGTAGGGTTCCCCGAACAGATGGTTCCAGATGATCTGATAGGTCTCCATCAGGCCCACGCCCTCGTAGTTGGAGACCGAGAGCAGTCCGACGAACAGGACTATGCAGATCAGGCTGAACACCAGCATGGCGACCTTGAGGAGGATGCCGCGGCGGTACTCCGCCTTCATCTCCTCCCTTGTCAACCCAGATTCGTCCACCATTGTATCTTAAGTGAGGGGGAGGTCGCCTCCCCCCGTTTTCAGGCCTTGGCGTCCAGATAGTCGGAGTGGTCTATGCAGGCGGGTATCGAGTCGACCGTCTGCCCCTCCAGCGGGGCGGTGCCCATGTCGATGAACTGCTGGAGGATCCCATCCGCCCATTCCATGGAGAAATCGTCTCCGTAGAGGATGTGGGCCATGTACGCCAGCTTGACAGCGCCCGGCAGGATGTTGTTGACGAAGTACATGTTCTCCTCGAGTCCGGCGAAGTAGTCCTTCACCGCGTACCCGTCCCTGTCCTTCTCCCAACAGTCGTCGATGATCAGGTCACGCATCTCATCGGCGGTCAGCCCCCAGTCCATCGAACGGTTATTGATGACCACATCGACGTCCTGGTAGTTGGACAGCGCCTCGACGCTCTGCATCTTAGTGGAACCGTCACCGCTGTACGTGGATCCGAACCCGGAGTTCACGTTCCCGTACCAGTTGCCCCCTGCATCGGTAGCCGTGGTGTTGTATGTGGAGTCCCCCTCGCAGATGTAGATCCACATCGTGCAGCTGATGTACGTCGTCTTCTCTGAGTCGGACAGGTCCCCCACCACTGAGTCGATGGCGTTGACCACATCCCAGCTGGCCTGGGCGTACTCGACCGCCAGGGACTCGCAGTCCCCGCCGAACAGGAACCCCAGCGTGAGGACGGTGGTTATCTCGTCTGCGGCGTTGGCGGAGGGGTAGATGATCAGTGGGATGCCCGCGGCGTCGAGGTCGGCCTGGCGTGATGCGGTGATCTGCGCCACGGCGCTGTAGTCGGTGAGGAACGCACCGACACCCGTATCGAGTCCGGCGTCCAGCTGCGTGAACAGGGTCCATGATGCGTCCGAGATCTCCCTGGAGGAGCCTTCGAGATCCTTGGCTGCGGGGTTGATGGAGCCTTCCGCCACCTCGTAGCTGCTGGTGAAGTATCCGACGATGTACTGTCCCCCGTTGGCGTACAGGACGGGCAGCTGCATGTTGGTGGCGTAGGTCACGACGTTCCTCAGAGGGTACTCGACGTCGACGACGGTGTTGTTCCCCGAGGTGTCGAGACACATGACGCGCAAGACGGTGCCGCTCTTCCTGTCGATTATGTCCTGGAGGAGCTGCTTGTCGGAGGCGTCCACCTTCCCGTCGTTGTTGGCATCGGCGAGAGGGTAGTCTGTGAACGACTTGGTGCCGGCGATTATGTCGTCGACTATCTCCATATCCTTGTCGTCTATCGTGTAGTCGTCGTTGGCGTTGCCCATAATCTGGAGCTGCGAAGCGATGGATTCGCCGGGGTCCCCATCTCCTCCGCCGCGGGTTATGGCCGCCGCAGCGGCTGCGATAACGACTATCACGACTACCGCTGCTGCGACGATCATTGTAGTCTTCTTGTCCAAAATGTCACTTCCATAGAATTCATGTGCGGCCGAGGATGCGTTCGACACCACGTCTGACGGATTTCCCGTCCGAGTCCGCGGCGTCCTGTGACGCACGCTGGGCCCTGATGTGGGCCATGACGGCCGACGGGTTGCAGGACTCCGACATGGGCAGGGCATCCTTCAGTATGACATGGGGCCTGCCGTCATCGTCGATCACCTTCGACTCCACCCCGTAGACGCTGCGGAGGTTGTCCTCCGTGATCACCTCCGCCGGCGCGCCCACATCGTAGATCCTGCCCTGGAACATCAGGATCACCTGGTCGGCGAACTTCGCGGCGATGTTGATGTCGTGACTGATCATGACGATGAGGATGCCGCGCTCTTCGGAGAGCCTCTTCAGCATCTTCGTCACATCGAGCTGATGGCGGATGTCCAGATTCGACGTGGGTTCGTCCAGAAGGAGGATCTGCGGCTCCTGGACGAGCCCTCTGGCGAGCATCACCTTCTGGTGCTGCCCTGCGGAGAGCTCGTTGAACTGGCGCATGGCCAGGTGGGATATGCCGAGCATCCTCAATGTGTCGTAGACGATGTCCAGGTCCCGATCCAGCGTGTTCCATTTGGAATGGGGATGCCTCCCCATCATGACGGTGTCCACTACTGTCAGGGGAAAAGTGTCATTGGCCGAATACGGAACGTATCCGACATCCTTGGCCAGTTCCTTGATGGAGATGTCCCTGACATCCTTCCCGTCTATGAGGACCGACCCCGATTTGGGCTGCAGGATCTTGTTGATGCAGTGTATCAGGGTCGACTTCCCGACGCCGTTGGGACCCAGGATTGAAACGAAACCGGGGCCCTTGATATCCAGGCTTATCCCGCTGAGAACAGGAACGCTGGCGTATGAAAAGCCCACGTCGTTGATTCTTATCTCCATGATGGAACCTCGATTGGATTAATCATCCTACTATTATTTACAAACGATGCAGAAATTATGTTTATATACTGTACTGGGGTATAGTATTTATGTCAATTGTAAAATTGCGATAAATTTGTATACTATATCTTTTAAAATATATAGGAAGAAAAGAACATATGAATATAGCATCCATCCATTGAATAGCCATCAGGATCGACGGTCGTTGACCTCCTCCACCCTCCCCTCGAGCTCCAGGTATATTTCCTTCAGGCGGTCTACGGTCTCCCCGTCCGCATCCCACATGCCGCGGTCGATGGCCTCGAACAGACGGTCCATGATGTCCATCATGGCGTGCGGGTTCTCATCCTCCATCCACTCCCGGGTGTCGTCGTCGAACAGGTAGCGCTCGGTGAGCTTCTGGTACATCCAGTCGTCCACCACGTCCGACGTGGCATCCCAGCCGAAGGTGTACTCCGTCAGGTTGGCGATCTCGGACACCCCGCGGTAACCGTGGCGCTTCAGGCCCTCCACGAACTTCGGGTTGAGCACCTTGCTCCGGTAGACCAGGGCCAGCTCCTCCTTGGTGCCCCTAACCCTGACCCTGTCCGGGTCCGACCCGTCACCCATGTAGGAGACGGCGTCCTTGTTCCCGTATGCCCTGACGAACGAGTTCAGTCCGCCGAGATACCCGTAGACGTCGTCGATGTCCAGGAGGTCTATCTCCCTGTCGGGCATGTTCTTCACGGTTACACCGACCCTCGAGAACCTGCGGACGAACTCGTCCCTCATGCTCTCCCCGTGTAGGTCGCGGCCGTAGGCGTGACCGCCCCACCTGATGTAGATGTCCGCCAGGTCCTGAACGGTCTTCCAGTCCCCGGTCTCGATGGCATGGTTCACACCCGCGCCGTATCCTCCGGGAGGGCAGCCGAATATGCGCACGGAGCCCCTCCTGCGGGCCTCGTCAACGGTCAGTCCGTTGGCCATGCCTTCTATGATGTCCCTGCGCAGGTTGGCGGCCATGACGTTGTCCTCCTCGGACTCGTCCAATCCCGCCACCAGCTTGACCGCGTCGTCTATGAGGTCGATCAGGTTCGGGAACGCGTCCCTGAACAGACCGGTGATCCTGACGGTGACGTCCAGCCTGGGCCTTCCCAGTTCGGACAGCGGCACGGGCTCGATGCCTATGACCTGCCCACCCATGCGGGACCAGACCGGCCTGACCCCCATCAGCCATAGGATGTAGGCCACATCGTCGCCGTTGGTCTTCATGGTGTCCGTGGCCCATATGATGAACCCGATCTCCTTCGGATACGAGCCTTTCTCGGCCACATACCTCTCCACCATCTTGTCGGCCATCCTCCTGCCGATGTCCCAGGCAGCCGGCGTGGGCACTATGTCCGGATCTATGCCGTAGTAGTTCCTGCCCATCGGGAGGATTGACGCGTTCCCGCGCGTGGGCGCTCCCGAGGGGCCCGGAAGGACGTACCCGCCGTCGAGGGCGCGCAACAGGTTGTCCATCTCGTCTGTCATCCTGCGGAGGTTCGGCACGACCATCTCACAGATGTAGCGGACCACCACGTCCAGCTCCCCGCTCCCGCCGAGCTCCGATGCGATTGCGAGACACCTGTCGGCATCGTAGCCGGCCTCCTGCATCGATGCCAGCAACGACATGGTCCTGTCCTCGATCCCGTCGAGTACGACGGAATTGACCGTCCCGCCCGTGGTTCCCGAGGGATCCGACATTATGGAGTCCAGGTCGTAGCCCATCGCCCTCGCGACGGACTCCCTGAGCGACGGAACGCTCCCGTTGCGGAGACGCGTCAGCGAATAGATGTCCTCGGTGAGCAGCTCGTCCTCCGGCGCCCTCCCGAGGATGTGGAGGCCATCGCGGATCAGCAGGTCCTTGACCTCCGACACGTGGTCGTGGATCCCCTCCACATAGGGCTCCAGACCCTCCGGATCGATGTCCTCGGGTATCCCCAGCTCCTCCATCATCCCGGCTCCGCGGACCGCCTCGAGCAGCTGCCCGAGGATCGAGGAGCGGACCTCGGCGGAGGAGGTGCGGGCCTTGAAGTACTCCTGGAGCGGCTCGTCGATGGCCTCGATCTCATCGTACTTCCCCGCCCTGGTCATCGTGGGGCACATGTGGCCTATGAGGACGGCCTCGGACCTGCGTTTCGCCTGGATCCCCTCCCCCGGATCGTCGATCACATACGGGTACACGTTCGGGATCCCGTCCAGGACCAGGTCCGGGAAGCACTTCCCGGACAGCCCGAGGCTCCTCCCGGGGAGCCACTCCAGCGTGCCGTGGGTGCCCATGTGCACCACCACGTCCGCCCGGAACACGTCCCTGAGCCATCTGTAGAATGCAAGGTACTGATGGGGCATGGGGATGACCGGGTCGTGGTACACGGCCTCCACCTGGTCGGCCCATGACCTCATGGGCTGGTATCCGATGTACACGTTGCCGTTCACGAGACCGGGAATGACGAACCTGCCGTCGTCTACGCAGACGCTCCCCGGGGGCTCTCCCCATGCATCCTCCATGCGGGACCTGTCGAACCCCGGGATCCGGTCGTAGTGCCCCCTGTACTCGCCGACGGACATCGAACCGGCCGCCCTCTCCCTCACCCTCCGGGAAGACGACCACTCCAGGTCGTTCGTTATCCCGTCGAGCAGCTCCGAGACCAGTTCCCCCTGGTCGGCGGGGACGTGGTCCAACAAGTACCCCTCGGCCGAGAGACGCTCCAGGATGTCCCTGACGCTCTGCACGGTGTCCAGGCCGGCGGCGGCGCCGATCCTCCCCGAGTCGGGCCTTGACTGGTACATCAGCAGGGCGACCCTGCGTTCCGACGGGGGCTTGCGTGCGAGCCTCACCCAGCCTCCCACGGCCCGGGCGAGATGCGATATCCTGTCCGGGATGGGCGTGTAGCGCTTGGGACCTCCCCTCCCGCCCTCGTTGCTCCCCACAGGGACCGTGATTATCTGCCCGTCCACCTCCGCCCAGATGACGCTGACCTTGAACCCGTCAGTGCCGCCCTTGGCGGATATCTCCTCGTAATCCGAGAAATGGACCGGTGACGTCATCGCCTGGAACACCGGCACCCCGAGCATCGTGTGGAAGAAGTTCTGCTCGTCCGGGGTGTAGAGCCCTGAGCAGTCGCGGGAGTTGTTTAGCTGGGAGAACGGGGTCGTCATTATGACGGCGTCCACGGTGGGCCTACCGCCGTCGGTGAAGAACTCCTCTGCAACCGATGCCGTGCCGCGTTTCGCCGAATCGGACGCCACGGTGGATGCGAAGAACACCGGGATCACGTTCATACCCTGGTCCTCCAGCTCTGCGATGAGCGCGTCTATGTGGGCCTGGTTGTCGTAGATCCAGAGGTTCACCGGGTACATCAGGCCGACCGTCGGCCTATCCGGGTCCAGGGAGGCTCTGTACTCCTCCAGGGTCACGTCGGAATCGAAACGGGGGTGGTGAATCCCGCTGGAACGGTGCGAGACGGGCTCTGGGACCTCCCCCTCGCCGGTGAGTGCGTTGTGGAGCCACATGACGATCCCGCGGTCGTTCTCCGGGCCCCTCCCCCTCACGAACCCGAGAAGCCTGGCGTACTGGACGTCGTCCCCTTTGAACAGGTCCCTGTACATCAGGCCGACCTCCATGTTCCCGGAGTACACCATCACGTAACCACTCGACTCGCGGAGCACCTTCTCCAGGTCGGCGAACCTCCTCATGCGGGTGGGATCGGACATGCATCTGACAAGCACCAGGTCGGCGTCACGGGCCCTCACGGCGATGTCGTGGTAGAGGACGGGGTCGGCGTCCACATCCGAGTCGTTCGCACATGTGATGCGCATGTCCCAACCCTTCTCTCCGCATAGGGACTCGACAGGGCCCCTCATGCTGGCCGCGTCCGTGCTCTGGATGGAGATGTAAATTATGTCCATGCGCATGGTTGATTGACCTTCGTCACTAGTATATAAAACAACACTCGACAGAACCCTTTACGGGTATGACCTATCGAACAGTGCCAGATACCTGAAAGGGGTATGATGTATGCGTTCTGATTGCTGGAACTGGATTCGTTATATACCTGATATTGGCAGTATCATCCGAGGAATCTGCTCATGGACAAGTTACTGTTTCCCTTCGCATCGATCGTTGGCCAGGAAGACATGAAACGCGCCCTCCTGCTGAACATTATCGACCCCACCATAGGAGGGGCTCTGATCAAGGGTGAGAAGGGCACCGCCAAATCCACCACCGTCAGGTCGCTGGGACAGATACTGCCCAGCAGGAGCACGGTGGCCGGATGCCCGTTCAACTGCGACCCGTCCAGACCGGACAGGGTATGCCCGTACTGCAGCGAGAAACTGGCTGCGGGACAGCACCTGCCCACGGAGAGGACACGCATGAGGGTCGTGGAGCTCCCACTCAGCGCCACCGAGGACAGGGTCGCGGGGACCCTCGACATAGAGCATGTCCTAAAGACGGGGGAGAAAAGGTTCGAGCCGGGTGTGCTCGCCCAGGCCAACGGGAACCTCCTGTATGTCGACGAGGTCAATCTCCTGGACGACCACATCGTGGATCTGCTCCTCGACTCGGCGGCCATGGGCGTCAACTACGTCGAAAGGGAGGGCGTGTCGTTCTCCCATCCCGCCAGGTTCATCCTCGTCGGCACGATGAACCCCGAGGAGGGCGAACTGAGGCCCCAGCTGCTCGACAGGTTCGGACTGTCGGTGGACGTCCGCGGGGACAGGGACACCGCCCAGAGGAAGGAGGTGGTGCGCAGGAGGATCGCCTTCGACGAGGACCCCGAGAGGTACACGGAATCGGTGTCCGAGGAGACCGAGAGGATCAGGGTCGCCCTATCGGAGGCGAGGAGGAGCCTCCCGTCGGTGACGACGGACGACTCCGTCCTCGACGCCATAGTCTCGGTGACCACCCACTTCGGGATCGACGGTCACAGGGCAGACATAACGATGATGAAGGCCGCGCGCGCCAACGCGGCCCTGGAGGCCCGGAAGAAGACGACCCGCGACGACATACGCGCCGTGGCCGCCCTGGTCCTGTCCCACCGCATGAGGCGCCGCCCGTTCGAGGAGTCCGCGTTCGACACCGGGGAGCTGGAAGAATGCCTCAGGTCGATCTGAGCTTCCCCTTCTCCGCCGTGTACGGCATGGAGGATGCGAAGAACGCCATCATGTGCGTCTGCGTCAATCCCCGGCTCCGCACGGTGCTGATACGCGGCGGGGCCGGGTCTGCGAAGACGGCCCTCGCGAGGTCCGTCGGATCCCTGACCGGCAGGAAGGTGGTCAACCTGCCACTGAACGCCACCGAGGAGCAGATCTTCGGGGGGATGGACGTCGAGGCCACCGTCCGCTCCGGCCGCCCGGTGATGGATCCCGGGATCCTCTCGAGAGCGGACGGCGCCGTCCTCTATGTGGATGACGTCAACCTCATGGACCAGCGGGTCCTGTCATCCGTTCTTGACTGCGTGGAGTCCGGTCGCGTGATCCTCGAGCGCGAGGGGGTTTCCGGAGAGTACGGGTGCGATACCGTCATGATAGCCACGATGAACCCCGCGGACTCGGACATCTCGTCCCACCTCCTGGACCGCTTCGACCTCTGCGCATACTCGGACTTCCCAGATGATGATGCGGAGGCCAGGGCGGAGGTGCTCAGACGCAACAAGGCGTTCTGGGACGACCCCGAGGGGTTCGTGATGATGTACGGCAACGAGGAGGAGGCCGTCAGGTCGAGGATGCGGAGGGCCGCCCGGATTCTCCCCTTGGTGTCAATCTCGGACGACCTGCTTGGTGTCGCGGTGGACCTGACTTCGAAGGTCGGGGCCGACGGTTTCCGCGGCGACCTGGCGCTGGTGAACGCCGCCTGCGCGATGGCGGCCCTCAACGACAGGGACGAGGTGATGAGGAAGGACCTGGAGGATGCGGCGATGATCTGCCTCGCCCACCGCAGGAACTACTCGCCGCCACCGCCCGAGCCGCCGGAGGAGCCCCAGGATGACCGCGAACAGGACGAGCAGAGGGACGAAAGCGATGACGGAGGACCCGACAGGGAACCCCCTGACGACTGGGACGGCGGTGGCGACACCCCCGACACTCCCCGCGACCATCCGGATACGCCTCCGGAAGAGGACCTCCAGCAGATGCTGGAGGAGATGCTCTTCGAGATAGGGGAGCAGTTCAGGGTCATAGACTATCTTGATGATGACGGCAGGGTCGTCAGGAGCACATCCAGCCACAAGGGACGCAGGGCGATGGCCGAGAGCAACGACGCCTCCGGACGCTACGCCCGGTCCCGTATCCCCGATGGGAAGTGCACCGACATGGCCTTCGACGCCACCGTGAGGGCCGCCGCCCCGTACCAGGTCTCCAGGGACAGGGGCGACCTGGCGATCCGCATCGAGAGGCAGGACATACGCAGGAAGGTTCGCGAGCGCAGGTCCGGATGCACCATACTGTTCCTCGTCGACGCCAGCGGCTCTCTCGGGGTCCGCCGCAGGATGGCCGCCGTGAAGGGCGCGGTGCTGTCCATGCTCAGGGACAGCTACGTCAAGAGGGACCGCATCGGAATGATGGCGTTCCGCAGGGACACGGCGGAGCTGATACTGCCGCCCACCAAATCTGTCGAGTACAGCTACCGCAAGCTGGAGGAACTGCCCACCGGCGGGAAGACGCCTCTCGGGGAGGCCCTGGTCACCGTCGGCGACTTCATGACCTCCTACTCCAGGTCCCATCCGGGCGAGTCCTGCTACATAGTCCTGATAACGGACGGCAGAGCCAACGTACCCCTGAGAGAGGGTGCGGACGCCAACGAGGAGGTCCTGAAGCTGGCCTCGGAAATGGCCATCCCGCAGGTAAGGTGGATAGTGGTGGACGCCAGCACCGGATACATAAGGTTCGACAACGCCCGCCGCCTGGCGGAGGAGCTCTGCGGGACGTACTTCAGGCTCGAGGACCTCGATGCGGACAGGCTGGCGGAAACCGTCCGGTCCGCGATCCAATAAAATAAAATGGGGGATGACCCCCTCCGAAACCGTTTATCTGCCTATCATCACGACATTGAGTCCTCCGACACGCTCGTCGTACTCGACCACTGCACGTATGTCGAAGACCTCCTTGATCATCTCCGCGGTCAACACATCCCTGGTGTCGCCCGCGGCGACTATGTGGCCATCCTCCATGAGTATCACCTGGTCGCAGTACCTGGCCGCGAACGTCATGTCGTGTGTCACCATGATCACGATCATGTCCATATCGCGCTTTAGGCCGGTTATGAGGTCCATCAGGTCGAACTGGTGGTTCACGTCCAGATGCAGCGTCGGCTCGTCCAGCAGCAGTATCTCCGGCTCCTGGGCCAGGGCCCTGGCGATCATGACCCTTCTCAGCTCCCCTCCGCTCAGCTCGTTCACCGGCCTCTTGGCGAACTCCAGCGCGCCGGCCGACCTCATGGCCCTGTAGACCGCATCGATGTCCTCCCTGCGGGTCTTCCCCGGACGGGCGTACCTGCCCATCATGACGGCGTCGAACCCGTTGAACGGGAAGGAGATGTACGCGCTCTGGGAGACCACGCTCATGCACCTCGCCAGCTCCTTGCGGTTCATCTCGGAGACCTCCACCGAATCGCGGCCCTCCTTGTCCGGGTCCAGGACACCGGCGGGCATGTCCTCCACGAGGATGCTCCCGCCCAGGGGTTTGAGCATGTTGTTTATGCATTTCAGCAGGGTGGTCTTGCCGCATCCGTTCTGCCCGATGATGCCCAGGATGCTCCCCTGGCGAGCCTCGAACTCGATATCGTCTAGGATCCTTGTAGAATCGTACCCGAAGGTGACTCCGTTGACATTCAATCTCATCTACTCACCCCCAGATCTCGTTCTTCCTCTTCCTCATGATGTAGATGAAGAAGGGGGCACCGAGCATCGATGTGAGGATGCCCACCGGCAGAACGCCCGTGAAGCTGATACTGTTCGAGATGGCGTCCATGACCATCATGAACACGGCTCCGCCGAGTATGCACATGGGGGCCATGAACTTGTGGTTCGGCCCGCCGATGGCGCGGCAGACGTGCGGGATTATCAGACCCACGAACCCTATCGTCCCGGAAACGGCGACCGAGCCGCCCACGGCCAGGGATGTTCCGAGCAGAAGCATCAGGCGGGTGCGCCTTATGTTGACGCCCAGCGCCTTCGCCTGCTCCTCCCCCAGCGACATCAGGTTGAGCTCGCGGACGCATAGGCATATCAGGGCGATACCGGCTCCTACGACCACCAGGGCTATCCAGAAGGAATCCCAGTGGCAACGGTTGAAGCTCCCCATGGTCCAGTAGACCACACCCTGCAAGATGTCCGGTTCCACGATATACTGGATGAACGACGTCATCCCGCTGAAGAAGGCGCCGACCGCCACTCCGGAAAGGAGCAGCAGCGTGACCGGCGTCCCGTAACGAGTGACCGCCAGCCCGTACACCAGTATCAGCGTCAGGAAGCAGAACACGAATGCCATGACTGGGATCGAGAAGGAGCCGGCGAACGCCCCGAATCCGAACGCTATCGCCAGACTGGCTCCGAACGAGGCCCCTGAGGACAGACCGAGGATCGACGGGGACGCCATCGGGTTCTTGAACATGGCCTGCATGGCCATGCCCGCCACAGCAAGCCCTGCACCCACTATGGCGGCGCAGGCGATCCTCGGCATGCGGAGGGTGAACACGTTGTAGTGGTTCCCCCAGGTCCCGCCACCGAGGAGGGTCTCTATGACGTCCCTGTACGTCATGGACGACTGCCCGATGAAAAGACAGCAGAAATACGTGGCCATGACCGCGAACACCAGGATCAGGATCGCCCAGAACGCGCGGCTCTCCATCTTCGAGATGTCCCTCTCCAGTTCCTCGGAGGATTCGTACGGTTGAGCTTCGGACATTTAGTCGCCGCCTGTTGATGAGGGGGTGTCACCCCCTCGGTTTCAGGTCAGGGTTACGCCCACCCTCATCCTCTCGTCCCAGCTCTTGGTGTTGGTGTCGTAGAAGATGATGACCTCCGGCTGCTCGTCGATGACGACCTCCTCAGAGACGGTCTGCCACTGGTCTGTCTTGTTTATGTTCTCGAGACAGAGCATCTCAAAGACGTCCGATGTGATCGTGCCGTTGCCGGCGGCGGTTCCGCTGTTGGACTCCAGATACACCTTGTATCCCCTGTCCTGGGCTTTCGACTCCTGGTTGATGGCGTACATGTGGAGACGGAAGTTGTCGATGTAATCCTGTGCCTCGTCCTCGAGACCGTAGATCGCGCCCACCACCTCGAAGGCGGCGAGGACGTCGGACAGGTCGTTGGAGAAGAAGAACACCGCGCTGGCCTGGCTGTCGGCGGAATCGAGGACGTCGAAGAACGGACCGAGCTCCGATGCGTTGCTCTTGAGCGATCCGGATGCCAGCATCAGGAAGGTCTCACCGTTGCTGGTGGCATCGGACACGTAGTCCACGTAGCTCTCGAGGTTGCCGATGAGGTCGTATGTGGATGCCACGCTGATGACGTCGCCGGGGATGGTCAGCCCGTAAAGGTCGGACATGCTTGCTGTCGTCCAGGAGCTCTTGTCGAGGGCGTAGACGTAGTCCCACAGCATGGAGTCCGCCTCGTCCGAACCGTACCTCATCTCCAGAAGGGCATGGAGAACCGCGGAGTATCCAGAAGTGGTCAGCAGGTTGTCAGGGTTCTTCGCTACGACGGTCTCGATGACCTTGCTGCCGTTGGCGTCCGTGCTCTCCCTTATGGTGCTCTTGATCGTGACGGTATCCTGGTCGGAAGTCACAACGAGGCTGTCGTAACTGAGGAAATCCTCGGGGACGTCGGACAGGGTGTATTCGCTGTAGTCTATGGTGTCGTCGTAGATCTCCTCGTACATGCCCTCGGCGGCGGTGATCAGAAGAGGTGTGATACTGAAGTATGCCGTCTTGGTCTCCATCGCGATGGGATCCCATGAGTACCAGCCTTTGCTGGTATCGTACTTGTAGCCGTCGTCGCTGTTCGTGTAGACGACCGCCGCTGCGGCGGCGACCACCACGATGACCGCGACGACCGCGATCGAAATAGTCTTAGTTCTATCCATGCGTAACACCGTTGGATGTAATATCCAATCATAATTTCGGTATTTACGATTAACCCAGATTTGTGGATATTTTTTACAACTATATGTTTCTATAAATTGTCGGTTTCTACCATACCCAGATATGGTATGAGTCGTCACTGCTCATATTATACTTGATAATGGAATATACATCCAGGTAAGCATATGCGCTTGGTCAACATCTCCATCGGAACCATGGATAGTTTCCTACTCAACGCCGCGGCCTCGGAGGTGGCCCGGGAGCATCCCGTCCTTGATTACGTCAACTTCGACGCCACCGACCTCGACTCCGACCCTGCACTGCTTCACGAAGCGCTCGGGATCATCGGAGACGCCGATCTGGTGACAATAAAGGTCCATGGGGACCCGACGCTCATGAGAAGGTTCCAGCGCCTCAGGGATGCGATCGAGTCCGGGAAGGCCAGCGGACTGCTGCTGTGCTCGGATGACGAGGTCACATCGGAGTTCCGTTGGATGTTCGACGGTACGGACGAGGAATATGTGCTGGCACTGACGTACTTCTCGCTTGGTGGTGACGAGAACTACAGGAACCTCATCCTGTGGGGCATCCGCAGGTTCGACGGCGAGGACGTCGATGTGCCGCTTCCTGAGGTCCCTCCGGCCCAGGGCCTGTACTACCCGGGCAGGGAAAGCATAGGGTTCGAGGACTACATCGACGGCATCGACGAGGGTAAACCAGTCATCGGGATCTTCTTCTACCAGAAGCAATGGCTGACCGGGAACCTGGACAATGTGGACGGGCTGATCAGTGCTGTGGAAAGGCACGGGGGCGTACCGGTTCCGGTCTTCCTGAGGACGTACGAGGACGCCGCCTCCGGGTCCATGGGGGTGAAACGCATACTTTCCGAGAAGCTGTCCCGTGACGGGGAGCCGGTGCTCGATGCCATCATCGAGACGATGAGCTTCTCCCAGACGCTGATAGCCAGCCCCGGGTGCGGGGAGCAGGTGTGCGATGACAACTTCATGCTGTCCTACGGTGTCCCCGTCATCCAGGCGATGACCGTGGCCTCCAACTTCGAAACATGGAGGGACAACGTGTTCGGACTCACACCTCCCGAGATAGCCTACGACGTGGCCCATCCGGAGTTCGACGGTCAGATCATCGGTGTCCCCTCGGCCTGTACGGAGCGCACCGACGACACCAGGCGCTACGTATCCATCGCCGAACGGGCCGATCGCCTGGCCGACATGGCCGTCATGTGGGCCAGGTTTCGCCGCACACCCAACCGGGACAGGAGGGTGGCCGTCCTACTCTACATGTACCCGCCCAAGAACTCGAACGCCGGCGGCGCCTCCGGACTGGACACGTTCGCCAGCGTCGTCGACCTGCTTCACAGGATGGCTGAGGAGGGGTACGACGTCGGCGGAGCCGTTCCGGAGACGGCGAAGGACCTCACGGACATGCTCATGTCGGGACTGACGAACGACACCGAGTGGCTGTCGGACGAGGAGGTCCGCAGGAGGGCGGCGGACGTGGTCCCCATGGATGCCTACCGGAGATGGTACTCGGCCCTTTCGGACGACGCGATGGGACGCATCGAGGATGGCTGGGGAGAACCCCCCGGGGAGTTCTACACGGTGGACGGCGGATTCACGATACCGGGCAGGATGTTCGGGAACGTCTTCGTAGGGTTCCAACCCGACAGGGGAAGGGACATCCAGAAGAGCTACCACGACCCGGACACGGTGATGCCACACCAGTACCTGGCGTTCTACAGATGGCTCAGGAACGTCTTCGGCGCCGATGCCGTCGTCCATGTCGGGACCCACGGCACACTGGAGTGGCTCCCCGGGAAATCCGTGGCCCTCTCCGGCGACTGCTGCCCCGACTACGTGATGGATTCCCTGCCCGACGTCTACCCCTACATCATCGGCAACCCGGGGGAGGGGATCCAGGCCAAAAGACGGGCTTCAGCCGTCATCATCGACCACATGATCCCAATAATGACCCGCGCCGGGGGATACGATGAGATCGAACGGCTGGAGACCGCCGTCCAGATGTACATGGACGCCTGTTCCAAGCATAACGACGGCTCCCTTCCGATGATACTGTCCGAGATACGCGACCAGATGGTGTCGATGGAGCTGCACAACGACCTCAAGCTGTCCCCGGACTGCAACGATGCGGAGCTGGCCGAACGCGTCGACGACATCTACGACTACATCACCGAGGTCAAGGACTCCCTGATCAAGGACGGCCTGCACATACTGGGAAGACCGCCGGAAGGGCGGCTCATGCTTGAGGCCCTGTACTCGCTCACCCGTCTTGACAACGGCGAGGTCCCGTCGCTCAGACGTTCGGTCGCAAGCGGCCTCGGATACGACCTCGACGCGTTGATCGACGACCCGTCGGGACGCACATCCTCCGGGAGAATCAACGGCGAGGTCCTGGACTATGTCGACGACCTTACCTTCGACCTGATCGGCGGGATCATGGACCTCGGGTTCGACCCGGAGGCGTCCGTGTCTATGGTGCGCGACAGGCTCGGAGGGAACCGTGACGCGGAGGCGACCGTGAGGTTCATCTGCGACGACCTCCACCCGAACCTCCTGAAGACCTCAGACGAGATCAGGAACACGCTCCGCGCACTGGAGGGGAGGTTCATCGAGCCGGGCCCCGCTGGATGCGTTACACGCGGCAGGGCCCAGATCCTGCCCACCGGCAGGAACTTCTACTCGATCGACCCGGAGGCCGTGCCATGGCACAGCAGCTGGGACATAGGCCGCAAGATGGCCGACCAGATGCTGGAGCTCTATGTGTCGGACCACGGGGCGTATCCGCGCACCGTGGGAATGGTCATCTGGGCCACGGACACCATGAAGACCGGTGGGGACGACGTCGCCTACGTCTTGTGGCTCCTGGGACTGCGCCCGGTGTGGACGGGATACGCCGGCAGGGTGACCGGCCTGGAGGTCATCCCTCTGTCCGAGCTCGGACGCCCCCGCATCGACGTCACGCTGAGGATCAGCGGCCTGTTCAGGGACACGTTCCCCTACCTGGTGAACCTCATCGACGAGGGCGTCCGGATGATAGCCGCACTCGACGAGAGCGACGAGGAGAACCACCTTCTGGCCAACGTCCGCGAGGATGTATCCAGGGCCATCGCCGAGGGCATACCCGAGGACAGGGCCCGCGAGGAGGCGGCGGTCCGCATATTCGGGGACGCCCCGGGGACCTACGGGTCCGGGACCAACATCCTGGTACGCACGTCGGACTGGAAGGACGTGTCCGACATAGGGTCGATATTCAGAAGCTACGGCCAGTACGCGTACGGCATCGGCCGCAAGGGCGAGGCCATGCCCGAGATGTTCCGCAGGAGGCTGGAACAGATGGATGTGACTGTGAAGAACAGCACCAGCCGCGAATACGACATGTTCGACAACGACGATGTGTACAACGACCTCGGCGGACTCAACGCCGCCGTGAGATCGGTGAGGGGGTGCATGCCCATGTCTGTGATCGGTTCCTCCGCCGACCCCTCCAGGGTCAGGACCCGCACCGTGGACGAGGAGGGGCGCTTCATCTTCAGGAGCAAGATAAACAACCCCAGATGGCTGGAGGGCCTGAAACGCCACGGATTCAAGGGTGCCGAGGAGATATCCAACATGACCGAGTACGTCTTCGGTTGGGATGCCACGTCCGACATCGTCGACCCGTGGATGTACCAGTCGATCGCGGACAGGTTCCTGTTCGACGAGGAGACGGCGGAGTGGTTCAGGGAGGCCAATCCGTACGCGATGTACGAGACGGCCTCCAGGCTCCTGGAGGCTGTGGGCAGGGGCATGTGGTCGCCCGACGCGGATACCCGTGCCCAGCTCGAGGAGCTGTTCATGGAACTGGAGGAAGGGTTCGAGGGGATGCAGTGAAGGGGGACACAGTGGTCTCCGCAAAGGGACTCGTCAAGAGGTTCGGGGACGTCACCGCGGTGGACGGCATAGACCTGGACATACGGGAAGGGGAGATATTCGGCTTCCTGGGACCAAACGGCGCCGGGAAGACGACCACCATACGCATGCTGACCATGATGGCTCCGGCGACCTCCGGAACCGTAGAGATCCAGGGCAGGACGGTCTCCGGACTGTCCGACCCCGTGAAGGAGAGGATAGGCATCGTCCAACAGCACATCGCCCTGGACAGAGACGTGACCGTACGGGAGAACATCAGATACCATGCCATACTCCACAGGATACCTGCCAAGGAGGCCGGCCGCCGCATGGAGGAGCTGGTGGGCATGATGGGGCTGGAGCCCTACCTCGACAGGCTCGTGGTCAACCTCTCAGGCGGCTGGAAGCGCAGGGTGGCCATCGTGTGCGCCCTGGTCCATGACCCTTCGATCCTGTTCCTGGACGAACCCACGGCCGGACTGGACACCCAGTCCAGGCACATGCTGTGGGACCTGATCTGCCGCCTGAACTCGGACGGCAGGACGATCTTCATCACCACCCATTACATGGACGAGGCGGAGGAGCTCTGCGACAGGACGGCCATCATCGACCACGGGAGGACAGTCTGCATCGGAACACCAGCCGAACTCATGGACTCCGTCGGAAGATGGACGGTCGAGTACCGCGACTCCGGGACGAAGGTCTGCAGATACTTCCCCGACTGGGACGGGGCCATAAGGTTCAGGGACTCCCTGCCTGCGGGGCCGGGGGTCGCCATCCGCGCCACCAGCCTGGAGGACGTGTTCCTCGAGATGACCGGGCGGGACGTGCAGGCCACGGAGGAGGTGAGGTTCAGGATATGAGCGCCCTGACGGACTCTTTCAGGATCGCATGGATAGACATGTGCTTCATCAGGCGGAACATCGCCACAGTCCTGATCACGTGCCTCGTCACGCCTCTGCTGTACCTGGCGGCGTTCGGATACGGACTAGGCGACGGGATCACCATGGACGGGTACGACTACATCTCGTTCATGATCCCTGGCGTGGTGGCCCTGACCACCCTGACCGCCTGCGTGAGCTCCGTGGCCACCAAGGTCATGTTGCAGCGCACCTACTACCAGAGCTTCGACGAGCTCTTCCTGTGCTCCATGTCTCCGTCCGCGATAGTGCTCGGGAAGGCGTATGCGGGGATGGCACGGGGGCTCATCAGCTGCGCCCTGCTCTACGCCATGGGGCTCCTGCTCACCCCGGACCTGCATCTGACACCGTCGGCCGTGGTGCTGATCGTGGCCTCGTGCCTCACCTACGGCCTCCTCGGGGTCGCATCTGGACTTCTGGCGAACTCGCATCTGACGCTCAACCTGTTCAACAGCCTGGTCGTCCTCCCGATGACGTTCCTCTGCGGGACCGTGTTCTCCCTGGACTCCCTGCCGGGTGCGATCCAGGATGCGATCCTCATCCTGCCCCTGACGCACAGCACGGAATGCCTCAGATCGGCGATGCTTGGAACAGGGGTCCCATGGGTCTCCCTGGCGGCCATGCTGATCTACATGGCTGCGTTCTACTCGCTCTCGGTGCATCTCCTGACGAGAAGCAGAAGATGAGCGCTGACGGGCTCAGGCGCTTCCGGAGTGGGGGTCGTCGAGGACCTTGAACTCCACAACGGTGCCGAAGTCCTTCAGCCTCTCCATCTTCGCCAGGATCAGGTCCACGCAGTCCGCGTCGCACAGCAGCAGGGAGTCCCTGCCCATCAGACACTCCGACATGCAGGATTCGAACCCGTCGAAGACGTAGTTCACAGGCAGCATGCTGTCGAAGAGCATGCTGCGTGTGACGGCGCCGTAGAGCCCTATGGCCAGGTCGCCCCCGACCTCGTCCACGGCCGCATCTACCATGTACTTGTCCAGCCTGTCGCTGACCGGCATGATGAGGAACCTCCCCTTGGGGCCGGATGCCATCTTGGAGATCAGCTGCGTCTCCGTCCTGGGATACGGGGCCTCCGGTTGACCGCGCATGTCGCAGAGGCTCTTGTTGATGAGGAACATGGACGGCTGCATCACGCCGGTGGTGTAGACCCTGATGGGGTCGGAGTAGAACTCCTCCGAGCGACCGGAGTATATGAGCTCCCCTCTCCTGAGCACGTGGATCTCGTCTGCCCATGCATAGGCCAGATCCACGTCGTGGGTGGATATCACCACCGTTGTCCCTGAATGGTGGAGCTGTTCGGCCAGCTCCATCAGCTCGAGTGCCATCTGGGGGTCGAGACCCGCCGTGGGCTCGTCCATGATCAGGACCTCGGGCTCCATGGCCAGAGCGCCAGCGAGGGCAAGCCTCTTCCTCTGGCCGTAGGAAAGCTTCAGCGTGTTCCTGTCCCTGAGGTCGTCCAGACCGACTAGACGGAGAGCTCTGGAAACCCTGCTTTCGATCTCATCGTCATCCAGACCGAGGTTCGTGGGGCCGTATGCCACATCCTCCTCGACGGTCTGACCGAATATCTGGTCGTCCGGGTTCTGGAGGACGACGGACACCTTGGACCTCAGGGCCCTCAGGGCCTTCCGCCTGTAGCTTATGACCTCCCCGTTGAAGGACACCGAACCGGCACTCGGCTTGAACACGCCGTTGAAATGATAGAACAGGGTGGACTTCCCCGCCCCGTTGGCTCCCAGGATGACGGTCTTGACACCTTTCCTTATCTTGATGCTCACGTCGTCGAGGGACGCCCAGTCGTTGCCGGAGTACCAATACGTGAGGTCGACAGTCTCGATCGTCCCGTCGGACATCACACCACCTCCGGGACATGCCCGAACATCGTCAGTATGCCTATCCTGTACCTGATCGTGGCCGCGAGTTCCTGGTCGCAGTAGATGGTCGTGTCGTGACCTTGCATGGCGCTGAGACAGCAGCCCTCTATGGCGTTGAAGTTGATGTCGGCGGATATGCCGCGGTCGCGGAACAGCTTCTTCGCCTCGAAGCCGTACACGCCCACCACGTCCCCGTCTGTGTCTATCTGGCTGTCCTGGGAGACGGGGACGATCCTTATCCGCCCGAAGTCCGAGTCCGACGGGGCGAGCTTGGCGAGCAGCTGGCTGTTGGTCCGGGGATATGGTGCATCCGGAAGCCCCCTGATCGCCTCCAGCGAGTGGTTGATGGAGAACGTGTGCGGAAGGGACAGACCGGACAGGGCGACGGAGTCCCTGTCCTCGAAGAACTCCTCTGGTTTGCCCGAGTAGACCAGGTGTCCCAGCCTGAGGACATGGATCTCATCAGCCCAGGCATAGGCCAGATCCACATCGTGGGTCGATATGATCACCGTCGTCCCCGTCATGCACATCTGGTCGACCAGCTCCATGACCTCCTGGGACATCTGCGGGTCCAGACCGGCGGTGGGCTCGTCCAGGATCAGCACCTTGGGTTCCATGGCCAGGGCGCCGGCGATGGCCACCCTCTTCTTCTGCCCGTAGGACAGCTGGGTGGTTGGACGGTTCCTGAACTCCTCCATGCCCACCTTGAACAGACTGTCCCTGATCCTGCTCTCCACGACATCCGGGGGAAGGTTCCTGTTCATCGGCCCGAAAGCCACGTCCTCCTCCACCGTGGACGAGAATATCTGCTCGTCCGGGTTCTGCACCACGACCGCGATGTCCTCCCTCAGCTGGTAGAGAATCTCCTTGTCGTAGCACAGGGGGATGCCCCTGTACAGGACCTCCCCCGACTTCGGCTTGAACACGCCGTTGAAATGATAGAACAGAGTGGACTTCCCCGCACCGTTCGCCCCGAGTATGACGGTGCGGATGCCGGGTTTGATTCCGAGGGAAACGCCCTTCAGAGACATGGGGGCGCCGTCCTTCTTCTCGTAGCTGTATGTCAGATCCCTTGCCTCGATGATGTACTCGAAATCCATGCTCACACCCCGAATACGATACCGGCGAAATCGATGACGCCCTCGGTGTGCGTCCCGAGGATGTACAACAGGACGAACGTGACGACGGCGATGGCCACCCAGCCGACCCCGGCCTTCTTGGGACGGTTCCATATGGGGAAGTACCCGCGGTAGCCCCTGCACTCCAGGGAGACCTGGGCCTTGTCGGCCAGGTTCATCGACGAGGTGAATATCCCCACGGCTATGGAGGCCGTGGTCCTCATCGTGCGTCTGAAACCGGAGAACCCGAGCCTGCTGCTGGCGGCGCTCCACATGGTGTCCAGCCTCTCCAAGAGCAGGAACGCGTAGCGGTAGATGAGGACGACGATCTCGCATATCTCGTCGGGGATCCTGATCTGCCTGAGCGCCTGCGCCAAATGGGGAATGGGCGTGGATGTGGCGAAGGCCATCATCATTGTGATTCCCGCAATCGCCCTGATCATCACCAGCCAGGCCTCGTTGAAACTGTCGGAGGTCATGTAGAAGTCCATCCACAGGAAGTCCGCGCTCCATATGCAGGGCTGCGACGTGTCCCCGTTGATGGATATTATTCCGCATGCTATTATCAGAATGAGTATAGCCTCGGCGATGAACACGCCGAGGATGAAGG
This sequence comes from Candidatus Methanomethylophilaceae archaeon, assembly GCA_944322255.1. Taxonomy (GTDB): domain Archaea; phylum Thermoplasmatota; class Thermoplasmata; order Methanomassiliicoccales; family Methanomethylophilaceae; genus Methanoprimaticola. The sequence continues at coordinate 50,475 of CALUOK010000008.1, read as the reverse complement.
GGATCCTCATGTTCGTGGAGTACGCCATGAGGATCAGACCGAGGGCCATCACAGCGAATGCCGTGATGACCGAATCGGTCATTATGTTTACGACGAGAACCGAGATGACAAGGAGCAGCTTGCCCAACGGGGGCCAGTGGAGCATCCTCGAACTGTACGCCAGAGCGTCCATCTGTATGTGTTCTGATGTCCCGGAGGCCTTCTCCCTGGGTTTAGCGCCTTTCCCTGTCATCTTCTATCACTTGTAGTAGTACTTCTCGCCTGCGGGGGCCTCGGAGACGGGCTCGGCACCCTGGACCCTGTTCTGGGATCCTCCGTTGCCCTCGTTGCCCTTGAGCATCTCCTTCTCGGCCTTGGTCCTGGTGAACCTTCCGATGACGAACCCGATGATGATCGCACCGATGGCGGCCTGCAGGGCGAAGAGCATGCTCTCGGTCTCTCCGGGCAGCTCGTAGTCTCCCCATATTCCAGTCCACCAGGGCTCTCCGTCGACGAGGCTTCCGGCCGCGTCGTCGGCTCCGCCGAACTCGAATCCCACGGAGGCTCCGTAGGCGAGGATGGCGATGACCACGACAGCGATCACAGCGAATCCGGCGATGTAGATGTTCCTGGACTTCTTGCTGCCGGTCTCGGTGACCGGGACGGCCTCCTTCCTGGGCATGATGATTCCGCCGGCGGTCTCGAAGACCTCGGGCTTGTTGTTGAGCAGGTACTGGGCGAACATGTAGAAGAGGATTCCCTCTACGATGGCCAGCGGGATCTGCGTGACGGCGAAGGTTGTGAGGAACTCGGCGTATCCTCCCCAGTTGAGTCCCATCTGGACGGAGGTGCAGACGTATGTGAGCAGGTCGGCGACGATGGCCGCACCCAGCATGCTCACCGGGATGCTCGCTCCGGCCTTCCTCATAAGGTTCCAGATGAGGACTCCGCAGAGGGGTCCGAAGATACCCATGGAGAAGACGTTGGCTCCGAGCGTGGTTATTCCGCCGTGAGCCAGAAGGATCGCCTGGAAGATCAGGACGATCAGGGCGAGGAAAGAGGTGGCGCTGACACCGTACAGGACGGCGGACAGGCCCGTACCGGTGGGGTGAGAACTCGAACCCGTCACAGAGGGCAGTTTCATGGATGAGAGAAGGAAGATGAAGGCTCCGGAGAGGGCTACAGTCATCTTCTGCTCCGGGTGCTCGCGCATCAGCTTCACGATCGCCCTTGCACCGAACACGATGAAGGGGATAGCGAGGATGAACCACACGGCACACCAGATGGGGTCTAGATATCCTTCCATTATGTGCATTTTGAATTCACCTTGATTATCCGGGACATGTCCCGGGTTTTACCGCGGTCGTTTCCGCTACCGATAGGAATTGGATGTTGAATCCAATCTTATGTATAAATCTGTTAGGATGATTCATCCAACTCAAAGCCGTTAAATTATGTCAGAAAATAGAAGATTGCCACCGTTTGCCATGATTTCTGAAGATTTCTCCCACCTGTATCCGCCAGCGGACGTTCTGTAATCTTCGTTTTTCTTCGAAATTCGATTTTTAAAGTACCTTACCCCGGTATAGCTTGATGGACAAAGATTGCCATCAGGACACAAACATTGAAATATTGGTGGATAGAAATTCCAAAATTATGCAACAATCCCGACTGCATGTCCGACATCACACATGCGACGGATTCCGGGAATCGTCGAATAATAGAAGAGATGTGGTGGACCCCGCCTTCCGGCGGGTAAATTGGTTCAACCCTTGAAGTAGATCATCGAGTTGCAGATGGTGGCGGCGATGTTGGAGCCGCCCTTCCTACCCCTGGGGACGATGAACGGGACGTCGCGCTCCATGAGCATCTCCTTTGATTCGACGACGTTCACGAACCCCACGGGGGCTCCGATGACCAGTGCCGGCTTGACCTCGCCGGCGTCGATGAGCTCGCACAGCCTCACCAGGGCGGTGGGGGCGTTGCCTATGGCGAAGATCACGGGTTTCTCCCTGGCGATCTCCGCTCCGCGCTCCATGCAGACGGTGGCGCGGGTGCATCCGCGCTCCTTCGCCTCGGCGACCACGTCGTCGTCGCTGATGAAGCAGTGGACCTTGCCGCCGTAGGCGCCGAGCTTCTTCTTGTTGATGCCCGCCGCGGCCATCTTGGTGTCGGTGACGATGTCCGCCCCGTCCCTGATGGCCTGCACGCCGATCTCCGCGGCGTCCTCCGAGAATGCCAGGTTGTCGGCGTAGTCGAAGTCAGCCGACGTGTGGATGCACCTCTTCACGATGGAGAACTGGGGCTCGGGCCATGTCCTGCCGTTCAGCTCCGACGTGATGATCTGCATGCTGCGTTTCTCTATGTCCTCGGGTTTCACGAATTCCAATGTCAATCAATCACTTCCGATTCTGTATCCTCTGGGTGTGATCATCCTGCCGTTCGACACGTACGTCTGGGAGTTCCCGATGATTACGATCGAGAACATGTCCACATCCGCCTTGTCCAGGTCCCCTAATGTGGTTACCTGCTTGCTCTCGTCGTCCCTGCCGGCGTTCCTGACGATTCCGACCGGGGTCTCCGGGGAGCGGTGCTTCAAAAGGATTTCACGAGCGTCGTTGAGGTACTCGGTCCTCGTCTTGCTCTTGGGGTTGTAGAGACACACGACGAAGTCCCCCTCCCCGGCGCACTCGACCCTCCTCATGATGAGGTCGATGGGCGTCATCAGGTCGGAGAGGCTGATGATGGCGATGTCGTGCATCAGCGGTGCCCCCAGCACCGACGCCGCTGTGGAGGCGGCGGTCATTCCGGGGACGGTGTCTATGTCTATGTCGGCCTTCATCTCGTCCGCCAGCTGGTAGACGATGCCCGCCATGCCGTAGATGCCGGAGTCCCCCGAGGAGACGATGGCCACGTCCTTGCCGGACATGGCGTCCTCGATGGCCATCCTGCACCTCTCGACCTCCTTCATCATCCCGGTGGCCTTGTACTCCTTGTCCGGGAAGATCGGCTGGAGCATCTTGATGTAGGTGGTGTAGCCGGTGACGACGTCGGCGTCCTGGATCACCTGGGCGGCCTTGAAGGTCATGTGCTCGTGGCCGCCGGGCCCGAAGCCGACGACGTGGAGCTTGCCCCTGGCCATCACTCCACCCCCTTGCGGAACTCGGTGGTGAAGTGCTTGTCGTAGAGCTTGGACAGCTCGTACTCGTCCCCGAGGAAGTCCCCGACGACGGTGAGGGCGGTCTTCTTGATGCCGGCGTCCTTCACCTTCTGGGCGATGTCCTGCAGGATTCCGGTGACGATCTTCTGGTCGGGCCATGTAGCCTTGTACACGACAGCCACGGGGGTGGTGGGCTCGTAGCCTCCCTCCTCCAGCTGCCTCACCATCTCGTCCATGAAGCCTATTGAGAGGAATATGACCATGGAGGCGTGGTGCCTGGCCAGGTCCGGGAGCTTCTCCCCCGGGGGCATGGGCGTCCTGCCCTCCATCCTGGTGAGTATGACGGTCTGGCTCTTGCCGGGCATGGTGTACTCTCTGTTGAGCACCGCCGCGGTGCCCAGGAACGAGGAGACCCCGGGGATGACCTCGTACGTGATGCCGAGCTTGTCCAGCCTGTCCATCTGCTCCCTGTGGGCGCCGTAGATGGCCGGGTCGCCGGTGTGCACGCGGACGCACTTCTTGCCCTCTTTCTCGGCCTTCTCCATGACCTCGATGACCTCGTCCAGGTCCATCAGGGCGCTGTTGTAGACCTTGGCGCCCTCCTTCTTTCCGGAGAGGACATCCGGGTTGACCAGGGAGCCGGCGTAGATGATCACGTCCGCCTCGTCGATCAGCCTCTTGCCCTTGAGTGTGAGCAGCTCGGGGTCGCCGGGACCCGCACCTATGAAAGAAATCATCCTTGGTCACCCCTTCTTCTTGATAATCACCGTGGTGAAGTACCCGTATTCCCTGTCGCGCACGATGGGTCCGACGTACTCGTCCTCCAGGCCCACGTTGCAGACGACGGTGGCCCTGTCCAGGGGTATGTCCCTCTCCCTCATCATGTCGCAGATCATGCCGATGGCCTTGAACGCCTTCATGACCACGATGTTGTCGAAATTGTCCATGGCGTTCTCGAGGAGCCTGGAGTTCTCCTTGGCGACCGGCACGACGGCCAGGCCCTCGTTGCCGATCATCAGCGGGATGCCGGCCACGGCCGCGCCGTGGCAGAAGCTGGGGATGCCCGGGACCACCTCGGTCTCGTACCCCCTGGCCTTGATCTCCGCGTCGATGTACATGTAGGTGCTGTACACACCCACGTCGCCGAGGGTCACCATGGCGATGTCCTCTCCGTTGTCGAGGAGCCTGCACATCTTGTTCAGGTTGTCCTCGCGGCACTTCTCCCTGACGCTGTCGTCGGGGTCCATGCTGAAGAGGAACTCCTCGATGCTCTTCTCGGAGATGTCGACCACGGGTTTTATGATCTCGAGCGCGACGCTGCCCTCGCCGATCCTCTTCACGGGATAGGCGATGACGCCGCAGCCCTCCAGGACCTCCTTGGCCCTGAGCGTCATGAGCCCGGTGTCACCGGGGCCGACGCCGATGCCGTACAGCTTGCCTGCCATCGTTGTTTCACTCCTTTTTGGGTCGGAGGTCTCATCGTGACCCAAGTATTATAAGTTGGCGGATGTATCCAATTCGCATTATCAGTATACAGTATGGCACGCTGGTACGGACTGGTGGACAAAAATGACAGGTAATCCCGAGCTCTACACCTATGTCAACAACAAGAGACTGAGACGGGGCCACACCACCGGGACGTGCGCCGCCGCGGCATCCAAGGCTGCGGCTGAGGCCGTGCTCTCCGGCAGGCCTGTGGACAGGGTCACCATAGCCACCCCCAAGGGGATAACCCTGGAGCTGCCCGTGGAGGACCTCTCCTTCGACTCGAACCACGCCAGGTGCGCGGTCAGGAAGGACGGGGGCGACGACATCGACGCCACCCACGGAACCCTGGTCTACTCCGACGTCACCCTAACCGAGTCGGGGATCGACATCGACGGCGGAAAGGGTGTGGGCAGGGTCACCCGTAGGGGCCTGGACCAGCCGCCCGGCAACGCGGCGATCAACAGGGTCCCCAGAGCCATGATAAGGGAGGCGCTGGAGGACGTGGCCTCGTCGTTCTCGTACGGTGGGGGGTTCTCCGCTATAATATCCGTCCCCGAGGGGGAGGAGATCGCCGGGAAGACGTTCAACCCCCGCCTTGGCATCGTGGGCGGGATCTCCATCCTGGGCACCAGCGGCATAGTGGAGCCCATGAGCGAGACCGCCCTCATCGACACCGTGAAGACCGAGATGAACCTCCGCGCCGCCGAGGGGAACAGGGTGCTGCTGGTGGTCCCCGGCAACTACGGGAAGGACTTCAGCGACAACATCCCCGGGATCGACGCGGACTTCGCGGTCAAGTGCAGCAACTTCGTGGGGGAGATGCTGGACCACGCCTGCGAGCTGGGCGTGGACGTCGTCCTGGTGTCCAACCTGGGCAAGATGGTCAAGCTTGCCGCAGGGATCATGAACACCCACTCCCGCAACGCCGACGCCAGGATGGAGGTCCTGGCGGCCAACGCGGCGGTTGCCGGCGCCTCCATGGAGACCGTGCTGAGGATAATGGAGTGCATCTCCACCGACGACGCGCTGGAGGTCCTAGACGCCGAAGGGCTGATCCCCAAGGTCTGCGAGGTCATGATGCCCAAGATAGAGTACCACATGAACCACCGCACCGGCGGAGCGATCAGGACGTCCGCGGTCATGTTCTCCTCCGTGTACGGCCTCCTCGGCAAGACGTCCCTGGCGGACGGTATGCTGGACGAGGTCCGCGAGGAGATCCGGAGGAACGGGATATGAGAATCGACGTCGTGGCGTTCTCCACCAACGGATGCGCCACCGCCAAGAGGGTCGGGGAGGCGCTGGCGGACGAGGACGTCCGCCTCTTCTCCAAGACGTCATCTGACAGCCTCGGTCTCGAACCGGTACAGGGCCCGGTCCGCGAGTGGGTCGGGACATCGTTCTCCGAATGCGACGCCATCGTCTTCGTCGGGGCCACGGGAATAGCCGTGAGGTACATCACACCGTACGTGAGGAGCAAGGACACCGATCCCGCGGTCGTATGCATCGACGAGCACGGCAGATGGGCCATAGCCCTGCTGTCCGGACACATAGGCGGTTGCAACCAACTCACCGAGAGGATCGCCGACGGCATAGGCGCCGAGGCGATCATCACAACGGCCACCGACCTCAACGGGAAGTTCTCGGTGGACACATTCGCCACCAGGAACGGCATGAGGATCTCCTCGCTCAAGATCGCCAAGGACGTCTCCGCGAGGGTCCTAGACGGCAGGTTCGTCGGATTCTGCTCCGATATAGAAATAACAGGGGACCTCCCCGACGGGATCACCGTCGCCGACTCCGGCGAGTTTGGGGTCTGCGTCTCCGCCGATCCCGAGAAGGCACCGTTCGGGGTCACACTGAACCTTGTCCCCATGGACGTCGTCCTGGGTGTGGGCTGCAAGAGGGGCACGGACCCATCGAAACTGCATGGTTTCGTGTCCGAGACGCTGGAGTCCCTGGGCATCGCACCCGAGAGGGTCGCGGCCGTGGCCAGCATAGACATCAAGAGGGACGAGGAGGCCATCCTCGAACTTGCCAGGAACCTGAAGGCTCCGGCGAGGTTCTACACCTCCGGGGAGCTGAACTCCCTGGAAGGCGATTACTCCAGGTCACAGTTCGTGCAGAGCGTCACAGAGGTGGACTGCGTCTGCGAGCGCTCGGCCGCCATGGCGTCGGGCGGAAACGATTTCATATTGAGGAAGACGGCGAGGGACGGGATGACCGTCGCGGTCTGCCGCCGCAGGATAGAACCGAGGTTCGTTTGACATGAAGCGCATTCTTATTTTCTCAGGGACCACAGAGGGAAGGGAGCTGGCCGAGTGGCTGGGCTCCGAGGGGATCATGGTGCACGTCAGGGTGGCCACGGAGTACGGCGCGGTGGTTATGGAGCCCAGCGCCAACATCGACGTCCGCGTCGGCAGCTGCGGCGGGGCCGACGGCATCGCCGACGTCATCCGCGACCTGGACATCTCCATCGTGGTGGACGCCACCCACCCCTACGCCCTGAACATCACGAAGCACATAGTGGAGGCCTGCGGGAGGACCGGCGCGGAGTACATCAGACTCAAGAGGCCGGACTCCGAGGAGGACACCGAGGGTGTGGTCCGCTTCGACAGCCTGGAGGAGGCCGTGGAGTACCTGAAGGGCACCGAGGGTAGGATCCTCGCCTCCACCGGCTCCAACGAGCTCGCCCTGTACACCAGGATACCGGACTACACCGAGAGGGTGGTCGCCAGGGTGCTGTCCACCGCGGAATCGGTGCAGAAGTGCGCCGCCCTGGGGTTCGAGGGCAGGAACCTGATCTGCGCCCAGGGGCCGTTCTCCGAGGAGATGAACACCGCCATGCTCAGGCAGGTCGGCGCCTCGTTCATGGTCACCAAGGACTCCGGCGACGCCGGGGGGTTCAGCGAGAAGGTCCGCGCGGCCAGGAAGGCCGGGGCGACGCTGGTCGTCATCAACAGGCCGGAGGACGCCGGACTGGACTTCCGCCAGGTGCAGGTGCGCCTGGCCGAGGAGCTGGAGTTCCCGTTTTCGGGCATTGAACCTCAGGCGCCTAAGCTCGGGAGGAGGAGGGTGTCGCTGATTGGCATCGGCATGGGTCCCGGAGACCTCACAGAGAGGTCCGCCTCCATCGTCATAGGCGCCGACCTGCTAGTGGGCGCGAAGAGGATGCTCGAAGCTGTCGATTCCACCGGCAAGGACGTCCTGACAGAGTACAGATCCGACGTCATCGCCAGGTACCTCGACGAGAACCCCCGCTACAGGAACGTGGCCGTCCTCCTCTCCGGGGACGTTGGGTTCTACAGCGGGGCCACCGGTCTGCTGGGGAAGCTGGACCGCAACGTGTACGACGTGAACGTGGAGCCCGGGATCTCGTCCTTAGTGTACCTGTGCGCCAAGCTGGGCACCACCTGGCAGGACGCCTACCTCACCAGCTGCCACGGCCGCGAGTCCAACATAGTCAACCTTGTGGGCACCCGCGCCAAGGTATTCACCCTGCTGTCCGGCCAGGACACCGTCCACGAGATGTGCAGGCAGCTGTTCGAGTACAACCTGAACAGCGTGTCCGTCACTGTGGGGCAGGACTTCGGCTATCCGACTGAGAGGATCTTCACAGGGACGCCGTCCCAGTGCCTGGACGAGAGCTTCGGGGACCTGTGCGTGGCGCTCATCGAGAACCCCACCCCGGACACCAGGAACTCCATATCCATCCCCGACGAGGTCTTCACCCGCGGGGACGCACCCATGACCAAGAGCGAGGTCAGGACCCTGTCCGTTGCCAAGCTGAAGCTGTGCAGGGACTCCGTCGTGTACGACATCGGCGCCGGCACCGGTTCGGTGTCCATAGAGATGGCCCTCACCGCCTACCTGGGGAAGGTGTACGCCATCGAGAGGGAGGACATCGCCGCCGACCTGATCGAGATCAACAAGCGCAAGTTCCAGGCGGCGAACCTGGAGGTCGTGAGGGGTCTGGCGCCGGAGGCCATGAGGGACCTGCCGGCCCCGACCCACGCCTTCATCGGCGGCTCGGCCGGCAACCTGAAGTCCATCGTCCAGTGCCTGCTGGACAAGAACCCCGACGTGAGGATCGTCATCAACTCCGTGACCATGGAGACCATGGCCGAGACCATGCAGGTCGTCAAGGAGCTGAACCTGGTTGAGGAGGAGTTCGTGAACGTCACCATCGCCAAGTCCAGGCGCCTGGGGAGGTACCACCTGATGACCGGCCAGAACCCCGTGTACATCGCGGTGGTGAGGGGCAGATGAGCCTGCCCAGGTTCATGATAGCCGCGCCCGCCAGCGGGTCCGGGAAGACGCTGGTCACCTGCGGGATACTGCAGGCGCTGGTGAACAGGGGGCTGAAGGTGGCCTCGTTCAAGTGCGGCCCTGACTACATCGACCCAATGTTCCACTCCAGGGTGATCGGCGCCAGGTCGAAGAACCTGGACGCCTACTTCGTGGGCGACGACACCCTGAGGTACCTCTTCGGAAGGACTGCCGAGACCTGCGACATCTCCGTGGTGGAGGGTGTCATGGGATTCTACGACGGAATCGGCATCCTGAGCTCGGAGGCAAGCTCCTACGACGTGTCCCAGAGGCTGGACATCCCCGTCATCCTTCTGCTGAACTGCCGCGGCGCCAGCATGTCGGTGCTGCCGATGCTGAAGGGCTTCCTGGAGTTCAGGGAGAACAACATCAGGGGCGTGATATTCAACAACATGTCCCAGAGGGTCTACGAGACCATCGCCCCCGCGGCCAGGGAGATGGGCGTGGAGCCCATCGGCTACGTCCCCAAGGTCAGCGACCTGGTCCTGGAGAGCAGGCACCTGGGTCTGGTGCTCCCGTCGGAGATCGACGAGCTGAAGGACAAGCTCAACAGGCTGGCCGAGGTGCTGGAGGGCACCCTGGACATAGACCTTCTTATAAAGATGGCGGGCTCCGCCCCCGACCTGGAGTACTCCGCGCCTGAGGTCAGACACATCGACGGCAGGGTCAGGATAGGCCTTGCGGCGGACGAGACGTTCTGCTTCACATACGAGGACAACGTGGAGCTGCTGGAGAGGTGCGGGGCGGAGATCGTCAGGTTCTCGCCCATGGCCGACCCAGAGCTCCCGGACGTGGACGGCATCGTGCTGTCCGGCGGTTACCCGGAGCTGCACTCCGCCGAACTGGAGTCCAACACCTCCATGCTCAGGGACATCAGGGAGAAGATCGCCGACGGCATGCCCTGCATCGCCGAGTGCGGCGGGTTCATGTACCTCCACGACAGGATGGAGGGTTCCGACGGGGAGATGCACGCCATGTGCGGCGTGATACCCGGAGAGGTCAGGAACACCGGGAAGCTGACCAGGTTCGGTTACGCAGAGTTCTCGCCCCTGAAGGAGAACGGCGTTACCCGCGGGGAGATCTCCGTCAAGGGCCACGAGTTCCACTACTGGGACAGCGACAACTGCGGCTCCGACTGGAGGGCGGTGAAGGCCAACGGCAGGGAGTACGACTGCATGCACGACACCGGCAGGATGCTCGCCGGATACCCCCATCTGTACTACTACTCCAACCCGGAGTTCGCCACCAGGTTCCTGGAGAGGTGCCTGGAGTACAGGAACGAGTGAGGTGCACCGGCTCGACCTCCTGAACTGGAAGTGCCGGTTCGGAATTGTTCGTTATCGTCCGTCTGGTCAGGAATTAAGTTTATTAATTTACTATATGTTATCGAAAGCGGATGCGATTCGTTCGTGACAGGGGCAATGACATGAACTGCGGAGGCAGAGTCGAGATACTGACCAGACGCGAGATGGTGCGCAAAGTGAAAGAGTCCATGGATGCGAGGGATGCCAGGGATGGCGAGAAAAGGACCAGATGGCAGAGGTTCAGGAACTGGATCGACGGGACGCCATACCGTCGGTTCGACTGAAACCGCCTCACCGTTGCATTCGGATGATTCGGTTCGGCTCAGACATGTCCTGTTCACATTGGGGATGGTTCGATGATTGAGATCAATGGAGTACGTCTGTATACCAAGAAGGAACTGGCAAAACAGGCCAGAGAGGCCAGGAAACAGAGAGAAAGAAGGGAGGGCGTGAAGAGGACCAGGTTGCAGAGATTCTGGAACTGGATCACCATGAACCCCTACCGTCGCTACGACTGACTTCCGTAACACCAAATCCGGACGACAGCTTCTCACAAACAAATGTAATCCTCTGCAGATTGAATCCATCTCAGTAGCTGGGAGTCATATGACTCTCCGTTTTCCTTTGGAATCAAACGACCATCACCCTGTTACGCCCGTATATCTTCTCAACGATGACCTCAATTCCGTATGTATCATGAATGTTCTCAGGCGTCATCACTTCGTCAACCGATCCCGAGGACATCACCCTTCCATCCCTGATTAGAACCACTTTGTCACAGTACTTCATCGCTAGATCCAGATCATGGATTATCGCACACGCACACACATCGTTCTCCTTCACGATACCACGGATGAGGTCCATCACATCCATCTGATATCTGACATCCAGATTCGAAGTCGGCTCGTCCAGAAGAAGAACCTCCGCGTTCTGAGCAATGGCACGTGCTATGAGCACTCTCTGACTCTGCCCACTGCTGAGTTCGTTAAAGTGATGGGATGCGAGGTGCGCTACATCCAGCCTCCTCATGATATCCCATACGATGCGGTCATCCTCATCAGTGAACTGCCATGTCATATGAGGACGACGACCCATCATGACAACATCATAGACCATCGGTGATGATGTATCATTGGTTGAAGACTGCGGGACCAGACCCACTTTACGGGCTATGTCACGTTTTCTCATCCCTGCAACGTCATCACCCATCAGCAATACCTTTCCCTGACAGGGCTCCAAAATCCTATTGATGCATTTCAGGAACGTCGTCTTCCCAGATCCGTTGGGACCCAGGATGCCCAGGATCTCCCCGCGACCAAGTTCCAATCCCACACCTTTCAGAATCCGTTCCTTGCGGTCATATGAGAATTCAACACCTTCCGCGGAGACCATCATGTCTGTCATGCTTTCAGCCCCCTTTTTGAGTAGAGCATATACACCATGACTGGCGCTCCAAGTATGGCCGTCACAGCACCGACAGGCAGCATCACCGGAGCGAACAGAGCCTTGGAAATCATATCGGCTACGAGCATTAGTATCGCCCCAACACAGGCGGACGTGGGGGCCAGCCAACGCATGTCGGATCCCACCAATCTCCTGCAGATGTGGGGTGCAAGAAGGCATATGAATCCGATGGGACCGGTACATGAGACCGAGACGGCAGTCATCAAACATGCTACAACCATCGCCGATGCTCTGACGAAGGTGACGTTCACTCCCAGTGACGATGCAGTGTCATCGCCCATGCGCATTATGTCCATATCCTTGCCGAAATAGATCACATACACCAGATAGAGGGCCAACGCGACGACCAGCATCGGAACCATCCACATGTCAGTCATCGTGAGATCTCCTATGGTCCAGAATACAACGTTGGCGATGGCGCTGTCGTCACCAAAGTACTGCATGATGGAGTTCATGGAACTGAAGATGTATGAGAACGCGACACCGCTGAGTACAAGGATCATCGGAGTGACCGTCCTCCTGGTGATGGCGATCATCATGACAGCCACCGGCAGCAGAGCGAATAAGAACGCGTTACCCATCAGCCCTATTGTCCCTCCGACAAGCGATATCCCGAAGATGTAGTATAGGGATGCACCGACGCATGCACCCGATGACACACCGAGCGTGTACGGCGTAGCTAGGGGATTCTTGAGGATGGATTGAGTAATACACCCACCTATGGCGAAAATCGCACCGACCAGTGCGGCAACCAGGACACGTGGTGCCCTTAACTCTGTCACTATGAACACGTAGTTGGCGTATGTCGATTCTGGGAAATCTGAAACGAACGTCCCCGGGAATATCTGATCGATAAGAATCTTGTACGCATCCAAGGCTGTGAGGGATGAGGACCCAACTGTGAACGAGTATCCCATTATGGCGAATATGGACGCGACCAGAATCGACAGATAAATCACGCGGCGGGACCTGATGAGCAGGATCTTGCGTTGCTCCTCCTCAATCAGACCAGCTCTGCATTCCTCGGTCATGGAAATGATAAAGGGGGGACGAATCCCCGTTTAAGCATTCTCCAGGAAGAACACGCCCTGATGAACGTCGTAGTCGAATCCCATCAGATCGATGTACTCCTGCTGTTCCTCCAGAACATCCAGATCCGGGAACAGTTCGGGATGGATGACACTGGCGATTTCGATTGCAGACAGTATGCCTCCAGATGCCCCGTTCATGTAGTCGCCCGGCATCAGATACATGTTGTCGGGATCGCAGCTGTTCGAGAATGGCACGATATCTCCCAGCCCATCCTGTGCTGCCCTGTATTCGGAAGGATCATGGCAGGTATAGCCGTGGTCTGGAACGGTCGAGGATATTCCCCCGGAACCGGTGTACTTGGTGCAGTGGACGAACATGTAATCGTACTTCTGCTCCGATATCCATTCCAACTCCATATTGACATTGGAAGTGGGCCTGGGCTTGGGATCTGGCAGTGATGAGCAATCATCTATGATGTTCTTCCCACCGGCGAGCTCCACAGCCTTGTACGGCACGGTATTGCTGAGGAAGACACGACACTGGTTCACACTCTGATCCACTACATGGTTGTCATACCCTGTGCAGAAGACGGTGGGCTTCTCATCATCGGAGAGCTGTGAGGTCACCGAGTAGAGCATATCCCACTTCTCCAGATACCAGTTGACATACTCTATTGCCTTGTCCACATTGTTGAAAATATACCCTGCGAGAAGAGCAGACATGATCGGACTGCTGGAATAGATATCCTCGAAATCGAACACAAGGCTGTCCAGCCCGACAACTGGGCAGTTGACATTGTTGCCGTATGTCGGCGCATAATCTTCCGATACGACCCAGATGTCAGGATTCGCCTCGGCCACAGCCTCGTAGTCGGGTGCGGTCCTGCTGTAGAAATTCACCACGTTGTCCAAATCAGCTCCCTGCAGGTAATAGTCAGAGAGGACCATGAGCGCATTGCTGGCTCCGACGATTTTGTCCTGGACACCAACCAGCATCAGCAGTTCCGCAGTGGCGAAATAATCGCAAATGATGCGGTTGCTAGTCATGGGAACCGTGACAAGATGGCCGAATGTATCGATCAGACTCATCTCCTCCCCGGTTCTGTCGATGATCCCCCTGAGATAACTGATGTCCTTCTCATCAACGGTGCCATCGAGATTCGCATCCGCCAGATAATACACGTTTCCGTTATCCTCTTCAGTGACTCTGATCAGATCTGAATCCTTGACGTCTCCATTGATGTAATCTTGGATAATGTTCACGTCGGTCTCATCGATCAGATGGTCCCCGTTCGCGTTCCCGAAGATCTTCAGGTAGTTTCCGCTAGAAACGAGATCGATTTCGTCCGACCCGCCGCTTCCGGATTTGGTATTGGCTGCGACGGCGACCACCGCCGCGACCAGGACGATGGCGACTACCACCAATGCAACAAACTTCTTGTTCATTCAATCACTTGGATGCTATATCCAATTAGGCATGACTGAAATGGGTATTTAGTGATTTGGATGTATAATCCAATAGGGGGTATGGGTATAATCAATCGAATTTTATGAAAAATATGAAGATTTTTAGGCATGAAATGATGTTGTGATCTGATTCTTCAATGCTATAACCTGTAAATTCTATCCATCATCATTATGAGTTTCGAGTTGTCGATTCCATAACACCCTATAATCCCTAACATCAGTGAAACAGACTTTGTGACGTGCCTGCACGCATACTGGTTTAAATCACTTAGACGAGAAATCGCAGATATGGTGCGCGAGAGAACAGCCTGGTTCATCTTATACGAGGTCGGATACCAGAACGACACTGTATTGAGTGAGATCGAAGGGTATCGTACAGGCTCGTCCATCGTGGCTTCCCTAGCATGTGCGATCATCGTCGCATGCATGGGCTTTGACAGCTACATTCATCAACTGGTCATAGTCCTGATGCTGATGTCCATATCGCTTTGCATCATAATCATAAACCAGAGTGGCAAAACCCTCCTTGGAATCTCATTTATAAATCATAAGGTAAGGTTTAATAATCTACAGTCAGCTATCGATATCGTTATCGAGAGCAGACTCGGTTCTCTCGAATACAACATCATGAAACACAGTCGGATGAACAAACTATGGAATGTTGAGATAATCCTGTTCGGCTTAGGCATGTCCCTGTTCACACTGGGGGTTATTCAATGATCGAAATCAATGGCGTACGTCTGTACACGAAGAAGGAACTGGCTGAACATGCCAAAGAGGCCCTGGAAGAGAGGGAACGGAGAGAGGGTGTGAAGAGGACCAGATTGCAGAGGTTCTGGAACTGGATCACCATGAACCCCTACCGCCGCTACGACTGATTCCGATGGTCGTCTAACCCCGGATAGAAATCCCCTTGGACGGGGGTCCAAACATGAAGATCGTCGGCGGATCAGAATTCTGATCACCGGCGACATGGCCAGCAAAGAAAGAGATCTGCGCCCGCCCGGAGGCGGGCAGTGGTTTCAGTCCATCTCGATGGGCACGGCGCCGGCCAGCTCCTGGTCCGTCTTGGAGACGATCCACCAGAACGGTTTCGCAGCGGACATGCAGTCGTCGCCGTATGACGACACCGCGAAGTACCTCACATCCGAGAACAGAGACTCCAGAACCCTGACGAACCCGTCCTGGCCGTTCTCGATGAGGAACCTCCTGACGTCCTTGTCCGCCAGACGGGGGCTGACGATGTCGTTCTTCGTGGCCACGACTGCCATGGGCACGTCGGAGACCTTGTTGGGGCTGGTCCCGGTGATCTGGGAGTACATGAAGTGGAACGACTCGAAGACGTCCATTGGCATAGCCCCCCTCCTCTGCCTGGTCAGCGACATGGGGTCGAAGGCGAACACTATCCCGTCGGTGTAGGTGTAGTACTCCTCGAACAGCGCCTTCCCCTCCCTGGGCTCGAACTCCTGGCCGGAGATGTCGTTTATCATCAGCTCCTTGTCCTGCATGGTCCTGGACCTGAGGAACAGGCACTCGGTGTCCAGCTCCCCGGGGGCTGTCTTCGGGGCCACG
This sequence comes from Candidatus Methanomethylophilaceae archaeon, assembly GCA_944322255.1. Taxonomy (GTDB): domain Archaea; phylum Thermoplasmatota; class Thermoplasmata; order Methanomassiliicoccales; family Methanomethylophilaceae; genus Methanoprimaticola. The sequence goes on along the minus strand of CALUOK010000008.1, from coordinate 34,684 downwards.
TCCTTGGCCATGACGGCCTGCTTGGACACTCCGGGGGTGACCGCCTCCACGGACACGTCCCTGGTCCTGGCCATCTTGGTTATGGTGTCCACGGCGGCCAGCATCATGGTGGTCTTGCCGGACCCCACGGCTCCTACCATGGCCACGGACACGGGCATGGCCTCCCTGGTCTCGATGTCCGCGCCGCAGTAGGGGCAGATGGTCCTGAGATTGGACCTCTTTCCGGAGGTGCAGGGGATCTCGTGGCCGTTGTTGCACACGTGGTACTTGTAGCCGTAGGCGTTGGGAACGGGGTAGTCCAGGTCCAGGCCGCACTTGCACTTGACCTTGGGCCTGACGAAGTTCCTCTTGCACTTGGGGCAGACGGCGTACTGGGTGGACTTCTCGTACTCCCTCCCCTCGCGCTTGGCGGCCGACCTGATCCTGGCACCGATGACCGCGCGCATGACCGCGAACGGGATGATGAGGAACACGGTCATCATCAGGGCCCAGGAGGCGTAGAACGGGAGCAGTACTATCGGTACGATGACCAGCGGCTTCGACCTGCGCCAGCATGCGGTCAGGAGTCCCCAGGGGGCGGTCAGGCACCTCGCGGCCGCTCCGGGCCTGTGGGTCCAGAGGTACTGGGCGGGGTTGTTGGTCCCTGTGCAGTCCAGGGACGGCCTGGTGACCATCCCGGCCGCGGCCAGTGCGAACCCGGCCACCACGAGGACTAGCTCTATGATCTTCAGGGTCCCGGCGTCGCCGGTGACCGTGACGCCCACCAGGGAGAGGAACGAGTCGTACGGCTCGACGAGGAACCCGAGGTAGTCCCCCAGGTCCACTCCCAGCTCCCCTCCGTGGGGCAGGAACAGGAACATGGACACCGTGCCCGTGTCCATGAGGTTTAGCACCGTCAGCATCAGCGACAGCGCCGCGTATATGAGTGCAATACCGAAGACGATCCCCACGATCGCCTTGTTCATCCCTTTCATCACTGGGTGTATGGCGGAAGATTTTATTTAGGTATCCTCAACGCGCGTACGTGTACACGCTGAGGGACGCGGCGACAACCATCACCACGCCCAGGATCCTGATGAACGTGTCCGTCGTCCCGCCGGGGTACGCCACCAGCAGGACGCCCAGGACGATCATCACTATGCCGACGACCAGGGCCACGGTGCGCCTGCGGCCGCCAGAGTCCAGGTTGCCGACTATGGCAAGGATGCCCAGGACCATCAGGAACAGGCCCACCACGATTATGAGGATCTGGGTCATGGAGCCGGTGGCCACCACCAGGAGCAGACCCACGATTGCCAGGAGTATCCCTATTACCAGGTCCGTGGACGCGTTCCCGCGGATGCCGCGGCTGATGTGCGACGATCCGTAGACGATCATCATCACACCGGCGAAGACCACCACAATCTGGATGGCCCCGGCGCCCAGGACAACCATTATCAGTCCGACGAAGAGCATGAGCACAGCGGTGGCGAGCGGATCCCTCGTCGGCGAGACCCTGTCCACTTCCCTTCCCATGGTTGACGGAAGGGTTCTAACCCTTATAAACCAGAGCGCGATGCGACATGCATGGTCAAATCAGTCAGCGCATCGCACATCCTCGTGGGAAGCGAGAAGGACGCACAGAAGATCATGGACCGCATCGCCAAGGGCGAGGACTTCGCCGAGCTGGCCAAGAGGTTCTCCAAGTGCCCCTCCAAGTCCAAGGGCGGGAACCTGGGGTGGTTCGGCAAGGGCCAGATGGTCCCCGAGTTCGAACAGGCCTGCTTCAGCGGCAAGACCGGCGACGTGGTCGGACCGGTGAAGACCGAGTTCGGGTACCACATCATAAAGATCACCGGCCAGAAGTGAGCCGGATGTTTTCCGGGAACCGGACCCCGGCATCGCCGGGGCCGGAACCCATTTACGGTTTATCTCACGAGGAGATCTTCTTCAGCTGGTAGAACTCGACCAGCTGGAGCACTCCCGCGATGATCAGGATGATTCCGATGACGGTCATCACCAGGTCGGCGGCGCCGTCCAGGTTGAGGAGGCCGTAGATACCGACCACGACCATCAGGATCCCGATGATCACGGTGATGATCCTGCTGCCCTTGGCGACGGCGAATCCGCCGCCCATGCCCAGCAGGGTGACCAGTCCGATCAGTATGACCGCGATGCAGAGCATGGCCATCATGAAGTCCTCGACCAGGCCGGTGACCAGCAGCAGGGCCAGTCCGATGACCAGGACGATGGCGCCCATCACGAGCGTCGGGGTGAACTTGGACTTGAGACCTCCGTAGAGCGTGAACGCTCCCATAACCACGCACAGGATACCCGCGATGATCAGGATGATGCTCAGGGACTCGCCCTGGAGGGCGACCATGATGATCCCGATGATCAGCAGGAAGATGCCGGATATGAGGGAGTCCTTCCACGGGTTGAACTTCTCTATGGTTACTTCCATTGTAGCACCGCACCGAGTATCCGGGAGCGCGGAGATAAGGGTTTGCTGGGAAACCGTCGGTTTTGAACGGACTCAAAAGAAAGTTAAGAGGTTTAGGTAAGAGGTTTGTGGATCGTGTTCCGGGACCTTACATTCCCATCTTCTTCCTGACGTCGCCGTCGAACATGAAGGCGAGCATGTACAGGTAGACGATGGCCATGAGGATGCAGGTGAGGATGCTGTACCACTCACCGCCGAAGGCACCGGCCAGGTTCAGGATGAACTCGATGAGGAAGATGACGACCAGCAGGATCCAGAGGATCTTGTCGAAGTTGGTGGCCTTTCCGTCGTCGATCTTGCCGCCGATCCAGACGATGATGATACCGATGATCAGGATGATGACGTTGGTCCAGGTGGACACGCTGACACCCCAGATACCGGCGATGGCCGCGAAGAAGGCGGCGACGATGGTGGCGATTCCGACGGTCTTGACGAACTGGGCCAGGACGTCGATCTTGGCGGTGATCTCTCCCTTGCGCACCTTGTTTCCGAATCCGAAGTAGACGAACGCCGCGAGAAGCGCTCCGATGCCGACCACGACGAGGGCGAGCCTGTCGTCCCCCTCCTTGGTGGCACCCTGCCAGATGGAGATGATGGCCGAGATGATCATCAGGATTCCGATGAAGAACAGGCCCCACCCGGCGATTTTAGTGTTGTCGAAGAATGACATGATTCTTAGAATCGACATCGAGCGTATTTAAGCGTGACCGCACTACAACGAAACGGTCTGGCTGTTTAGGAATAATTAAATAGAATCGTCAGAAAGGCATGGTATCATCCAACGCCTAAGGTGCCACCAATAAATATGGTGGGACGCGATTCTCCCACTCATGGTATACGCGTGCCCGGCAGAGAGCGACCCCAGGGACAAGCTGGAGGACTACGTCAAGGATCCCGAATACAAGACCATCGCCGGCCTCAGGACCGAGGGGCTGCAGGGCCTCATCGACCTGGTCACCGCCGAGATCAAGAGGCAGGAGCCCGACTCCAAGACGATCTTCATCGACAGGGAGGTCCTGAGCGACAACGGCATCGACTTCCCCAAGGACCTGAGGAGGTACATGGACGAGGAGATGGCCTCCGGGAGGAGATGCAACTTCCTGATGTGCGACGACCTGCCCGTCATCAACTGGCAGTCGGCGCTGCAGGGGATGCAGGGCAAGGACGTGCAGGTCTACTGCTTCTCCGTGGCCTGCAGGCAGATCCCGTCCTGCGCCAAGATGCTCTGATCCGCTCGGAGCGCTCAAACACCCTTAACCACTTCCCAGCGGCCCCTGGGTCCGCCGACCCTCCTGACCCTGCCATCGTCGCGCAGTTTTCCGAGCAGCGACACGACGGCGCTTCTGGATATGCCCAGCGCCTCGGACATCTCCTCCATCGTCGTCTTCGGGTCATCGCCGATGATCCTCAGGACCCTTCCCTCCATGCCGCTCTCCTCGGTCGCCTTCAGGTTGACCGTCACGGTCACGGTGTCGGGGCGCTGCGACTCCCTGATGTCGGGACGGCCGAGGCCCAGCGCCTCGCATGACAGCATCACGCTGCGGACCCCGCTCCCGGCCCTCTCCGCCCTGCCTATGAGACCCAGCATCTTGAACAGGGCCCTGTTCCTGGGATCGCTGAGGCCTCCGGATTCGGCCTCGTCTATAGGGATGCGGAACGTGCCAGGGTTCCTCGCCGTGAACCTGTCGGGACGGACCTCTATTACGATCCCGCCCCTCCCCCAGTAGTCCGCATGCAGGACGGCGTTGGACACTATCTCCCTGAGGGCCCTCACCAGAGTCGTGTCGTCGACGCGGTTCATCCCGTCAGGCACCTTGAAACCCGTGCCAACCTGGAGCTGGATCCTGTTGGTGACGAAGATGTAGAAGTCGAACAGGTTCCCGGACCAGTTAGGGGTGCCGCTGAGACGTCTCAGGGTCCACTCGTCGCCTCCGTCCTCGTACTCCCTGTAGTCCAGGGAGAAACCGGGTATCTCCGCTGATATTGCATAGTCCTCCCCGAACATCATGAGCCCTGCCAGGGTCGGCTTCAGAACCCCGTCCTCCGTCCTGGCGGCACCTATCAGCCTCAGGAACTCGTCCTTGGACTGCGTGAGCCATTCGCTCGTGGGGGAGACCGAGGACATCATGTTCCTGTAGGCCTCGATGGAGTCCGGATTGAGGTCGTCCATCCCGGCCAGCCTCGATGTCAGGACGTCGTGCGAGTCCGGGGAGGCGTCGCGGTACATGGAGGCAATCTCGGCGGCGTTGCAGTGGTAGTCCCCCGTGCCGTTGCGCTTGTAGGTGCCGCTGTTGACGTTCCTGATGTAGACTGGACGGAGCGTGCGGTCCGCTGCACAGACGTCCATGACTATGAGCTCCTTGCCTCCGTGCTCCACCACCCTGAGATCGTTGCCAACAAGGACGTTTACGCTCACCTTCTGCGGGTTGTTCAGAGTGCTCCACAGATCGTCCCTGATGCCGTATGCATTGCTGACACCGCCGACCACGAGTCCGCGGTCGGTCTCGTCCAGTCCGAGGACGATCGTTCCCCCGGATGTGTTGGCGAATGCGGAGTACGATTCCCACAGGGACTCCGGAATCCCTCTGGAGAATGACTTCGCCTCGAAGTTCTCGTCCTCCTGATTGAGGCACACATCGTCGCGGAAGATGAGCTCTACCATGAACAGGAGATTGGTTTTAATTTATTTAAATTTTTAAAATCGAGTTTCTAATCGATTAAAATCGAATTCTAATCGATTAAAATCAAATTAAAATCTTCAATGATACTTTCTAATCGAGAATAATGAATTCTAGTATGAATTATAATATAATCAAGGGCCCGAAGGCCCTGGTTTTCACTCGGTCTCGGGGAACGCGTCCTTGACGGCCTGGAGCATGTCGTGGAACGTCGTCTTCTCGGGCACGATGTCGGGCTTGAACCCGAGGCTCTCCAGCCTCTCGGACGTGGGCCTGCCGATGGCGGCGATCCTTATGCCGCGGAGGTACTCGTCGCCCTTCTCCTTGCCGAAGCGCTCCTCCAGGTGGCGGATGAACGACGACGCGGACATGGGCGAGGTGAAGGCCATGCAGTCCAGCTGGCCCCTCTTCACCGCAATCAGCAGGTGCAGGAGCGCGGGACACATCCCGACCTCCTTCAGCTTGTAGGACGCTATGCAGACGAGGTCCGCACCGGCCTCCCTGAGGCCGTCGGACAGGACGTCGGAGCCGCTGTCGGAGCGGACGATGACGATCCTCCTGCCTCTGGCCTCGTCCTTGAGGAGGTCGACCAGCCCGTAGGACGAGTAGTCCTCCGGCACGGCGTCCACCGTGAACCCGGCGGACTCCAGCCTCTTCGTGGTGGCGGGGCCGATGGAGACGATCCTCGCCCCCTCGAACACCTGCCTTATCCTGTCTCCGTAGAACTTCTGGCACTGCTCCACCGCGGTGGAAGACCCGAACACCACGGTGCAGCCGTCGGTGACGGAATCCTCCAGCTTCTTGAACTCCTCCTCGTCCCCGGGGATGATCTCCAGGGACGGGGCGGCCATGACGTCCAGGCCCATGGCGCGGGCCTCGTCGATGGAGTCCTTGATCCTCTGGGTGGGGCGGGTGAAGCCGACCGTGGTCATGCCAGGTCCCCCAGGATGTCGCGCACCTTGGCCACCGACCCGATGACCATGATGCCCGGGGGCTCCAGTCCGTTGTCCTTGATTGCGGACTCCAGTCCGGACACCGTCGTGACCGCCACCTTCTGGTCAGGCGTGGAACCCTTGGATATGATCGCGGCGGGCGTGTCCGGGGACATACCGCCCTCGATGAGCTGCTTGGAGATGAACCCGGCGTTGCCCAGTCCCATCAGGATCACCAGCGTCCCGTGGCCTCCGACCAGGGCCTTCCAGTCGATCCTGTCCTCGGTGCGGTCGGCCTTCTCGTGGCCGGTGATGAAGGTGACCAGCGAGGTGTGGTCCCTGTGGGTCACGGGGATGCCGGCCAGCTCGGGAACCGATATGGACGAGGACACCCCGGGCACAACGTGCACCTCTGCCCCGGCCTTCCTCAGCTCCTCCGCCTCCTCGGCCCCGCGACCGAAGAGGAACGGGTCGCCGCCCTTGAGGCGGACCACGGTCTTGCCCTCCTTGGCGTACTTCACCAGGAGCTCGTTGGTCTGCCACTGGCTCAGGTGGTGGTCCCTGGCCCTCTTCCCGGCGTCGATGAGCTCGGCGCCCTCCCTGCACTCCTTCAGCAGCTCGGGGTTGGCCAGGGCGTCGTACATGACGACGTCGGCGCTCCTGAGCAGCTCCATTCCCTTGATCGTGAAAAGGCCGGGGTCTCCAGGCCCCGCGCCGACTAGGTAGACTTTCCCGGTCATATGTGGTCCCTCTTTCCTGTTAGATACTCGGCGATGTCGAGCAGCTCGTCCATCACGTAGTCGCATGGAAGGTCGGTCTCGACCCTCCTGGGCTCGTCGGTATACCCGTATGACACCGCCCTGACGTGGACGCTGTCCCCATCCACGACGGCGTTGATGCCGACGGGGGAGGAGCATCCCGCCCCCATGAGCTTCATTATGCCCCTCTCCACGCCGGTGGCGATCCTGGTGGGCATGTGGTCCAGTTTCTGCAGCGCCCTGCGGGTCTCGTCGTCGTCCTTCCTGCACTCGACTGCGATGGCGCCCTGGGCGGGAGCGGGCACGAAGACCTCCTTGTCCAGCACGTGCATGGGACGCTCGATACCCATGCGGTCCAGACCGGCCTTGGCCAGGATGATGGCGTCGAAGTCCCCGTCGTCCAGTCTCTGCAGACGGGTGTGGATGTTGCCCCTGAGCACCTCGACCCTGAGGTCCGGGCGGACCTCGTGGAGCATGCTCTGCCTCCTGACGGATGCCGTGCCGACCTTGGCACCCTGGGGGAGCTCCTCCAGCGGGCAGGGGAGGATGACGTCCTCGTCCGCGTCGCGGGGAAAGACGGCCACGACCATCAGCTCCGGGTCGACATCGATGGGGATGTCCTTCAACGAGTTGACGGAGCAGTCGATGGCGCCCTGCTTCATGGCCTCGTCCAGCTCGCGGACGAAGGCGCCGGTGGCCGCCATCTGGTTGAGCGGTGATGTCAGGTCTATGTCCCCCAGGGACTTCAGGCCTATGACCTCGCAGTCGATGTCCGGATTGGCCTCGGCCATGCGCTCGCAGAAGATCTCGGTCTGCCTCATGGCGAGCTTGCTCTCGCGGGTCCCCACCTTCATTCCTTGACCTCCGAGAAGAATCCCTTGAAGGCCTCCTCCAGCTGCGCCACGTCCTCGTCGGTGTGGGCTATGGAGAGGAAGTCATCCTCCAGGGCGGACGGCGGGACGTAGACGCCGTGCTCCAGCATGTACCTGAACAGCCTGTCGCCCATGGCGCGGTCGGTCTGTGTGGCCTGAGTGGCGTTGGTGACCTCGTCGATGCCGTAGAATATGCAGAACATGGACCCGACGGAGTTGACGCATCCCCTCACGCCGGCGTCGGCCATGGTGTCCCTTATGGAGCGGACCAGCCTGTCGGACCTCCTGTCCAGGGTGGCGTAGTTGCCGTCGGAGCACATCACGTCGATCTGCGCCAGCCCCGCGGCGGCGGAGACCGGGTTGCCGGCGAAGGTGCCGGCCACGTAGACCGGGCCCTGGGGGGCCACGTTCTCCATGATGTCCCTCCTGCCCATGAACGCCCCGGCGGGGAAACCTCCGCCGATGATCTTGGCCATGGTGGTCATGTCCGGGGTCACGCCGTACTTCTTCTGCGCTCCTCCCGAGGAGACCCTGAAGCCGGTGATGACCTCGTCGAAGATCAGGACCACGTCGTGCTCCTTCGTGATCCTCCTGACATCCCAGAGGTAGCCGTCCTTCGGGGGGACGACCCCCACGTTGCCCAGGACCGGCTCCATGATGACGCAGGCGATGTCATCATCCTTTTCCAGGAGGTCGGACAGCGCCTGGGCGTCGTTGTACTCCACTGTGTGGGTGTGCTTGGCGGTGTCGGCGAGGACCCCCTTTGACGAGGGCACACCGGCGTTGGACCCGCTGCCCGCCTGCACCAGTGCGGCGTCGTGGGCCCCGTGGAACCCGCCGTTCATCTTCACGATGTTGTCCCTGCCGGTGAAGCCGCGTGCGACCCTGATGGCGTGCATGGTGGCCTCGGTCCCGGAGTTGGACAGCCTGACCATGTCTGCGCAGGGCACTTCTTTGGATATCCTCTCGATGAGCTTCAGCTCTGTCTCGGAGGGGGCCCCGTAGACGGTTCCCTTCGAGAGCTGCTCCCGGACGGCGTCCATGACCTTCGGGTGGGCGTGGCCGGTGACCAGGGGGCCGTAGGCCATGCAGAGGTCGATGTACTCCCTCCCGTCGGCGTCTGTCATCCTGCATCCGGAGCCGGACTCGATGAACACCGGGTTGGGCTCGTACCTCCTGACGGGGCTGGACACTCCCCCGGGTGTGACCGCGGAGGACCTTGCGTAGAGTTCTGCTGACCTGCTCATGGTATCACATCAGCCTGGCCGCCTCTCTAGCGAAGTATGTTATCAGGATGTCCGCGCCGGCCCTCTTGATCCCCAGGAGCGACTCCATCATGATCCTCTCCTCGTCGATCCATCCGTTGGCGGCTGCTGCTTTAATCATCGCGTACTCCCCGGAGACCTGGTACGCGGCCAGCGGCAGGTCGAACCTGTCCCTGGCGTCGCGGATGATGTCCAGGTACGGGCCGGCGGGCTTGACCATGATCATGTCCGCTCCCTCGGCCACGTCCATCTCGATCTCCCTCATGGCCTCCAGCCTGTTGCCGCAGGGCATCTGGTACCCGGCGCGGTTGCCCTTGCCGGGGGCGGAGTTGGCCACGTCCCTGAATGGACCGTAGTACGCGCTGTAGAACTTGGCGCTGTACGCCATGATGGGGACGTTCTTGAACCCGGCGTCGTCCAGGGCCATCCTGATGGCGGCGATCTGGCCGTCCATCATGCCGCTGGGGGCGATTATGTCGGCACCGGCCTCGGCCTGAGACACAGCCGTCTTGCCGTACAGCTCGATGGTCTCGTCGTTCATGACGTATCCATCCTTGTCCAGGACGCCGCAGTGGCCGTGGTCGGTGTACTCGCACAGGCACAGGTCGGCGATGACCAGCATGTCGGAGTTCTCCTTCAGGCCGGCGATGGCCTTCTGCACCACGCCCTCCTTCTCGTAGGCGCCGGTGCCGCAGGCGTCCTTGTGGCTGGGCACGCCGAACACCAGGACGGAGTTGACCCCATTGCCCTGGATGTCCCCGGCGATGTCCTCGTAACCCGAGAGCGGGTATGTCTCCACCCCGGGCATGGAGCCGGTCACCTTGACCTTGTCGATGTTCGCGTCGAAGAAGATGGGCAGCACCAGCTCGTCCGGGTGCAGCCTGGTCTCCGCCACGAGGTTCCTCATCCTGTCGCTCTGTCTGAGTCTCCTCAGACGCACATCTGGGTACATCATCATTGAACATCCCTCAATCCGAAAAGGTCGACGGCCGCGTTGCACGTGTCGACGCGCCCGTCGCGCGAGGCCTCCCTCAGGTTCTTGTAGAGTTCGGCCGTGAACTTGTTTGCGAGAGCCCTGGACAGGTCGTCCAGGAGCTCGTGTACGTCGGCGGAGCCCGCCCTGGACAGCGCGGTGTCCAGCTCGTGCTCCCTTATCTGGGCGACCCTGATCCCGATCCTGCGGATCACGTCGTTCGCCATCTGCTCCTTCTGCTCCGCGTCCAGCCTGGCCAGCTCCTGGCCGATGATCCTCTCGGCGGAGACGATCTCGTTCCTCCTGCGCTCCACGTTGCGCATGGCGATGGTCTGGAGCGCGTCCATGTTGTCCAGCTCCACGTTGGGGATCTCCGCGACCTCGTCGTCGGTGTTCCTGGGGACGGACACGTCGATGATCAGCAGCTTCCTGTCCGGGCGCATCCTCATGGCATCCGCGACATGGTGCCAGTGCAGCACCGCGTGTGGAGCGCCAGTGGCCACCAGGACCAGGTCGGAGTCGGCCACGGCCTCGGTGAGGCGGGCCATGCTGACCGCCTTCCCGCCCAGCTCGTCCGCCAGCTCTATGGCGCGGCTGTAGGTCCTGTTGGACACGATGACCGTGCCCACGTTCTTGCCGATCAGGTTCTTGGATATCACCGAGGCTATGTCCCCGGCGCCCAGGATGGTGATCGCCTTCCCGCTCAGGTCCCCGATCCTGCTCTCTGCCAGCTCCACGGCGGCGGACCCCACGGACACCGCGCCCTTGTTCAGCGCGGTCTCCGACCTGACCCTCTTGCCGACGATCATGGCGTTGTCGAAGAGGCGGGTGAGCATCTGGCCCACGTGCCCCTCCTCCTTGGCCCTGGCGTAGGACTCCCTGACCTGGTGCTGGATCTGGTCCTCGCCGACGATCAGCGAGTCCAGGCCACAGACCACCCTGAACAGGTGCTTGATGCTCTCCTTGTCCTCCAGGATGTAGGCGATGTTGGACGAGGGGACTATGGACCTGATTATGAAGTTCAGGTAGTCGGCCACCTCCCTGTTGTCGGCGGTGGCGGTGTAGACCTCGAAGCGGTTGCAGGTCCTGACTATGATGTACTCGTTCACCGAGTCCAGGACCGAGATCCTCTTGGCGACCTCCTCCTCGAGGATGGGGACCACGTTGTTCAGACCCTCCGTGCCCCCGGCGGAGGTGTGTGTGACATGCATGCTAACGATCATGACAGACCGCCCTCTGCTAGGGCGCGGCGGTACGCGCCCTCGGTGTCGCCGTCCCTGAGCATCCCCCAGATCGTCTCATCGGCGAGGACCGACGCCAGGAACTCCGCCCTGCCGGGCTGGGTGGGAATCCTGTCGCGGATCACCTTCCTCAGCTCCACCAGCAGCTCCAGCATGGCGTCGTAGGACGGATCCAGGAACTCGTCGATCCTCTCGATGACGTACGGCGGGAACGCCGGGACGCGCCCCTCGGAGGACACCGTCACGGTGTACCCGTCGCGGTGCAGGGTGGATGGTATCAGGACGTCCCCTCCGCCGTGGGCGGAGTTGGTCATGATGCCCTTGGACATGGAGACATCGCGGATGGCGTCGTTCAGCGCGTGGTCGTGGGTGGCGGCGACGACGATGTCGGAGCCATCCATGTAACCGCCGGCGGTCTCGGGGTCCACGGCCTCGCGGATGACCTCATGGGCGATGGCCTCCAGCTCCGGCAGGACCTCGGGCGAGACCACCCTGATCCTGAAACCCTCGAAGTGCCTGCACTTGCGCAGCGCCACCTTCCCGCCGCCGAACACGGTGACCAGACGGTCCCCGGGCGACAGCAGGATCGGCGACATCAGAACCTTCTCCAAACCAGCCTTCCTCCTTCGGACGCCCCCTATGGCGAAGGTTGTGATAAACTCTTGGTTTATGCGTCCAACCGCCGAAAAGTATGTCGTATAAATGGACGACCCCTGTTGATGGCAACCTAATGGACAAAAATGACGATTTTAATCCATCTAGTCAGCATATGTCGCCTGATCTCAGAAATAGTTTGAAGCATTGTATGACTGTAGGAAGTATAATGATAGGTATCGTATGTATTGATTTCCAATATCATTTCCTTTGTAGTTGACTTCTAACACGGTATAAGGTTAAAATCAATTTTAACGACGTTTAATATTTTAAATAGTTTTCCGTACCTTCTTATTTACAAGTAATGCATTGTCCTTTTTTGCAATACTCATTCAGTGATTACCGTGTCCGTGCAGCTGTCTGATCAGATGCGTGTTTGTTTGGAGATATTCAAACTATCTGATCCGTCCAATGGGAGCGTTCCCGTCACTTATAATGATTTAGTGGAATCACTGAAAGAAGAGATGTCTGAAGATGACGTGTCCTTGTATCTGGACAGGCTGTTCGACCTCGGAATGATATCTGGAAGATGGGTAGACATAGATGGCAAGTGGGAGCGTTCGTTCTCGGTCACCGGCGAGGCCACAGCCTATGTCAGAAGCGCATACAACATCTGCATGGAAGAAGGCTCATTGTGAGATGAGAATTCCGCTTTTGCCCACCTCATATCTGATGGGATACTCTGGGTACACGGCATTGAACTGATCGATCATCTCCTTCAATCCGTCTATGAATCTTGCAGGATCGTTGCGGAATGTTCCAGTTTCCTGATACTTGTTGACAGATTCGATGAGCGACTTACGATCGGTCTCGTCTGGAACCGTTCCGAACGGAAGACGGAAGCAGTTATCTTTCACCCGTATCGAACCGAATCTAGAATCGAACGACTTCTCGGCCTCCTTCCTGTTGATGCTCTGTTCGATGTAGGCGGTCCTGACTCTGTCCATCAGATCGTTCGGAACGACTATCGCATAAGGAAGATGATGGGTACGACCCTCCTTGGACCTGTCATGGGCTCTCGATATACCGTTCCCTGATGGAAAGGGGCCGACCGTGAACACATTTCCGGAATCGACGCCACCGCTCGTCAACAACCCGTATTCGCGGAACAGAAGCCTCTGTATCCTGAATGCCACATCCATGCATCTCAGAATCGTCGAATCCATGCTGTCCGCGGGGATGCATACGAGGAACGCGTCCCCGATCAGAGCGATCCGGATGTCGCCTCTGGAACCTTTCGCCGAGTCGAAAAGAAGGGTCTCCTCCTCCAGCTCATCGAACACGCCTTCTATCGCTTCTGCCAGAACCCCGTAGTCCTTTTTGTCTTCGGCGATGTCTGTGAAACCGACGATGTCCGTGAACGCCACCACGTTATCCCCATGATCTGTCACCTGGACCATCGTACGACCTCACTTGCATTCGTTGAATATCAGCAGCGAACCCACCTGTCTCGCATGGATGTCGGTCATCGCATCCAGGATTCTATCCTTTATGGACTCAATGAAGGCCCTGCTGATGTCGTTGAAGAACGACTGGGCATCGTCGTTCGATTGGTCGTGGTCCACTATGGGATTCATGACGGGGGTGACCATGACCATGACCTCGTCATCGAGGGACACTGTAGAGATGCGGAGTTTGGACAGGCTCCTGGATTCCGGCCTGTATCCGGGATAGGCCATGTCCCAGGGGATGGGGAGGACGTACCGACTCCTGAACTCCTCCTCCAGGACGACCTTGTGTTCTGTGATTCCCAGGGTCTGCTTGATGCGGTCCAATATGACATGGCTGCATATAGCATCCGTTCTGAAGAACCAGTTACAGTAGTCGTTCACAGGGTTCAGACAAAGCGAGTATATCAGCGGTCTAACCACATAGGCATAGTAGTAGCAGAGACAACCAGGCACAACCCGTCCGCTCTCGTATCTATCGTACACCTCGAACGTCCTGATGGATTCCACATGAAAGGGAATGTCGGATGCCAGATCCACCTCTAGTTTTCTGGCAGTTTGTTCGATGATCGCAAGGGTTCCCACGACGATCGATGCGGGCCTGGATTCACGAACCCTGTGAACCGCCTCAGTGACATGCTGGCCAGTGTTGATGGTATCGTCGAAAATCAATACGTTCTTCCCCGTCACATCATACGAGCGATCAGAATCGTAACTGGCACATTCGACATCATAGCCTCTAAGGTAGGTCTTGACGGCATCATCCACGATCCAGTACCCTTTGCGAGGGATTCCGATGATGTAATCGATGTTGTGACGCTCGACAATCCCCACTATGTGCTCCCTGACCTCCATCCTAACGGATACGACCGTCAACTCGTTGATGTCCGAATCATCGAATTTCAAGAAACTGCCTTCCCCGGCGATACAATTACTCATGAGCCAACGACGTTTGGAGAACTTCCGCTACCTTAATAACCATTGTGTTTCCGGAGTCTGGCACATACGGCGATCAGTTGAACTTCAGCGGTATGCCGATGCTCCTCTCGTAGTACACCTTGTTGAAGAACCTGCGGCGACCGACAGTGGCGTCGCCGTACTCTATGGCGTCCTTGGGGCAGAGCTCCAGGCATCCCATGCACAGGGAGCACCTCTCCTCGTCCCAGACCGGCTTCCTGTGGTAGACCTTGATGGCCTGCTCGGGGCAGATCTCCTCGCACAGCCTGCACTCGATGCACTTGTCGGTGATCCTGAAGGGCTCGGTGACGCGCTGCTCCTCGTACATGGGGTAAATCTCGCGCCAGTCCTTCTCGCCCTTGTACTGGCAGAAGTCGCCGGACTCACCGTCCCTTATGGATGCGACGATCTCCTCCACCCTGGCGTCCGCCTTCTCGAGGGTCTCCCTCTCCTGTTCCGGAGTCGGGGGCTCGAAGGCGAATATGGAGTTGTCCGGCATCACCACGTCGTAGCAGGCGTCCAGCTTGAGCCTTCCGGAGAGCTTCTCGGCCAGCATCTCGCAGGCCCCTCCGGACTCCTCGCCGCAGGTGGCCACGGCGAAGACCCTGCCGGGGTTCCTGACCACGATGTTCTCCGCCAGCTCGGCGACCATGCGGGGCAATCCGTAGTAGTACACGGGGAAGACGAAGCCCATGTCCTCGCCGGCGGCGTCGTAGCCGTAGCGCTTGTACCTCACGGCGGCGACGAGGTCGACCATCTTCACGCCGGTGGCGGCGGAGATGCGCTGGGCTACCGAGTACGAGTTCCCTGTTCCGGAGAAGACGAAGATCATGCCGCCCGTTTCGACGGCATGGGTTATAAAGGATGCGCACCGGATGTAACGCTGTTAAGTCAACTTAAGGATGGACCACGATTGCCCAGAGGTTCTCCACCCACTGCCTGTCATCGGTGGACTCGAGCCACTCGGCGAAGTCCACCTTCCCGCCATGTGTGTGCCTGCGGCTGTTGATTATCTCTGGGGCGCGGAAGGGCGTGAGGCGGAACTCGCCGGAGAGGGCCTTGACCTGGTAGGACGCCCTGGAGGTCTCGGACATCATCCTCATGAGTATCTGGCCCTTGTACATGGGGTCGTCCCTGGCGAGGTCGCATATGTCCCAGCGCACTGCCGAGACGGAGAGGGAGTAGAGGGCGACGGCGTCGCAGACCATAGACTCGAAGTCCCTGTCGGCCTCGCCGCCGGCGGCGTCGAATGCGGCGGCGGTGAGCTTCCCGGCGCACTCGGCGATCATGTCGCATGTGTCTGTGGTCGTGAGCTGTATGTCGGTCTCCGGAATCGGGCCCAGGATCTCCTGTACGATCACACGCTGGAACCTGATTATGGCGTCTGCCTTGCTGTCCGTTTGAATCCCCGGAGAGGGTATCCGGTGTCGGGTATATCAGAGGTCCGCAGCTGAGGCTACCAGCCGGTGTCATGAGAGTAGAGGATGGTAGTTTGGACTGGAGTTTTTTCTCCTTCGATGTTTCATTACTCGCGAACTAACATGCTTAGGTCACATTTTATGTATCGCTCATCAGATTCACATACACAGAACATCAAATGGAGGGGGATGTGCTTATAACAGCCCTTTCTTGATATGAAGGAGGATGAACGATGGACAGCAGGAAAACGGTCGCACTAGCCCTGGCGGTCATGATGGTCGCCGTGGTGTTCTCGGCAACGGTGCCCCTTGAGAGCGAAGGGGTCGACGGTGCTCAGAACATCACCAACGATGCACTGTTGGATAAAATAAACCTTAATGAAAGTGACGGGGTCGCCACGTTGACTCTTGAGGAGAACTACTATATCACTGACAATAACCACTATCTGAATCTCTACGAGTACACTGGATCTTTCGACAAACTGGTCATTGAAGGGAACGGCAAAACACTCTATGGAGAGATTTGGTTTAACAATCACAATACAAATCCTCCTGGAGCATCTGACAATTATCAGGTCATCATCAAGGACCTCACATTGAATGGAAAACCTGGAGACGGTGTGGAGATTCCATATGGAATTGTGTCCATGGATCAGAATCCAATCAGTGATGAACCCACACCCATCGATCTTACCATCCAGAATTGTACTATTAAGAACTACATTTCCAAAGGAATCTATCTTACCAGCGTCTCCAATCTTCTGATTGACGGACTCACCATCGAGGACTGTGCCACCACACCAGGCTTCAATGGAGATGTTGAAAGCACTGATGATCCCAACTTCCAGTACTATGACCGTGGCGACTACGCCATCGACATAGACATCACAGGAATCATCGGAACAACCATAGACATCCGCAATGTCGACTTCATCGGAGACTGCGGAGACCTCGCAGCGCTGAAGATCGCCCAACGTGGTGGTGCAGGTGACGCATCATCCAAAGGAGAAGCACGTATCGACGGCGTCAGCCTGTCCGGACTCAACTTCAATGGAGTTGATAAAGCAGAATCCCCGCAGAACATCATCATCGGAAGCGAGCCTCAGGTGGATGGAGATACACAATATCTCAGAGACTACAACTCCGCCTTCCATGTAAGCCTGGATACCGAGACCGCCACCAGCATCGCATACTGGGGCGGAGACAAGCATGGAGCCGACAACCTCAAACTGGATCTCAGCCAGGGAACCTCCATCAGCGTCACAGGCCAGTCCGACAAGGAATCCAACGAAGACGGCACAGGCAGCATCAGCATCACCCTCGAGCGCGGATCTGCCACCGCATCCGGAAAGCTGGGAACCAACATGTCCCTCACAGCCGGAAGCGGGACCAGCATCGCCTTCAGCAACTTCGAGAACACTGGAGGCAACACCATCCGCATCGAGAGCGGCGCCGACTACTCCGGAGACGCCGGGGACAACGTATACGTCGAGCCCACTCAGACGCCTGGATACGACGATGACGAGGATCTTCCGCCCTTCGTGCCAACACAGCCCGCCGATGATGACAACACTGTGACCATCGTTGCATGTGCAGCCGCAGCCGCGGTCGCCGCCATACTCGCGGTGTTCCTGGTCATCGACAGGAAACCCTGATAACCCTCAATGAAAGCGGGCTCCGCCCGCACCTTACCCATCCCTAACGGGATGGGGCACCTTTCTTCACAACCGAGACATCTTCGGTACGGACCCGCGCCGACCGCAGACTCTGCTTTTCACACAATGAGACAGAACCAAACAGGACTCCGGGAGCATGAAAAGACCGCCCCGGCGAACCGGGGCGAAAAGGTTTGGACCGATCGGGATCAGGCCATCATGGCGTCGATCTCGCGGAGCTTCCCGGCGACGGCGGAGCCCAGCTCTGTGAGCTCCACCACCTCCGAGATCCCCTTCCGCCGCAGGATGACCAGCCCGGCTTCCGCCAGGAAGGCGATCTTCTGGGGCATGGTGGCGCTCCTTCCGACCGCGGAGTAGATCTCCGTCTTGCAGCTGGGCCCGTTCCCGTCCAGGAACATCAGGATCTGGATGACGTGCGTGCCGCACAGCACTCCGATCGGATGCTCCCCTCCGTGCACGGGATCACTTCCTGTCGATGACCAGGAAGACGGCCAGGATGGCTGCGACGGCTGCGGCTGCGGCGCAGGCGACGATGGTGACGGTGTCATCATCATTGGAGGACTGGCTCGGAATATACGGAGGGAGATCCTCCTCATCGTCATATCCCGGAGTGGGGGTTGGTTCGGGAGTGGACTCAGTCTCGGGGACAATCACCACGTTGGAATCATCAACCGTGATGCCTTCCTCGCCCTCAGATACAACGAGTTTGAAATTCTCGATGTCGGTACGAACTACGGTATCCTGACCGAGAGTAACTGAGAACTTCTCACCATTTTCATTAGGAGCACTGATGTGTATTGCTTCCTCTTTAAGTCCCTTGAAAACAAGTTCAGTGGAGGGGTTCGTAGTCAGGGATGCCGTGGGACCTGAGTTGCTACCACTGTCCACATTGATGGCATACCAAGATTTGTCTCCTGTGATGAATGTGTTCTTGCCTTCAAGAGTCACTTTGGCTCCATTGACGACCAGAGGTGCTCCGGCCATAGCATTCGTATGATCCAGAGTGACATTGAACAGGGTAACATCGCTGTTGTCATACACATTGAGAACGTGCTTGTTCAATCCTGTGGTTTTGAGTACACCATTGGTTATAGTAACTGTAGAAGAATCGACATTGATTAGATGCTTGTCGTTATTCTTCTCATTATCTGTACCTGTAAAACCAGCACTTGATGTGATAGAATGGTTGTTCAGATCAAGAGTAACTGATTTCTTTTCATTGATGCTTAGCATCGCATCGACTTTGATGTCAGCAGTGAGCTGAATCGTATCTCCATCAATAGCATCTTGTATGGCACTCAGAAGATCCTGGTAGGTGCCGACCTATTTCGTCTCCGCCGCATCCCCCTCGTCGGAGACCAGCAGGACGCAGCAGGACATCGCCATGATGGCGGCGACGAGGACGGCTGTGACTGTTCTGTCCATGTTATACCTCCGTGCGCCCCCGCCCGGATTGTTCCAGGTCCGGGAGCCTCACTCGGTGATGGTGAACGCTGATGTTCGTTATCTAAGTATCTCTGAACGCGATGTACAGAACATGATGCACTCTGCATAATGTACAGATGATGTGATGAGCGGCCCGGAGGCCGCTAAGGAGTTTACACGGGTATCGGAAGCGGTCAGCGATCTCCGGCCATCAGCCCGTCGATCTCCCGGAGCCTCCCGGCCACGGACTCGCCCATGGCGGTCAGCCCGACGAACTCCGAGTTCCCCATGGGGCTGATGTCGACGAGTCCGGCCCCGGCCATCCTCTCCAGCTTCAGGGGCATGTTGGAGTTCCTCCCCACCGCCGCGTAGATGTCGGTCTTGCGGCTGGGGCCGCTCCCGTCCAGGAACATCAGGATCGGTATGACGTGCGTGTCGCACAGCACGGCGATCGGATGCTCCCCGTCGGACATGGCTCATCCCTTCCTGTCGATGACCAGGAACACCGCGAGAATGGCGGCGACCGCGGCTGCGGCGGCGCAGGCGACGATGGTGACGGTGTCGTCATCGTTGGAGGACTGGCTCGGGATGTACGGCGGGAGGTCCTCGTCATCGTCGTATCCGGGGTTGACCGAGATGTCGGTGTTGACGACCTGGTTGCCCTCGACGGATCCGGAGAGGTTGTTGTTGACGGTGTAGATCATACCGTCGCTCTTCAGCCCCTCGGCACCCACAGATGCGGACGCATCCTGGGCGATGGACAGAGAGATGGTGGACGGTATGTAACCGCTGATGACGGCGGAACCGGATTCAAGAACGAACGCACTCTTTCCAGTCTGCTCCATACCTGTGACGATCTCGGAAGTGGATGTCAGGTTGGAACCGTCGGTCAGAACGATGTTCATATACTCGCCTACTGCAGACGACTTCGTAACACGAGTGGTCCCATCCGCAACGATGCTGACATCGAATGCCGAGGTGTAGGACTTGTTCCCAGTGGTGTTATTAGCGATCCTGCTTCCGAGGGTTATGTCTGCATCGGTCCTGTCTGCAGTTGAGAAGGTGTTGCCCGACATCTTGACATACTCGATGCAAGCGGGTTCCGTGATTGTGAAATCATTCTTGTCATCGGAACTGCCGCTGACTCCACGCTGGGTAATCTTGACTGCGGACTTCTCCCCGCAATCACCAGAGAATGTGCAGCCGGTGATCTCGATGGTGACGTTCTTGACACCTATGAGGTTCACATCGAACGCATAGTCACCCTTGATGTTTGTGTCATCCCCAGTTGCATTGTCTACGAACGTACAGTTCTTGACGATGAGAGATTGGAAACTGGTCATGTAGAGGCCCTTGCTGGTGAAGTTCTTTATGATGCAGTTCTCAAGTGTCAGGTTCACTGCACGAACAGGCATGTTGTCCTCATTGCTGGTGCTGATGCCATATCCGTTTGTCAGAAAATGACCGTCCAGCGTGAGATTCTTGATTACCACGTCGAATGTTTCTGACTCTCCATCATTCACCTGGGTGTCGAAAGAGAATCCTCCATAGAGCGTTTTTTCAGCTCCATCGATTTCTATAGAATCGTTGATGGTACGGTTGGAAGTGTTTCCGGATGTCGGCCTGTAGTCTTGTGTAAAGGTGAACGTAGATAAATTCGACAGGTCCGGCAATACGTCCATGTTCTCAAAATCTATTGAATCATAGGAATCGGCATCTGCTGCAGATTCCGATGAAACAGCGAACGGACAGGCGAGCATGACCGCCACGACAGCAAGCGTGACGGCAAAGGCCCCCCCCCGAGCGCGTTTTTCGATTTGTTTCCGTTCATAATATCATCCTCTCAGGGAGCTTCAAAAGCTCCAGCACTATAGAGAATATGTAGTGGAACATATTTTGGACTACATATTTCTGCTCTATGCATGAATAATGGTATATCGAGTATGAACAAAGCAACGTCGATACGCCCGACATTTGAATCCTGAAGACAGATGATGCAACTGCGCCTCAATGAAACACAATCGCTGCAACATCTGTTGTTACAGACCATTATGAAGAACATAAGACGGGACCCCGAAGGTCCCCTAAGGTGTTTCCACAGGTCACTGTGAGCCAGCGTCGGCCATCAGGCCGTCGATGTCGGCGAGCCTGTCAGCAACCGCCATTCCAAGGCCGGTGAGCCCTACCACCTCGGAGATCCCCACAGGACTGACCTCCGCCAGTCCGGCGGAGACCATCCTGTCGATCTTCTGGGGCATGCTAGCACTCCTGCCGACGGCAGAGTAGATGTCGGTCTTGCGGCTGGGGCCGTTCTCCCTCAGGAACATCAGCATCGGGATGGTGTGCGCATCGCACAGCACGCTGATCGGATGCTCCTTCGCCGGCATGGGTCATCCCTTCCTGTCGATGATCAGGAAGACCGCCATGATCGCTGCCACTGCGGCGGCTGCGGCGCAGGCCACGATGGTCACGGTGTCGTCGTCATTGGAGGTCTGGGTGGGGATGAACGGCGGGAGTTCATCATCGTCACTAGGAATGTTGATGGAGTTGCTCTCCCACACAGCGTAAACGGTCACATCACCGCTGGCACTGACGAAATCTCCAGGCTGGTACTGAGCACTGCTCGAACCGGAGTTCAGACTCAGACCGAGGAACGTGTAGTTGTCCCTGGATGGGGGCAGGTCGTTCGGAAGCTGGAAACCGGCCCCTATGAACTCCAGAGTGGTTCCGAGATAGTCGAGATCCGCGACATGTGTGGCAGGCGCGTCGACACCTTCTGTTCCACCTGTGATGACTCCGGAATTGAATGATGTCTTCAATCCCTCCATGGCGGTATCGACAGAGAGCTTTCCCTCGATTGTGGCACCGTTGAGCTCGAAGCTGAGCTTGGATGAATTACTATCTGATTCATCGTGATTGAATTCGACATTTCCTATGATGTTTCCGCTGTTGGCGTTAAAGGAAATGAAGTAGCTCTTCAAACCATCCAGTCCCATGCACTTGTCGTAAGCCGTAACGGCATTTCCCAGATTGTTCCTGAGCGTTCCTCCGTCGAGAACGACATTCAGATTGCCCGTATATCCATCACCAACCTTACCTATGACCAGAG
The DNA here is from genome assembly GCA_944322255.1 of Candidatus Methanomethylophilaceae archaeon. GTDB lineage: Archaea > Thermoplasmatota > Thermoplasmata > Methanomassiliicoccales > Methanomethylophilaceae > Methanoprimaticola. The sequence goes on along the minus strand of CALUOK010000008.1, from coordinate 12,796 downwards.
GGCCCATGGTACCCGTCGGTTTGGTGGCAGTCTCCAGAGGCTTGGATTCGTAGTTCACATTTGTCTCGATTACGGCATCCTTACCGATGGTAAGATCTCCCGCGGCGATTCTGATTCCGTACTGAGTCGTCAGGAAGTGTCCGCCGTTGATATTGTAGTCCCCTTCACCAGGGAAATAGCATCCGGAATTGCCCTGGAAGGTTCCGCCGTTCACGGTGATTGTGAATCCGGCATAGTTGCCGCTATTCGCTGTGGTTCCGATACATACAGATTCGGAATCAGTGGGGTTTGTGGTGTTGTTCATTATGACCGTCACATCGTTGACTGTCAGTACGGCATTGTTGTTATCGAGGGGCGTCTCACCGTTTCCCAACACCACGAGACCGTAGAATGCGGCCTCTATGGTCCCCCCGTTGATCTCCACGGAAGTCGGTGACATACCTTTGTCTGTCCTGACCTGGATTCCGTAGTTGTCGGAGTCGATGTGCATGTCGTTGATGGTTACGTTTCCTCCGTTAATGGCACGGATCGGATATCCGTTCTTGCCTGGTTGGGTGTGGTAGATGAACTCCCCGCCCTCGATGAGAGCGTTCCCGCTTACACGGACTATGTCTCCGCCATCGGTGCTTGAGAGTTCGAAAATTCCAGATTTGATGGTGAGGTTCGATCCAGACTGGGTCTGAATGATGTTGAAATTCTTGCTACTGATAATCTTGCCAGTTCCTTCGGGACTGCTGTCCCTTATCGTCAGGTCACCACTGACAGAGATAATACCGTTATCAGCACTTGTCACATTCGCTGTGATTGTATGCCCATTGAGATCGAGATCGAGGATGACATCCTGACCCAATGTCAAGGCCTCGGAGATTGTTATATCCGAAGTAAGGGCATAGTCCCCTCCATTGGTGAACGCCCCTTTGAGTTCCTCCACTGTGCCAGCATCGGTGGCGTCGACCTCGTCGACCCCCCCCCCCTGTCTGCACAATGGCTACGACTCCGAGAAGCGCCACCGCGACGGCGAGCACCGCCATGGTAGTTTTCCTGTGCATCTGTTTCACCTTCCGATGCCGTGCCGCACAGTTGCGGCACCGGCCCGTGAAGGTGGAATGCGCTTCTGACTTAAGATAGTATTTGCAACTATGACCGTAAAGCATGAAAGATATTTCACGAAATGAGAACAGCTACACACAGTGTCGACTGCGCTTCAGATCAACGGGAAAAAGGAATCGGACCGCCCGAACCCGGACGGCCCTTTGTTTTCAAGGTCTCTGTTCCAGCATCAGCGAGTCTATCTCGCCGAGCCTCGCCGCCACGGACTCGCCCAGCTCGGTGAGCCCGACCACGTCCGAGATGCCGACCTCGTCGACGCGGACCAGTCCGGAGCCTTCCAGCCTGGCTATCTTCAGCGGCATGTTGGCGCTGCGTCCGACGGACGCGTATATGTCCGTCTTGCAGCTGGGACCGTTCTCCCTCAGGAACATCAGCATCGGGATGGTGTGCGCATCGCACAGCACGCTGATCGGATGCTCCTTCCCGGACATGGCTCATCCCTTCCTGTCGATGATCAAGAAGACCGCCATGATCGCTGCCACAGCGGCGGCTGCGGCACAGGCGACGATGGTCACGGTGTTGTCGTCCTCGGCGGGCTGGGTGGGGATGAACGGGGGAAGGTCCTCGTCATCGTCCCAGGAACCGGTTCCAGACCCGCTTCCCTCCTCCTCGTACTCACCGTAGACGGAATATGCGGAAGTGTGGGTGGTGCTGAATGTGATCTCGGAACCGTTGACGGTCGCACCGATTTTTTCCTTTTCCACACCATCTTCATAGTAGATGACCCAGGCGTTGGACAGGACCATTCCGACAGGTGTCGGGATGGAGACAGTCACGGTCAGGTTGAACTTATCAGCAGTGGCACCCTGGACGGAGAGATCGAAGGTCGCCAGGAGGTTGTTCTTGTTGACAGAATCTGGAAGTGCGCTGGAAGCTACCTGCTTGGCAGAGACTGCGAGGCCGTTACCTTCGATATCTCCCTGGAAGACCATGGACACCTTGGAATCAGCCCCCTCGCCTTCCGGCATGTTTCCGGAAGCGTTGACGCTCACGGAGACGGTGGCGTTTTCTGCACCCTCTCCGTCGACAGGGATGACCACAGTGTCTGTCTCAGAGCTGGACTCCACGTTGGCATTGTTGCCAGAGATGGATGCACTTTGATCGACAGATCCGACGATGTTGCCGACCTGCTGGCATCCACTAGCCACGTAATCGGATACATCGCCTGAGAAAGTCCCTCCCGAAATGCTGACGTCGATGTTGACCTCAGATGTGTCTCCTTCTACAAGAAGCACAACGTCTTCGATATCCGACGAGAATGAACCACCTGTTATCTCGATGCCTTTGGGATCGGTGGCTAAACCTGGGTAGTTGGACTTGAGTTCATAGATGATTGCCGATGGCTTCACTATGAATGAACTGTCTCCAACTTTTCCGTATCCGCTGTATGCATCTGTTCCGGCTCCAGTAGAAATGAAGTCTCCACCGGTGATGTTGAGCTGTCCGGCGCGCATGACTACTGCCGGACCCCTTTCAGCGACGATCGTCCCTCCGTTGATGTTGAGGACACCGCTATGCGGATGATATATCGCGTTGGAGGCATATCCGCTCTGACGGTTGGCATCGCCCATCAGTCCGATGAGTGTGCCGCCGTTGATGTTGATCTCCGTCCCCCCATTATCGGTCGTTGGATCGACACTACCGTTTCCTGCAACAGGAGAGTTCTCCGTACCGCAGATGACCCCGCCGTTGACATCAAGGAGAGCGCCGTTTCCGAAGATTCCCGGACCGCCTTCGGCACCGATCTGATATCCTCCGTTCATGACCATCGAAGAGGCTATCGGGCTGCTGTTTCCCGGAGTTCTGTTCCCGTTTATGCTGACGGTGTAGTTCTTCAACGATGAGATAGTGCCACTGTTCTGGGTCAGCATTCCGCCTTCCTTGACAACGACAGTAACCGCTTCATCTTCTCTGACACTGTGCACATTGGCGAGTTCTCCCGTCTCGTATGTCACCTGTTTGTAATCGTCGCTGACCTGCGGCTCATATCCGGTTGGCAGAGAGTTGTCCTCGATCGTCAGAGAACCGAGCACATATATCCTCTCGGTAGTCTGAACCGTACATCCGTTCAGGTCAATGGTGATGTCCTTGCCTGCAGGGATGGTGATGGAAGAGGCGATAGGGGTTCCGGTCCCCGTTTCGGAGACCTCCACCGTTATCGTTCCCTCGGATTCTATTGCTCCAATCGCCGACTCGAGGGAGTCGTACCCCTGGCCGTCGACGATGAAAGTCAGTTTGTCCGGCGCATCGACCGCATCGGACTCGTCCGCCACAGCGACCATGGACACGATCATGACCGCCACCAGGGCCGTCGCGACGAGTGTTTTTGAGATGTTCATCTTTCCTCCGTGCGGAGGACGGGGAGGAACATCCAGAATGGCGGACCCCCCCCCCCGCTATGTCATTTTAAGACATTAATGTGGGAATGACGCCATGTGATTTTAACCTTCGTGCTCTAAGTCCGATAGTTCGCGTTTCATCAACAGCGACCTGTCCGAACGCGACAGAATGATTAAAGAATGTGCCTCCCCGGCCCCTTAACTCCGGGGAGGGCGTTTGCTCTTCAGGTTTCCGTGAGTTGCGCTTCTCTCGACGCGGGAGCAGATGTACCCATTTTCGCGTTCTGTTTGCGTTCAACCCTTGCTTCCTTTCGGATCTCGGTGTTTTCAGCTCCTCATCAGCCTGAGGGCGACCATGATGGCCATGACGACGATCAGGATGACCAGGATGACCAGCAGGATCTCGGTGAGGCCCATTCCGTCGGAGGAGGATCCAGAGGATCCGGTGTCGACGGAGATCTGTCCGGTGGCGGACAGGACCACTGCGTCGGTCTGAGCGTTTCCGACCATGTCGGAGGTCACTGTGAACTCACCGGTGACGGCCTGGCCGTTGAAGGTGATGGTGACGTCTCCGGTGTAGCCGGGGTTGACGGTGGCTGTGACGGTGTGGGTTCCGACAGCGAGCTGGACCTCGTCACCGCTGGTGACCCTGACGCCATCGACGTACAGGGAGATCTGGCTGCCTGCGGAGTACTGGACCCAGGCCTTGGCGGGGTCGAACTTGACGTAGACGGCCTCGATGTCTCCGACGTTGGGGACGGTCAGGTCCTTGCCCTCGGCATCGGTCCATTCGATTGTGGTGAGGCTGGAGGTGTCGATTCCGGAGATCTCCTTCACCATGGCGACGGTGACGGGGGTTCCGATGGCGACGGTTCCCTGAGCGTACGCGGTGGCGAACAGGGTGCCGTTGATGTAGTACTCGGTGGTCTCGGCGGTGGACTCCCCGTTGGCCTCGTTGATCTGGGCCCCGGACATGTCGGCGCCAGCGAAGACCACGATGTAGTTGTTGGCGTCGATGGTGACGGGTCCGACGACGGATCCCCCTACTCCGAGGGACTCGGCGGGGGTTCCGACGGTGACTCCGGTTCCCTTGACGTCGAAGGCTCCGGTGTCGTTCTCGACGGTGGAGACGTTGACGGTTCCGGTGACGGACAGGGCGTAGGCGTCGGTTCCGGTAACCTTGGTCTCGAATCCGGAGATCTTGAACTCGGGGACCTCGAGGACCTTGCTGAGTTCAACGTTGATGGCCTTGGCGGTGTAGGCGGTCATGTACAGGGTGTCGTTGACGAAGAACTCTGTGTCGACGGCCGTGGTTCCGTTGGCATCGGGGTTGACGATCATTCCGGAGACGTCTGCACCGGAGTAGGCGATGATGAAGGCGGGGGTTGTCAGAGAGACCTGTCCGTTGACGGATCCGCCGACACCGAGTGTGGTGGGCTCGGTTCCGACGGTCATGTGGCTGTACACGTTCAGGACTGCCTCCTTGTCGGCTGTGGTGGAGATGTCGAGGGTTCCGGTGACGTTCAGGATTCCGTCGACATCGACGTTCGCCTCGTCGGCGAGGGTCATGGTTCCGTTGACGAGGATGATCTGCCTGTCATTGGCCTCTTCGAGCTCTCCTCCATCGAACAGGAGGGTTCCGTCGACGACGAGGGCGGGGGACTTGAGGTCCTTGCCGGTGGCTCCGACTGTCAGAGTCTGTGCGGTGTCGGCGACGTTCTCGACGGCCAGTGTGGCTCCGGAGGCCACAGTGAGCAGGTTCTCGTCTCCGTCAACTGTGAGTCCGGCGGCGTTGACCTTTCCGGAGGCGACGGTCACGGAGCCGTCGATGGTTCCTCCCAGCATGACGTAGTCGGACTTCACGTTGTCCGCAGATGTGTAGGAAGTGACCTGGACGGTGACGTTGGTGGTCGCGTCGATGTCGACGGCACCGACGGCGCCTGCGACGGTGGCGGTGAGCTTTCCGACAGAGGCGTCGACCTTGGCACCGTTGCCGGTCTCGGCGGCGGTCAGGTTGACGGTTCCGAGGACGACCTCGGCACTGGCGTCGAGCTTGAGGGTGGTCGCGGATCCGAGGGTGATGTCGGCGGACTCGTTGACGTTTCCGTAGAGGGTGACGGTCTTCTGGATCGCGTCGGTGGCCTCGACTCCGGTGATGGCCGCGGTGACCGTGGTGAGGACTGTCTGGTTGTCGTTGTTGAGGTACACGGCGCCGTTGATGACGTCGGCGAAGTCCAGGCTGTCTCCAGCCACAGTGATCTTGTTCGTGTCGATGACGGCGGTGCCGGTCACGTTGATGGCCCTTGTGTCGGCCTTGTTGGCCTCGGGGGCCTTGGAGAACGCGATGGTTCCCTCGGTGGATGTGAGCTCTCCGGCGACGGAGATCTTGGATTTGTCTCCGGCCATGTCGATTCCACCCTTGTTGACGAGCTTGGCGGTCTCGGCGATGGTGAGGTCCTTCTCGAACTTCAGGGTGGCTCCGTTGTCGATGTTGAGAGTGACACCGGCGGGGACGGTCATGTCGTTCTTGACGGTGCCGTTGTTCTTGACGTCGATGACGTCTCCGGGCTGGGCGCCCGCGATGGCGGGTCCGAGTCCGGACCAGGAGGTGTACTCGGTGGTCTTCTTCTCGACGACGAAGGACTTGGGGGCGTTGCAGGAGGCTCCGTTGTACTTGGTGAGCACTCCCTGGACGTCGTTGATCTGTCCGATGGCCGCCTGGCTCCTCACGATGACGGTGTTGTCCTCGGCGATGTCGGCGGTTCCGTTGAAGGTGATCCTCTGCTTGGCCTGGAGGTCGATGTCGATCTCGATGTCCAGGTTTCCGTAGACGTTGATGGTGGTCTGGTACGCGTTGGCGATCTCGCCGTAGGCGTTCTCGAAGGTGGTGATGTAGTACGTGGTGGTCTTCGCGCCGGTGGCACCGGTGGACTGGACGGAGTACTGGGTTCCCACGAATCCAGAAGCAACGAGGGAGGTGTCGACGTACTGGAGCTGTCCGAGCACGACGGTTCCACTACCGACCATGTTGATTCCGGCTCCGAGCGAGAGGACGGAGTCGGCGGCGACGTAGGACTTTCCACCGGTCGGGTTGTTCACGGTGATTGTTCCGAGCTGTGGGGGAACTGTGCCCTGAGCTTCGGTTCCCGTATAGACTGCAGTGACGGTTCCGTCAAGGTACAGCCTCTGGGAGACCATGGTGACTGCAGGGGTCTTGCTGTCGTCGACGTAGTTGACCTGTCCGACGGTGAGGACCAGGCCGTTGAGGACATAGTTATCGTTGGGATCAAGGTCTACAGTGGTGTCGACGTAAGCGGGGGTGGTGGCGTTGATGGCGTTGTCCCCGGTCTGGGCGGTGATCTTATCAACAACAGCACCGTTGAGGCTGATGGTGGATCCGTTCATCATGACGAGTCCGGATGCATTGACGCTACCATCGACGGTCATGTTGGCGCCGTTGTAGAGGTAGGTCTTTTCGGTACTGTTGGTGATCAGGGAGACTCCCTGTCCGATGACGACGTCCTTGATGATCCTGGCATCCTTGACGGTGATGCTGTGGGTCGCCTGGCTGTCGTCCTCGGCGTAGATGCTTCCGGTGACGGCGAGGATGTAAATCGGCTTGGCAGGAGTTCCGGTAGTGGACTCGCCGCTGTTGACGACGGAAAGCACGACTCCGGAAACGTTCTGCATCTCGACAGATCCCTTGCCGGAGTAGCTGGCGTTGGCATCATTGAGGACCTTGATGGTGACGGCGTTGGCGCCGTATCCGATGGTTCCCTCGTTGGCGATGGCTCCGTTCCTGTCGAGGGCGATGTACTCGTTCGCATCGTTCTGGTTGGATTTGATGACCGCTCCGTACTCGACCTCGAGGGTTCCCTGGACAGTGATGTGATGTCCGTTGAGCTCGAGGGTGGATCCGCTGACGAACCTGAGGGTCTTGTCGCTGGGGATCACGAGGTCCTCGGTGAGGTAGGCGTTACCGGAGATCGGGAGGACGGTGTCCTGGATGGCGATGAGGTCGTTACCGAGGGCGATTCCATCCATAGTGACGTTTCCGGTCACGGTGATCGTGGAGTTGACGGTCGCACCCTTGGAGACAAGGTTTCCCTTTCCAGTGATGGTTCCGCCGTTGTAGGCCTCTCCCTCTTTGACGGTGAAGGTCTTTTTCTCGGCGACGGTCAGAGTGTCGATTCCCTCTCCGCCGTAAGCTGTGACGTTGGTGTTGATCTTCAGTTCGATTTTATCGCCATCGGCGACGGCATCTCCAGCAGAGATCTCACCCAGATTGGAATTCTTGTTGATCTGGTACTCTGTAGCGATGCCCATATCGGTTCCGCCAGTAGTGGAGGAGGGCCAGCCGAAGATGGTCCATCCGATATTGCTGTCAGAGGAGACTGTGAGGTTGTCATCGCTGAGTGCTGTCTTGTTCGTCAGTGCGAAACTGAGGTTCACTTCAGAGCCGTTGGTTATCTTGAGAGATGCACCCTTGTAGTAAACGACTCCGTGGGAGTCCATCTGGCAGTCGTTCAGAGTGACCTCGCAGGTCGCTCCGGCAGTACCGTTGGTGTGGACAGCTCCGTAGATGGCATTTCCACCCGTGGAGGCGAATGTGCAGTTGGTGATGGTGGATGTGAATGAGGAAGTGTTGATGGCGAAGGGCATCATTCCAGCGTTGTCAGCATCCTCGGTGAGGTTGAATTTCACATTGCTGATGTTGGCATTACCCGAAAGCGTGATTGTGTTGTTGGAGGATCCGGTGGAGTTGATTGTAAGTCCTGTGGTTCCTCCACTGATGTCGTACGCGGTGGTAATGTTGAATTTACCGCAGTTGATGGTGTAGCCATCGAGAACGACAGCTTCAGAGAGAACGATGTTCTCATTCAGGTTGATTACCTGGTCTTCGTCAGCCATGGCTATGAGTGCATCACCATCAATGGGGTCGGCACTAACATTGCTTCCGCCAACAATAACCGCCGCGGAAGCAATGACCATCGCCATAGCAAGCACAGCGACCAGGAGTTTTCCTGTGTTCGTTTTGTTCACGTTCATATTCATAGGAACACTTCGTCTGCCCTTCCAAACGACGTGAACCTGGACGTGTAACGAGGAGAACCAGTGCCAGCAGAGCTAAAACAGTATGATCGACGGCTTAAAAATGGACCGTTTCCAGTCCATTGGAACGGCTGGTGGATGTTTTGTAGTGCGGATTTCGGACTGAAAACAAGCCTGATGATCGAGATTGTTGAGGAAGTTGGAAAGGTGCCTCCCCGGCCCCTTAACTCCGGGGAGGTCGTTTATCTCTTCAGGTTCCTGTGGGTCTCACGTTCCCTCACGTGCGAGCAGATGTTCCCGTTCGTATGACGTTCTTACCCTTGTTCCGTTTGTGTTTTTAGAGCCTTCAGCTCCTCATCAGCCTGAGGGCGACCATGATGGCCATGACGACGATCAGGATCACGAGGATAATAAGCAGGATCTCGGTGAGACCCATTCCGTCGTCTCCGCCAGAGGTGGTTCCGGTGGCAGGGGATGCTCCGGTGGCGTAGATGACGTTGTCACCATCAATCATATCAGTGGTGACGGTGAAGGTTCCTCCGGTGATGGCCTGGCCGTTGATGGTGATCGTGGGGGTACCCTCGTATCCGGCGTTGACGTAGACGGTGATGGTGTGCTCACCGATTGTAAAGCTACCAGTGGTTCCAGCCCTGAGCTCATCGATGTAGATGGTCAGTCCGGGTCCGGCGGAGATCTTGAAGTCGACCTCAGCATAGGTGATCTCGGCAGTGAGTTCGGCGTAGTCTCCGACGTTTCCACCGGTGATCTCGGTCTCTCCGGAGTACCACTTGGGAGCGGCACGCTCGTCGGAATCGAGGTTCTGCAGAGTGTTTACAGGCGTGTTGATCGCTGTGAAGTCAGCATTGCCGGTGGCGTACATCGTGGCGTAGTCGATTCCGTTGATGACGAAGGCAGTGGTCTTCACAGCAGCGTTGGTGGCGTTGGTGATGGTCGCGTTGGCGACGGAAGCTCCGTTGAAGACGGCGACGTACGCGTTGTTAACGAGAGTGACGGTTCCGGTGATGGATCCGGTAGCGGAGTCTCCGAGCATCTCGGGGGCGGCACCGATGTAAAGGTTGCCGGTGACAGTCATGGTTCCCTCATGGTCCTCCTCGGCGGAGACGGTGACGTCTCCGGTGACGGTGAGGATTCCGGCGGTGACGTTGAGTGCACCTCCGTCGCGGACGATGATGGTTCCGGGGATGGTCATGGTTCCGTCAACATCGAACTGGGCCTCGACGGCGATGGTTCCATCGTTGACGAGGTAGTCGTTGCTGGTGAGCGTGCTGGGAGTGCTGGTTCCGAGGCTGATTCCGGTCTCGGATCCAATCACGAGCATGGCTCCGGCGGAGATGCTGAGAGAGTCGACGTTGGTGATCGACACAGTGATCTCATCATCGGCAGTGAGCTCGACAGTACCGGCGGAGACGGTGACGTTTCCGTCGATGGCGCTGATGGTCAGTGCGTAGTCGTAAGCTCCGGACGCACCCAGTACGGAGGAGCTGGCAATCTCGGCCGCGGTGTCGACGACCTGGACGGTGCTGTTGACGGCGGCGTCTCCCTCTCCGGAGAGTCCGGAGACGTTCGCGGAGTACTTGGCACCAGTGGAGCTGCTGTCGATGGAGATCTTGGCTCCGTTGCTGATGGCGACGTTTCCGAGTGTGACGTCGGATGTGGTACCCTTGATGCTCAGGGTGATTCCGTCGAGGGTCACATCGCCGGCCTCGGAGAAGGTTCCGGTGGCGTAGATGGTGGTGATGGCGTTCTCGGCGGCGTAGGCGGCAGCTGCGGCAGCAGAGGTGTAGACGTAGGTGACGTCCTGGTAGTAGGCGCTGTTGGCCTTGATTCCGGAGATCTCGGCGGAAGTGATGACGGATCCGGTGGAGTACAGGTTGATGGTGGCAGTGTCGGTGGCGGAAAGGGTTCCGTCCTCCGCGTCGATGGTTCCGGCGACGTTGACGGTGGATGTCTTGCCGGCGGTTCCGACAATGAGTTCCGCACCGCTTCCGAGGTTGAGCGCACCCTCGCTCTGGACGGTGACGTTCCCTGTGACGGTGAGCTGGCATCCGTCGGCGAGGTTCACGGTGACGCCGGAGATGATGGTCATGTTGCCCTTGTACTCGGCGGTGGAGCTGACGACCTCGATGACGTCGCCAGCGCCTGCGTTGTCGAGGGCGACCTTGAATCCGGAGTAGACGGTGACGCCGGTCCCCTCGTTGTTGGTCCTGACCTCGTAGATGCTCTGGGTCGCGGTGTTGGTGGGCCTGTACATTCCGCCGTCGTTGACGATGACCTGTCCGGTGATCTTGGCGATGGCGTTGTTGTCGATGGTTCCGTCCTCCTCCACGGTGATGGTGGAGTTCTCTCCGACGGTGATCACGTAGGATTCGCTACCCTCGAGGGAGATGTACTGTCCGGCTCCGACGGTGTAGTTCTCGTTGACGGTGAAGGTACCGGAGACGAAGATCTCTCCGTTCTGGGCGGTGCCGATGGCTGCCATGGCGTTGGCGAAGTTGGTGTAGTATGTGGTCTCGACCTTGACGGACTCGACGGTGGTCTCCTGGACGTACTTGGCACCGGTGTAGGTGATGGCGAGGTCGGTTTCCCTCTGCTCCGCCTGGATGGTTCCGCCGGCGGAGAGGTCGAACGCTCCGGTCACGGAGATCTCCTCGGGAACGAAGAGGAGCTCTTCGACGAAGATCGTTCCGGTGAATCCGATGCTCGCGGCTTTGATGGGGTTGGATGTGGTTCCCGCGACGAGGGCTGCCGTTCCGTTGACGTAGAACCTCTGCTCGATGGTGGAGGTGGTCTCTCCGGGAATCGTGACCCTGGAGACGGAGAAAGTCAGCCCGCGGGCGTTTCCGTCCAGTGTGACATACGCGTTGACATCATTGACGGGAGTCTCGGTGTTGCCGATGGTGCCGATGACGTTTCCTGTTCCGACGACTCCGTATTTGGCACCGACGGTACCGGTGACGGCGCCGGCGGAGACGAAACCGGCTCCGTTGTCGAGCTCGATGTCGACGGTGGCGGTTCCGTTCACGGTGAGGGTGACGTTCCTGGCGACGGTGACGTCAGTGGCGGTGAAGGCGACCCTGTTGGCTATGGTCGTGTCCGCGTTGATGGAGACCTTGTTGAGGACGAGGGTGGGCACATACACACCGCTGATCCTGGAGACGTCTCCGGAGACGTTGAGGTTGTAGGTGCCGCCTGTGACTTTCACGACTGTGAAGTTGACGCCGGAGACGCCCATCATGTCGACGTACTGGGTGGCGTCAGCTCCGTTGGAGATCCTGACGGTCTTGGAGTCACCGATGATTCCGGAGTTCTGGATGGAACCGGTGCTCATGATGGCGATGGAGTTGTCGGCGGATCCAGTGCTGGTGATGGTGGCGTTCCTCTCGACGACAAGAGTTCCGTAGAGAGTGATGTTGTAGTTCATCAGATCCAGAGTGGAGTTGGATGTGATGGTGAATGTGATTCCCTCGGGGATGGTGATGTTTCCGGAGAGGAATGCATCTCCCCTGACGGGAGTGTCGGTGTTCACGGTGTCGGTGAATCCGAGGCTGCCGAGGTCCTGGACGGGTTTGCCGGTGACCTTGTCGGCTCCACCGAGAATCTGTCCGTAGATCTCTCCGTTGGTGTTGTTGATGGCTGCAACAGCGTTGATGGTTCCGTAGTTGCGGATCTCTCCATTGTTCGTCATCGCCTGGTTGATTGTCAGGACAGATCCAGAGTTGACGGTAATGGTTGTGTTCTGGTAGACTGTGTATGCAGTCTCAACAGATGCGGTTCCATTAAGAACAAGGCTGAATCCGGGAGACGATGTGTACGCAGGAATGTTGGTAACTGTGATCGATCCAGATTCGAGCTTGACAACCGGACTGCTGGTTCCGATAAGTGTTGTTATGTCAGTTCCCGCATTTCCGAAGTCAGAAATAACTGTAGCTCCGCTCTTGACAGTAAGTGAACCTCCATCAGTGGAAAGTTTCTGACGGTCGACTGTAAGTGTGACAGAACTGCCATCCACAGTGATGTTTCCCTGGATGATGACAGTCTTATCAGAAAGGTCGGTAGTTTCGTTAATTGTGAATGTTCCATCAAGGATGATGGTTGTCTCACTCGAAACCGCTTTAAGTTCCTCCATAGAGGATACCGTTGCAGAAGTGTCGGCAGCGTTTACCTCAGAGTCACTCAGGACTACGGCGACACCTGCGAACACCATGGCCAAGACCATGACGGCAGCGAGGAGTTTCACTCCGTTCGTTTTTGTTACATTCGCATTCATAGGAACA
>CALUOK010000007.1 GCA_944322255.1 Candidatus Methanomethylophilaceae archaeon | reverse complement strand
TTTTGCCGGAACGAATCACTTACAGACGCGCTCGCGCGTCTGTAAGCTTTCGTTCACGAACTGTGTGATTAGAACAGCACCGAGTAAGCTTTAAATGCCATGAGTAAATGAGGGGTGAGAGTGGGCTCGTGGCTTAGCCAGGATATAGCGCTGGCCTTCTAAGCCAGACGCCCCGGGTTCGAATCCCGGCGGGCCCGCCAAGGATGCACGCCTCACGGCGAACATTCAAGGAAGGAACCATCATGAAGAGAAGCTCGCGCGCCTGGAAGAAACGCGGCAACCAGCGTTGGAAATGGCGCAAGAAGAAAATGAGAAGAAGAAAGAGAGCAGCAAAGATGCGCAAGAAGTGATCGCTACTCGCTATCACACTCACCGGGGGTATAGGCTAACCTGGCAGACTGGCGGGCTCCAGTTATTGAGAGTGATTGAAAATGGGTTTGCTGACAGTAGTTGATGACTAACTGGAGCGATGACTCATTGATTCCGCGGGGGGTAGCTCCCCCCGTAGTGGAAACCCGCTGACGGGGGTTCAAATCCCTCTGCCCCCACCTTGCGCTTCTTTCTGAGCTCTTGCTCTCGGCACTTCGGTGCCGCAATCCTTTTTCCCGTACCGTCCTTTATTCACGTCCCCTTCATCCGTGCCGGATTCCGTCGCATCCGATTTATATCCCAGTTTTGAATCCTGTACACGTTTCACAGACCGTCATGTTCCGAGGGAGGCCGATCGCATGGACAGGGTCAGAGTCGTCAACAGAACCGTTTTCCTTCTGTCAGTCGTCCTCACCGGCGCGATCGCCGGAGCCTTCGTGTGGCTGGTGCTCCTGGCCATGAACGTAGGTCTGGCGTTCGTATGGGACGGTCTGGCCTCGTGGTTCGGCAGGTTCTATCCGATCCTGATGTGCATAGTCGGAGGGGTAGTCATCGGGCTGTTCGCCAGACGCTACGGCCAGTATCCTGAGGACCTCCCCACCGTCATGGCCAAGGTAAAGCGCGACGGAAGGTACGGGTACGACAAGCTCGGGAGGATGTCCGTCGCCGCCCTGTTGCCTCTGGTGTTCGGAGGGTCGGTGGGTCCGGAGGCGGGTCTCACCGGGGTCATCGCCGGACTGTGCTCATGGGTCAGCGACAGGATGAAGCGCTTCGGAGCGGACTTCAGGGAGCTGTCGGAGGCCGGGGTGACGGCCACGCTGTCCGCGCTCTTCACGGCGCCGCTGTACGGGTTCGCGGCGGGCATCAGCGGAAAGCCGTCCGGCGACGGCGAGGCGCCGACGATGTCCAGATGGACCAGGGCGGTGGTGTACGTGTGCGCCATCGCGGGAGCGCTGGGTGCGATGCTGGCTCTCAATCATTTCATCGGAGGCGGGATGTCCCTCCCCCACTACGACTGGGACGCCGTCGGAAAGGTCGAGGTCCTGTGGCTCATCCCGCTGATCCTGGTCGGATCCGTGGCGGGTTGGCTCTACTGCATCTCCGATTCGATCATGTCCAAGGCATCCGACCATGTGGGTGACAGACCGGTCCTGAAGCCGGTGGTCGCGGGAGCGGTCCTGGGGGTCTTCGGGGTGGTCATGCCGATGACCATGTTCTCCGGCGAATCCCAAGTGGAGGAGCTCAACGTCCTCTGGACCGGCATGGGTGCGGCCGCCCTACTGGTGCTCGGGTTCGCGAAGGTGTTCGTTACATCGATGTGCGTGAACATGGGCTGGCGCGGCGGGCACTTCTTCCCGATCATATTCGCGGGGATCTCCATCGGGTACGGCATGGCCGTGCTGACCGGTGCCGATCCTGTGTTCTGCCTGTGCGTCGTCACAGCCGCTCTCGTCGGCGGGGTGATGCGCAAGCCGGTGATGGCGGTGCTCCTGCTGTTCCTGTGCTTCCCTCTGTTGGCTGCGATACCGATGCTGCTGGCCGCGTTCGTCGGCTCCCGCCTGCCGCTGCCTAGATGGGCGTCGGGTTCCGAAGCGGATCCGGAAGATGCGTCCTGAGGGTCTGTTGAAAAGAGGGGGAAGACGGCAGGGCTCGACGGCCCCGCCGGTTTCAGTTCTTGAAGCTGTGTATGGGTGCGGGGATCCTTCCGCCGCGGTTCACGAAGTCGGCGCATCCGTAGCCGTTGACGGGCATGATGCCCGCATCGCCCAGGAGTCCGCCGAACTCGATCCTGTCGCCGACGTCCTTGCCGATGACGGGGATGATCCTGACCGCGGTGGTCTTCTGGTTGACCATGCCGATGGCCATCTCGTCCGCGATGATTCCGGCGATGGTGGTCGCCGGGACGTGTCCGGGGATGGCGATCATGTCCAGTCCCACTGAGCAGACGCAGGTCATGGCCTCCAGCTTCTCCAGGGTAAGCGCGCCGATCTCGGCGGCGTGGGCCATGGCGCTGTCCTCGGTGACGGGGATGAACGCGCCGCTGAGCCCGCCCACGTAGGACGATGCCATGACGCCTCCCTTCTTGACCTGGTCGTTGAGGATGGCCAGGGCGGCGGTGGTCCCGGGAGCTCCGGTGCACTCCATGCCCATCTCCTGGATGATCTCGGCGATGCTGTCCCCGACGGCCGGTGTGGGGGCCAGGGACAGGTCCACGATGCCGAAGGGCACGCCCAGCCTCCTGGACGCCTCCTTGGCGAAGAGCTGGCCGACCCTGGTGACCTTGAACGCGGTCTTCTTGATGGTCTCGCACATTACCTCGAAGCTCTCGCCGCGGACCTTGGAGAGCGCGGTCTTGACGACACCGGGTCCGCTGACGCCCACGTTGATGACGCAGTCCGACTCGGTCACCCCGTGGAAGGCTCCGGCCATGAACGGGTTGTCGTCCGGCGGGTTGCAGAACACTACGAGTTTGGCGCATCCGATGGAGTCCGCGTCCCTCGTCGCCTCGGCGGTCCTGACCACTATGTCGCCCATGAGCCTGACGGCGTCCATGTTGATTCCGGTCCTGGTGGAGCCCAGGCTGATGGAGGAGCAGACCCTCTCGGTGCAGGCCATCGCCTCCGGGATGGACTCGATCAGGTTCCTGTCAGCCGTCGTCATGCCCTTCTGGACCAGCGCGGAGTAGCCTCCGATGAAGTTCACGCCGATCTGGTGGGCGGCCCTGTCGAGGGTCTGCGCGATCTTGACGAAGTCGGAGGGCGACCTGCACGCGGCGCCGCCGACGATGGCGATGGGGGTCACGGACACCCTCTTGTTGATGACGGGGACCCCGTACTCCAGCCCGATCTCGTCGCCGACCTTCACCAGGTCCCTGGCGAGCGTGGTGATCTTGTCGTAGATCTTCCCGCAGAGCCTGTCCAGGTCGGGGTCGATGCAGTCCAGCAGGCTTATGCCCATGGTGATGGTCCTGACATCGAGATTCTCGTGCGAGACCATCTCGTAGGTCTCGAACACCTCTTTGAGCTCTACCATGGGGATCAGATCCTGTGCATCATGTCGAAGATCTCTTCGTGCTGCGCCTTGATGATGCATCCGACCTTCTTGCCGACCTCGTCGAGTCCGGAGGCCAGGCTGTCGAAGCTGCCGGTGTATCCGGTGGTGTCGACCACGAGGATCATGTTGATGTACTCCTGGACGGTGGTCTGCTTGATGTCCAGGATGTTGATGTTGTTCTCCGCGAAGAAGTTGCAGACCGTGGCGATGATGCCGACGTGGTCCTTCCCTACGAGCGTGACTACTGTTCTGTTCATTGCTTCACCTTGGTGTTCTGATCCTGTTTCATGAGCGCGTACTCCAGCGAGTCGATCAGCGCGATGAGACTCGCCCCTATGACGTTCTCCGACACGCCGACGGTGGTCCAGCTGGACTCGCCGTCAGTTGTGCGCATGAGGACGCGTACGCTCGCGGCCGTGGCCGACTTCTCGTCGAGCACGCGTACCTTGTAGTCCGTCAGACGGACGTTGTTGAGGTACGGGAAGAACCTGGCCAGGGCCTTCCTGAGGGCGTTGTCGAGCGCGTTGACCGGACCGTTGCCGTCGGCGGCGGTCTGCTCCATGTTCCCCTCGGCGTCCAGCACCTTGATGCTGGCCTCGGAGTCCATCTCCAGACCCATGCGCTCGTCCATGAATATGCGGAACCCGGAGACCTCGAACCTCTTCTCCAGGTCCCCCCTGAGCCTCTTGACCAGCAGCTCGAAGCTGGCGTCCGCCCCCTCGAACTGGTAGCCCTTGGACTCCATGTCCTTTATCATCTCCGTGATGTCGGAGCTGTCGTCGGATATCTCGAGACCCAACTCCCTGAGCTTCTCGGTGATGCTGGACCTGCCGGCCATGTCGGAGACCAGCACCCTGCGGGTGTTCCCCACGGACTCCGGCTCGACGTGCTCGTAGGTGCGGGGGTCCTTCAGGAGCGCGGACACGTGCATCCCGCCCTTGTGCGCGAAGGCCCTGTCGCCGACGTAGGGCATGCCGGGCGCGGGTGCCATGTTGACGATCTCCCCCACCGACTTCGACAGGGCGGTGAGGTTCCTGAGGTCCACGTCCCCGATGTCGACGCCCTCCTTGAACGCGAGGTTGGGCAGTATCGTGCAGAGGTTGGCGTTGCCGCATCTCTCGCCGATGCCGTTGACGGTGCCCTGCACCATGGTGCATCCCGCCTCCACCGCGGCGAGGGTGCAGGCTGTGGCCATGTCGGAGTCGTTGTGGCAGTGGATCCCCAATGGAACGGAGGTGCTCAGGAGCACGTCCTCCACAGCCTCCGCGATCTCCCTGGGGAGCTTGCCCCCGTTGGTGTCGCAGAGGACGAGCCACTCCGCCCCGCCTCTCTCGGCTGCCGCCAGGGCGGCCAGGGCGTAGTCGCGGTTGGCGTAGTATCCGTCGAAGAAGTGCTCCGCGTCGAACATGACCCTCTTCCCGGAGTCCCTGAGGAACCTGACACTGTCCTCGATCAGCTCCAGGTTGTCCTCCAGCCCTATCCTGAGGGCGTCGGTCACCTGGAAGTCCCATGACTTCCCGAAGATGCAGCACCATTCCGCGGGGCAGGCCGCCAGGGCGGCGAGGTTCTGGTCCTCATCCGGCCTTACGCCGTGCCTGCGGGTGCTCCCGAACGCGGTGAGGGCGGTCCGTTTCAGGTCCATCCTCCCGGCCCTCTCGAAGAACTCGTCGTCGCGGGGGTTGGAGCCGGGCCATCCCCCCTCGACGAAGTCCACCCCGAACTCGTCCAGCCTGTTCAGTATGTCGAGCTTGTCCTCGCACGAGAACGATACGCCCTCGGTCTGGGCGCCGTCCCTGAGGGTGGTGTCGTAGATCTGGACCCTGGACATCTCACTCGGTCCTCTCGTCCATGATGGAGATGAGGTCGCTCAGTATGGCCGACGCGGTCTCGGTCCTCCCGGCCCCGCGCCCGGAGACGGTGATGGGTCCGGCGAGGTCGGATATGATCTGCGCCGTGTTGAGGGTTCCGGATATGCTCAGCGGGTGTCCCCTGGGGACCAGCCTGGGGCCCACCTCCAGCTTGGTCTCCGACACCTCTCCGATGAGCCTTATGACCATGTTGCGGGACGCGGCCAGCGCGATGGCCTCCTCGGTGATGCCGGTGATGCCGGTGATCTTGACGTCGTCGAAGGTGACGTTCCTGCCGAAGACGGAGTTGGCCAGGATGGCGACCTTGCAGGCGCTGTCGTAGCCCTCGATGTCGTTGGTGGGGTCCGTCTCGGCGTAGCCCATCTGCTGGGCCTCCTTCAGGACCTGGTCGAAGGGCTGCCCCTTGTCCATCTTGCTCAGTATGAAGTTGCATGTGCCGTTGAAGATGCCGCGGATGGACTCTATCTTCTCTCCCCTGAGGTTCTCGCGGCACAGGTTGATGATCGGCATGGCGCCGCCGACCGACCCCTCGAAGCGGAACTTGCACTTGTTCCTCCTGGCGAGCGTGATGAGCTCGTTGAACTTCAGCGCCAGGGGGCCCTTGTTGACGGTGATCACGTCCTTGCGGTTCTCCAGGGCGTGGGTGATGTTGCGCAGCCCGGCGCCGCCGGTCTTGATGTCCGTGGGACTGACCTCCACGAGGATGTCGTAGGCGGCCTGGTCCAGGACCTTGGTGGAGTCCGAGTACTCGTCCTCCCCGACCCTGCCGGTCCTCTGCTTGGTGGCCACCAGGTCCAGGGGGTCCAGCCCGTTGCGGTCCAGCACGTAGGTCTTCGAATCCATTGCTCCGGTGACCAGTATCGGGCAGCCGTACCTCTCCTCGAGGAAGTCCATGCGCCTGGCCAGCACCTCGGCGAAGCCCTGCCCCACCGTTCCGAACCCGCATATGAACACCCTCATCTCAGACACCCCTCACGTAAGTTATGTCGGACTTCCTGCACTCGGCGTCCAGGAACTCGTCCAGCCTGTCCAGGTCCTCCTCGCTCCTCGTCTTCACGGATATCATGCCCGTGCGCCTGGAGGACTTGCCCTTGGAGGAGTACCTCACATCGACGGCGTCCAGCTTGGCGATGGACGACGCCTTGTTGATCAGCCCCTCTATGTACGGCGCGTCGATGTCCCCGATGAGGAGGTAGTCCATGGTGTAGGTCTGGTAGACGGACCCGATCTTGGAGATGATGATGTCCTTCGACTTCCAGATCCTCATGAGCTCCTCGAGCTGCCTCTGCTCCTCAACCTCGAACGTGATGTTCACGCAGATCCTGTGGTTGACGATGCGCTCGCGGTCGTGCATGACGCCCATGATGTTCCCGTCCACGAGGGAGATGGGCTCGATCGAACCTACGAGCTGTCCCGGCAGGTCCTTGACGAATAACTCAGCGTTCACGATCATGTGGGGCACCTTGATTGAATGGTGGGCCGATGCCATTTTTTATATTTATAGCGCGCGCGAACATGTTGAGAGCGGGGGACGACGCTCAGGGGAACCGATGAAGTCTGTGGAAAAGGAAGTGGCGCCGAGAGGGAGATTTGAACTCCCGAGGGAAATGCTCCCACGAGCTTTCCAGGCTCGCGCCTTACCGGGCTGGGCCATCTCGGCTTGATGGGTGGGGGATTGGGTCATCTAATTAATACTTTTGGTGGGGTCCGTTCATGGCGGGCTCACTCGCCCTCGTAGCCCTGGACGCCCCATTCGATGTCGGAGCGGTAGTCGGTCAGGTGGCGGCGCACCTCCCTGGCCTCCTCCAGCCTCTCGGTGTCCACCGTGAACACGGCCGTCCTCTCGCCGGTGCCGCACTCGGCCAGGATGTCCCCGTAGGGGTCCAGCCCCCTGGAGCAGCCGTGCATGTCCAGCCCGTTGGCGGGGCCGACGTTGTTGATGTACGCCAGGTACGTGACGTTCTCCAGCGCCCTAGCGGGGAGGACGCGGTCCAGGAAAGGCTTGGACTGCAGGGCCGATGCCGCGGCGCAGACGTTCACCGACGCGCCGTTCAGGGAGCAGCCGTGGAGGATCTCCGGGAAGAAGATGTCGTAGCACACGCACATGCCGAACAGGACTCCGTGGTAGGACCCCATGCCGGGGGCGTACCCGGGGGCGAAGCCCTTCTCCGCGTAGATCCCGAAGCTGGCCAGGTGGGCCTTGTCGTACCAGGAGTCCCCGTCGGGGGACATGAAGGCGAGGGAGTTGTAGACCAGGTCGGACTCGTACCTGGGCGTTCCGACCACCGCCGCCCTGTCGGTCATCCTGCACACGTCCGAGATCTCGCCGAGGCACGCCTCGACCCTATCCTCCAGGCCGTCGCACGGATGCCCGTACCCGGTCAGGAACATCTCCGGGAACACGAGCACGTCCCCGGCGCCCTCGCGGAGCCCCGCGACGATCCTCTCGGTGTTGGCCTCCGGGTTCCCCGGAACGGGCATGATCTGGCACAGCGCGACGTCCAACCGCATGCGCCCGCATCTCCCTCATCCCGTATAGACGTGCGCACGGGTGCGCGTGTGGAAGTCTTAAATCCGTACTCTAGGATTACCGACCGATGACCGGAGTCAAGATTCCAAACATCACCAAGGAGGACGTCGACGGCCTCGTTGGTTTCATAAGGAGAACCGTGGACGGCATAGGCTGCAAGGGCGTCGTGATAGGGATCAGCGGGGGACTGGACTCCGCCACGGTCACGAAGCTCTGCGTGGACGCGATCGGCGCGGACAGGGTCCTCAACGTGTTCATGCCGTCCAGGGTGACGCCGGCGGAGGACTACAAGACCACCTCGGAGCTGTGCTCCATATGGGGCACGGAGTACAAGGTCGTGGACATACAGCCCGCGGTCGACGCCCTGGCGGCGGTTCTGCTCACAGGCAAGGAGACCCCCCTGGAGAGGGGCAACATATCCGCCAGGTGCAGGATGATCGTCCTCTACAACCTCGCCAAGAAGAGGGACTACATCGTGATGGGGACATCCAACCAGAGCGAGATCATGATGGGGTACTTCACCAAGTTCGGGGATGGCGCCTGTGACGTGACGCCCCTAGCGAACTTCTACAAGACCGAGGTCAGGCAGATCGCGGCCATGATCGGGGTTCCAGAGCCGATCATATCGAAGCCCCCGTCCGCGGGATTGTGGGAGGGACAGACCGACGAGTCCGAGATGGGCATCACCTACAAGGACCTGGACGGGATCCTCTACGACATGGACCAGGACAAGACCGACGCCCAGATCGCGGCGGACACCGGCCTCACCAGGGAGAGGGTCGCCGAGATCAGGAAGCAGGTCGAGTCCATGGAGCACAAGAGGCTTCCGGCCATCCGTCCGAGCGATTTCTGAGCAAAATCGAATGAAAACGGGGTTGGATTGGGTTCTGACAATAGAAACATTTATTAAGAACCTGTCCATCCCCAGTCTTGTTGCTCCTGTAGTGTAGCGGCCAATCATGAAGCCCTCTCGAGGCTTCGACACGGGTTCAAATCCCGTCGGGAGCACTCATTTCCTTTTTTCCATCTCTTTCATCGATTCCCTGTCGGTTTTTCCCCTTCATCCACACGTCGCGTCGATGCGTTTCCACCAATCATGAAGTTTTTAGTATAGCCTAAATCATTATGATCCCATGGAATCATTCCCCGGCGACGGCAAAAAGAGGCTCAGGACCAGACTGTTGGAGGCACTGGGCGCTGTGCTCCTTGCCCTGGGTTTCGTAGGCATCTTCCTGCCGGTCCTGCCCACCACGCCGTTCGTCCTCGCCGCGGCGTTCTGCTTCGCATCCAACCCCGTGATGTACGCCAGGATCCGTGACAGCCCCTACTTCGGGGAGTACTTCCGCGCCTACAGGGAGGGAGGGACGGTCTCACGTCGCACACGCGCGAAGGCCGTCGCCATGGTGTGGATAGTCATGGCGGTGTCCATCGTCCTTCTGGACATCACATGGCTCCGCCTGCTGCTCCTGGTCATATGCGCTGTGGTGACCCTGCATCTGCTGACGATAGGGAGGGGGAAGAAAGAGAGGTAAGGTGCCCCGGAGGGGCGTTTGGACATCAGAACGGGAGGAGCTCCCTTCCGTGCTGCTCCGCCAGGACCTCCGCGAAGGCGGTGTACATGGCGGCCAGTCCGCAGACCACTCCGACGGCACCGCCGGCCACAAGGAGGCCATCGATTCCACCGAGGTTGCCCGCGGCGAGCAGGAAGAACGTGATCGTCAGCGTGGCGAACACGAACATAGTGGACTTCCTGCCCTTCAGGGTCCCCACGAACAGGAATAGGGTCAGAATGCCCCAGAGCAGGAGCCAGGTCCCGAGGGTGTCGCCGCTTCCGGACATACCCTCGATCCCGGCGTGCGTCGCCACGAAGGTGAGCCAGAACATCCCGTAGAGGGTGAACGCCACCGTTCCGAACGTGTTGCCGTTCTTGTATTCCATGAGTCCCGCGATGACCTGTGCCAGTCCCCCGACGAAGATCCCCATGGCGAGGGTGACCCCGTCGAGTGCCAGGACATCCGCGTTGTGCAGCGAAAGCAGCACCGTGGTCATACCGAATCCGAGCAGTCCCAGGGGCGCCGGATTGGCCTTCTTGGTCGGCTGTGTCTCGTCGGCCATGTTGCGGGGATTACGGGCATCATATAAAATGTTATCAATCGACGAATACCGCAATCGGCATTCGTCGAATGATAATGGGTTTGTCAGGCCGGGCTCGCGGCCGCGACTTCCGATACCGTGTCGCGGTCGGCGCCCCAGCAGTCGTATCTCAGCAGGAGCGCGGCCATGATGATGACTATCACCGAGCCTATGTTGTGCACCAGCGCGCCCGCAATCGGTCCCATGAGCCCGAACACGGCCATGACCATCGCCACGGAGTTCAGCACGATGGAGAACGTTATGCCCGCCTTGATGGTGAGCAGTGTCCTGCGGCTCAGCCTCACAACGCCTCCGAGCTTGGAGATGTCGTCGTCGACGAACACGATGTCGGCGGATTCGGTGGCCATCTCGTTGCCCACGCCTCCCATGGCTATGCCCACGTCGGCGCGCTTCAGGGCGGGTGCGTCGTTGATGCCGTCGCCGACCATGCACGTGCTGCCCTCCTCCTCTATGAGGGTGACGGTCCTGAGCTTGTCCTCCGGGAGGCACTCCCAGACCACGTCGTCCATGCCCAGCTCGTCGGCCATCCTCCTGGCCACCCTGTGGTTGTCGCCCGTCAGCATGATCGTCCTCACGCCCATGGTCTTGAGCTCCGCCATGGTTTCGACGGACTCCTCCTTCAGGGTGTCGGACAGTCTGGCGTAGCCGACCGTCCTGCCGTCGATGCCGCAGAGGACCACGGTGAGCCCGTTCTCCCTGACGGCCTCGCAGTCCTCCAGCGTCTGCCCGAGGTTCTCCGGGCAGACCTCGGACATCAGGGCCTCGTTGCCCGCGACGATCCTGTGTCCGTCCACGGTTCCGGACACGCCCCTCCCGGGTATGTACTCGAAGTCCGACACGTCCGCCGGATGGCCGGAGTTGGACGAGGAGATCGCCCTCCCCAGGGGGTGCTCGGAGCGGGACTCCACCGCGGACACCATCCTGGACAGCTCGTCCGCATCCACGTCGCCGCATGTGCTGGTGAACCCGTGGCACACCACGTTCCCAGTGGTGACCGTGCCGGTCTTGTCCATGAGCAGGGTGTCGACGGAGGCCATCCTCTCGACGGCACCGCCGTCCTTGACGAGTATTCCCCTCTTGGACATGTTCCCCGCGGCCGCCATGATGGCGGTCGGTGTGGCCAGGATCAGGGCGCATGGGCAGAACACCACCAGGACCGTGACGGAGCGGTAGATGTCCTGGAACGCCAGGTAGGCGAGTATCGACACGGCGAAGGCGATGACCACGATGTACACGGCCCATCTGTCGGCGGTGCGGACCACCTTCGACTTCCCGGCGTCGGCGTTCTCGATGATCCTGGTCATCCTGGCTATGGTGCTGTCCTCTCCGATGCGGTCCACCTCTATGTCGACGGAGCCGTACATGTTGACCGTTCCGGAGGAGACGCGGTCCCCCGGGCCCACGTCGATGGGCACGGACTCCCCTGTGAGGATGGAGTTGTTGACCGACGTGTGTCCGACGGAGACGGTCCCGTCCACGGGGACGATCTCCCCGGGGACCACGCGCACGGTGTCGCCAAGACGGACCTCCTCGATGGGCACGGTAGTCTCGCCGTCGGCGGTGACCACCCTGGCGGTCGCCGGTCTCATGCTCACGAGCCTCATGATGCTGGCGTTGGCGTGGTTGACCGTGGCCTCCTCCAGGAACCCTCCGATCTGCATGATGATGGCGATCTCGGCAGCTGCGTCGTACTCTCCGATGATGACGGACGCGACGATCGCCACGGACACCAGGACGTCGGCGGTGATGTCGTGCTCCTTCACGACGCCGACTATGGCTCCCCAGACTATGGGGGAGCCGCAGATCAGAATGGGTATGAAAACGGCCGGCCACGCCCATTCGGCCAGGAACGAGGCCGCCAGCGCGACGATGCCGATGACTATGCAAGCGAACGGGGTTTTCTGTTCAAGTATCGCGTCCTTGACCAAGGACACACCAATCACCTTCTAGATACCCCCATGGGGTATCCGTATTTATACCCTATGGGGGTATGGAAAAGGTGATTCCCATCAGATTTTCGAGAACTGCTCGATGACCTTGGTGAACTCCGCTATGGTCTTCTCCGGGTCGCCGTGCTCGATCCCGTCGCGGACGCAGTGCTGTATGTGCCCCTCCATGATGATCTGGCCCACCTTGTGGAGGGCGCTCTTCACCGCGTTGACCTGGACGATGATGTCCTCGCAGGGCACGTCCTCGTCGATCATGCGGTCTATGGCGGAGATCTGCCCGGAAATCTTCTTGAGCCTCCTGTGGAGGTTCTCGGAGTCCATGCATTGCCTCATGCGAGGATGAATGCGGTACAGGATAAAATAGGGGTGTAGAGAGGGAAAGGTGGACGGACAGGATTTCCCATCCGTCCGATAGGGGTGGGGGGTTACTGTGATTGTATTTTCTTCGCTTCGGACTTGTTCTTCGCGACGGACGCCACCACCGTTATCGCCAGGACGCCGACGATGACGAGCAGGGACAGCTCGATCGGGATCTCCACGAACGAGTGGGCCAGCAGCTTGAACGCGACGAACAGCAGGATCACTCCGAGGCCGTATTTCAGGTACCTGAGGGACTGCATTCCTCCGTGGATGACGAAGAACAGGGACCTCAGACCCATGACCGCGAAGATGTTCGATGTGTAGATGACGAGGGTGTCGTCGGATATCGCCAGGACGGCGGGTATGGAGTCCAGGGCGAACACGATGTCGGTCAGCTCGATGACGATGACGCAGAGGAACAGGACGGTGATGACCCTCTTCCCGTTGACGCGCGCGAACATCTTCCCGCGGCTCGCGTCGTCGTCGACGTAGTTGAACCTGTTCTTCATGAACCTGGCGATTCCGTTCTCCTTCTGGTCGTCGTCCTTGCTGAACGTGGTCTTGAGGGCCACTATGAGCAGGATTATTCCGAATACGTACAGGAGCCAGTCGAACATCTTCAGGAGCTCGACACCGGCGAAGATGAAGATGGCGCGGAACACGATGGCTCCGACGATGCCGTAGAACAGTGCATGATGCTGGTCCTCATCCCTGATCCCGAAGTACGAGAAGATGATGATGAACACGAACAGGTTGTCCATGCTCATCGCCTCCTCTATGGCATACGCGCTGTAGTACTCCAGCGTCTTCGTGGAGTCCTGAGTGACCACGAACAGCAGGACGCCGAAGGCCAGGGCTATGCCTATCCACACCGCCAGTTGCTTGACGGCGCTCTTGAAGGGGATGTGGTGCGGCTTGCGGTTGATCCACAGGTCCGCGGCGAGCATCACTATGACTATGACGGCGAAGACATACCATAGTGAGGATTCATCCATAGGTGTCCATCAGGGGACCCATGATAAAAGTTATGGAGTGAGCAACGAAGAGTCGGAAGGGGCATCTATGGAGAACCGGGCCGTCCTCCATAGATTGCCGTTTCAATGGGTATGTGGGAACAGGATCGTGAACGCCAGGATGAGCACGATTCCGATGATAACGAGGGCGTAGGACCCGACGTCCTGCTTCTTCCTGTGGTAGGCCTCGGGCAGTATGTCGCACATGGCCACGTACATGAACGTACCGGCGGCGAAGGCCAGCGGTATGCCGGTGAGCCCCTCCAGGTCGCCCAGTCCGCTGAGCGCCATGAAGAACACGATGCCGGCTATCGGGGTGATGAGCGAGAACGCGAACAGCCTGACCAGCGCCTGCCTCTGGCTGAAATCCGTGAGGATCATCGTGGTCGACAGGGAGAACAGCACCACGAACTTGTGGATGCACATCCCGACCGTGGCGATGAGCCCGACCTCCTCTCCGGCGAGGAACGTCGCCGCCAGGGCGAGGCCGTCGCAGGCGGCGTGGACGGACAGCCCCACGAACGAGGACATCGAAGTGATCTTGTGGCTGTGGTTGTCCTGGCAGCACTCGCATGAGCACCCGCCCATGTGGCGGTGCTTCAGCAGCATCTCGACCGTCATTATGAGGACGAATCCCGCCACTATGGCGTACATGATCTGGTGGATGTCGTATCCTCCGTGCTCGCATTCGTGCACGGCCTCCGGGAGCAGGAGGAAGAACAGGAGCCCGAGGAAGATCCCTGCGCTCAGGGCCATCAGCAGGTGCGCCTGCTTGTCGCTGAGTTCCCTGACCCTCGGCAGCATCGCCCCCGCCATGGATATGGCGAGGAGAAGCACCGAGTACAGAACGAACGTCGTCACCGCTTCCATGACGCGGTGTTCGTCGGGATGTTATTAAAACATTGGGAATTGATTATTAACTTCCATGGCATCTGCCCCGTCGAAGTTAATAACGTGATAGCATGGGGATCGTCAGCATATCTCTGAACGAGGAGAACCTCGCTGCTCTCGACAGGATACAGAAGGTGTACGGGCTCTCCGGCAGGTCCGAGGCCGTGCGCACCTCGATCAACGCCGCCCTGGCGGACATCAGGGAGCTGGAGGCCATGGAGGGCACCGTGGAAGGGGTCCTGATAATCGTACGCGGGAACCACGCGGACCCCTGGATGAGCATGATCCAGGCCAGGCACGAGGCGGACATCAAGACGCAGATGCACTCGCACCTCCAGAACCACAAGTGCCTGGAGGTGATGGTGGTCTCCTGCGAGGCGGAGGTGCTGACCAGCATGCTCAAGGAGATCCAGGCCGAGGGCAAGGCGGACTACGTCAAGTTCGTCCGCGGGTAACGGCGTCGTGCAGAGTCAAACGGCATTGAAACCTTCCTTTTCTTTATATATTTGTAATTCCTATTATCGAGCGGATGGGATGTGCATGAGTGATAACTCACGCGATAGCGATAGCAACGGCTCTCTCAAGAGCCTCAGGAACCGTCTGCAGTCGATGCAGATTGACAGGACGGAATCGAAGAGAGGTCAGAACCACCTTTCCGACCTCACGAAGAACATCGGCAGCACCCTGCAGAACATTTTCTCCAGCAAGTCCGAGAACAGCGTCTACTCCAAGGGTGTCCGCGAACTCGACAACTACGGCTACGAGAAGTACAACATCGAGGACGACAGCGAGATCTTCATCTCCAAGGTCCCCGACAAGGCCTTCTTCAACGACGGCGAGCCCATATACGTGAGGGCCACCGGAGGAGGCTTCGTCGGAGGCACCGACAACACCTCCGTGAAGTTCGACGTCGGAGAGGCCGAGGCCAAGGCGGAGGACATGAGGAATCTGTTCAGCAACGTCCCCAGGGGGACGACCGTCGAGAAGGAGTACCACGCCACCGTTGGAGAGATCACCGCCGACGGCACCGTGAAGCCCAAGCCGATGGACACGTCTTTCCTCACCAAGGTCAAGACCTCGTCCGTGGAGAAGGCCTCGCAGGCCGAAGATCCCGTTTCCGAGGCCGAGGCGCTGACACCCGAGACCCCCATGTTCCTCCAGATCGAGGACGAGGACCTCCCCGTGGAGGTGCCGGTGGAGATCGAGCCGGTTGTGGAGATGGAGCATATGGACCCCATCGCCATGCCTGACATCGTCGAGGAGGACGTCGTCGCGGACGTCTCCGTTGAACCCGTCGTCGAGGAAGTAACTGTAGCTCCGAAGCAGGTCGAGGAGTTCTTCGTCGAGGACGAGCCCGTAGTCGAGGAAGCCGTCGAGGTTGCGGAGGACGCAGAGGACGACGACTACAGCTGGATCACATTCGAGGAGGAGTCCGAGCAGGAAGAGGCCCAGGAGATCGTCGCCTGCGAGCCCGAGTCCGTCGAGATCCAGGCGGAGGAGGTCCACCAGGAGCAGGTCCCGGACGTCCCCGAGACCATCGAGGAGGTCCCCATGGAGGCGGAGGCCGTCGACGAGGTCATGCCCTGCGAGGCCGTCGTCGCCGACATGGTCGAGGACGTCGTGGAGCAGGTCCCCGTGCAGGAGACCGAGGTCGAGGAGACTCCCGTCGCGGACGAGGTCCCCTCAGAAGCCCCCGTCGCTGTCATGACCCTTCCCGGACTCAGGGAGGCACCCATCGAGCCCATCGCGGGCCTCGAGATGGAGGGTTCCGAGCCCTCCTCCGACTCCGCGGTCTCCGAGGACATCCCCGTCGCCCCCGTCACGATTGAGACGGCGGAGACCTCCGCCGCTGTAGAGCCCGCGTCTACGTCCAGGTTCGTGGGCCTCGAGGAGGACGGAGAGGCGTACCCGCGTCTCAGCGACCCCGTGGTCAAGCGCCCGAGGACCGTCCGTTTCCGCTTCAACAACGGAGTGCTCCAGAACGTCGAATCCGAGAAGACAGAGCCCAAGGAGGAGCTCCGCGGCCCTTTAGCGTGACGGGTCTGCGCACCCTCCCCGACGAGCCCGCACCGATTGCGGTCACCGACAAGGTCCGCGACGTGATGCTGTTCACGGTGCCCGGGCTCAGGGACGAGGAGGATGACCCCATAGTAGAGCCGGACGTCCCCATGAGGGACGACGGAGCCGAGGGACGTTTCGCCAAGGCCTATCTCCACGACGAGATCCCGTGGATGGACCTCAGGCAGGAAGTGCGCGACCTGATGTTCCTGGCGGTTCCGAGCATAGATGTTCCAGATGACGAGTTCGACTTCGAGGACGCCGAGATCCCGTTCGACGGGATGGAGGCCTGCTGGACTGCGACGCAGTCCCAGGATGACGCGGAGGACACCGAGGAGGTGGCGTCCTACGAGGTGCCCGAACTCCCGACGGCAATCCCCGCACCGGTGTCCATCGGCATGATCGCCGCATCGGCGCCGATCGGCATGCTCGCCATGCCCGCCGACATCCCCGAGGAGGCCCAGGAGGCCGCACCCGCGGAGGATGTGGCGGACACACCCATGATTGCCGCCGCCCAGGAGGTCATGGCGATCTCCGCGGCGCCGGCGGTCAAGATGGTCCCGGAGCCCATAGAGGTCCCGGCCATCGAAGAGATCAATGTGATTCCGGCGGTCCAGGACGAGACCATCCAGGTCGAGTCCGACGGATCCGCCATCGTCACCGAGGACGCACCCGCAGTCAGGTTCTCCTTCGGATCCCAGGAGGTCCAGAGGAGCGGCTGGAGGGTGTGCTTCTCGTTCTGAAAAGAAAGCAAAGAAATGCACATCCGAAGAAACCGGGTCCTGGTCCATTACCGTCCGACGGCATCATCCGCCGGGCGGGATTTTCCCCCGCCCATCATAAATATCCGTTCTCGGATGACAGGATATGGAAATAGAATTCCTGCTGCAATTGCTCCTGGCACTCGCCGTGCTGTTCCTGCTGGCACGTGTGGGTTCGGCGATTGTATCCAGGTTCGGACTGCCCGGTCTGATCGGTGAGATCATCATCGGTATCATCGTGGCCAACATCGCGCTGAACGGCGGTGAATGGACGTTCATGGGCGATGTCCTGGGCATAGTCATGCCCGAACCCGGACACGGTGCCGAGGCCGGAAGCGACGTCTATCATGTTATCTACGCCATGGCTGAGCTGGGTGTCATATTCCTGCTGTTCACGGTGGGTCTGGAGACCAAGGTCAAGGACCTGCTCGGGTCCGGGAGGCCGGCTCTGCTCTGCGCCATACTCGGAGTCATCCTGCCGTTCATCGCCGGTTTCGCGATAGTCCTGATGTACGAGGACCCCAGCAACATGAACCACGCCATGTTCATGGGTGCGGCGATGGTCGCCACATCCGTCGGTATCACGGCCAGGATCATCAAGGACCTCCACCTCATGGACACCAAGGAGGCCCGCATCATCATCGCCGCCGCCGTCATCGACGACGTCCTGGGGATGATCGTCCTCGCCATCGTCAAGGGCATGGCGGACTCCGGAGAGCTCTCCATAGGCAACATCGCGTCCATCACGCTCCAGGCTGTAGTGTTCGTCCTGGCCATCATCGCCGTGTGCAAGTGGGTGGTCCCCCGCATCTACGACTACTTCGACGCCCGCAAGCGCAAGGTGGAGGCCGAGGGGAAGGTCTACCGCTCGATGAACAAGTTCGTCCTTGCGCTCATCGTGTGCCTGTTCATGGCCGCGTTCGCAGAGGCCATCGGACTCGCCGCCATCATCGGCGCGTTCCTCGGAGGTATGTTGTTCGCCGACTACGCGTGGGAGTGGGAGCTGGAGCACAAGTTCGACTCCATCACCACGTTCATGCTGTCGTTCTTCTTCCTCAACGTCGGAATGCAGGTGGACCTCACGTCCCTGACCAGCGCCACCGTCATCTTCCTGGCGGTCGTGATCATCATCGTCGCCATACTGACCAAGTACGTCGGATGCGGCATCGGTGCGAAGATCGGCGACAAGTCCATCGACATGAAGTCGTTCAACATCATCGGAATCGGGATGGCCCCCAGGGGAGAGGTCGGAATCATCATCGCCTCGATCGGACTCGCCTCCGGATACATGTCCACGGACCTGTATGCGGTCATAGTCCTGATGTCCGTGGTGACCACCATAGTGGCCCCGCCGATAGTCGCGAGGCTGTTCAGGAAGAAGTACCACGAGGAGTACACGATCCTGCCCGAGGACAGGGTCTGATCCTTCCATCAAACAAGGCCGCGGGCGCCGGTATCTTCCCGGTGCCGGCCCCGTCGGCATTCTTCCATCGTCACCGCCCCGGGGGGGTCTGGTGTGATGGTTTTAAGATTTTAGACTCGATGCACCCTCATGGATCCCGGAGGTTTGGTTCGTTGCGAGGACCCGCTCCGCGCGGAGGTCGAGCGTCTCAGGACCGAGCTCTGCATGAGGGAGGCGGAGTACGACGAACTGATGTGCCAGCGTCGTCCGGAGGTCATGGCGGAGTACATGCTGGCCATCGGGCATCTTGAGCTCAGGCTGTACAGGCTGCGGTGCGACTGCGCCAGGCTCGCCCGCCGCATAGACATGCTCCGTGCCGCGCTCAACCGCGGCGACGCCCCCGACACGGAGGCGATAGACACGGTCCTCGATGCGGAGTTCGCGGAGTTCGAGAAGACGGTCCGCCAGATGATCGGGGAGCTCAACGACGCGCTCGCCCGCAGGGACATGGAGGCGCTCACCCCGGAGGAGGCCCGGGAGATCAGGGAGGTCTACTACAGGGTCGTGAAGAGGCTCCATCCGGACGTCAACCCCGGATCGGGACCGGAGATGCTGGAGATGTACACGAGAGCGGTGGAGATGTACCGCCGCGGGGACCTTGTGGGGCTGAGGATCATAGAGGCCGCGCTGGCCGACCCGTCGTCCCTGCCGGATTCCGCCCAGCTCCTGGAGGCGGAGAGGGACAGGCTCAGGGACCTGCTGGACAAGCTCTCCGCGCGCATAAGGGAGGTGGAGGCGTCGCACCCGTTCGACAAGGTCCCGCTGCTCCGGGACCCGGAGCTCCTGGCGAGGAGGAGGGCTGAGTTGGAGGGGGCCATCGCCGACATGGAGGAGCGCAAGGGGATGCTGGAGATGGAGATGGAGGAACTGAGATGGATCCGCCGGCAGTGATCCCGGGAGGGGACCTGGTCAGCATCCTGGACAAGGGCGGCCTCCCGGCGCCGTTCGGCAGGGAGATCCTGCTCCTCCAGACGTACGTGGCCGGAACAGGCTACGTCCCGGGGGTCGGGGACCTCGTCTCCAGCATGAACGCGGGCGAGAGGCTCATCCTGCGGAGGGAGCCGGACAACTCCCACGATCGGATGGCGATCCTGGTCCTGACTACGTCGGGCACCAAGGTCGGGTACATCCCGCGCAGAGACAACACCGTCATAGCCAGGCTGATGGACGCGGGTAAGGCGATCTACGCGGTCGTCACGGCCGTGGGTCCAGGCGAGCATCCCGCGAGGATAAACGTGGATGTCATGATGCACGACGGGTACGGGTTCTGACGTCGATCAAAGAAGATGTGGTGGTGCCAGAGCTCCCGCTGGAGCCGAGGCTGTGAAAAGGTCCGTCATCCTCAGTTGAGGGGGACGAAGACCTGGAGAAGCATCACGACAACGATGAGACCGATAGCGATGCCCACGACTGCACGGGGGCTGATCCTGACTCCCTTCTCGTTCTCCGTGTCGAAGTACCTCATGAGACCTGCGGAGGACTGGAATCCAGAGTCGTTCTTCTTTGCCATGAGGCATCGTTAACTGCGGTCCGTATAAAAAGGTTGTCAACCCGTGCACGCACACGCGCGAATGATGCGCGATGAGGGGGCGGTCCCCCTCTGAACCCATCAAATACGTGAACCTGCTTCAAGGTTCGATGGAACCCAAGCACACAGTCATGGCAGCCGTCGCGGGATTCGTCCTGATGCTCGTGGGATTCGCGGCCTACGTCGTGAGTCCCAGCGTGGCGTATCAGGCCGTCTTCGTGGTCGGCGTCGTCCTTCTCGTGGCAGGCTACGCGATGATCTACATGATGAACAGGCAGGTCAGCGCCGACGTCGTCGAGATGGAGGACGATGAGGACAGGAACGGGTTCTTCTACATCCTCGACGAGGACTACTCCGCGCCGGTCGGGGATGCGAGCATCGAGGACCTCTCCGGAAGGAAGGGGGAGTGATCCCCTGCCAGCGCTCAACGCCGACATCCTGTACCTGTTCTTCAACTCGGCGAACATGAACCGCTGGAACGACCACATGCGCCCGGTCGACCTCACGGAGCTGGACAAGCAGGCCCACAAGGCGGCCATCGCATGGGTCCTGGGGAAGTTCGAGGAGTCCGCCGGCAACAGGATGGACTGGAGGACGGTCATCGAGCACACGATGTTCTCGTTCATCCAGAGGGCGGTCCTGACCGACCTCAAGCCGCAGGTGTTCCACAAGATCACCGCCGAGAGGCGCGGCCCGGTCAACGACTACGTGCTGTCCGAGTTCGACCGTCTCGTTCCGGACTCCGACGACGGGTTCAGGTCCCGCTTCGAGGCCTATCTCGGGAATCCCAACTCCGCTCCGGAGGACGCCGTCATACGCGCGGCGCACTATCTGGCCACCAGGTGGGAGTTCAGGCTGATCTACGACTCCAACCGCTCCCTGTACGGGATAGAGAAGACCCGCAGGGAGATCGACGAGCAGATCGAGCAGCACACCGACCTGGCCGGGGTCAGGGAGCTCATATCGTCGGAGGAGACCTTCGACTTCATAGACCTCATCGGGCAGCTGAGGTTCCAGCAGCGCTGGGCCCGGATGCCGCGCATCCCGAGGACGACCGTACTGGGCCACTCCCTGATGGTGGCGGACATGATGTACCTGAGGGACCTGGACGCCGGCGCGTCCGACAGGGAGGTGTACAACGACTTCTACAGCGGCCTCTTCCACGACCTGCCGGAGGTGCTCACGAAGGACGTGATCTCCCCGATAAAGGTGAACGTGGACGGTCTCGCATCGATCCTGGAGGAGTACGAGCACGACCTGGTGGAGTCCACCATCATGCCGCTGCTCAAGGAGGAGTGGCGCGACGAGTTCCGCCACATGGTCTACGAGCCCTTCACCGACGTGGACGTCCCCGGGTTCGGCAGGAGGAACGGCACCGACCTGAAGGCCTGCGACCTCATGGCGGCGTACATGGAGGCCAACATATCCCGCAGGTACGGGATCGGGTCCAACATGCTTCTGGAGGGCGAGAGGGGCATCCGCGACAAGCTCATCGAGAAGGGGAAGGGGATCGGGGCCCAGAGGCTGGTCGAGGATCTCGACCGCCTCAGGATATGACCCCGAGTGAGAGGTAAGTCGTTTTTCAGGGTTTGCGACGGGCTCAGTTGTGCCTGTCGATGACTTCCTGGCCGCGCATGTAGGGCCTGAGGACCTCGGGGATGGTGACGGTGCCGTCCTTGTTCTGGTAGTTCTCGAGGATGGCGACCATCGTCCTGGGCAGGGCGAGTCCGGAACCGTTGAGGGTGTGGACGAACTCGCTCTTGAGGTGGGGCTCGGGCCTGTACTTGATCCTGGCCCTCCTGGCCTGGAAGTCGGTGAAGTTGCTGCACGAGGATGCCTCGAGCCAGGCGTCCTTCCCGGGGGCGTAGAGCTCCAGGTCGTAGCACTTGGAGCAGGAGAAGCTCATGTCCCCGGTGCACAGGAGCAGGACCCTGTAGGGGAGTCCGAGGCCGTTGATCAGGTCCTCGGCGTTCTGCCTCAGCTCCTCGAGCCTGGCGTAGGAGTTCTCGGGGAGGACGAAGTTGACCATCTCCACCTTGTTGAACTCGTGGACCCTGATGATGCCCCTGGTGTCGGCGTGCTTCCCGACCTCCCTCCTGAAGGAGGGCAGGTAGGCGGTCCAGTAGATGGGGAGCTGGCTCTTGTCCAGGATCTCGTCCTGCAGGAGGTTGGTGACGGGGACCTCGGCGGTGGGGTTGAGGAACAGGTCGTCCCTCTCGAGGTAGTACATGTCGTCCTTCAGGTTGGGGTACTGGCCGGTTCCGATGACGGCGGCCTTGTTGACGACCACGGGCGGGAACAGCTCGGTGTATCCCTGGTCCTGGTGGGTGTCCAGGAAGTAGTTGATGAGTGCCCTCTCCAGCCTGGCTCCGTCGCCCTTCAGGCAGTAGAATCCGCTTCCGGCGACCTTGACGGCCCTGTCGAAGTCGATGATGCCCAGGTCCTCGGCGATCTCCCAGTGCTCCCTGGGCTTGAAGTCG
Source organism: Candidatus Methanomethylophilaceae archaeon (assembly GCA_944322255.1). Lineage (GTDB taxonomy): Archaea > Thermoplasmatota > Thermoplasmata > Methanomassiliicoccales > Methanomethylophilaceae > Methanoprimaticola. The sequence continues at coordinate 67,525 of CALUOK010000007.1, read as the reverse complement.
AACTTCCTCTTCTCGCCCTTCTCGTACACGACGACGTTGTCGTGCTCGTCCTTGCCTATGGGCACGGACTCGTGGGGGATGTTGGGGATGTTCAGGACGCAGTCCTGGCGGACGGTCTCCAGCTCGGCCATCCTGTCGTCGTTGGCCTTGATCCTGTCGGAGACCTCCCTCATCTCCCTGATGCGGGCATCCTTCTCGTCGCCCTTGGGCATCTTGGAGATCTGGAGGGAGACGTCGTTCCTGACCTTCCTGAGGCGGTTGTTCTCGTCGGTGAGGGTCCTCCATTCGGAGTCCGCGGCGAGGAACCTGTCCAGGATGGCGTCGTCCTTGTTCCTGTTCTTAAGCATGGTCCTGATCATGTCAGGGTTTGATCTGATGACGTTGACGTCAAGCATCGGAAAACACCTCAGAACTTCTTCTGGCTGAGTGACGTCCACGTGCGTTTGTCCGTGAGGACGATGACGCTTCCGCGCACGTCCACAGCGATCGCTCCCGTGGCCTCCTCTATGGATTCGGCCGCTCCCTTCGCATCGTCGTCGGAGTTGGAGAGCACCTTCACCTTGATAAGGCGGTTCTTCTTCAGCTGGTTGACGATCTCGTCGAAGACGCCCTGGTCCAGGCCGTCCTTGCCGACGTGCACTGTCGGGCTGATCTCGTTGGCCCTTCTCATGAGCTCCTTCCTAGCGTCCTTCTCAGTCATGTGATTGCTCCTTCAGGTACGGCCTGCGACGGATCTCGCCGCACATGCCGCAAGTAACGCACACCATGTGGTTGCCCAGACGGACCCTGCAGTTGATGCCCGGCATCAGGGGGATCCCGCATCCGCGGCAGACCGGGAAGTCGGACGGCATGGGGACCTGGGTCTTGGCGCTCACGCGTCCCGCCAGCTCCACGTACCTCCTGGCGCGGTCCGGCCTGTCCTGGCGGACAGCCTCCGTCGCCATCCCGAGCAGCTTGTCTATGCGCTCCCTCCCGATGTCGTTCAGTACCTTCTGGGGGACGCGCCTTCTGCTCATACGGTGTGCTCCGGCGTTCCGATTACTGCGGTCCTATTAATAGATAAGCGCGCGACTGATTGCGGCCGGTCCGCGGTCCGGGATGCAGGGTCACGTCTCCGGCGGCCTCATCATGTCCAGTATGTCGCGGATCTTGGGGTTGTCCAGCGTGCCGTCCTCGTAGGACGCCCACAGGGAGACGAACCGCCTGTGGAACCCGATCACGCACTCGTCCCAGCTCTTCGCAGACGACTCCAGGCCCAGCTCGTCGCACTTCAGGTACCAGGTGGCGGTGCGGGCGTAGTACGACGGGATGCCCTCCAGCGGGTAGACCAGTCCCACGTCACCCTCGGATGATATCCCCCTCAGGAACACGGCCACCGGGAAGGTGTAGCAGTTCTCCACCGCTCTGAGCTCGACGATGCGGTTCTCCTCGTCCCTGACCACTGTGCCCATGGCGATGACGGGTCCCGCGGCCGCGAAGTCCTCGCGGTCGTACGACGGCACGGTGGGGACGTAGATCAGCGGGATCAGACCGTTGCCGCTGGTTATGGCGTAGTGGCCCCTGCGCTTCGGATCCTTGACTATGATCCCCATGATGCCGCCGTTGTAGGCGCGGGTCAGCACCCCCGCCATCTCGGTCACCCTCACCAGGTTTATGTCGGAGAACGCCGCCACGTCGTCGTCCGGGCCGTGGAGGAGGACGTTGCCCTCCAGGTCGGAGTGTATGTCCAGGACCGCGGACGCGACGGACCTCCTGCCGATCACGTCGGGGAAGGTGTCGTCCATGAAGGTCCCGCGTGCAGGCCCGCCCAGGTAGGTCAGCGTCTCGTGCATGATCCTCCTGGCGTCATGTGCCAGCGCGCCATCTCCGTGCAGCGTGACGCGGGAGTGGAGCGATTCGGGGACGTCCCCATGGAGCCTCAGCTCGCCTCTGATGATGTTGCGGCAGATCTCCGTGAAGAGGCGGTCCACATCTGCTAGGACCCTCTCCGCAACGGAGGGGTCGGCATCCTTCTCGTGGTCGTCGCCAGAGACCACCTTCAGCACGTAGCCTTCCATGGGGATGGAATCGGAGTGCCCACATAAAACGGGTGGTCCGGGTTCACGGCAGTGCCATGGACCTGAGGAACTCCCTTATCTCGGCCTCCTCGCCCTCGAGCTCCCCGTCGTTCTCGGCGTAGGTCTCCCAGAGGAACACGAAGTACTCGTGGAACGCGATGACGCACTCGTCCCACGACGGCTTCGACACGGAGATGCCGAGGGCCTCGCAGTCCAGGGTCCAGGCGTCCTTCTTCTGGTTGTACCCGGGCGTGGCCTCCACCGGGTTCAGGAGCAGGATGTCCCTTTCCGCGGTTATGATCCTGTGGAACTTGACCGTGGGGAACGAGTAGCAGCCGATGACGGCCCTGACCTCCTTGACCTGCCCGTCCTCGTCGGTGACGATAGTGCCAGATGCTATGATCGGGCCCGCCTCGGCGAACAGGGGTATGTCCGTGGTGGATATGTTGCTGGCGAACGTCACGGGCACGCAGTCCCTGCCGTTCGAGATGAGCCAGCGGTTCTTCCTCACGGGGTCGTGGCGGATTGAGCCGATGACGGCGCCGCTGAACGAGGCGGAGGCGTCCTCGGCGACCTCCCTGAGCGAGTCCCTGCGGGTCAGCCTGAACTTCTTGAGCTCGTCGCCGGTCCCGTACATGAGGCTGTAGCCCTCCAGATGGTCCGCCAGTGCCAGGATGTCCGAGTATAGCTTCCTGAGTGCGAGGGCCTCGCGGTGGTTGCCCGGGGGATCGCGGGTGTCGGCCATGTTGGCCAGGTCCAGTTCGCGTACCAGTCCGTTCAGGGCGTCGAGCATGAGCGTGTCGTCGCCCTCGGCCACCGTGTCCACGTCCCTTCCGGACGACGAGGCCATCGAGAGGTCGAACCTCCTGACGAGCTCCTTCGGAACGGGGTTCTGCAGCCTGAGCTCCTGTCTGACCATCGACGTCCCCACGTCCGTCAGGATGTTCTGGACATCGACCATGGTCTGTCCGGCGACCGACACCGGCACGCTAGCGTTCTCATCGTCCACGGGGACCACTTTGAAATTGAAGGGCTGCTGCATCTGGATCCGGACGGGCATTGCTCCGAAGCCTACTTATTACTGTCGAGGCGTCAGGAGACGCGTACGTGCGCTTTTATTACGCCCGTAATCAACGAAACGCTTATATGCGGGACGTATATCGGCAGTCAGTTGACACGGAGCCGTAGCGCTCCGATTGCATTCACTATCCAAGGTGGTTTAAATGGTAAGAAAGCCCGCTTCGATGTACAGGCAGATCAAAGGTCAGGCGTACACACGCCGCGAATACATGGGAGGAGTCCCTGCCAGCAGGGTTTCCCAGTACGAGATGGGGAACCTCAGGGAGGACTTCCCCGTCGTCCTCACCCTCAGGGTGAAGAACCGTGTCCAGATCAGGCACACCTCCATCGAGGCCGGCCGTATCGCCGCCAACAAGGTCCTGAACGGACAGATCGGTGTCGCCAACTACCACATGACCGTGAGGGCCTACCCCCACGTCGTCCTGAGGGAGAACAAGCTGGCCACCGGCGCAGGAGCGGACCGTGTTTCGAGCGGAATGCGCCAGGGATTCGGAAAGACCGTCGGAACCGCTGCCAGGCTCGAGCGCAACCAGGCCATCCTGACAGTCCGCGTTCCCGCCGAGAAGGCGGTCATCGCCAAGGACGCCCTCTGGAGGGCATCCATGAAGTTCCCCTCCCCTTGCTACATCGATGTCGAGAAGGGACAGGAACTCATCCTGTAAATGTTCGATTTCGAACTGGAAACCATATCACGCTGGATAAGCGACGGGGGCTTCGCCTCCGTCGCACTCCAGATGCCGGAGGGCCTGAAGATCCGGGCCCCGGAGATTTCTGAATTCATCGAGAGGGAGACCGGCGCCATTCCGGTCATCGTGGGACGTCCGTGCTACGGCGCCTGCGACCTCTTCGACTATCATGGCTGGGCCGATGCGCTCATCCATTTCGGGCACTCGCCCATACCGTCCCAGGGCGACGACCCCAACGTGCTGTACATAGAGTCGCGCTCCGACGCGGACGTCGACGAGTCCATCCTCGACTCCCTGGGCACGCTCCCGACGAAGGTCGGGCTCCTGGCGACGGTGCAGTACCTGGGCCTGATCCCCAAGGTTAGGTACATCCTGGAGTCCTCCGGCAGGACGGTTCGTGTCGGCACCGGGGACAGGAGGATATGCCATCCCGGACAGGTCCTGGGATGCAACTGCAGCGCGGCCGAGGCCGTGGACGCCGACGTCGATGGGTTCCTCTTCATAGGCGAGGGGGACTTCCACCCGCTGGCGGCCGCGTTCGGCATGGAGAAGCAGGTCCTCGTCCTGAACCCCGTGACCGGGGAGGTCAGGGACATGGCGGAGACCAGGGACAGGATCCTCCGCAGGCGCTTCGCCGCGATACAGGGCGCGAAGGACGCACAGAGCTTCCTGGTCATAGTCTGCAGCAAGATAGGGCAGAACCGTGACGAACTGGCGGACCGCATGGTGGCCCTCCTGAGGGACCACGGCAGGACCGCTTTCAAGGTGGTCATCGAGGAGATCAACCCCACCGCCCTGATGTCGTACCAGGTGGACGCCTTCGTGAACACGGCATGTCCGCGCATCGCCATGGACGATGCGGCCCGCTATCCCAAGCCGATGCTGACCCCGCCGGAACTGGAGATCGCGCTGGGCGAGAGGCAGTGGGGAGAGTACCTATTCGACCAGATCCGCCCCTGAATCTCCGTAGTCTTCTTTCATTAGGTTCAGTAATCCTTTATATGCGCGCGCGTGTAGGCGTGGACATGGAGTTCAGAGAAGCGGTTCTGGCGAGACGTTCGGAGTACTCGCTGGACGCCCTCGACGTCGACACCGACGCGGTCATCGCCCGCATAAGGGGGATTGCCGGCAGCGTGCCGTCCGCATTCAACGCCCAGTCGGCGAGGATCCTGTGCCTGATCGGCGAGGACCATCGCAGGTTCTGGGAGATGGTGGAGGACGTCCTGCGCGAGAGGTCCAGGGACCCGGAGAGGTTCAAGGGGACCCAGGCGAAGCTGGCGGGGTTCCGCGCGGCCGCGGGGACGATCCTGTTCTACGAGGTGGACTCCAGGACCAGGGAGCTCATGGAGGCGCACCCGTCCTACAGGGACATGTTCCCCCAGTGGGCCGAGCACGGCAATGCGATGATGCAGTTCGCCGTCTGGTGCGCCATCACCGACATGGGCCTGGGCGCAAACATCCAGCACTACAACCCCCTCATAGATTCGAGGGCGGCGGAGATGCTCTCCCTCCCCGACGGGTACAGGCTGGTCGCCCAGATGGTGTTCGGAAGGGTCACCGACCCTGCGGGACCCAAGGGCAAGCTCTCCGGGGACGACGTCGTCTCGGTGGGCCACGCCAAAGAGTAAGAATCAGAAGGAGATGTGAAGCCAGATGTTCACTTCGAAGACCCTCCTCAGCGGCGACCTTCCCGATGTGAAGGTCGGTATCGGCCGCGGAACCGATGCGGGCAACGTGGAGCGCAGCGTCCTCGCCATGGACGGCCACGACATCCGCATCTACGACGACCCCAACGAGCTAGTGTCCGACCTGGCGGCCGGCAGGATAGACGCCGCCGTGCGCGGGGACATGTCATCGTCCATGCTGCTCCCCATACTGAAGAAGGGGCTGGGGCTGAAGGCCCTGGAGAGGGTCGCGTTCATGGAGCCCCAGGGAGGGAGGCTCATCATACTGTCCCCGGTCGGCATAGACGAGGGTTGGACGGACGCCCAGAGGTACGACCTCGCCGTCAGGTCCGCGGACCTCGCACGCAGGGTCGGCATGGGTCAGAGGATCGCCATAATGTCAGGGGGCAGATGCGAGGACGTGGGCCGCTGCAGGGCGGTGGACAGGTCCATCGAGAGCGCCAGGTCCATCGCCAAGCGTCTGACCGAGAACGGGTACGACGCCTACCACGCCCAGATTCTCATCGAGGACGCGGTAAGGGAGGCGGACATCGTCATCGCCCCCGAGGGCATCACAGGCAACATCATATTCAGGACAATGCACATGGTCGGCGGGGCCAAGGCCCTCGGCGCACCGGTGGTCAACTCGGAGAAGGTGTTCATCGACACCTCCCGTGCGAAAACCGATTACAGGGACTCCATAGCCCTGGCGATGAGACTAACGGAGGAATGAGGATGTTACTCAATATCGACGGCGGATACTCCGGCATCAGGTTCTCTGCATGCCACTTCATACCCAGGCACGAGAAGTGCTCCAGGCTCCACGGCCACTCCTACATAGTCAGGCTGGAGCTGGAGGGGGACATAGGCGAGGAGGGCATGATCATGGACTTCGTCGTCCTGAAGAAGAAGCTCAAGGAGATCATAGAGGGGCTGGACCACAAGACCCTGCTCCCCACCCTCTCCAAGGACGTCAAGCTGAACGTCACCGAGGAATCGGTCGAGGCGGTGTCCTGCGGCAAGAGGTACGTTTTCCCCAGGGAGGATGTGACGCTCCTGGACATCCCCACCACCACGGCCGAGGAGATGTCCAAGATGATGACCCTCAGGATGGTCGCGGAGATCGACTTCCCGGAGAACGTCAGGTCCGTGTCCGTCGGACTCGACGAGGAGCGCGGTCAGACCGCCTGGTACAGGGAGGTGCTCTGATGCCGAAGGCAGTTGTCCTTCTGTCCGGCGGGCTGGACTCCACCACCTGCCTGGCCCAGGCCATCGCCGACGGCTGCGAGGTCACCGCGATCAGCTTCAGGTACGGCCAGAGGCACACGAAGGAGCTCACATCCGCCCAGAACGTCTGCGACTTCTACAACGTGGACCACGTCGTCATCGACCTGGACCTCAGCTCGTTCAGGTCCGCCCTCACCAGGAAGGACATAGACGTCCCCATGGACCGCGAGGGGGAGCTGGACGCCAAGATCCCGATAACGTACGTTCCCGCCAGGAACATCGTGTTCCTCAGCATCGCCGCCGGACTCTGCGAGTCCGTGGACGCGGACAGGATCTACATCGGGGCGAACTCGGTGGACTTCTCCGGGTACCCGGACTGCACGCCCGCGTTCTACGAGGCCTTCCAGGCGATGCTGGCCGTGGGCACCAAGGCCGGTGTGGAGGGGCATCCGATACAGATCGTCACCCCCATCCTCCACGACTCCAAGGCCGACATCGTCAGGCGCGGGAAGAAGCTGGGCGCGCCCCTGCACCTCACCTGGTCCTGCTACAACGGCGGGGAGAAGGCCTGCGGCCACTGCGACTCCTGCCGCCTGAGGCTCCAGGGCTTCAAGGAGGCCGGGTACAGGGACGAGATCGAGTACGAGCACGGTGAGAACCTCCTATGAGGATCTGCGAGATCTTCAGCTCCATCCAGGGGGAGGGCCTCACCATGGGCGCCCCCACGGTGTTCGTCAGGGCTGTCGGCTGCAACCTGCGCTGTTCCTGGTGCGACACCGGCTACTCGTTCGAGGGCGGCACCGAGATGTCCGTGGACGAGATCCTGGAGGAGGTCGGCGACTGCTTCCGCGTGTGCTTCACCGGCGGCGAGCCCATGCTCCAGCCGGACGCGGTGGAGCTCATCGAGCGCCTGGTGTCCAAGGGCATCCAGGTGGTCCTGGAGACGAACGGCTCCGTCGACCTGTCGGCGGTCCCGAAGGATCCGCTGGTGCAGATCAGCATGGACTGGAAGTGCCCCTCGTCGGGGATGACCGACAGGATGCTTCTTTCCAACCTGGATGTCCTGTCCGGGAAGGACCAGCTGAAGTTCGTCATCGAGGACGGGGCTGACCTGGATTTCGCGGTGGACTTCGTCAGGACGCACGACATAAGGTCGGCGATCATATTCGGCCCGGTCGGAGGCACCGAGAGGCTGGAGCAGCTGGTGCAGAGGGTCCTCGACGAGCATCTGGACATCAGGGTCCTTCCGCAGCTCCACAAGATCATCTGGGGAGACAGGACCGGCGTCTGACCGGAAAAACAAAAAATAAAGCGGGCCGAGGCCCGCGTTTCACTGCTCGGGTCTGTTCTCGAAGCTCTTCCTTCTCTGGACGCGTCTCACGTAGTCGGTGACGCACTGCTCCACCGTGCCCTCCTCGTCGTAGGACACGTCGATGCCCCCGTCCTGGAGGATCTTGATGCCGTGCATGCCAATCCCGCCGGTTATGACGGCGTCCACGTTCCCGAGGCCCACGATGGCCTTGGCCACCGCGAACCCGGCTCCCTCCGGGGAGTCGGCGTACTCGTTCACGATGACGTGGTAGTCGAGGGTGTCCGAGTCGACGAGCAGGAAGTAGGGGGCGTGGCCGAAGTCGTCGGCCACGTAGGAGTCCAGGGACTCCCCCTCGGAGATGACGATTATCCTCATCTCAGTTCACTGTCTTGACGACCTTGTCCACGATGGCTCCGAACGCCTTCGCGGACGCGGACTCGGGGTACTTCAGGACGACGGGCATCCCGCTGTCCCCGGCGTCGACGACTCCGGGCTCGATCGGGACCTTCCCGAGGAACTGGACGTTGAGCTCCTTCGCGGCGGCCTCGCCTCCTCCGGACTTGAAGATGTTGGTGACCTCTCCGCAGTGGGGGCAGACGAACCCGCTCATGTTCTCGATGATGCCGATGATGGGGATGCGGGTCTCGGCTCCGAACCTCAGGGACTTCCTGCTGTCGAGGAGTGCGACGTCCTGGGGGGTGGTGACGATGATCATTCCGTCGGCCTTGGGCATCAGCTGGACGATGGACAGGGCCTCGTCGCCGGTTCCCGGGGGCATGTCGACGATGAGGTAGTCGAGGTAGCCCCAGTTGACGTCCTCGATGAACTGTTTGATGGCTCCCATCTTAACGGGACCGCGCCACATCACGGGGGAGTCCTTGTCGGGGAGCAGGAACGCCATGGACATGAGCTTCATGGACGGGGGGATGGTCACGGGGATGAGCTTCTCGTCCACGACGTGGAGCTTCTCGTCCTCGACCCCGAACATCTTGGGGATGTTGGGTCCGGTGATGTCCACATCCATGATGCCGGTCATGTACCCCTGCATGGAGAGCGTGGCCGCCAGGTTGGAGGACACGGTGCTCTTCCCGACTCCTCCCTTCCCGCTCATCACGATGATGATGTGCTTGATCTGGCTGAGGGTGTCCTGGAGTTTGGTCTCCTCCTGAATCGATTCCTCTGTAAGAAGTGGTCCTGCCATATTATTCCTTCACGCCGTGAATGTTGCGATATGCCTTAAACTGTTGCCTGGCGGTCGGGGACGTTCCCTGCATATACTCCGTATCGGATTCGACCGTATGGGCCAGGTTCGTGCATCCCAGCCGCAGGGCAACGTGCTCGGTGCGGAGTACTACTCGTCGGACGCCCTGGTGCTCGCCTCCGACATGCTCGGCAAGATGCTGTGCAGGAGGTCAGCCGACGGCGTCGTCCGCAGGTACCGCATCACCGAGACGGAGGCGTACCTCGGCGAGGAGGACACCGCCTGCCACGCCCACCGCTGCCCCACAGGAAGGGCCAGGGTGATGTACCGCGCAGGAGGCCTGGCCTACGTCCACAGGTGCCACATGTACAATCTCCTGACGATCGTCACCGGTCCGGAGGGGCATCCCGAGGGGGTGCTGGTCAGGGGCCTGGAGGGGTTCGACGGACCGGGCAGGGCCGGGAGGGAGCTGGGTCTGGAGCTGTCTATGTACGGGTCGCCAATGTCCCCTGAGGGGTTCATGTGGCTGGAGGACGACGGGTGCCGTCCGGGGTTCACCGTCCATCCACGCGTGGGCATAGGATACGCGTCCGAGGAGGACCGCGCCAGGTTGTGGCGGTTCAGAGCGTCTGAGCAATGACGTTTTATTATCCGGGACCGATTCGGGTCTCAGATGCCAGAAGCTACAGTCGGAGAGTACATGGTCCGCAATGTCCACACGGTGAGTCCGGACATGACGGTAGAGCAGGTCAGACAGGAGATCATCAACTCCAACTTCCACGGGTTCCCAATCGTAGAGAAGGGCTACCTGCTGGGTTTCGTCACCGCCAAGGAGCTTCTGCGCCATGTCGACAAGCCGGATGCGAAGATCCGCTCGGTCATGAAGCGCGGTACGCTGTGCGCAATCCCCTCCATGTCCGTGGACGACGCCACCCGCATCCTCTTCAGGTACGGTCTCAGGAACCTCCCGGTCGTAGACGAGGACAAGAAGCTGGTCGGGATCATCTCCAACATCGACATCGTCAGGTCCCAGATAGAGAAGTCCCGTCCCGGCAAGGTCATGTCGGTCAAGAACTTCCTGGAGCAGCAGAACGGCGTCAGGATGAAGGTCGTCAACAGGGACATCCCGGTGGACGAGATCATCCCCACCCAGAAGGAGGTCTACATGGACGAGCTCATCGGCCGCCAGTACGAGCTCAAGAGGGGGCTCAACGAGCCTCTCATCGTGGTGGAGAGGAGGAACGGATACCTCCTGGTGGACGGACACCACAGGATCATGGCCGCAAAGAGGCTGGGCCTGAAGATGTTCAAGGCCATCGTGCTGGTCCCCAACGATCTCGACGTCAAGTTCGGTTTGGAGAAGACCGCCGAGCGCTGGGGCCTGAGGAGGCTGGACGACGTCAGCATCATCGAGGGCTCCAAGCACCCGTTCATGGAGGTCACCACCATGCTCCTCCCCAGCGAGGAGGCGTCGGCCATCAACCAGAGGCTCATCGACAACGACAGGTCCGACGTGGGGAACTGATTCAGCCCAGTATCTCCTGGCCCCTCATCGGGAACGATTCCAGGTCGTCCGGCGGGACCCTTCCGAGGATCCTGTCGGTTCCGACCAGGATCACGTTCCCTTCCGATCCCTCATCCTCCAGCTCGCGTTGTCTTCCGACGAACCTGTACTCCATGTATGGGAACAAGTTGGAAAAAAATTTCAACATTCTGAAAAGTTGAAATAATTTTCAACTTCAAACCGTCAGCATGCAGCCCCCGTCATCAGACGAACACCATCTGCACCAGCACCATGTACAGGATGGTGCCCGCGCCCACGCTCAGGAGCACGTTCCTCTTCCAGGCGTGGAGCCCTATGACGGTCAGGCAGGCTATCAGCTCGGGGACGCCGTAGGGGTACGCGAACACCTGGGTGCTCCTCAGGCAGTACACCACCAGCATCCCGATCACCGCCGGCGGCAGGATCGTGCCTATGTACTTCACGGTCGGCGGGATCTCCCTGTCCTTGGGGAACACCAGGAACGACGCCGCGCGGGTGGCGAAGGTGGTGATCGCCACCGCGGCTATGATGATCAGGGACGAGACGGCGTCAAGCATCGGCATCGGCCTCCGTCCTGTCAAGCTTCTTCCTTCCCAGCAGGATTACCGCCACCATCAGGACCATGGTCGGCAGGACGAAGTTCGACGCACCGAACAGTGCCAGGCACAGCACCGCGGACAGCATGCCGACGAGCTCGGCGGGGCGGTTGGAGCGCCTGTACCAGAGCTCCATGAACATCACGATGAACAGTGCGGTCATGGCGAACTCGATCCCGGTGGAGTCGAACGCTATCACTGTGGCCGTCAGCGAGCCTATGGCCGTGCCGACGATCCAGTACAGCTGGTTCAGGAGGGTGATCGACAGCAGGAACTTCTCCTCGTCCACGTCGTCGGGCACCCCGGTGGTGCATATCAGCGAGTAGGTCTCGTCCGTCATCCCGAAGATCAGGTACCAGCGCTTCCTCCCGAAGCGGTTGTATCTGTCCACCAGGGACAGCCCGTAGAACACGTGCCTGATGTTGACCATCAGCGTCAGGAACACCGCCTGCAGGATGGAGATACCGGGGACGAAGAAGTTGGTCGCGAGGTACTGCCCGGAGCCGGCGTAGACGACCACGCTCATGAGGACCGCCCACAGGACGTTGTATCCCTGGTCGGCGAACATGACTCCGAAGGCCGCGCCTATGAAAAGATATCCCGCGAGAACCGGCACGGTGTACGGGAACGCCCTCCTCATCGCCTTCTTGTATTCGCCCATGGTCCGGACCAGAGGGTGCGATAGTTTCCCTGTATTTGTTAGATGCTGACGGACGGGGTCCGGTGAGCTGTCCTGATTGTGATAGGACAAGTACGGATTTTACATAGCCAGACTCATTATATAGTGATACCTCCCTAGCCATCGCTCACATGAAGCTAAGGGAACTCTGGGACAAATGGACGTCCATCAGTCTGATCATCCGTATAGTGGCTGGTCTCCTGATCGGTATCGTTCTGGCCTTGGTGATTCCCGGTCTTGATGGAATCTCTCTTCTCGGTACGCTCTTCGTGAACGGACTGAAATGCATCGCACCGTTCCTGGTGTTCTTCCTGATCATCGGATCCATAGCAGGGTCCGGCAGCGGTCTGGGCTCCCGTTTCAAGACGGTTCTTATCCTCTACATCGGAAGCACGATCGTCGCCTCGGTCCTGTCCGTGGTGATGTTCTACGCCTTCCCCGTGTCGGTCACAATGCCCGACGACGTCGAGGCCGTGGAGTCCACCACCTCGGTCGGGACATTCCTGATCAACCTCATCACGGGAATGATCGGGAACCCCCTGTCGGCTCTGATCGACGGCAACTACCTGTGCATCCTGTTCTGGTCCGCCTTCATCGGCGTGGTCCTCAGGGCCACAGACCTCCAGCAGGTCAAGGACGTCGCCCACGGCATAGCCGACCTGGTCACCAAGCTCGTCAGGATCATCATCGAGTTCGCTCCCATCGGAGTGCTCGGAATTGTGTACGGCATCGTCTCCGATTACGGGATGGATGTGTTCGTCGACTACGGCGCGCTCATCCTCATCCTGGTCGTCTGCATGGCCATCGTGATGTTCATCACGAACCCGCTCATCGGCGGGGTGCTCATGCGCAAGAACCCCTACCCTCTCCTGTACAAGTGTCTTCGTGAGAGCGGTATCATGGCGTTCCTCACCAGGAGCTCCGCCGCGAACATCCCCGTCAACATGAACCTCTGCGACAAGCTGGGTCTTGACAAGGAGTTCTACTCGGTGTCGATTCCGCTGGGTGCGACCATCAACATGAACGGAGCGGCTGTCACGATCACGATCATGTCACTGTGCGCGGCGTTCACGCTCGGCGTGGACATCCCGATCGCAGCGGCGATCCTGCTGTGCATCATATCCACCATAGCGGCCTGCGGAGCATCCGGAGTCAGCGGAGGATCCCTCCTGCTGATCCCGATGGCCTGTTCGCTGCTCGGTCTCCCTCCGGAGGCCGCCGACATGATGATCGGTATCGGGTTCGTGATCGGAGTCATCCAGGATTCCGTCGAGACCGCACTGAACTCCTCCGCCGACGTCTTCTACACATCCGTGTCCGAGGTCGTCGAGTGCAGGAAGAAAGGCGAAGTCCCGCACTTCAACTTCTGAACAGAAACCGGCCTGGGCGGCGGAATCCGCCCGGCCACCTTACCCTTCTTCTTCAAGCTCTCGGAATCCGGTCGTACAGCGTCCGCACGGCATTGATGACGGACAGAAATGAAAACCGAACGGGTTTGGGTCCCGGACCCCCGGAGGGGCCCGGTGTGAGATTTGAATCGATCACTCGAGGAACTTCTGCCTGAGCGTCCTGAGGTCCTTGAGGATGACCCTTTGCTCGGCGGAGGCGATGATCCTCTTGGTCTTGGCGAAGGTGTCGGGGTTCAGGGAGATGCAGTCGATACCCTGCTCCACCAGGAACTCGGTGAACTCGGGATAGACGGAGGGTCCCTGTCCGCAGATGCTCACGTGCTTGCCGTGCTCGTGGGCGACCTTGATGAGCTGGGCGATGGCCCTCTTGACACCCTCGTTCCTCTCGTCGAAGTATCCCATGTGTCCGAGGATGTCGGAGTCCCTGTCGCTTCCCATGACCAGCTGGGTCAGGTCGTTGGACCCGATGGAGAACCAGTCGCAGTACTCGCAGAACTTGTCCGCCATGAAGATGTTCACGGGGATCTCGGCCATGAAGTACAGCTTGAAGTCCTTGCCGCGCCTGAGTCCGACGGATCTCATCATGTCGGTGATGTCCTCGACCTCCTCGATGGTCCTGACGAACGGGAGCATCATGTTGAGGTTCTTGAGGCCCATCTCGTCCCTGACCTTCTTGATGGCCTTCAGCTCGCACATGAACGCCTCGCGGTAGCTGTCGGAGACGTACCTGGAGCATCCCCTCCATCCGATCATGGGGTTGTCCTCGTTGGGCTCGTAGTCGGCGCCACCCTTCATGTCGCGGTACTCGTTGGTCTTGAAGTCGGAGGTCCTGAGGGTGATCGGCCTGGGGTAGAACGCCCTGCAGACCTTGGCGATGCCCTCGGCCAGCTTGTCGATGAGCTCCTCGGACCTGCCCTCCTCGATGACGGCGCAGGGGTGCTCACCGATGTAGTTGGTGAACAGGAACTCGCTGCGCATCAGTCCGACACCGTCGCACTGGAGCTTGGCGATCTCCTCGGCCTTGGCGGGCATGGACATGTTGACCATGACCTTGGTGCCGGTGATGGGCACGTACTCGGCGGCGACCATGGTGGCGGACGCCTGGGCGCCGGCCTCCTCGTTGGCGGCCTTCTTCAGGATGCCCTTGTAGACCGTTCCGGTGGTACCGTCGACGGTGACGTCCATGCCGTCCTTCAGGATCTCGGTGGCGTTGCCGGTTCCGACCACGCAGGGGGTTCCGAGCTCCCTGGAGATGATGGCGGCGTGGCAGGTCATGCCTCCCTCGTCGGTGACGATGGCTGCGGCCCTGCTCATGGCGGGGACCATGTCGGGCATGGTCATCTGGGTGACCAGGATGTCGCCCTCCTTGACCGTGTCGAGGCTCATGGAGGTGTCGTAGATTACGACCTTGCCGGTGGCGAGGCCGGGGCTGGCTCCCAGACCGGAGGCCACGATGTCCTCGCTGTGGGCGGCGGTTCCGACGGACTCGTTGGTCGCGGAGTTGCCGGTGGCGGTGATGGGCCTGGCCTGCACGATGTAGGCCTTGTCGTCCTCGACGCACCACTCCATGTCCATGGGCTTCTCGTAGTGGATCTCGATCTGCCTTCCGATCTCGGCGATTTCCTGGATGCGGGAGTCGGGGATCTTCTGGGCCTTGACCATGTCCTTGGGCATGTCCTGCTTGACGACACCGCCCTTCTCGCCGCGGATGTACTTCCACGTCTGCGTGGAGATCCTCTTCTTCAGGATCTCCATCTTCTGCTTGTCGACCACGTAGGTGTCGGGGGTGACCTCTCCTCCCACGATGGCCTCTCCGAGACCGTAGCCGGCCTCGATGACGATCTGCTTGGCCCCGCTGTTGGGGTCCACGGTGAACATGATCCCGGAGAACTCGGAGTTGACCATCCTCTGCACGACGACGGCGAGCTTGACGTCCTCGTGGGCGAACCCCTGCTTCTCGCGGTAGGCGATGGCCCTGGCGGTGAACAGCGAGGACCAGCATTTCCTGATCTTGTCGAAGAGGTCCTCCTCGTCGCGGACGTTGAGGTAGGTCTCCTGCTGCCCGGCGAAACTGGCGTCGGGGAGGTCCTCGGCGGTGGCGCTGGACCTGACGGCGACGAACCCGACCTTGCCCTTGGGAATCAGGATCCTGTACTTGGAGACGATGTCCTTCTTCAGGTCCTGGGGGATGTCGCACTCCTCGAACATGGCCCTGATCTTGTCGGAGGCCGCCGCGAGGCTGTCGTCCGAGTTCCTGTCGATGCCGGCGAGCTCCTGGGCGACCTTCTCCATCAGGTTGCTGCTCTGGATGAAGTAGTCGTAGGCGGCGGTGGTGAGGACGAACGCCTCGGGTACCGGGAACCCGGCGTTGGTGAGTTCGCCGAGGTTCGCTCCCTTCCCCCCGACGATAGGTATGTCTTCCACGTGCAGTTCGTTAACATCCACGATTTTCTTATCCATGACAATCCCTGTGAACTTGAACCGGTTTTGGATTACGGCCTGCGGCCTCTCTGTTGCTCTGTATATGTTAGATAATTTTATTCTTTGGTCCCGCGTCCGTAATAGATAACGCCATTAGGTCCCCCGGGAGGGCGCATCCCATTACGATTTCCATCCTTTGAATTTCGAAATACGCAGTCTGGCTACGAATTCCATCTATGAAACGGCCCGTAATTCCAAAATCAGGAGCCGAATCTTCGGAACCTACAAAGAGTTTAAATGATTGTCGCCATACGGAACCTTAGTGGTACTAATGCACATGGAGATATGTTGGCACGGTAGGGGCGGACAGGGTCTCGTCACAGCGAACGAGATCCTGGCCGAGACCGCCATCGCCACGGGAATGTACGTCAAGGCCTTCCCCGAGTTCGGACCCGAGAGGATGGGAGCGCCCATCAGGGGTTTCACGAGGATCGCCGACACACCTGTCAGGGTCCACAGCCAGGTCTACGAGCCCGACGTGGTCATCATCATGGACGGCACGCTGGTCGGAAAAGTCGACGTCACCAGGGGCATCAAGAAAGACTCCATCATCCTGGCCAACTACACCGGTTCGCCGCAGGAGCTCCAGGACGCCCTGGGCACGGAGGCCCAGTGCCACACCCTCGATGCCAACAAGATCGCCATCGAGGAGATCGGCAAGCCCATGGTCAACACCGTCATGCTGGGAGCGCTCATCAAGTGCGTGGAGATCGTCCCGTACGACAAGCTCGAGGACCAGATCACCACCAAGTTCACAGGCAAGCTCTCGGACAAGGTCATAGTCAAGAACCTCTCCGGTCTCAAGAGAGGATACAAGGAGGTGCAGTGAGATGGCATTGGCAAACATCAAGGACCTGGTCGTCGGAGGGCGCATCGTCAAGCCCGGTTCCTCCGAGATGGTCATGACCGGCGACTGGAGGAGCTACGTCCCCGTCGTCGACCAGGACAAGTGCATCGACTGCTACACATGCTGGATCTACTGTCCCGACAACAGCATCGTCTTCAGGGACGACAAGATGTCCGGCATCAAGATGAGCCACTGCAAGGGCTGCGGGATCTGCGCGAAGGTCTGCCCCAAGAAGGCCATCACAATGAAGGAGGAGTGAGGATGACACACGACATCGCAATCAACGGAGACAACGCCGTCGCACTGGCGTGGAGGCAGATCGACCCCGACGTGTGCGCCGCGTACCCCATCACGCCCCAGACCATCATCGTCGAGAAGTTCGCCGAGTACGTGGCCAACGGGGAGGTGACCACAGAGTTCGTCTGCGTCGAGTCCGAGCACTCCGCGCTCACCCTGTGCACGTCATCCTGCTCCGCCGGAGCCAGGACGTTCACCGCCACCGCCTCCCAGGGACTGGCCTACATGTGGGAGATGATGCCGATCACCGCATCCATGAGGGTGCCCCTGATCATGGCCGTCGCCAACAGGGCCATCAGCGGACCCATCAACATCAACAACGACCACGGCGACGCCATGTCCGCCCGCGACTGCGGATGGATCCAGCTGTTCTCCGAGAACGTCCAGGGCGCCTACGACAACTCCATCATCGCCCCGAGGATCGCGGAGCACCACGACGTCCAGCTGCCCTGCATGGTCAACCTGGACGGTTTCATCCTGACACACGCCATCGAGAGGATGACCATGGTCGACACCGCCGACGTCAAGCACTTCGTCGGCGAGTTCGAGCCCCTGTACCCCCTCCTGGACGTGAAGCACCCGGTCTCCCACGGAAACATGGACGGACCCGACTTCTACTACCCCCACAAGTACCAGTCCGTGCTGGCCATGGACAGGGCCCTGGAGGTCGCGGAGGAGGTCTTCAAGGAGTTCGCCGACATGACCGGAAGGGAGTACCACCTGGTCGACGAGTACATGTGCGACGACGCCGAGTACGTCGCGGTCATCCTCGGTTCCTCCTTCGGGACCATGAAGGAGACCGTGGACCAGCTGCGCGCCGAGGGCATCAAGGTCGGATGCGCCATGCCGCACGTCTACAGGCCCTGGCCGGAGGCGGCCCTCGCCAAGATCCTCAAGGGCAAGAAGGGCGTCGTCGTGTTCGACAAGCACCTGAGCATCGGAGCCTACGGACCCATGTTCCCCGAGGTCGTCACCGCGGCCGCGGAGCTGGAGTCCCTGCCCAGGATGTACAACGTCATCTACGGACTCGGAGGGGCGGACGCCACCGTCTCCGGGTTCAAGAAGATCATGGAGGAGGTCGCCGAAGGGAAGGCCGCCAAGATCACCTATCTGGGGGTGAAGGCATGACATCACTGTCTCTCAAGGAACTGAACAAGCTGCCCGTCAGGCTCGCCAGCGGACACAGGCTCTGCGCCGGATGCGCCGAGTCCATCATCGCCAAGCAGATCCTGATGGGAACCGAGGACCCCGTCGCGGTGTCCCTGTCCACGGGATGCTTCGAGGTCTCCACGACCGTGTTCCCCTACACGTCCTGGAACACCCCGTACATCCACACCGCCTTCGGCAACGGAGCGGCCACCTGCGCCGGTCTCGAGACCGCGTACACCGCCCTGAAGAAGAAGGGCAAGATCAAGGGCGACATCAAGTTCGTCAACTTCGCCGGAGACGGAGCCACCTACGACATCGGTCTCCAGGCCCTGTCCGGAGCCATGGAGAGGGGACACAAGATGATGTACGTCTGCCTGAACAACGAGGCGTACATGAACACCGGTATCCAGAGGTCCTCCGCCACCACCCTCGGGGCATCCACCACCACCTCCTGGGCGGGTTCCGTCCAGTCCGGTAAGAAGGAGTTCTCCAAGGACATGACCGAGGTCATTGTGGCCCACAACATCCCCTACGTGGCCCAGGTCTCCCCCCACAACTGGAGGGACACCGTCACCAAGGCCTCCAAGGGATTCGCCGCGGACGGACCCAGCTTCATCAACGCCATCTCGCCCTGCCCCAGGGGATGGAGGTTCCCGACCGACGAGACCATCAACATGGCCCGCCTGGCCGTCGAGACCTGCGTCTGGCCCCTCTACGAGGTCGTCAACGGCAAGTACATCCTGACCGCCGAGAGCGCCAGGATCGCCGACGGCAAGGTCGAGAAGAAGCCCGTCATGGAGTGGCTCTCCGCCCAGGGAAGGTTCAAGCACCTCCTGCAGGACAGGTGGGAGCCCGTGGCCGAGGCCTACCAGGACGAGGTCGACAGGCGCTGGAACAAGCTGCTGAAGCTCACCGAGCTCGATCTCTGAGAGCTCCGAGAATACCTCCAGAAACCTATTAAGGCCCCTTCGGGGGCCACACCCCTTCTCACACCATCACAGGACTATCCTCTCGGAGACCACCCTTGGCACGACTCCCCAGAACGCAATCCCGTACAGGACGACCTCCCCATGCATGCCGTGGTAGTAGCGTCTCTTGTGGATCTGGCGGATGCCCTCCCTCGCCTCGTCGTCGAGCGACCCCTCCGTACCGGCCACCTTCAGCTCCATGATTATGGGCTTCATGCAATCGTCCTTCGGCGTCAGGATCATGTCGAGGCGTCCGTTGCCCTTCCGTCTTTCGCACTCGACCTCGTATCTCCAGATGATGCCGTGGAGGGCCAGGAACACGGCGAGCTTGTAGTCGGACTCGTCCTTCAGGTCGAAGTAGCTGCTGCCGTCCAGGAGGGTGGTGAGCAGTCCCTCCATGGTCTCGCAGTCACCATCTCCAGTGGCTATGGCGAACTCTCTGAAGAGGCGGTCGCTGACGGGGAACACGTCCTTCAGAACGCAGTCGACCATCCTCATGACCTCCTTGTTGGGGACTGAGATGTCGTACAGTCCGTCATCCCTTGGAGCTATCCTGAGGTATCCTGTCATGACCATGAGGGAGAACAGGTCCTGAAGGCGCGCTCCGCGCATGTCGTCGTAGGTCATGTCCATGTGGATGTCCGATACCGCCAGATTCCCGCTGATCATTTCCGCCACCGCATCGACGGATTCCTGGTCGGACCTCTCCAGCATCCATCTGATCGGCTTGTCGTTGCCGGACCTGCTCCAGTATCCGTCGGGTATGAAATCGCTCTGAACGTACGTCATAAGGGAGAATGGATTGTAGACGTCGACGTTGCCGAAGTGGTATCCGTCATACCATTCCCGCACCTCATCCATCTTGTCGGGACGTTCGCATTCCTCCAGAACGGACATCACCTCCGCCTCGGTGAAACCGAACCTCTCGTCCGATCTGGTGGAAAGGACGTTGTTCACATAGAGGTTGTTGACTCCCGAGAACATCCCCGATCTGGCGACCTGCATGATCCCTGTAATGTAGGCCATCTGCAGACAATCGTTGTCCTTGAGGGTGGCTGACATGAAATCCGCGAGGAACTTCAGGATCCTTCCCTGGGATTCCGTTCCGAACGTGTCCGTGATGGCACGGTCGTATTCGTCGATGAGGATGATTGCGTTGGTTCCGTGATGGTCATGGAGCATACGGCAAAGGATCTTCATGATCTTCGAGAGCAGACGATCATCGGCGGTTCTGTTCAAGACCGCCATCATGTCTGCCTTGTCGAACGCACCCGCTTTGTCCGATTGTAGGAGGTAGCTGAAATCCTTCAAGGTCTCCCTCATCGTCTCTACGAATCCCTCAAGGAATGATCTGTAGCCATCTTCTGATTCCAAGGGTACAGTGTCCTTCAGATTGATTCTGATGACCGGGAACCTGTTCCTGTACCTGTCGTAATTCGAAAACTCGGATATCGCGAGGCCGTCGAACCAGGTGTTCCCCTCGTACCTGAGATTGAAGAACGCGTCGAGCATCGTTATGTTCGTGGATTTCCCGAATCTGCGCGGGCGCGTGTACAGGAACACTCCCGAATCATCCTGATCCAGAATGTCCTTGATGAGCAGGGTCTTGTCGATGTAGAGCTTGTCGCGTATACGCATGTCCTTGAACGTGAGTCCGCTGGTGCTCGCCTGCCTCATGTCTTCCGATACGACGTTCGAAGTCATAAACGTCACCTTCCGAGCCAGCGTTGTCCGAAAGGTCCGTATGATGCGTCTGTGCGGGGTTTTTTGGTAGGTCTTTCCATGAAGGCAAAATCCGTTCAGGTGGATTTGAGGCGACCAGCTACGCCAGATTATCTGTCAACCTTAGAACGGAAGCGTAATCGCAGTCGTAAGAAACGATGGAAAGCCTCTCGGCCACGAGATAGGAGAGGAAAAGTGGTTGACAGCGTGTCTGAGTTCCCGTACGCTTGCGCAATACAGTACAGACAGATACGCGGGCGGACTTTACTTCCGGGTTCGGAATGGGACCGGGTGTGACCCCGCCGCTATGGCCGTCATACCGAAACATGGGATAGCTGAATACTATATAAAACTTTCTATTACCTCGGAATCAGACGAGGAGGAGACATATCGCGACGCCGATGAATGCCCCGATCAGGGCGGTGGAGCAGTTGTTGGTGTACTTGGAGATGTAACCGGGGTTCTCCAGCACGGCTCCGAAGACGCTGTCCAGTATGTTCCCGAGGACTCCCATGGCGAACGGGACCAGCAGCATCCAGCCCAGGGACTCCGTTAAGACGAACCAGCCCAGGACGGCTATCAGCAGGGCGGCCACGGTGGAGATCGTGGTTCCGAGGACGGACACCCCGCCGTTTATCCCGGGCTCCACCCTCTGGAAGTTGGTGATCATGTACACCTTCTTGTCGCGGACGCCTATCTCGCTGGCGATGGTGTCGGCTCCGGCCACCGTTATCGTGGATACGAACATGACCGCGAACGTGGTCGGGTCCAGGAGCCCCAAGGCCTCCAGGGCCACGGCCAGGCAGGGAGGCAGACCTACACCTAGGACGTTCTTCCAGGTGCGCTCCCCCTTCTTCCCCTCCTGCAGCCCCTCCTCGGTCTTCTTGTCGAAGTCCTTGAGGGTGGCCACGAATCCCGCGATGGTGAAGATCGTCAGGAGGAAGAACGCGTTGATGGAGGCGAACACCCCCACGAACGCTCCCACTGCGAAAGACGCCACGGCTCCGCCCCTGGTGAGGCACTGGAGCTTGTAGGCCTCTATCGACAGCGCGGCGGACAGCACGACAGCCGCCACCATGAGGTAGGAGAACTCCATGCCCCCCGAAGGGAGGAAAAAGAGAAAAGGTTTTGGTCGCGCTAAATCAGAGCGACTCCAGCATCTCGGTGGCGTACTTGATGCAGAGGTGCTTGTCCTCCAGCGGGAAGAACATGACCTTCCCCTGCCTGTACAGGGTGGTCTCCATGCCGTTCCACTGGAAGACAATCATCATCTCGTCCTGCTGCGTGATCTCGCAGCCCTCGGAGCGGAACTTCTCGGCCGCCCTCTCCATGTCGATGTTCATCTCGTCCGTGGACACCGCCATGAGGGCCTTGCCCCCGCAGAGGCGCGCGGTGGTGAACCTCACAGCATCGCCTCCAGGGCCTCCGCCGCCCGGATCCTGAAGGATTCCAGGTCCGCGTCGTTGAGGATCATGACGTCGGCCAGGGCGAGGACGTCGGAGAGCCCCCAGCCTATCTCCCTTGAGTCGCGGGCCTCGAACTCGCCGATGTCGCGGGGCGCGTCGTCGCGTCCCCTCCTGACCAGGCGCTCGTAGCGGGCCGCCGGAGGGGCGTACACGCCGACGATGAGGACGTCGTCGCTGAGGCTGCGGTACGAGCGGACCTCGTCCATGCTCCTGCAGCCGTCCACAAGGAAGATGTCCCCGTGCATGCGGTCCAGGGCGCGTCTGGCCCAGATGTCCTTGCCCAGCTCCTCGCGCTGGGAGTTGGCGAAGGCGCCCACCGACAGGTCGGTGCCCGACGTCGCGTGAAACTCCCTCACGATGTCGCCCATCCTGAGGAACGGGATGCCCATCGAACGGGCCACGCCCAGCAGCTCCTCCTTCCCGGCGCCGGGCATGCCCGCCACTAGCAGGATCCTCATCGGATCACAGCAGGTTGTCGGAGATGTTCATCAGGATCCTGTCGCAGTAGCAGCACCTGAGCTGCGGGGGATGCCTGCTGATGACGTTGAACTCTGGGCTGACGGGTTCGCCGCGGTTGGTGATGCAGTTGGGGTTGCTGCACCTGGCGAGTCCGACGACGTGGTCCTCCAGCCTGACCTGGTACTTCTCGGCGACGTAGAAGTCGCGGATGATCGAGATCGTCGCGTCGGGCGCGATGAGGGCGATCTTGTCCACGGTCTTGGCGTCCAGCTCTCTGTCCTCGATCTTGATGATGTCCTTCCACTCGGTGGTCTTGGCGGATATGACGTGCATCCCGATGCTGATGGCGGAGTCGATGTTGTTCTCGTTGACTCCCAGGATCTTCATGACGTTCAGCGCCTGTCCGCATGTGATGTGGTCGATGACGGTCCCGTTCCTGATGGGGGCCAGCTTGACCTCCTTGATGATTCCCTCAGGCATCGATATCACCTCCGAGGATGGCGCAGAGAAGGGCCATCCTTACCGGCACTCCGTTGAACGCCTGCCTGAAGTACCTGGCGTGCGGGGTGCTGTCCACCTCCTGGGCGATCTCGTCCACCCTGGGAAGGGGGTGCATGACGATGAGGTCGCTCTTAGCCTCCCTGAGGATGGCGTTGTCGATCCTGTACGTCCCGGCGACCTTGTTGTACTCGGTCGGGTCCGGGAACCTCTCCTTCTGGATCCTCGTGACGTAGAGCACGTCGGCCTGGTCGATGACGTCGTTCAGGTCGGCGGTCTTGGTGGGGTGGCAGCCCTTCTCCTCGAGGTGCGCGACGATGTCGCCGGGCATCTGGAGGCTCTCGGGGGCGACCAGCGTGAGCTTCGCGCCGAACATGGTGAGGGCGTCCGCCAGGGAATGGACGGTCCTTCCGTACTTCAGGTCGCCGACCAGGACGATGTTGAGGCCCTCGAGGGTGCCCTTGGCCTCCCTCATGGTGAAGAGGTCCAGCAGCGTCTGGGTCGGGTGGGATCCGGCTCCGTCCCCGGCGTTGATGACGGGGTTGATGGAGCAGTTGGCAGCGAGCCTGGCGGCGCCCTCGTAGGGGTGCCTCAGGACTATGAGGTCGCAGTAGGCGTCCACCATCCTGATGGTGTCGGCCAGGGTCTCGCCCTTGGAGATGGATGTCATGGACATCTCCGACACGTCGATGACGTCGCATCCAAGCCTGTATGCGGCGCTCTCGAAGGAGAGCTTGGTGCGTGTGGAGGGCTCGAAGAAGAGGTTGCCGAGAATCTTCCCGTCCAGGGCGCGCTTGGTCTTCTCGCCCATGGCGTAAGGCACCATCTTCTCTGAAAGGTCCAGGATGCCCTCGATCTGGTCCTTCGTGAGGTCTCTGATGGATACAACGTCCTTGTCGTATAGGTCCATGCTCGGGTTATCCAGATGGGCGGTAATAAGGTTTCTCGGTAGGACGCGCGTGCGACGCCCGTGCGGGATGCGCACGCGTGCGTGAATCGCAATCCTTATCACTGCGCGGTAGGTGGAGGGGCTCATGTTGGACATCGTCGCCAGGTCCCAGAGGGGAAGGGTCTGCGAATACAGCCGCGGGGAGGTCTCAGTGACCACCCCCTTCATGATCGGAACCGACGGACCCGTCTCCGTGCGCGTCACGGACGGCGGGAGGGTCATGGACTTCTTCGGGACCGAGGTGCCCCTGGAGTCCGGTCTCCTGACCACCGCGTCCTCCGGCATGGCGTCGGATCCCGTCGTCGTCGGCGGCGTGCAGGTCGTCAGGCTCCCGGTACCGGAGGACCTGGTCGTGGACGAATCCGCCGAGGTCGTGGTCGTCCCCAACGCGTACGAGCTCAGGAAGGACCCCCGCCGCATCGTGGACACCGTCGTGAGGCTCAGGGAGGCCTGCGGGTTCGGCAGGCTGCTGTGCATGCACGGCATCGGGGAGCCCTCCATCGTGGCGCTGCTGGCGTACATGGGTGTCGACGTGTTCGACGACTCCCTGCCCAGGGCCGCCGGGCTGGAGCACGTCATGCTGATGCCCGAGGCCGAGGTGTACATGGCCGAGGGCGACGTCGTCGGTGCCAACATCGGGAACATGGAGGCCGAGCTCGAGAAAGTCCGCATGTTCGTGAGGGCGGACAGGCTCAGGGAGCTGGCCGACCAGCGCTCGTTCTCATCCCCGTCCAACGTGGCCCTCCTCAGGCTGTACGACCAGAACGCGTACGCCTACGCCGAGGAGACCTGCTCCACCGTGGGATGCAGGTTCAGCTGCAACTCGACCCAGGCCCTCAGGCGCCCGGACCTCAAGAGGTACAGGGACCGCATGAGGGACTACCGCAAGCCCGAGCACAAGAGAATCCTGCTCCTGCTGCCCTGCTCGGCCAAGAAGCCCTACCACATCTCCAAGACCCACAGGGCCTTCGCATCCGCCATCCACACGGCCCAGCACGACACGCTGGTGCACGAGGTCATCGTCACGTCCCCGCTGGGCATGGTGCCCAGGGAGCTGGACGCGTGCTACCCCGCCAACTCATATGACATCCCGGTCACCGGGGAGTGGAAGTGCGAGGAGAGGGCCATGATCCGCCAGATGGTGGGCGACCTGATCGCGCAGGGGTACGACAAGGTCATCTGCCACCTGGGGGAGGACTACGAGCTGGTGGAGGGGCTGGCCGACATGGAGTGCACCGTCGTGGGCGACCCCACGTCCCCCAAGTCACTGGAGAACCTGGACAAGGCCCTCAGGGTGGCCGCCAAGGGCATGGAGACCGTGGACTACCTCGTCGACAGGAACAACCTGGCGCGCGGACTGCTGGAGTTCCAGTTCGGCCGCGAGATCGCCGACCTGCTCATGGACGAGAACACCTACGCCATCGGGAAGTTCCCCTACTGGAAGTTCATAAGGGAGGACCCCGAGGACAGGAAGAGGAAGACCCAGATCGGGATGATGACCCCGGAGAGGGGCATGGTCTCCCTCACTCTGGAGGGTGCGGAGATCCTCGCGGCGGCGGGTTACGCCACGGTGGAGATCATGGACTTCGAGCTCAAGGGCAACCTGTTCGCAGTCGGTGTCCAGAAGGCCGACCCCCGCATACGCATCGGGGACGAGGCCGTCATCGTCTGCGACGGGGAGGTCCGCGGGGTCGGCGTGGCCGAGATGTGCGGTCGCGAGATGACCGACCTCAGGCGCGGCATCGCCGTGAAGGTCCGTCACAAGGTCAAGAAGTGAGTTTCACAGGGACCGAAAAACCACCCCCCCTTTTCGGGGGGTTTTCGGTCCTCTTTTCCACATAGCCAGACATCCGAAACAGGGGGTGCCTTTTTCGGTGACCTCCCCCGCTTCGGTTTAAATACCATCCCGTGGATAGTATCATTGCAGGCAACAAGTGTGCATCACCCGCTGCTTCTGTCTGCGTTGAGGCGGTCGGATGTTTTTTCCACATCCATCCATCCTATCCGCACCGGCCGCCTCGGATTTTCCCCTCAGCACTCGGGGTTCCCGGGGCCGGTCTCGATGGTCTCCCTGGCGTACTTCACGGACACCTTCCTGAGGAGGTATCCGAACGCCAGACCGATGACGATGCCGACGACGCTTCCGACGATCATCGTGGTGCCGTCGAGGCCCTGGAACGCCTGGACCGTCACCGTGATGATGCTTCCTATCGTCATCCCGAGGATGCAGTAGTATGTGGACCTGCGGTTGTGCCTCATGAAGTAGTCGACAATCTTGGCCAGTCCGATGGCCCCGACCACGAACCCGACGGCAAGCGGCACGATGGCCACGGCCCTCTCCATGATCACGGACATGTCCAGGCCTCCGACGAGGTTCATGAGCGGGGTGTACAGCCCGATGGCGAGAAGTATCGCGGCCCCGCTGAGTCCGGGGACGACCTTCGACAGGGCGATGACGACGCCCACGACGAACAGCAGCACCATGTCGACGGCATCCAGCTCGACGAGGGAGATCCCGGAGTCGTTGGACCCGACGAACAGGAACGCCACCATGACGGCGATCCCCACGATGCATGCGACGATGTTCCAGGTGGTGGGCCTGCCGTCCTCCTCTCCGTTGGCCATCTCCGCGATGTCGGGGATCTGGCACAGGATGAGGACCGCGAAGAAGAACATCATGGGGACCTCCCAGTTCTGCAGGAGCGCGTCTATGCCGACGGCGCACACGAGGAGTCCCACGACGATACCCAGCCCCACGGGGATGATGAAGCGGAGGTCCTTCAGGAGCTTGTGTCTTATGTCCGCGAGATCCGCGATTAGTCTCTCGTAGATCCCGAAAATGACCGCGATCGTTCCCCCGCTGGCCCCTGGCATCATGGACATGATGCCGACGAGGGCTCCGACGAGGAAGTCCTTCAAGCTCTTTCCGCCCATGGTCCGACCAACGGCTCCCCATATATAATATGGATAGGGGGATGGGACGGCATCCCGAAAAGTCATTATCGGCGAATGGCATCATCGTCCCAGCTATGGCAGACATAATGATACGCAAGAGGAAGAGGATGAGAAGCAAGGAGGTCAAGGCCCTGGCCAAGGAGCTGGAGGACGTCATGGGCGTCCCGGTTTTCTCCGAGGAGGACGGGGTCGACATGGCCGAGAGCACGGACTACAACCTCATCTTCGTCAAGAGCGACATCCTCGGGCTGGTCTACGAGGACAAGCCCTTCCTGACCGTCAGGGGGATCCTGAAGTACAGGCCCACGAAGAGGGCGGTCACAGTCGACATGGGCGCCGTTCCCTACGTCACCAACGGGGCCGACGTCATGGGCCCCGGCATCACCGAGGCGGATCCCGAGATCGCAGAGGGCGACATGGTCTGGATCAGGGACGCCAGGAACGGTGCGCCGCTGGCCATAGGCGTGGCCCTCCGCACGGGAGAGGCGCTCGCATCCAAGGAGCCCGGCAAGGCCATCAAGACGATCCACTTCGTGGGCGACAAGCTCTGGAAGACAGGGGAGTGAGCATGCCGAGGTCCAAGGTCGTCCAGGATCCCGTCCACGGGAGCATAGAGGTGGACGGCGTCTTCCTGGAGATCATGGACCGCCACGAGATGCAGAGGCTCAGGTCCGTCAAGCAGTTAGGGCTGGGCAACCTGGTGTTCCCCGCGGCAAACCACACGAGGTTCGAGCACTGCCTGGGCACGTACCATCTGGCGGGCAGGATGGCCGATGCCATCGGCCTCGACCGGGAGGACTCCGACGCTGTCAGGATGGCCGGGCTGCTCCACGACATCTGCCATCCGCCGTTCTCCCATGCCCTGGAGCCCATCATGGAGGAGGCGACCGGCCTCGACCACATGGAGCTGGCCAGGGCCCTGATCAAGGGGGACATCCCGAACCATCTGCCGGAGAGCGACGACATCCTCGGGGGCCTTCCGACCATGGCCGAGATAATGGAGTCCCAGGGGATATCGGCGGACGACGTGTGCGGCATAATCGCGTACCCCGAGTCCACCGGCGAGGAGGCCCTGGACAGGTTCTGGAACAAGCACGAGTACTTCCCGTCCAAGGACTACGCCCACCAGATCATCCACGGTCCGGTGGACGCGGACCAGATGGACTACCTCATGAGGGACGCCCACCACACCGGCGTGTCCCACGGCAGCATAGACTCCGAGAGGCTGATCAAGACAATGATGGTCCAGAACGACCGCATTGTCCTGCGCAGGGGCGGCATCACCGCCGCCGAGGGGCTGATGGTCTCCCGTTCGCTGATGTACACCACCGTCTACTTCCACGAGACCGTCCGCATAGCGCAGAGGATGCTCACCAAGGCGGTGGAGGGCTCCGGTCTGGACCTTTCCGACATCTACCTCAGAGGCGACTCCGACCTGATGTCCATGGTGGCGGCCTCCGGAGGGAAGCCGTCCCGCAACGTCCGCAGGGTCGCGGCCAGGATGCTGAACAAGAAGGCCTTCGCCGTGTACAGCGAGGACATGACAGACGAGAAGGCGGAGGTCCTGCTGGAGTACACCGGCCGTGAAGGGGCCAGGAGGCTGGAGGACGAGATCGCCGACGCCGCCGGGGTGGACCCGTTCGACGTGGGCGCGGAGCTGACGTCGAGCTCCAACCTGCAGGGCAGGATGAGGATCGGGAAGACCGACGTGGCGATAGCCGACGAGGGCGGCAGGATAAAGTCGCTGGCCAGGTTCTCGCCGATAGCCAGGTCCCTGCAGGCCAGGGACCCCTACGGATGGGCGCTGCTGGTGTCGGCGCTGGAATCCGACAGGGACGCGGTCCGCAGGGCCGCCCAGAAGGTCCTCGGGTTCTGATTCAGCCCTTTATCACGCCTATGGGCGTGAGCTTGGCGACCTTGGCCGTGAGTCCCGCGTCGCACACGACCTTGATGACCTCGTCCACGTCCTTGTACGCCTCGGGGGCCTCCTCCAGGACGCCCTCGATGGAGCCGTTCCTCAGATAGACGCCCTTCTCGGACATCTCCCTCATGACGCCGTCCACGGTGAGGCTGTTGATGGCCGCCTTCCTGGACAGTTTCCTCCCGGCGCCGTGGCAGGACGATCCGAAGGTCTGCTCCATGGAGCCCTTCCTGCCGGCCAGGACGTACGTCCCGACGCTCATGTCCCCGGGGATGATGACCGGCTGTCCGACATCCCGGTACTTCATGGTGATCTCCGACCTGCCTGGGGCGAAGGCGCGGGTGGCGCCCTTCCTGTGGACCAGCACGTCCGCGTGGTGGCGGTCGATGTCGTGCCTCTCCTTCTTGGCTATGTTGTGGGCCACGTCGTAGACCACGTCCATGCCCATGCTCTCGGCGGAGTCCCCGAGGATGTTCTCGAACGACTCCCTGACCCAGTGGGTGATCATCTGCCTGTTGGCCCAGGCGTAGTTGGCCCCGCAGCACATGGCCTTGTAGTAGTCGTCGCCGAGCTTGGAGTCAAGGGGGGCGCAGGCCAGCTGCCTGTCGGGGAGGCTGACGGAGTTCTGCTTGATATAGCGCTCCATCTCCTGGAGGTAGTCGGTGGCGATCTGGTGGCCGCATCCGCGGGAGCCGCAGTGGACGGTGACGGTCACGGTCCCCTCCTTTAGGCCGTAGACCTTGGCGGTGTGCTCGTCGAAGACGTTTTCAACAAGGTCCAGCTCCAGGAAGTGGTTGCCGGATCCGAGGGACCCCAGCTGCGGGAGCCCCCTCTTGCGGGCCTTGTCGCTGACGACGGAGGTGTCGGCGTCCATCATGTGGCCGTGCTCCTCCGTGACGTCCAGGTCCCTCTCCCAGCCGTACCCGTTCTCCACAGCCCATTCGGATCCGTTGGCGAGGATCTCGTCCAGCTCCTTGTAGCCGATCTTCGTCAGGCCCTTGGACCCCAGGCCGGACGGCACGTTCTTGTAGAGCTCGTCCACCAGCTCGTCCTTCCTGCCTCCCAGGTCCTCCAGGGTGAGGTCGGTCTTGATGAGGCGGACCCCGCAGTTGATGTCGAAGCCTATGCCCCCGGGGGAGATGGATCCCGACGACTCGTCCACGGCGGCGACGCCGCCGATGGGGAAGCCGTAGCCCCAGTGGATGTCGGGCATGGCCATGGAGCTTCCGACGATCCCGGGGAGGCACGCGACGTTGGCCGCCTGCTGGGGTGCGTTGTCGGCGCGGATCGAGGATATCATCTCCTCGCTGGCGTAGATCACGGCGTTGGTCCTCATGCCGGAGGACTCGTCCATGGGGATCTCCCATCTGTTGTCGTCGATCTTGTTGAGTCTGCCTTCCCAGGTCATCTGAATCTCCCTTCGGAGTCGGATGACCGCCCACTATTAAAAAAGGACTCGGTCGGCGGGTCGGAGGTCCAGCACGTAGGCGTAGCTCGTCAGGGACGTCCCGTTGTCGAACCGGGATGTGTCGGACGAGGCGCAGAAGAACCCCATGTGCTCGTAGAAGCCCCTGTCGCAGAGGTCGTCGGTGAGCACGAGCACCCGGGACGTCCTCCAGGACCTCATGTGGTCGAGCATGTCACGGAGCAGCCTGCCTCCGATGCCCCGGCCCTTGAAGCCCCTGGACACCGCCAGGAACTGGATGTCGCCGTCGCATACGCCGGCCCCGGAGACGATGCGGGACACGGTGTTGTCGATGGTCCTCTTCCTGAGCAGGGCGGACGGGTCGCGGTTCTCGGAGAGCCACCGGAAGCGCTCCCTCGCCATCAGGGCGTGCATGCGGGGCTCGAACCCCTTGAACGCGTGCGGAGCGAACGCGGCCGCGCAGAAGCATGCGCCGGCCACGCGGCCGTCCGAGACGGCGACCTCCGAGAACGTGGAGTCCGCGATCAGTCCGGCGAGGCTGTCCAGGTAGTAGGCCTGGAGGACGTCCGGGTCCGGGAACAGGAACCCGTATCCGAACGTCTCGTCCATGAGTTCGACGAAGTCCGGCGTGTCGGACATTCCGAAGGGTCTGTACTCCACGTCCATGTCCGTGTCAGAAGTCCGGGACGGGGATGGTGTGGCACTCCAGCGACCTCCTGTCGCCGAAGGCGGCCGCCAGCAGCTCCGCCAGGTGCATCACGGGCTTGCCTCCGGGGACGGAGTCGTACTTGGACTGGCACATGGGGCATCCGACCACTATGACGTCGGCGTCCCGAGCGGCCTCCTGTCTCTCGTCCATGAGCGGCTTGGCCACGTTCCTGGAGTTCTTCCCGCAGCATCCGGGCTCGTTGCCCACCGGTTCGCATCCCATCGCCCTGACGATGTCGGTCATCTCGTCGGCGTGCTCCACGGCGGCGCATCCCGGCTCCACTGACACCTTCAGACGCCCTTCGATCCTCGGGAGGGAGTCCAGCCTGTCTTGCAGGAACGGGATCAGGTGCCTGCACTCCACCCCGTGGCGGTTCATGATCTCGGTGCACCCGCCGCAGAGGTTGACCATCTCCCTCCCTCCGGCGGTCTCACCCATCCTCCTGATGTATCCGACCCTCTCCTCGTCCTGCATGGTGCCGAACTGGATGGGGTACATGCAGCAGGTGAAGTCCGGGAGCTCGCACGCCTTCGCACCCATGCCCCTGAGTCCGGACGAGGCCGCGTAGACGACGTAGGGCACGACGCACTTGGCCACGCATCCGGGCATGACGCAGACCTCCTCGCCGTCCCACACGGGTTCCAGGTCCGCTCCCGGGGCGTCGGCGGCGGGGTATCTGGAGTATCCGGTGTCCAGGAAGGCCTGGCTGACCGGGGTGTCGAGGACGATGCTGTAGGCCGCCATCATGACGATCTTGGGGTTGGTGTGCTCGCATGCCCTGGAGCAGCTCCCGCATCCGACGCAGTCGAAGACCCTGCGGTACTCGCCCCTCATGACCGCCAGCGGGTCGCATCCGCCGTGGTTGTAGGAGGGACACACCTCGCGGCATGTGCCGCACTCGACGCACAGCCTGCGGTACATGTCGATGTTGTCGCGTACCCTGGACATAGTATCGGACATCCCATGCCATCGGGATATTT
Source organism: Candidatus Methanomethylophilaceae archaeon (assembly GCA_944322255.1). Lineage (GTDB taxonomy): Archaea > Thermoplasmatota > Thermoplasmata > Methanomassiliicoccales > Methanomethylophilaceae > Methanoprimaticola. The sequence goes on along the minus strand of CALUOK010000007.1, from coordinate 35,244 downwards.
AGCGGGGATGATGGACGCGGAGACCGTGCAGAGATGCTCGGATTGAGAATGAGGGCCGGGACCGAGATTTGAACCCGAGTCAAGGGATCCACAGTCCCCTAGGATAACCAAGCTACCCTATCCCGGCCATGAAGTGAAACCGCTTATCAACTCCCCTTAGATAAAGGTTCGCTTTGGCCACAGGGCAGTCAGACGTCTCACGGAACGACCTGTCTGTCCCTTAACAGTCGCGCACCCGCGCGCCAAATATAAAAAGTCGGAGGCATACACGGGGACCAACATGTCCCGTCCGGGCGCGCGTGCGTCCGCGGGACGGATGAGATGATTACAATGAAGGCACTCTATGCTGACGGTTCGGTGCGCGAGACGGATGACGAGCTCCCTGTCATCAGGCACACCGCCTCCCACATCATGGCTCAGGCGGTCCAGAGGCTCTGGCCCGGAACCAAGCTGGCCATCGGGCCCGCCATCGACGACGGGTTCTACTACGACTTCGACAAGGAGGGCGGGTTCTCCCCCGAGGACCTCGAGAAGATCGAGGCCGAGATGAAGAAGATCATCAAGGAGAACCTCAAGCTCGAGACCTACACCCTCCCCAGGGCCGAGGCCATCGAGTACCTGAAGTCCAAGGGCGAGGACTACAAGGTCCAGCTCGTGGAGGACCTCCCCGAGGACTCCCCCATCAGCTTCTACAAGCAGGGCGAGTTCGTGGACCTCTGCGCCGGACCCCACGCCACCTACACCAAGGCCGTCAAGGCGTTCAAGCTGCTCTCCCTCGCCGGCGCGTACTGGAGGGGCGACGAGCACAACAAGATGCTGTCCAGGATCTACGGCACGGCATTCGAGAACAAGGAGAAGCTGGAGGCCTACCTCAATATGCTGGAGGAGGCCAAGAAGAGGGACCACCGTAAGCTCGGCAAGGAGCTCGGGCTGTTCGCCATCATGGAGGAGGGTCCCGGGTTCCCGTTCTTCCTCCCCAAGGGAATGGTCCTGAAGAACACCCTCATCGAGTACTGGAGGGAGCTCCACACCAGGGAGAACTACTACGAGATCTCCACCCCCATCATCCTCAACCAGGCCCTCTGGCTCCGCTCCGGGCACTGGGACCACTACAAGGACAACATGTACACCACCACCATCGACGACGAGATCTACTGCGTCAAGCCGATGAACTGCCCCGGCGGCATGCTGGTGTACAAGACCGAGCCCAGGTCCTACAGGGACCTGCCCATCAGGATGGGCGAGCTCGGACTGGTCCACAGGCACGAGAAATCCGGTACCCTGCACGGACTGTTCAGGGTCAGGTGCTTCACCCAGGACGACGCGCACATCTTCATGAGGCCCGACCAGGTCGAGCAGGAGATAGAGGGCGTCGTCAGGCTCATCGACGAGGTCTACTCCAAGTTCGGCTTCAAGTACCACGTCGAGCTCTCCACCAGGCCCGAGGACAGCATGGGTTCCGACGAGGACTGGGAGAACGCCACCAACGCCCTGATCAACGCCCTGAACACCATGGGCCTCGAGTACGCCGTCAACGAAGGGGACGGTGCATTCTACGGACCCAAGATCGACTTCCACCTGGAGGACTGCCTGGGAAGGACCTGGCAGTGCGGAACCATCCAGCTGGACTTCCAGATGCCCCAGAGGTTCGAGCTCGAGTACACTGGCTCCGACGGAGACAAGCACAGGCCGATCATGCTCCACAGGGTCATCTTCGGATCCATCGAGAGGTTCATCGGCATCCTGACCGAGCACTACGCGGGAAGGTTCCCCGTCTGGCTCGCGCCGGTCCAGGCCAGGGTCCTGTCCGTCTCCGAGAAGTCCTTCGACTACGCCGCGCAGGTCGCCGCCAAGCTGAAGGCCGCCGGCATCAGGATGGAGCTGGACAACAGCGACAACAAGATCGGGTACAAGATCCGCGAGGCCCAGCTCCAGAAGATCCCGTACATGCTCGTCCTCGGAGAGAAGGAGAGCGACGACGGGACCATCGTCACCGTCAGGACCAGGGAGGGCCAGGACCTCGGTTCCATGCCCCTCGACGACTTCATCGCCAAGGTCCAGAAGGAGACCTCCGAGAGGTCCTGTTGAAACTTCACAACCCTCCCGGGTTCCGGGAGGGATCCCCTTCCGCGGAGGTGCGGCCTCCACTGTTGGATGTTTTTCCGAGTCCGCGCTCAGAAGGCAGCGGGGGATCCGGCGGCGCCGAGGATACCCTTGGAGGCCAGACCGCTCATGATCTCGATCAGGCTGTCCCAGTCCTCCTCGCAGACGATGACAGCGTTGCCCCTCTCCGTGGACACGGTGATCTTCTCGCCCATGATTGACCTGTCTACGATCTCCTGCAGCCTCATGCGAGTCTCCTCGACTCCGAACTCCGCCATGATCGAGGGGATGTCTATGGAGGATATCAACCGAACCGAAGTAGTCTCCGTAGGGATACGGATGCGGACGGCGGTTCCGTACGCGAATCGATGAGGGGCCCTGGCAACGTGGGTGCTGTTAGAAACTAGGGGGTCGCCGGCCCTCGGCGGGGCCGGCATTGCGTTCGTGATGCTGTGCTCAGGCGCTCTCGGACACTGCCTTGAGCGATGACTTGTAGGCCTCGAGGACCGCTGGAACGGTCAGCACGCTGACCGCCTCGACCAGGGAGTCCCAGTCCTCCTCGGAGATCATGATGACGTTTCCAGCGCCGGTGCTGATGGTGACTTTCTCTCCCATCAGGGATCTGTCGACGAGCTCGCGCATCTTTTCCTGCGCTTCGGAAACATCATATGTTGCCATGAGTGGTGCCACAAGGTACCAGTATATAAAACAGACTGATGGGACTTTCGTATCGTCCGATAATGTGTATGATTATACAGAGAATAAACTGTATTCATAGACATTTGTCTGATACATAGATTATATATCGAGCATGTGTATAATCAAGATGCTATCATAAACAGGATAGACGTATCCTTTTATTCAAAGAAACCATGCGGGAACGGCCTCGTCGGGATGAAGGCTCCAATGTGATGAACTGTAGTGAGAGAAGAAGATGGGCGGGCGGACCCGCCCGTGGAAAGGCAGGGGATCAGTCCTGTATGACGCGGACCTGGATCCTCTTGTTCTTGTACTTGGCCTTGGTGAGGTCCATGGTCATCCTGTTGCCGAAGTCCTTGTGGACCTCGACGATGGAGGACTCTGGTCCGACGGTTATCTTCCCGATGGACACGTCCCTGACCCTGGCGTTGCGGATGATGAAGTCCGCCAGGCTGACCTTGCCGAAGCCGTCCTTCTTTCCGAGGTTGACCTCGAACCTGCACATGCCGAAGACGTCGGAGATCTGGTCGTAGTCCACGACCCTCTTGATGGTGTCCTTAGTGCCGGGCTCGGCCTCGGGGACGTCCCTCTTCTCGATCTCCATGCCGGTGCGCATCTCGAACTCCCTGACAAGGTGCTCCTCCTCGGAGGTGACGAAGGACACGGCGGTACCCTCCCTTCCGGCCCTGCCGGTCCTTCCGATGCGGTGGATGTAGGTGTCGATGTCGTCGGGCATGTCGTAGTTGATAACGTAGGTGATGTCGTCGATGTCCAGCCCCCTGGCGGCGACGTCGGTGGCGATGAGGATGTCGGTCTTGTCCTCCCTGAAGTCGGACATGACCTTCTCCCTCTTGGACTGGGGCATGTCGCCGTGGATGGCCTCGACCTTGTAGTCCAGGTTGGTGAGCCTCTCGTCCAGCACGTCGACCATCTTCTTGGTCTGGCAGAAGATGATCGCCTTGGGCTTGTCGATGTCCAGGATCCTGCACAGGGCCCAGGACTTGTTCCTCCTGCCCACGGAGATGTAGTACTGCTTGGTCAGGTCGAGGACGACCTCGTCCTGGGAGACGGAGACCTCCTTGGGGTTGCGCATGTAGTCGAAGGCCAGCTGCTTGACGTTCTCCTGCATGGTGGCGGAGAACAGCATGGTGTGCCTCTTCTCGGGCATGGCCTTCAGGATGTACTCGATGTCCTCGATGAAACCCATGTCCAGCATCCTGTCGGCCTCGTCGAGGACCATGGTGGAGACCTCGGAGAGGTTGAGGACACCTCTGTTGATCATGTCCCTGACACGACCGGGGGTTCCGGCGACGATGTCGCATCCCTGCTGCAGCTTCTTGATCTGGCCCTCGATGCTGGCTCCTCCGTAGATGGGGAGGCAGACGTGGCCGGAGTACTTTGCGAGCTTGGTGAGCTCGCCGGAGACCTGGTTCGCCAGCTCCCTGGTGGGTACGAGGACGATGGCGGAGGGGACCTTCCTGCCAGCCTCGATGGTCCCGAGGATGATGGAACCGTACGCACCGGTCTTTCCGGTACCTGTCTGGGCCTGACCGAACATGTCGACGCCCTTGAGTCCGAGCGGGATCGAGTTGACCTGAATCGGGGTGGGCTCCTCCCATCCCATGTCATCCATGGCTTTGGCGACATCCTCGGGGATGCCGATGTCTGTGAATTTGGAGATCATGCAAATCACTGATCTGAAACTCTGCCTGGGACAAGACCCAGACGACTTTCCTTTTTCGGTGGAGCGTACCTGCCTATCATTTATAAATGTTATTTAAGGAAGTCTCGCAGGTCACATCACAGGCCGGCCAGGCACAGATTTTCTTCGATGATGGTTATCGTCTCATCCACGCTCATCTTCTCGCCACGGTCCAGTTCGCGGATGCCCTCCTCGATCTTGTGTATGAGGGAGGCCCTCGACATGTCCTCCCAGGACTCCATGTTCGCCACGTCTGCATCTCTGTGACCGTCTTCGGTTATGGATGTCGGCTTAGGTGCGGGTGTCATCGCGGCCATAGTGCGTTTCCGACATAAATGATGGTATGCGTATCGTATCTGACCCTGCTAAGCGATGCAATCCGGATCAAGAGGCATATTCAGTCTGCATCTTGATTTGATAGATGCAGGGAATCCAAGTGCTCCTGTCAATCATGATAGTCATATCGTCATCAAATGTCGAACATATTCGATATCTTTATATCTAATCAGACAATCCCCGACTTACCACGTGTGGACGTAGTGTAGCTGGTTATCACTTAACCTTGCCAAGGTTAGAACTCGGGTTCGAATCCCGGCGTCCGCACTCATTCATTCCTTCTCGCGATTCTTGATTCGGGGCATCCTCTGCGCGATTCGGGTTTCTCTTTGTGCATCGCCAGGTTTTCCTCAGCTCTGCTCCACCGGTTGTCCCATCATGGGGTTTGCAAAATCTTACCGTGAAAGTATGAAAAATCTTACCATAAGAGTATGAAATTCTTTACCATAAAAGTATGAAAAGTCTTATCGTCATGGTAAAATAGAATCATAGCATGCTTGTTTCGGAGAAGTGGGAATGACTCTGACGCCGAACGGATACAGGCCCCGGCTGATAGATGCGCACATCGACAATCTGTTGAGAATGTATGGTGCCGTGTCGATAGAGGGGACGAAGTACTGCGGTAAGACATGGACGGCGCTGAACCATTCGGGAAGTGTGTTCGCACTCGACGATCCGTCGTTCGATTACAACAATCTCAAGTTGGCGAAGGCCGACGTAAACCAAGCGATGGATGGAGACAGGCCGCATCTGATCGACGAATGGCAGACCGTGCCGGCGATATGGGATGGAGTCAGGAGAGCCTGCGACGGAACCACGGCCAAGGGCCAATTCATCCTATGCGGGTCGTCCACACCCCCGGAGGTCGTCAGTGGCGACCCGGCGGACACGCCGGGCTCGACGCCATTCCACAGCGGGATAGGGCGGATAACGACGGTACGCATGCGCACGATGTCACTGTTCGAGTCAGGGGATTCCTCGGGGACGGTCTCCCTGAAGGATCTGTTCGATTCCCGGTTCAAGGCGAGGACGGGCGAGACGCCGGACATGAAGCGTCTGATACGTCTCACGGTACGCGGCGGCTGGCCCGGGAACATAGGTCTGACATTCGACGATGACATGAAGGGATATCCCGGATACATAGATCAGCTGTGCGAGAAGGACCTTCCCCGCACCGACAGGAGCAAGAGTCCCACGAGGATGAAGATGCTTCTGCGTTCCCTGGCTCGCAACGAATCGACGGTGTGCAGCAACGTCACCCTGGCCAAGGACATGAAGGAGTTCGAGGACGAGACGATCAAGGATTCGACGGTGGCGAACTACATCGATACTCTGAACCGGATGTTCCTGCTGGATAACCAGCCGGCGTACAACCCGGGAAACAGATCTCCCATAAGGGTCGGGAAGAGTCCCAAGAGGCATCTGTCCGATCCGGCAATCGCCATCTCGGCACTCGGCATGAGCACGAACGACCTGATGAGGGACCTGAACACGTACGGCTTCATGTTCGAGGCCATGTGCGAGAGGGATCTCCAGATCTATGCCAACGCCGATGGAGGGAAGCTGTTCCACTACCGCGAGGGCAACAGGGATGTGGATGCCCTCATCGAGATGGCCGACGGATCGACGGGGGCCTTCGAGATCAAGCTGGGGGCGGACCAGATCGACAAGGGTGCGGAGAACCTGCTCAGATTCTCCGACAGGATGGCCGACAGCAAGAGGGTGCCGAAGGTCCTGTGTGTTGTCTGCGGAATGGTACCTTCCGCATACAGGCGTGAGGACGGAGTGTATGTGGTGCCCATAACAAGCCTGAGGAACTGACGGTTCGCTTCAGTTACGGTTCTCATCCATCCTGTAGACCGTCCGCCCGTGCTTTATCGTCTCGAGAACCCTGATATCCCTCAGTTCGGACGGTTCGCACTCCAGCGGGTCGCGGTCCAGGATGATCAGGTCGGCGAAGCACCCTTCCCTCATCTCCCCGATCCCGGACTCGCGGTTCTGCCCGGCGGAGTCGACGGTGACCGCCCTGAGGGCGTCCATAACGCCGATCCTCTCGCTCTCACCACGGACATCGCCGTTCTCCGTGACCCTGTTGACTGCACAGAACACCGCGTCCATCGGCCAGGGCTCCAGCACGGGCTCGTCCTGGTGGACCGTGATCCTCATCCCCTTGGACAGCGCGGTCCCGCACGGGCTCAGACGGTCGGCCCTGTCGCGGCCGAAGAGCTCCACGTACAGGTCCCCCCAGTACCAGGAGTGGGACACGAAGAAGGACGGCTCCATGCGGATCGCCTTCATCCTGTCCATCAGGTCCGGGGTCAGGAACTGCGCATGTATCATCACGACGTGCTGGTCGAGGCCGGTCTCCTCCGAGACCCTCTCGGCCTGGTCAACCAGGGCCCTGCAGGCTGCGTCCCCGTTGCAGTGGACCGCCACCTCCAGCCCCAGCTCCGCGGCCTCCCCCAGGTACCCGTGCATGTCCTCCATCCCTACGGTGGCGGCGCCGTTGTGGCCGTCCAGGTACGGCTCCTCCATCCACGCGGTGCCTCCCTGCGGGGACCCGTCCAGGAGGATCTTCACGCCCTTGACCTTCAGATGCCCGTTCCACTCCCCGGCGGGGAACCCGAGCATGTCCATGACCTCGGCGCGGTTCGGGGCGTCGACGAACCCCATGACGTCTATCCAGAAGTCGGGGGACTCCACCAATGGTCTCACGAGAGGGACCATCTCCCTCTTGATCAGGGCCTCCTGGGCAGTGGTCACCCCGTACGACGCGAAGCGCTCCTGCGCCTCCAGCAGCGCCCCGTACACGTCCTCCGGGGATCCGGCGGGGATCCTCTGGATGGCGGAGATGAACGGCCCCTCCTCCAGGCGGTGGGAGTCCAGGCCGAGGGCCCTCATCGCGGCGGAGTTGAAGAGTCCCAGGTGCCCGGACACATGGTGCAGGCACAAGGGCCGGTCCGGACAGGCGCGGTCCAGCTCCTCCAGCGTGGGGTCCCTGCGCTCGGAGAGCTTCGACGGGTCGTAGTCGCGGGCGTCCACCCATCCACCTTCGGCGGTGGTGTCGGCCCTGTCCGATATCAGGCGGAGGAGGGAGCCCATGTCGCGGGCCTCCCTGAGAGACAGCTGCAGCAGGGCCATGGCGTAGGCGGCGAAGTGCCCGTGGGCGTCGACGAACCCGGGCATCATGGTCCTGCCTCCGAGGTCGCGGATCTCGGCGTCTGGGTGGAGCGATCTCAGCAGGTCAGAACCGCCCATGGCGGCTATCCTCCCGTCCTCCACCAGAACAGCCTCCGCCTCCGTCTCGTTCATCGTCAGGATGTGTCCGCCCAGGAAGATCGTGCGCATGAGCCGTCATGGGGATGTGCCATGTTATAGGTGGCGGCCCCTGTCCTCGACCGTGTCGAGCAGCGCGGAGTCGCGGAGGTACCCGTTCAGGACGTCGGCGGTCTGGCGGACGAGGTCCGACTCCTTCTGCTCCAGCCTGGACAGGTCCGGGACCCGGACGTCCCCGCGGGATCCCGGGTCGAACCCCGAGACCATGCCGTGGATGATGCCCCTGCATCCGGACCCGGCGGTGGACAGGGACCTGGAGACCAGGGCGGCGCCCGTCGTCACCCTGTCCTGCCTGGACAGCAGGACGCGGGTGGGCAGGTCGGCCCTCTGGGTCAGGTTGGTCCTGATCTTGGACGACACCGTCGCCGCCTTCAGCACCAGGGCGGTCTCCGTCAGGCGGTCCTGGCGCCCGTCTGCCGATTCCCCTAAGCACCGTATCTGGTCCAGGGTGATGTCCAGGTACCTCCTGCAGAGGGCGGAGTTCTCGTCGGAGAGACGGTACGGGAGGACCACCCTGTTGGCGACGCTGGCGATCAGCACCCCGGCGAAGACGAAAGCGACCCTCTCGGTGAGGACGGTCTCCGGCGGGTTGGTCATGATGGCGGTCAGCAGGGAGGACAGTGTCACGAACCCCATCATCGCGTCGTACCTCATGGGGGACAGGACCGTGAACACGTAGTTGGAGACGAGCATTATGACGGTGAGGACCGCCAGGTCGCCGCCGGCGATGACCAGTGAGGCGATGGCGGCCACGATCCCCGCCACCGTCCCGACGAGACGGAGGGCCACGCGCCTGGCCGTGCCCTCCAGATAGGGCTGGACCATCGCGATGGTGGTGAAGGCGAGCGCCTTGGCGTTGTCGTCGCCGGTGTACTGCCACACGAACGCGCACAGCGAGAACATCAGGGCCATGCGGAACGAGAAGGTGAACCTGGCCGAATCGCGGCGGAGGCTCTCCCTCAGGACCGTCCCGATCCTGAAGGACGCCGGTATGTCCGCCGTGTCGAACCTGTCGGCGGAGGTGCTGAAGGACAGTCTCCACAGCTGGTCCCTCAGGAGCCTCAGCGCCGCCCTGGTCTCCGGGTCGGACTCCGGACGGTCCCGGAGGAAGGCGTCGATGGAGTCCAGGAGCGGCTGCATGTCCTCCCCCTTCTGGTACGAGGACAGGCGGCGCGCGATGTCCTCGATACCGTCCAGGACCGCGGGGTCGCGCTCCCTGAGGCTCACCACGGTTCCCAGGATCTGCAGCGAGACGACGATGTCCAGCATCCTGCGGTCGCCGGGCCTGGACAGGAACCTGGACTTGAGCCTCTCGTAGAGGTAGCCGTCCATCCTGCCGCAGAGCTCGTCCAGCCTGTCGGTGCTGGCGGCCGCGCCGGCCCTCGCCGAGACGCACAGCGACGCCACCTCGTCGCAGATGGCGACCATCCCCTCGCGCTCCCTCCTGCCCTTGGACACGTGGTGGAACAGGACGTTCAGGCCCACGACGAACACGGACCCCGCGACGAGTGCCAGCAGCCTCGGGGGCAGTCCCTCCGCCGTCACCGGCACGGACAGCATGAACGCGTAGCCCAGGAGGAACGGGAAGTGCATGGGGGAGTTCAGGTCGTGCATGGCGTAGAAGCAGGCCCCGAACACGAACGCGAAGTTCAGGAAGGCGCCCGCGAACGGGTTCCCCAGCCACACGGAGAGGAACGAGAACGCGCCCATGGCGAGGGTGCAGGCGCACATCACCCCCAGGTTCCACACCGGCCTCACCGACAGGTCCCTGGACAGCATCGTCAGTGCCAGGACGATGATTATGACGCCGACCAGGTTGTTCTCCGGGCCGAACACGCTGGAGAACCCTGACACGAACACGCAGATAAGGATGAAGAACAGCGTCTTCCCGGCCAGGGTCCTGGCGTCCATGGGTTGTCATCGCGCCCGCGCGTATATGACTGGTCGCATGCGCCCGGACAAGGATTATATCCGTCCTGGTCATCGCAACCGTCATGATTCAGTGTCCGCGCGGTACGAGGGACTTCCTCCCCGATGAGTTGGAGAAACGCAGGTTCTACGAGAACAGGCTCAGGCATACCGCGAGGACGTTCGGATTCAGGGAGGTGGAGACCCCCATCTTCGAGGATGCGGAGCTCTTCATCCTGAGGTCCGGACCCAACGTGCTGAAGGAGCTCTACGCCTTCGAGGACAAAGGCGGCAGGCAGATCGCCCTCCGCCCCGAGATGACCGCCCCGGTCGTCAGGATGTTCGTCAACAACATGAGCAACGAGCCCAAGCCGATCAAGGTCTTCTACTTCGGGCAGTGCTTCAGGTACGAGAGGCCCCAGAGCGGCAGGTACAGGGAGTTCTTCCAGTTCGGTGCCGAGATCATCGGCAGCGCCACCCCGGAGACCGACGCCGAGGCCATCGCCCTGGCGTACGCCATGATCGGGCAGATCGGTGTCAGGAACTACCGCATCCGCATCGGCCACATCGGCGTCCTCAGGCAGAGGATCGCGGACGCGGGCGTCCCGCAGGACAGGACCGCCGAGGTGCTGCAGAAGCTGGACAAGAAGCTCTACGACGAGGCCAGGCCGCTCATGGAGGACATGGGTGTGAAGGCCGAGGACATCGACGACATCTTCGCTCTTACGGAGACCGTCGGGGGCGTCGAGGTGCTGGACAGGGTCCCCGGGGAGGCCGGCGACTGGCTCAGGCAGGTCGTGGCATATCTCGATGTCATGGGCGTGAAGGACCTGGAGATCGACCTGGGAGTCGTCAGGGGACTGGACTACTACACCGGCATGGTGTTCGAGGCCGAGGCCCCAGCGCTGGGCGCCGAGAAGCAGATCTGCGGAGGAGGGTCCTACACCCTGTCCGAGCTCTTCGGAGGGGAGAAGGTGTTCTCCACCGGGTTCGCCATCGGCTTCGACAGGATCCTGCTGGCACTGGAGAAGGAGGGCAGCTCCTACGACCCTGAGGGCATCGACGCCTACGTGGTCCCCGTGTCCGAGGACATGAGGGTCAGGGCCGCGGAGGTCACGTCCATGCTCAGGGCAGCCGGCGTCTCCGCCGACATGGACATCATGGGCAGGAAGATGGCCAAGGCGCTGAAGTTCGCCTCCTCGGCGAGGGCCAGGTACGCCGTCATCATCGGCGCCAAGGAGATGGAGCAGGGCTCCGTCACCCTGAGGGACATGTCCACCGGGGAGCAGACCCTGGTGAAGGTGGAGGAGCTCAGCGGGAAGATCGTCGGCTGATCGGTCGAAGGTTGAACCTTCCCCACACATCTTCATCCAATCCGAACATCAGGGCATTGCGTGGCATCTTCGTGCAAGATGAGGTTGTGACGAGTCATGATTCATTGAACATGTTGCATGTATCATGTTCTATGTTTCTGATGACATTCATGATGTGCGTAATGCCGATTGAGTCGTCATCACAGGGTTTATGAAAATGGAGGGAACCGAGTCGGATCGGCTCGGCCCCTCTTTGTATTAAGCAGGGGTCACCCCCTGCGTTTCACTTGGCCCACTTGGGCTTGATCCCGGCGTAGACCAGGAGCGCCAGCACCAGGACGGTGATCACAGCGCAGATGGCGATGTACAGCGTGGCGGATCCGTTGGGCTCGCTGATGCCGCTGACGTCGTAGCTGACCTCCCAGTAGACGGCGTTGTAGGTGTTGTTGAAATCCACTGACATCTCCGTGGACACGTCGTACTGATGCGAGAACGTGGGGTCTATCGTATGAGTCTGGTAGTCCACGTAGACCGAGGCCTCGATCTCGCTCATCACGTTGCTGCCCACGTAGGACTGCTCGATGTCGTGGATCGTGAGGGTTATCGTGTCCCCCGCCTTCACGAAGAAGCTCATGGATCCGTAGGGGTCCATGATCTTGACTCCCGGGACCTCCTGGTCGTTGTAGTTGACGGTCTGGACGTCGAAGTCGTAGTAGTACGTGCTCAGCTCGTAGACGTTGATCAGCGTCCCGGCCGGCGCGGCCTCCACGGACTCGCGCTGGTCGTCGGTGATGCTGACCCCGTAGGGGTCCTCGATGTACCTCTTCATCTCCTGGTCCTCGGGGGAGCCGTCGATGAAGTACAGCGTGTTGTCGTAGTACCACTCGTAGTACCATTCGTCCACGGCCTGCTTCTCGAACTGGGCGTACAGGACGTACTTGTCGCTCATCCTCAGGCTGTCCGCCGCGTCAGACTCCTCGGCCAAAACGGGGACGACGCATGCGGCCATCATGATGGCGATGGCCGCCATCGCAACGTATCCGACTCTCATCACATCTCCCTCCTCATGGTCTTGAACATGCCCAGGAGCAGGAACGCCGCTCCCCAGACGATTCCGACCGCCAGGTTGATGCCTATGTTGGTCAGGTCCATGTAGGGGATCACCACCATTCCGGCAGATCCAGACATGGGTGCGCCCAGGATGCCCAGCGCCGCCTCGCCCAGGAAGCAAGGCAGGTAGAACAGCCACGATAGGTCGGGGCCGGTGTACTCGTACACCGCGAACACCAGGGTGCACACCATGGGGATGGCCACTGACATGAGTATGAACGGTATGAGCGACGAGCCTCTCCTCATGAAGCTGCCTATGCAGAACGCCGTCGCGGAGTACGCGAAGACGCCGACGATGGTCAGCGCCAGGGACGAGGACAGCAGGTCCGCGAAGATTGCGTCGTACCTGCTCATGGCGGTGGCGATGGCCATGCCGTAGGCGAACATGAACACCGCCAGGCTCATGATGAACCCGGCCAGGTACTTCCCGAGGTAGAACGACCTCCTGTCCAGGGGGAGGGAGACGTTCATGTACGCCGTCCTCTCCTTGAACTCGTTGGGCAGCTGGGTCCCGCACATCACCGATGTGAACAGTCCCAGAAGCAGCGGCAGGAACGCCAGCATGCCGGCGATGAAGGTGTTGGAGTACTCGGTGACGAACCCGAAGCCGGACAGCATCGACGTCAGCAGGTTGTGTCCCGCGAAGTACACTATGGGAATCAGGAGGGCGACGAAGAGCATGAAGTAGGTCCACTTCTGCTTGGAGAACAGCTTCATCTGCACCATGAACACGATCCAGGTCTGCTTCATGAACGACGGTATGCCGTAGGCGACGTCCCTGTGGGCCTGGTCGTCCGTCGCGCGGTATCCCGAGTCGCCCCAGGTGCCCTTGCGGTCCTCCTCCCTCCTCTTCCCGAACGGAATCGACGAGCCGATGCCTCCGAGGGCGGACTTCCTTCCGGTCTCCGGTGCGGATGCCGTCTCCTCCTGCGGCTGCGGGGCTGGTCCGGCCTTCACGACGGGCGCATCGGAGTCGGCGGCGTTGTTGCGCCTGCCCTTGGGTCTCACTATAACGTCGTCGGTCATTGAACCTCATCCCCCTTGGTGAGCTCCATGTACAGGTCCTCTAGGTTGGCCCCCTTCTCGTTGAGCGCCAGGATGCCGAGTCCCGATCTGAACGCGACCTCGTTCACGTGCGCCTGGTCCTCCGACGAGCCGGAGAACTCCAGCTTCAGCATGTAGTCGCCCATCCTCTCCGACGAGGTCACGCCCTGGCAGTGCTCCAGGTCGCTGACGACCTGCGGTGTGAACGGTTTCAGCGTGCGTATCTCCAGGGTCACGGCGTTCTCCACGCCGGAGCCGCGGATGAGCCTGGACACGTCTCCGGACGCGATGACCCTCCCGTCGCGGATCATGGTGACGGACCCGCAGATCTCGGACACCTCGCTCAGGATGTGCGTGGATATCAGGAGGCTCACGTCCCTGTGCTTCAGGTCCGCTAGCGTCTGCCTGATCTCGATCATCCCCCTGGGGTCCAGTCCGGACGTGGGCTCGTCCAGGATGATGGTCTCGGGGTTCGGCAGCAGTGCCTGGGCCAGGACGACCCTCTGCCTCATGCCTTTGGAGAACTCCCCTATCTTCTTGTCGCGCCACTCCCACATCCTCATGGTCTCGAGGACGTCCCTGGCGCGTATCTCGATCTCCCTGGAGTCCAGGCCGTAGATGCGGCCGACGTACTCCAGGATCTCTGCCGGTGTGAACCCCGGATAGGGTTCCGGTGTCTCGATGACGCAGCCCACGTGCTCCATGGCGCGTCTGTGGTCGTGTATGTCGATCCCGGCGATCCTTACGCTGCCGGATGTCGGTATCAGCAGTCCGGTTATGGCCTTCAGGGTCGTGCTCTTCCCGGCCCCGTTGGGACCCAGGAGACCCATGAACTCCCCTTTCCGGACCGTGAGGTTGACGTCGGATATCGCGGCGAACCCGCCGTACATCTTCGTCAGGCCGACGGCTTCTATCGCTGGTGTGCCGTCCATGCCGTCGGTATGCGTTAATCAGAACTTAAAAGGTCAGTGTCTGTCCATCTCGGCGTTCAGCAGGGCGTCTGCTCTCGGTATGTACTCCTCCGATCTGCGAACGTTCCTGTACGACACCTTGGGGATGAGCGCGGCCAGGGCCTCCGCGTCCGCATGGAGGACGGCCATGTCGGGGTTCCTGACCCTGTACTCGCCGGTCATCTGCCTGATCACCAGCTGCGAGTCCATGACGAACTCCGCCTCGTCGGCTCCGAGCTCTATGGCCTTGTTTATCGCAGCGATCAGTCCCCTGTATTCGGCGTAGTTGTTGGTGTGCACCCCTAGGAACTCCGCGTGCTCGTGGACGACCCTGCCGTTGGAGACGACCACGATGGCGTAGGCCGACTTCCCGGGATTCCCCCTGGAACCCCCGTCCGAGTAGACGGTGACCTTCAATAGACCAGCTCCCTGGCGACCCCGTTGTCCGAATCGACCAGGAGGACCTTGGCCCTTATCGGCTCGTCGGTGAGCTCGTAGGCCATGATGATGACGAGGTCTCCCTCGCTGACAAGGTGCGCCGCGGCGCCGTTCACCGCGATGACCCCGCTGCCCCTCTCGCCGGGGAGGGTGTAGGTCTCGAAGCGGTTGCCGTTGTTCACGTCGGCCACGCTGACCTTCTCGCCCACCCAGATCCCGGACCTGTCCAGCAGGTCCTGGTCTATCGTGATGCTGCCCTCGTAGTCGAGGCGGGTCTCCGTGACGGTGGCCCTGTGGATCTTGCTGCGTAGCATCCAGCGCATGGGCTGTCCATTGACGGGACGTTTATAAACCCTTCCCAATCACTCAACGCTTGGAGAGACAGATCCTCTGGCGGCTGTCCTTCGGGTTGTTTGGGTACATGCATCCAATTTTCCGGAGGCTATCAATTCCTCCAGAAACATGCATAAGAAAATGCATAAGAATATGCATAAGAAAATGCATAAGAAAATGCATATGCATATCAATCGGTAATCATCCGTGGTATGCGCCGAAAAGCCTGACCGTGGGGTTGCCGCGCTCGTCCGTCTCGAAGCGGGCGTCGATGTTGAAGACCGTGCGCATGTTCTCAGGCGTCAGGACCTCCTCTGGGGTGCCCATGGCGAAAACCCTGTGGTCGTGGATGAGGACCATCCTGTCGCAGTAGCGGGCCACCATCGGCAGGTCGTGCGAGACGATGACCACTGTCAGCCCATTCTCGGCGGAGAGCCTCCTGACAAGGTCCAGCACCTCGAACTGCATGTTGATGTCCAGATGCAGGGTGGGCTCGTCCATCAGCAGGATCTCCGGGGTCTGTGCCAGGGCCCTGGCTATGATGGTCCTCTGCCTCTCGCCGCCGCTCATGGTGTTGATGTAGCGGTCGGCCATGTCCGTGACGCCTGCCTGCTCCATGGCCTCCTCGACGATCCTCTCGTCCTCCGAGGAGTTCCCGCGGAAGGCCTCCTGGAAGGGCATCCTGCCCATCTCCACGATCTCGCGGACGGTGAAGGCGAACCTGATCTCGTTGGTCTGAGGGACCGAGGCGACGCGTCTGGCTATGTCCCTCTTGTCCATCCTCCCTATGTCCTCCCCGTCCAGGAGCACGCATCCGCCGTGGGGCCTCAGGTTCCTGTTGAGGTTCTTGAGCAGGGTGGTCTTCCCGCAGCCGTTGGGTCCGAGGATGCCCAGGATCTCTCCAGGTCTGAGGCTGAACGATATCTCGTCCAGGACCTCCTTCTCGTCGTAGCTGTAGCTGAGGGAGTCGATCTCCAGCGGGGAGGTCACCATCCCACCTCCTTCCTCCTGCTGACCAGCAGGTACACGAAGAACGGGGCTCCGATGAGCGATGTGACCACGCCGATGGGCAGAACGCCGTGGAACTCGGCGACAAGGTGCGCGATGTAGTCGCAGATGATTATGAAGGTGGCCCCGCCGAGGGTGGATATGGGGAGGATCAGACGGTTGTCCGGCCCCAGTATGAGCCTGAATATGTGCGGGATGACCAGTCCGATGAATCCGATGGTCCCCACGAACGCGACGCTGGCGGCGACGACCAGAGAGGACACGATGAGCAGCATGAGCCTGACCTTTGCGACGTCGACGCCCAGGTCCATGGCGTGGGCGTCACCCAGCATCATCGCGTTCAGCTTCCTGCTCTGGGTGAGCATGATGGCCACGCCTATGACGACAATGACGGCAACCACTGCGACCTCTGTCCAGTTGGTCCCGCCCAGGTTGCCCATGGACCAGAACACGATGTCCTGCATCTCGTCGCTGGGCGCGATGTAGGTGATGAACGAAACGATCGCCGATATGAGTGCGGAGACCGCGACTCCCGCCAGGACCAGAGTCTCGGTCCTGACGTTGCCGCCACCCATCCTGGACACGGTGTACACCAGGAACATGGTCAGCAGGCAGAACACGAACGCCAGCACCGGCTGGGAGATGCTCAGGGGGATGAACGACACCCCGAAGAGGATGGCCACGGCGGACCCCAGGGACGCTCCGGAGGACAGACCCAGTATGTACGGGTCGGCCAGGGGGTTCCTGAACACCGCCTGCATCACGCCTCCGGTGACCGCCAGTCCCGCGCCCACGAAGACACCTATGGCGATGCGGGGGAGGTTCTGGACGTTGACTATCTGGTCCGTGCCCCAGGTCCCGTTGCCGGTGAGCGCGGCCCATACCTCGCCCAGGGACAGGATCCTGTTCCCGGCCCAGGCCAGGTCCATCAGTATGAATATGAAAAGCAGGACGATGAGCACCGCGACGCAGAGCAGGGCCTGTATCCACTTCCTCCGGTTCATGCTCATCGTCCAGGTTTATGGATGGTTTCGGTTTAAGCCTTCTCCCTTCCGGCGAGTGCCAGACCGACGATCGATCCCACCAGGGCGACGACTCCTCCGAAGATGAAGAGTCCCTCGCTGACCCCGGTCTCCCCGTCGTCGGACGCTCCCGGATCGGTGCCGGGCTCGTCGTCCCCTCCGGGGGCCGGGTCGTCGGAGCCGCCCCAGATGTCGTATTCGTCCATGTAGCCGTCGTAGGGCTCGCCCAGTAGCTCGGGGTAGAGGTACTGCCCGACGGTCATAAGCCCGTCGGCTGACTCGGGGCACCAGTTGTTCCAGAGGCTGTCCATGATGACCACGGGGTAGTCGGTGTTGCCTCCGAGGACCTCGTTCCTGAAGGACTCCGCGGTGCCTCCGGCGGTGCCGTAGCTGTAGTTGACGAAGATCACGGTGCCGGGGTTCTGCTCCAGCAGGGAGATGATCATGTTGACGTCGCCGTAGTGGGACGCTGTGCTGTCGTTGTAGCCGATGTTGTCGGCGTTGGCGACCTCCAGCATGGAGTTCATGATGGAGGAGTTGCCCACGGAGAACTCCCCGCCGGTGTACCAGACGAACAGGGCCTTGGTGCGGTCCTCCACACCGGCCACGGCGCCGGAGACGGTCTCGGTCTTCTCGAGCATGGCGCTGACGGACTCCGGGACGGTGCCGGAGGCGATCCTGGACACGTCGGAGACCATCTGGACGATGGCGTCGTAGTCCGGGACGGAGTCGGTGGTCCAGACCAGGACCTTGGTGAACCCGGCCTCGGTGAGCCTCTCGTAGAGGGCCCTGTTGGATGTGTAGCTTGTCAGGATGATCGTGTCGTCGAGTGAGAACTCCCCGGCGTCGACCATGTTGATCAGGGATGTCACGATGTAGTCGTGGTTGGTGTCCCCGTAGAACGATCCGAGGTCCATGGCGTCCATCGTGGACAGGGCCTCGTATCCGGTGTAGTCGTAGGTGGAGTACTTGTCCACGGCGACGATCTTGTCGACCGCGCCGGCCTCGGCGATGGTGAGGGTCGTGGCGGCTCCCGTGGAGACGATGCGCTCCGCAGGTGCGTCGTAGTGGAACACCCTGCCCTCTCCGTCGGTCACATCGAAACCGGTGTCCTCGGCGTCCGCGGGGACGGCGATGACGGAGATGCACAGGATGGCGACGATTGCTCCCGCGATCAGAATCTTTCCGTTCATTTTCTCATCTCTTAATACGAAATCAATCGTAAGTAACACTGTAGAGGATGGTGGAGGTACTTAACGGTTGACAGTCGACAGGGAGAAGGAGACGAACGTTCGAAGGAATCAGTGAACAACGAATCGAGAATAGAAGATGAGCGCCCTGGTCGGAATTCGAATCCGAGTCGAAGCCTCGACAGGGCTTCATGATAGGCCGCTACACTACCAGGGCAGTATGCCTTGGTATAGAGGACATGTATTTAACATTTACTATGGTTCAGTGTTCCGTCCAGCATATCCCTGCGGCTTGCGGCCATGACGGGACGGCAGAGCCTTTAACCGAGGACGGCCATCGCAGTCGCATGCCCATTGGTGATCCACAGGGAGGGTTCTTCGAGTACACGGTCGAGGGGATCCCGGAGTCGATCTTCGCAGGCTCCGTACCCGTCAGCGACCTCGAGCGGTCGATCGGTTTCTACACGGACGTCCTTTGCCTGGACCTGCTGGGACGCACGGAGTCGGAGGCGTATCTGAGGAGGGGGAACTGCCGTCTCATGCTCAGGGTCTCGGACATCACCGGTATAGACACCGGCCTGTACTTCGGTGTGGACAGCCCGTTCAACACCCGCCGCCGTCTGATAGACGAGGACGTGGAGTTCGTGCGGGAGCCCGTGCACACGCCGTTCGGGACATGCACATCTTTCCTGGACCCCGACGGGAACGTCCTGCACGCCATCGATGCCGGTGCAGAGTTCAGGATGTGAAGAAAGAAGGGTAAGATGGCCCGAGGGCCGGTTTCACGCTCAGTCGAAGAAGAACGCCTTGACGTTGTCCCTGAACAGGTACCAGAGGATGATCAGCTCGATGATGACCGTGATCAGACCGACGGGGAACATGAGGAGTCCGCCGATGATCCCGAGGATGGCGAAGATGACACCGAGGTACCACCAGAGCTTCCAGCCCTTGAAGAAACCGAGGGCTATGACGATGTAGATCAGTCCGAAGACGGCGATCGCACCGCCTCCCGCGGCTCCGACCGCGGCTTCACCGGAAGCTGCGCCTCCCGCGAAGGCCAGGGCACCGAGGGCCAGCAGAACTATCCCGAGCAGAGCGTACAGCGCACCGATTATGGTGATGAGTAGAGGACGACTTGCACCCATGGGGAACGCATCGTCATAAGGATTTAAAAATGGAGATGGTCCCCCGGAGGGGACCTTGTTTGGGAAAAGGGTTCAGTCGCCAAGGTTGGCGGCCTCGATGGCCGCGTCTAGCTCGGACTGCAGCGCCGGCGGGAGGCCGTTGATGCTTCCGGACAGGAATCCCCTGACGATCATGCTGACAGCCTCGTCCTCGGTGAGTCCCCTGGACATGAGGTACTCGATCTGGTCCTGGGCGATCTTCCCTACGGCGGCCTCGTGGGTCATCTCGACGTCGGCGACATGGGCCTCCAGCTCGGGGACGGCGTTGGTGGAGCCTCCGTCCTTCATGATGATGCTCCTGCACTCCAGGTGGGCCTTGGCGCCGGGCGCGTTACCGACCAGGCGTCCGCGGGCGCACATGTGTCCGCCCATGGATATGCTCCTGCTGAGGATCTGGGCGCTGCTGCCGACCCCGTTGAGGTAGACGAGTCCTCCGGTGTCGATGTCGGAACCCTCGTGGGCGATGCACATGGTGTTGTACATGGCGGTCGCGCCCTCGGCCAGGGTGGCGGAGGGGAAGCTCTGGAGGCTTCCGACGGGGTTCAGGATCACGTAGTTGTTGGTGTAGTTGGAGTTCTTGCCCACGACGGTGGCGGTCCTGGGGCGGACGCCTGTCTGCTTGCCCCAGCTGTGGATCATGGAGAACGACAGGTTGGAGTTGTCGCCCACGTAGATCTCGGAGACGCCGATGTGGAGGGCGTCGTTGGCGTGGTGGGACGTGGAGCATCCGGTGATCATCTCCAGGGAGGCGTTGTCCTCCACGATGACGATGTTGTGGACGTTCTGGATGGTCTTGTCCGTCTTGATCATCATGCAGGTCTGGACCGGGTCCTTGACGTGGTACCCGGACTTGACGCGGATGAAGTATCCGTCGGCGTCCTCCAGGTAGCTCTTGGCGGTGTACTTGTCCTTGGCGGGGTCCATGGCCTTCCACATGTAGTCCTTGACCCAGTCGTACTTCCTCAGGGCCTCCTGGGTGGACATCATCTCCAGGCCCTCCTGCTGGCTGGCATGGCAGTGGCTCATGCCGTTGTCGATGAACATCAGGGTGCCTGAGCGGTTCATCTCGTCGGCGACCACTCCGACCTTCTCCAGGTAGTCCTTGTAGCCGGAGCTCTGGAGGTCGTCGATCTGCTCGGGGGCCTTGGTGCCCTCGTCGTAGCGGTCGAGGTCCAGGTCGGCACCGTACGCGCCCTTCTTGCCGAGGGCTTCCTTCACAGACTGATTATCTGCTGGCATGAGTCGCACTCTCCGTAACCGTTCTCCCTGATCTCCTTCAGCAGGTCGCTGGGCCTGCCGGAGCAGAAGATCCTTCCGTTCCTCATGACGTAGCCGCGGTCGGCTCCGATGTAGTCCATGATCTGCCCGGTGTGGGTGATGACCAGGGACGAGACGTGCCTCTGCCTCCCGGGGCAGTTGCCGTCGTAGAGCAGGTCGTGGACCTTCCTGCCGATGAGGTCGATGTTCTCCAGGTCCACTCCCGACTCGGGCTCGTCCAGGAGGATGAACTCGGGCTTCTGGGCGGTGAGCTGCAGGAGCTCGGACCTCTTGATCTCCCCTCCGGAGAAGCCGACGTTGACCTCCCTGTCGAGGAAATCCTGCATCTTGAACTCCGGGGCGCTGCTGAGGACGGCCTCGCTGTTGGGCGAAGACGCCCTGATGAGGTCCCCCAGCTTGACTCCGAAGATGTTCGGGGGGCGCTGCATCATCATGCCGATGCCCAGCTTGGCGCGCTGGTCCACCGTCATCTCGGTGATGTCCTGTCCCTTGAACAGGATCTGGCCCTGCGTCACCTGGATGGAACTGTAGCCCATGATAGTCGACATCAGCGTGGACTTGCCCGATCCGTTGGGACCGAACAGAACACAGGTCTCCCCCTCGTTGACGGTGAGGTTGACGCCTTTCAGGATCTCCTTTTCGCCCGCACAGGCGTGAAGGTCGACCACTTTCAGCATTTCTGTCATTTCTTCACCTATAACGGCGTGAACGCTGAATCATAATTTAATCTATCGAACCCCACCCGGCGGCCTGTGGATGTATTTCGATGTTAACGATTGTGAAAATGGTCGGAACGTCCGATACAAGTTTAATCGGAGTCCACAATCGCCGTCCCATGAAGGTACTCGCGCTCAACGGAAGCCCGCGCCCCATAGGGAACACAAGCAACATCCTCAACGAGGTCAAGGACATGTTCGAGAGGGAGGGCATCGAGATGGAGATCGTCCATCTGTACGAGTACCAGTTCGTGAACTGCAACGTCTGCCTCACCTGCGAGATCAGGGGGGACGGCAGGTGCATCGACGAGGACGATGGCTTCAACGACCTCCTCGACAGGCTCAGGCAGGCCGACGGGGTCATCCTGGCGGCGCCCACGTACGCCAACGCCTGCCCCAGCATGATGCAGACCTTCATGGAGAGGGCGGCCCTGGTGTACGGCAAGGGCGACCACGGCCTGAAGGGGAAGGTGGGCGGGGCGATAGCCGTCTGCGGCCACGACGGGGCCTCCCTGGTCTACAACCAGATGGTGGACTGGATGCTCATGAACCAGATGCTGGTGTCCGGCTCCCATCCCATGCCGATCATAAGGGCCCTGAACTCGCCCCAGTACGAGGTTGACAGGGAGGGCATGAAGGGGGTCCGCTCCCTGGTGGAGGGGATGGTCTCCGCGATCATGCGCCTCAACGGGTACGCCTGATCCTCAGAAGAAGAAGAACCCGCAGCCCTCGGAGACGGAGATCTTCGCCACGGCCTCCATCCTGTCGACGGGGCCGCTGTAGCGCCTGACCATCATCTTGCCCTCCTCTGGAAGAGCCTCCCTGAGGACGGCGACCTCCCTCAGGAGCTCCTCCGCGTCCTCGGACGTGAACCTCTTCCCCTCCTTCACTGCGTCGGGGACCGATGCGACGATGGGGCATCCGTGCCTTCCGGCGATCTCCGGGAGGAGGCTGTTGTCGGGTCCGAAGGCGCCGATGCATCCGCGGCCCTTGTCCCAGGACAGGGGGCAGTTGGCGCACATCTCGTTCATCTCGTCGAAGCTGAGCATGTCCCAGCCGGTCAGACGGTCCTCGGAGCCGGATTTCTCGAGGACCTGTCTCCTGACATCCTCCGGAAGACCCTCTATGACGATCCATCCGGTGCAGACCCTCTGCGCCAGAGGCTCCAGGAGCGCCCTGTCGTCGTCCTTCTTGACCTTGTCCATGTAGACCGCGTCTGTTTCCGGGTTGATCCTGTTGCGCTTGATGAACGCGTCCCAGTCGCCCACCGCCTCCTTTGCGGTATCCAGGTCGACCTTGACGTCGTACTCCATGTGCTCCTCGAACCCGCTGGGGTCCTCGAGATGCACTTTCACGATGTTCCCGCGCAGCTCCCTGCAGGGCGCGCTGGGCGCCTCCGTCTCGCAGATTCCGATGTTGATTCCCATGCCCTCACCTCCGCCTTCCGTAGGCGGTCCGTCGCGGCAATGCGCTAACCAAGTCTTAACCTTCTCCGTCCGGCCTCAGTGGATGACCGAGCCGCTGCGGGACACGACGGTCTCGGTGATCCCGACATCTCTTCCGCAGGACTCCGAGGCGTCCCTGACCAGCCTCGTCAGCGCGCTGCAGCAGGGCACCTCCATCCTGACGATCCTGACCTCGTCCACCGGATTGTTGGCGAGTATGGCCTTGAGCTTCTCGAACCTGGAGCGGTCGTCCAGCTTGGGGCATCCGATTATCACGGGGTTCGACCCGATCATGCGCCTCCTGAAGTCGTCCATGACGAACGCCGCGCAGTCGGCACCGACGACCAGGGTCCCCCTGAAGAAGTCAGATCTCGGAGGGACCAGGGCGATCTGGATGGGCCACTGGTACCCCGGGTCCGCCATGAGGCAGGCGGACGGGTCGCTGTTGACCATGGAGATCCCCAGGTTCGACGGCGTGTCGGCGGGGGCGGAGAACGAGATGGCCCCCTGTGGGCAGGCGGGGAGGCAGTCGCCCAGTCCGTCGCAGACGTTCTCGCGGACCAGTTCGGCCTTGCCGTCGACGAGCTCGATGGCACCCTCGTGACACGCGGTCACGCAGAGTCCGCAGCCGTCGCACTTCTCCTTGTCGATAGAGATCTTCCTTCCGAGCATGGATGGTGGAGAATAAGGGGTTTTAATAAATTAACGGTGTTAGGACAGGTTAAACATCATGCACGGGCATCTTCGGACTTCATTCAGGGCAGACCCTGCCGATGACCATGCCCTCCACGACTATGGGCTCCAGCTCCATGGCGGTCTCCACGGCATGGCGCAGCTTGTCCTCGCGCTCGGCGTAGACGGTCATCAGGACGTCGCCCTCCGAGACCTTCATGCCGAGCTTCTTCCCCAGCAGCACGCCGGCCCCCTTGTCGCCCGGTGCGCCGGCGGCCTTCGCCACCTCGACGACGGCCCTGTTGGACAGCCTCCTGACGAACCCGGACCTGTCGGCGACGATGGTCTCCGAGAGTGGTCCGGGTACCATGTCCTCCGACGTCACCTCGGGGTCGCCGCCCTGGGCGCCGACTATCTCGCGGAACTTGCGGTGGGCGGCTCCAGATTCGAGGATCCCGCGGGCCTCTGCGGCCCCGTCGTGGTAGCCGGCCATCCCCAGGACCAGTCCCGCGCAGACGCAGGCCTTGTCGGCGACGTCGTCGTGGCCGGGTCTGCGCTCCAGGACTTCCATGCACTCCCTGGCCTCTAGGACCGGCCCCACGGCCGTGCCCAGGGGCTGCTCCGCGTAGGTGATGGCGCATTCGACCCTCATCCCCAGCGCCTCCCCCAGGTCCATGAGGTCCCTGGCGTACGACCTCGCCTCCTCCAGGGTGGGGACCTTCGACTCCGTCCCCATGGGGATGTCCATGACGAGGTCCGTCGCGCCGGCGGCGATCTTCTTGCTCATGATGGACGCCAGCATCTGCGGCCTCGGATCGACTCCGAGTGGGCGCTGCACGGTGATCATGCGGTCGCCGGCCGGACCGAGGTCCGTCGCGCCGGTCCACGAGAACACGCCCCCGACCTCCTCGGTGATCCTCCTGACGTCCTCCGTGTCCAGGTCCACCCGGCAGAACGTCTCCACGAAGTCCGCGGTGCCGCATGCGCTACTTATCGCCCGCGAGGACAGCTTGGGCATCCTCAGGCCCGCGGCCGCCACGATGGAGACTACTATCGGCGTTATCTTGTTCCCGGGGAGTCCTCCGAAGCTGTGGAAGTCGAAGACCCTGTCCGATCCGAAGGAGATCCTGTCCCCGGACTCAGCCATGGCCTTGGCGTACGCCGCGATCTCGTCGGTGTCCATCCCCTTGATGTACAGCGCTGTCAGCCAGGCGGAGGCCTCGATCCTGGAGAGCCTGCCGGCGACCACGTCGGCCACCAGCTGCGAGATCTTCTCGGGGTCCAGGCGCTTCCCGTCCATCTTCTCGCGTATGTACCTGACCGACTCGGGGCTGTGGGACACGGCGACCTCCCCTCTCCCACCCGCTGCCACTCCGGCGCGCTCCTGCACGGAGGGCGGGACGAGCACCGTCCCCGGGGAGACGAGGGTGTCGGAGACGGACACTATCGCGATGGCCGCCGATCCTCCCGAGATCCTGACGCGGTCGCCTTCGGCCACTCCGAGGACGAGGCAGTCGTCATCGTGCATCAGCACCGTAGGTTCGGACGTGTCCAGGTCGTAGTTCCTGACTTCGAGCTCCATGTGATCACCCGGGTAACCGCAGACTCCGTTAAAAGCGGGTGCGGTCAGGAACCGTGCTCCGCGCAGTGCGCCTTCCCTGACGGCGAGACCCTGTCGGACCCCTTGTAGCGCTCGAGGTCGTCGCCGACCGGGCAGACGTCGACGCAGATGCCGCAGGGCCAGTGGCGCTGCCCCTTCAGTTCCAGGTGGTGTTTGGTGCAGGCGTCCCAGTCCATCCTGTACATGCCCTCTCCCTCATCCGAGAACGCCTTGGAGGGGCACTTCCTGAGGCATCTCCCGCAGTGGATGCACAGCTGACCATCGAGCATCGAGTCGGGTTCGATGTCCGCGTCGGTCAGGACGGTGACCATGCGGACGCGTGGCCCGAACTCAGGCGTGATCAGGTTGTGGCTGTCGCCGATGGTGCCCATGCCGGCGTAGTACGCCGCGAGCACGTGGGAGAAAGCGGCGCAGTGGTTGCCCAGCAGGGCCTCCACGCTGAAGTAGCAGTCCCGGGGGAAGTACGCGGCGCGGTACCCCATGGATGTGAGCCAGGTGGTCATGCGGTACGCCATGTCGTCCAGGATGCGGTTGCTGGTGTTGTACAGCTCCTGGTACACCATGGACGGCGTGGTAGCCACCATGGGGGCGAACAGGGGGATCCCCAGGACCACGGCGTTCTCAGCCCAGGGCCAGATGCTCCTGGGCCAGTACGCCTCGTCCTGGATGGGGTGCTCCGACCACCTGTCGGTGGGGCAGGTCCTGACGAGGGCGGCTCCCAGCTCCAGGGCCTTCTTGGAGATCCCTCTCTTGAGGTCCTCCGGTGATGTAGAGGTCATGGTTCATGATTGATGTGCCGTATTAATCGGGTTATGGTGGCCGCACCGCCGTAGCGGACGGCCAGAAGTAAATGGGTTGTCAGTAGCGGCGGATTATGCACGTGACGTTATCGGTTGAACCCTTATCAATCGACATCCCGCACAGCTCTTCCGCAGTCTCCGGGGAGTCGGCTATGCTCAGACCTCTCTCGCGGAACATCGGGTTGAGTCCGTCCGTGAAGAGTACGGCGTTACCACAGTCACCCACCGGGATGATGTTGACTGGTACTGTCCCCTCCATTCCTATGTATGCGGTGATGATGTTCGTGTCGCAGTTCTGGGAAGGAGAATGGTCCTCAGTGCGTATGTGCTGGCCACGTGTGTCCAGGACGCATTTGCTGTCTCCGACGTTGAACACCCATGATACACGGCCCATGGTCATCATCCCGACCAGGGTGGATCCGGAGTT
This sequence comes from Candidatus Methanomethylophilaceae archaeon, assembly GCA_944322255.1. GTDB lineage: Archaea > Thermoplasmatota > Thermoplasmata > Methanomassiliicoccales > Methanomethylophilaceae > Methanoprimaticola. The sequence goes on along the minus strand of CALUOK010000007.1, from coordinate 8,609 downwards.
GGGGCAGTTGTCCCGGAGGTCAGCGGACACCATCTGGATTGTCTCGTAGATCTTCTCGGACATGTCCATCCTCTCCTGGAACCCACTCTGGAGGTTCTCCAGGAAGAACGTCAGGGTCAGGAAGCTGGCCTGGTCGCCCATCTCCATTCCGCCAATCCCGTCCGCCACCAGAAGAATCTCCAGTCCGTCCGGGAGGTCGGTGCTATCCGTGTAATCGTCCGGGGCGTCGTGGTGGACCATCCTGACATCCATAATGCCATCTGACACCGTGACCACGGTCAGGGCGTCCTGGTTCTGGGAGCGTTTTCCCATCAGCGAGCAGTAGTCGATCATGACCTCCCCTCCTTGAGCGCGGCGACCGTGTCTCTGTAGTTCTTGAACTTGATCCCGAACATAGCCAGCATGTACTTGTTGACGTACTCCCAGTCGGTCGGGCCCACTGACTCTGTCTTGGAGATGCCGGAGTTCTCGTACTTGGTGCAGGTCATGTAGTTCAGTCCGTTGTAGAAGGCGGCCTCCCCGTTGGGGCGGAACAGGTCCGACGGGTCCACCGGCCTGCGCGGAGGCAGTCCGATGGGGGATATGCTGCCCTCGATGAACGAAGGTCCCCTGAAGTCCTCCAGCTTGATGGCCATGGTAGGTGCCAGCATCAGTATGGATCCCGCCTCCACGCGGGTCTTGCCGGGTCCGGGAACCATCCCGTTGATGGTGAAGGACGGGCTGAGGCAGGTGACCTCGAACCCCCCCTCCGCCACCGGCCAGATCTGGAGTGGGTTGCCGTGGGGTATGGAGTTCTCCCAGCTGAACGACAGGTATTCCGTCGCCGCACCGGACGATGCGATCCCGGTGACGTTGAGGCGCAGGTGGTCTGCTCCGGTAGAGATGTTCACCGGTCCCTTGACCATCCCTGTCTCCATATGGGGTGTCCCCTTCTGGACGTACACGAACGTGATGGCGTACTCTATGTCGCCCTGCTTGACCGTCCCCGGTTTCGGCCTCTGGCAGAATATGCAGCGGTCGTACTCGGTGTCGACGTAGTGTCCGCAGGAGCATTTCCAGCAGCCCATGTTCACTCCACGAAGATCTTGAACGAGAACTTCTGGCTTACCGGCACGAGGTCGCGGGTGTAGTTGATCTTGACGTGGATCACTGGCGACTCCGCGGCCTCGGAGCCTATCACTATCGGGACCTGGGCCGAGTCTCCGGCGCGGATCACGGGTGTGGTCAGCAGCACGTCATCCGACCAGACGCTGGCGGACGCGTACACGGAGTTCAGGATGACGTCTTTGGAGTCAACGTTCCTTATGGTCAGCCTTGCGGTCATGTCCTCGCGGCTGATCCTGGCGGATTCCAGGCTCACGCTGATCGCCGGGGGCCTTCCGCGGCCGCCGATCTCCTTCCTCAGGTGCTCGATAGCCTTCTCAGCACCCTTCACATCGCCCTTGCGGAGGCGGTCGTGGTAATCGTCCATCCTCTCGCGGACCTTCTGCTCCTTGAGCACGGGGTCGTCCGGTGCGATCGCATCGATGATCCTGTGGTACTCCATGGCGGTGCTGGATTCCGTCTCCGCCTTGGACAGGGCTGTCTTGACCATGTCCAGGACCTTCTTCGGATTGCTGCGGACCAGCTTGCGGGCATCGCGGATGTCCCCTATGACGCCCTCGTAGTACGACGGATGCTCCTCCATCACGGAGATGATCGTGTCCAGGCAGGAGTCTATCTCCCACAGGGTGTCCTTAAGGTCTGTCGACATTCTGATACCTCAGTATTGTGTCCATCTTGGCGATGATGTGGTCTTCCGTGATCTTCTTCCCGTCATCCTCCTCAGCCTTCTTCGGGCGTCTGAGGTAGGCGAACGCCGCGATGGCAACGATCACGACGACCGCGACCACCGCCACTCCGATTGTCATTGCATCCAAAGTAATCACCTTCTGTCCTCGTCGTCGGCGCGTCCGTGTTTCCTGCGGTCGTCGCGATCGTCACGGTCGCGTCTGTCGTCGTAACCTCCGCCATAGGGAGGGGCCCCGTATCCGTAGCTCGGGGGCATGCCGTACCCGGGCATGACCACGGTCTGCTGGGGGCCATTCCTCATGGCTTCCCTGAGGCCGTCCGCGTATCCCTTGTTGTAACCGTTCTCGTAGACGTCGTCCTCTGCCAGGCTCTTGCCGTTCTTCTTCCCGTCCTCGTAGGCTCTCTCGATCTCAATGTCCCTCTGGGCCTGCATCAGCTCGATCTGCCTGCGGGCGTCCTGGTCCTTGACGTACTCGCTGTTCTTGATCTTCGTCATCTCGACGTAGGCGTCCGTATCGGCCTTCCTACGCCTGACATCGTCGTCGCTGATGCTGTTGATCTTGTCGATGTCGGCCTGGACCTTCGCGAACTCCAGCTGCGAGTTGATGTCCCTGCGCTTCTTCTCGATCTCGTTGTCGAGTTCGGCGAGCTCCGTCTCCATCTCTTTGGAGAGCTTGAAGTCGGAGATGCTGTACTTCCCGGCGACCTCCGCCAGCTCCTCCTCGGCCTTCTTCTTGGCGAACAGGATGTTGTAGTCGAACTTCAGCTCCAGTTCGTGGGCCTCGGTCTCGAAGTCGGCATCCATGACCATCTGGGCCTTGGACTGCTCGTCGTGGTATCTCATGGCGTCCTCGTAGGCGTTGGTGTCGATGTCGGCCTTGACCACGTCCACGGCCAGGCCGCAGTTGGCCCATACAGGGGTCATGGAGTCCACGGCGTTCCTGACGCGTGCGTTGAATACGTCCATGTCGGCCCTTATCTCAGAGGATGCGGTCTTGGACAGCACGGACGCGTCGACGGTCAGCATGGTGTCGTACTGGAGGAGGTTCTCTATGTCCTCTTTGGTGACCTCCTTGACCTTTCCGCGCATGCTGCCCCACTTGTCGTCGCAGATCAGGTCCCTGGTGTACAGATTAGCCAGGCGGCCCATGTTCTCCTTGGTCACGCGGACGGTGACGTTCATGACTCCTGCGATCTCGGTCCTGTCACTGGTGTAGCCCTTCATGGGGATCCTCACCGCGAACGGCCTCAGGTCGGCCATCAGGACCTGGTTCTCGACACCTCTGAGCTTCTCGCGGAACTTCGCGAGGAACCCGGGGCCCGCCAGCTTGACGCTGGACTCCATGTACACGTCGGACGGCTTGCCGTCCTTGATGATCATCAGGACCTCTCCGGGTCCAACCGTCATCTTCTCGAAGACCTTGTCGTTGCTTTTTATGAAGTCGTTGGAGAACCACTGCACTATGACGTCGGTCCTCCCACCTGTGGGTATCATATCTCTGCCTCCTAACTCCTGTTCAGTTCAGCTTCCTAAGTTCGTTTGCGAATTCCTCCGCTGTGGGGCGGTCCTCCGGGTTGACGGAGAACACCCTCTCCAGAATGGGCAGGTACGTCGGGCTGACGCTGCCCTTGTTGAAGTTTCCTGCGAGAACGTTCTCGCGATACTGCGGCTCCCTGCCGTCGAAGGGGAACCTCCTGCTGAGCGAGTGGCACAGCATGACTCCTGCGGCCCACACGTCGCTCTTCTCGGTGATCTCTCCCCTTCCGAACTGTTCCGGGGACATGTACTCGAACGTGCCCCTGGGGTTCACGGACGGCTCTCCCTCCGGGAACGCGGTGTCGAAGTCGGCCAGCTTCCACACGTCCCCGACCTGCAGCAGGTTGTCCGGCTTCACGTCGTTGTGGACGAATCCGGCGTCGTGTATGGCCTGCAGGCAGTCCAGCAGACGGGCGATGGTCTCCACGCGTTCGCGCAGGGACAGGGATCCCTCCACATCGCTGTAAGACCTGTCGGCGTACTCCATCAGCTGGCAGTGGTACTTCTCATTGGATGTGCCGACCATCTGGACGATCTTGTCCGGGCAGACCTTGGACAGTTCCTCCCAGATCTCCTCCTCGAGGCTTATCTTGACAAGGTCGTCCTTGGAGAGCGCGAAGGTCTTGCTCTCGTAGGGGTTCACCTTGGACGGCATCCTGACGGCGTACTTCCTGCCGTCTCTGGATCTGGCCAGGTACACGCTGTACGTCGCGCCCGACCCTATGGGGCTTCCGGTGATGGTGACCATCGCCCCCTCGAAGTTCAGGGTCTGGAACGAAGTCGCATCCGGAGCGACTCTGGTTGTGACTACAGTCTCCGAGGAGTTGACTTCGGCCTTCTCGCGCTCGATGTTATCCTTGATCTCCTTCATCTCGTACGTGCCGTCGTCGTGTCTCATCAGCAGCTCTATCGCGGACTCGTAGTCCTCGTTGGCCACCGCCAGGTTGTCCCTGGAGATCTTGAACTTGGAGTAGGCGCGTCTGCGGTAGAGCTCCACCACCAGCAACACGTCGCGACGCCTCTGGGGTGATGGGATCTCCTTGATCCCCTCCCCGTACTTGTCGGCGGCCTTGCCCCAGACCGAGTTGTAGTCCTCGGACATTCCCCAGAGCAGGTCGGCCCTGGCACGTTCGTAGGGTGTGGAGAGCGTGAGCTTCTCCAGGCGGGACCTGGGACGAGTCACGGCCTTCGTCAGGAAGTCCAGCTCCAGGCTCATGACCTTGGTTATGTTGTCCTCGTTGCCCTCCAGGCTCTTGCGTGCGGCCTCGTACTCGTTAAGGCGGATGTACATCTCCGCGATTCTGATCTTGAGCTCCGTCCTGTCGAAGATGTGATCCAGCGCACGGGTGTACTTGTCCGCGGCGTAGTTCCATGAGCCCTCGCGCTCGTCCACAAGTCCCTGGATGTACAGCGAGAGCCACTTCTCCATCCTGGTGTCGGATGTCCTGAAGATGCCGTCGCAGATAGTCTTCAGGTTCCCGGCCGTCATGTCGGTGTTCATGGCCCACTGGCATCCGGAGATCCCCAGGCGGTTGATCCTGTCCACCCTCTCGTCCCCTTCGGCGATATCCGACGACTGTTCGAACAGCTCCTTCGCATGCCCGTAGTCCTCGTCGACGAAGTACCCGATGGCGTCTAGGCTCTTGCAGAACGCATCGAAGAACCTGCTCTTGCCGCAGTCCAGTTCCCCCAGGGTGCGGGTGATCGCGTACGGCTGGGACAGGTTGCCCGCGCTGTATGCCATCGCGATGTAGTCCAGGGCCGTGGAGCGCAGGACGTCGTCCAGACTCGGCAGCTCCGCCTTGAAAGCCTCCACGGCGTCGTTGAACGTCTCGGGCGATTGGGACTCCCCCATGTTGGTTATGTACGCTATCATGGCCTTTCCAGGGCTGGACATGCCCGGCTTCTCCTCCGAGGCCTCCTTGGCGTTCCTGAGTGCCATCGCCACATCCCCCTTCTTCAGGCTGTTCTGAGACTTCACGAGTATGGCGTACACGGCCAGGCCACCGAGTTCCTCGAACTCCGCCTGGTTGAAGAACGACAGGGCGATGTCCGGGTCGCTGTTCATCAGGCCCTTGCCTATCTGCAGGTTGATCTTGGACCTGACCTTCCTGACCGGCATGCTCTCTCCAGTCTTGGAGAAGTACTCCTGCCAGGCGTAGAGGCTGTCGAACGCGATGGTGCCGTCTGCGACGGGGTCTATGAGGATCTCGGCCATCCTGTCGGAGATGCGGTCGTCGTCGTGGGGGACGTACCTCAGCCCCTCGATCTTGGTCGAGTTCTCGTCCGCGAGCTGCGAATAGACGTTGTCGCAGTACGCGTTGATGGCGGTCTCCGCCCATCCGGATCCGTGGATGTAGCTCCACTGCAGGGACGTTATGTCCTCGGACAACTCCTGGACGCTCCTCTCGCTCCTCAGGATCCTGAGAGCGTTGTCATAGTACTCCGATTTGACGTGCTCCTTGATGTCGGAGGGGGCGCGGTCGAAGCCCTTGTTGAGTTCGGCGACGTCCGCAGATGCGCCCATGTATCCGATGATGAGGGCATCCATCCTCTCGGTGAGTGCCTGCTCGGCTGGACCCAGAAACGCGTTCCTGTCACCGGTCTCGAGGACCTTGCGTATGGGGCCGAGGTCCTCCACATCAGATATGCCGTCGATGATGGCCTTGAACCTGTCGGTGTAGAGATCCTGGAAGTCAGAGGAGCCGACCAGAAGGTCCAGGCTCTCTTTGTAGCGGTTGTACTGGCGGTCCAGCGACAGGAAGTTCTCGCAGTCGTCGAACTCGTCGCGGGCGTACGCCATCGCTTTCCTCACGCAGCCCTCCTCTATCGCCGCCTTGTAGAACTTGTCTCCGGCGAAGGCGTTCTTGAGCTTGGCCATCTCCTCGGGAATCGTCTCCATGTCCTTCGTGTTCCTGTCGAGGTAGGACACAATGTAGTCGTACAGGCGGCATCCGGTGGATACGACGGAATCCGAGAGCCCGGGCAGGGAGTAGATCTTCTTGATCGTGGACAGGTCGTTCTTCTCCAGCAGCTCGCCGGTCCTTTCAGCGATGTACCTGGCCTTTATGGTCTGTATCTCCGGCCTGAGGGACGCGGATATCTTGTCCACCGTCACGTATCTGTTGTTGCTAAGGAGGAACTGGACGATCTTCGAGTAGTCCGAGACGGACACGGTGTCGCACTGGTCGTTCTTGAACGCCTTCTCGATGCTCTTGCATATGAGCTCCAGCTTGTCCTCGGGAGCATCCTTCGTCTCCTCGCCTTTTCCCTTCAGTCCCAGACCGAAGGAGGATTTCTTTTCCTTGCGGCTTTCCTCGCCACCGTCAGGAATCTCCTCGGATTCCGTCTCGGTCTTCTTCTTTTCCTTGGACTTCCTGCGGGACTCCTTCTTGGAGTCGGTCGCCGTGTCGTCGGTCACGAGTTCTTCTGCAGGGTCCTTCTTCCCGAATCTGGATGTCTTTTTCTTCTTCGGTTCATCCACGACCGTCTCTTCGGACGTCTCCTTCGTCTTACGACCTATCATCGGCATCATCCTCCCTGACCATCAGACCGCTCTCGGTCGAGACCTCCTTCGGTTCCCCGACCGGTTTCCTCTCGGGCTCCTCCTTTTTGCTCACTTCCTTCTTCCCGAGTCCGAACGATCTGTCTTCCGCAGAGTCACTCTTCCTCCTTTTCCCGAATCCGGAGCCGTGGCCTTTGGAGGTCGTCTTCTCGGGTTTGATCCCGTTGTACTCGTCTATCTCGGCCAGGATGAGCCTGATGCTCTCCTGGAACTCGTCTCCCATGACGTAGGAGCTCCTGTTGTGCTTCCTGGCCACGACCAGGAAGCAGGTCGTGTTTATGACCAGGAACGCGAGCCAAGCCAGGAACAGGGTCAGGGACATGTTCACCGAGTTCGTGTAGATGTCCTTGTCAGACGTTTGGTATGCCCCGTCGAGCATGAGGGTGAACCCTATGCAGCTCACGGCCATCATGTAGAAGTAGACCATCGTCTGGATGCGCCAGGATTTGTAGGGTCTCAGGAATTCCTCCACACGGGGGCTGCCGTCATCGTTGCTCCCGTTGACATTCACGCTGATGATGATCTTGGCCACCAGGGGTCCGGCCATCGCCAGCAGGGCGACGACGGTGACGGTGGTGTCTATGTAGTACGATCCGGTGGTCCATACGATTCCGAGTACCACCAGTCCGATCCAGCATCCGATCCACGCGAGGGTGGAGAACGATCTGCCTGCGCTCGCCTCCATGTCATCACTTCCTCGAGATGTAGGCGACGCCGAAGATGCTCATTATCGAGACCACTGCCACGATGTAGTAGAGCATTTTCGTCCCGTCGTTGTCGTAGACGCTGAGATCGTCGATGAAATGGGCATACACGTGATAGTCGCCATACACATTACTGGGAATTCTGGTTATCTTGTTCCCATCTTCATCGGTCCAGTATTGGAATATGAAAAGTGGTTTATCAACGGTGGATGGCAATAACGCACCTTCGCCATAGGTATATTCGGACGGATTCAACGTCAGTCTATTGTTTCCGTCGTGGTAGATGATTTTATAGGTTGCAGCACCGCATGTTCCAGTTACAGTGATGTCTCCATTGACCTTTTCTATCGTGCACCATCCGTTGCTGTCCGGGCGGACCGTAGTCGGGGTTCCCCCAGTGATGGTGACGGTATTCGGGACGTCATACCCACCATAAGGTTCGATTTGGAATCTGTAGCTTTGGCCGTATTTGGGTTTGGAAGATCCCGTGTCCAACGTCCCATGTGTAATATGTCCAGTTATGTTAAACTCCTTAGGCTCGTAATTCGCTTTTATAACAATTCTATCTCCCGAATCAAAATAACTGGAATAAATGGTGATCTGCCCGGTGTTCGAGTTATACATGTAACGAGATGTGGCTAATGTACTGCCATTGACGGTGATTGATATGCTGTCTGGAAAGTCGTATCCGTATTTTGAGGGAAGCTTACACGTGTAGTCTTCCCCTGGTATGGCATTGCTGAATGGGTTGCCTGATGTACTCGGTGTGCTGTTCAATGAGACTGATGCTGTAGGGTCAAAAGTACCGTAAATCCTAATGTTACCTCCAACACCTTTGATCTCTACCGTCACTGTGTAATGGTCCTCGGTATGGATCGAGTAACTGGTTCTGGTTCCCGAGACTTTCACATATTCATTGACGATATATCCACTACTATAGTCACGAACCTAATTTTTTTGAAACATGATCCATTAAAAAAGTCCGTTTCCAAGATGTCAGGTATGAATCCTT
>CALUOK010000006.1 GCA_944322255.1 Candidatus Methanomethylophilaceae archaeon | reverse complement strand
ACTGGGAACGCGAAAAACCACGGGAAAAACACAATCGATCAGCGGGAGCTCTCGAGATTATCTGTCAAACTCGGGTTATCGCTGATATCTGAGGACAGGGCTTCGACGTCCCCGCCATCACGCAGCCGGCCACCTGTCCGTCCTCCTCGATGACGCGGATGAAGTCGCTACGCCTGATGCAGCTCTTCAGGTACTCATCGGATGCGGGTTTGGCTATCTCGCTTCCGTAGCTGTCCATCTCCCATGTGACGCTGACGATGTGGCTCAGGGCATCTAGGTCGGAGTCTTCCAGTCCGCGAAGGATCATGGGATCATCTCAGGGAAGCGTTCCAGACGCGCATGGCAATCGAGGGGAGATGCCGGCAGACGAAGACCTGCAGCCTGTTGTAGCTCCCGCAGACGGACCTCCTCCTGCCCTTGCGGAGATTGTCCATGGCCTGCGCCACGACGGCTTCCCTGGTGACAGTGTGCTTGAAGACCTTCTCCGGCACCCTCTCGCCGCTCACGGACAGCTGTATGAAGTCCGTCTCCACCCAGCCGGGGGAGACCTCCAGGACCGAGATCCCAGTGCCCTTCAGTTCGATGCGGAGGGCCTCGCAGAAGCTCCTGACGAAGGCCTTGGTTGCGGAGTAGACGTTCAGCTCCGGCAGCGGCATGTAGGCGGAAGCGGAGCATACCTCGATGATGGACGACCCGCCCCTCATGAACGGGATGCAGGCACGGGTGATCTCCACCAGGGCCGAGACGTTGACCGAGATCATGGATGAGGTGTCCTCGGAGGGAACCTCCCATGTCTTGCCGAAGCGTCCGAAACCGGCGCAGTTGATGAGAAATGAGATGTCGGGATGCTCGTCCTCGACTGCTCTTGTGACCGTACGGATGCCCTCGGGCGTGGAGAGGTCTGCGGTTATGACCCTGCAGGGTGTGTGGAGGGACTGCGATATCTCCTCCAGCCTGTCGGCTCTCCTGGCGATGAGCCATATGCATTCGAGGCCCTTGGAATCCAGGGCCCTGCAGAACTCCGCTCCGATTCCGGAGGACGCTCCGGTCACGATGCCGATCATAGCTCGGCGATGGCGGCGGCAGCGACGGTGACCACGACTACGACCATGATGAGGACCATGCCCCAGGCGAGCACCTTCTTCTTCGTGTCAGGCTTCATTAAGGGCCAGACATGGGTGGGTTCTTAAAATAACTTATCAGGAAAATAAAAATGGAAGGTAAAGGGTTTGTGTCTGCTTTTTCGACGCTTTCGCATCAGTAGCAGGGGAGCTTCTCATCAGCCAGGGCGAACGCCAGGTAGAGGGTCAGCACGAAGTTGGCCAGAGCGGCGATTCCCTTCAGCAGGAGCCAGACGTCAGCCTCACCGGTGTTGGCCTGAAGTCCACCGAAGATGAAGATCAGTGCGGTGGTCAGCAGGATGAGGGTGAGAGTCTTGGGGTTGCCGACACGGTAGGACCAGATCAGAGCGACCAGGTAGATGATACCGAGGGTCACGTTGATGTAGAGGTCTCCTCCACTGTATCCAGCAAAGAACACACCGAGAGCAACAAGTCCGAAAACGATGAATCCGAAGTTGCTGCCAGCCCTGTAGGCGGCGATTGCAGCGATGAAGATGAAGATCGATGCGATGATAAGGAGATCGCCGAGATAGAGGCCGATGTCGTTGTCCACACCGCCGTACGTGAGGATGCACGTCAGTGCGATGGGCAGGGACACCAGTGCCACAAAGAACAATCCGAACGCTGTCGGATCGAGAATTTTGCATTCGTCAGACATTACTATTTCCTCCTTTAGGTCGGTTGACCTGCAACGCGTTTGGCGTTTTGCGTATAAAAAGTTGATTTATTCAACGCCGTTATCGGATGTCAGTTGGATAGTTGGTCTAACCGCCTTCTCTCGAAGATAGCCAGACGTCCCCGGACCGTACATATTCCAAGAAAATTATAAATACGATTGGACGTAGAGAATCGTCAGAAATCATCCAAAACAGGTACTTTTCTGACAGTTCTCTTGGACGGATCGCGCACTTTCGAGGCCATTTTCTCCTGAACCTCGTTGAATTCCTCGGGTGTCACCGCCCTCTCGGCGTGATGCGGGATTAGCAGCTCCTCCCACCTCATGTAGCCGGCGTAGACGGGGTTGTGGAGCACGTTCCTGAGGTTGTACTTGTTCCAGGGGTTCCCCCTGCGAGTGAGGGTCCCGGAGCTGTTCAGGGAGTAGCAGATGGCGTCCATGGTGTCGCCGGACAGGTAGGAGCGGAAGATGTCGGTGACGACGGTCAGCTCCTCGGGATCCTCCTTCAGCTGGCCGTCGTAGAGGGTGTAGCCGTACGGAGGGGTGAACCCCATGGTCCCCTTGCGGACCGGCTCCGTACCGAGGTTCTCGGCCTTCTCGCGCATGCCGATCTTGGTCCTCTCCCCGATCTGCTCGCTCTCCAGCTGGGCCATGCGCTGTATCATGTCCACCACGAACCTGCCCAGGGCGTTGGAGGTGTCCAGCGCCTCGTAGCAGGACACGAACTCCTTCCCGTGCCTGCCCAGCTCGTCCATCATGGACATGAAGTTGCGGCTGTTCCTGTGGATACGGTCCATCTTCAGGACCACCAGCACATCCCAGGAGTCGATCTCCGACATCATCCTGCGGTACGCCGGACGGTTGGCGTTCCTGCCCGAGTAACCGTCGTCCTCGTACACGGCTGCGATGTCCAGACCTTCGGCTAGGCAGTGGTCCGTGAGTATGGATTTCTGGGCCTCCAGGGAGTACCCCTCGGCGGCCTGCTCGTCCGTGGACACCCTGACGTACAGGGCGGCCCTCTTCGCTGGGTCCGGCATCAGGAGCGGCCTACAGGCAGAGGTCCGTTTATAGATTCGTACAGGTCGACTGCCACGATCGCTTCCTGGTCACCCTTGCGGAATATGCCGTTCCAGTCCTGATAGCCCACGTACAGGGGGTTGTGCAGGATGTTCCCGACGGACTGCTTGTTCCAGGCGCCGCCCTTCTTGGCGGGGATCTCCGCCTTGTTGAGGAAGTCGGCGATGTCGTCCATGGTGGAGCCGCGCATGTACATGTTGTATATCGCGCGCACGGTGTGGGCCTCGTCCTTAACGACCTCCAGCCTCCCGTTCTGGTAGACGTAGCCGTAGGGGTGCCCGGAGCCCAGGTTCCCTGTGCCGTTGCGGGCCTTGTACTCCATGCCGATCTTGACCCTCTCCCCGATCTGCTCGCTCTCCAGTTGCGCTATGCGCTGCATTATGTCCATGACGAAGCGTCCCATGGCGGTGGTGGTGTCGAACTTGTCCTGCATGGAGGTGAACTCCTTGCCCTTGGCGCGGAGGTCGTCCATCATCAGCGCGAAGTTCACGCTGTTCCTGTGGATACGGTCCATCTTCAGGACCAGGATCGTGTCCCAGCTGTCGCTGTCTGCCAACATCCTCTTGTACTCCGGACGGTCGGTGTTCCTTCCGGAGAACCCCTCGTCCCTGTACACGCCCGCGACCTCCCAGCCGCGGACCCTGCAGTAGGCCTCCAGCCTCTTGACCTGGGCGTCGAGGGAGAAACCCTCGTTGGCCTGGTCCTCGGTGGAGACCCTCACGTATAGCGCTGCGCGCATGCATCCATCCCGTCCCTGCAACGACTTTCACAGTATTTAATGAGAGGAGTGACGGTTGCGATTGCGCCTGTGGAGGTTTATAGCGTCGCCTGACGATGTCGGTCCGGGATAACCCATGGGATTGTTCGACAGGATCGGGGAGAAGCTGAACGAGAAGGTCAGGGAGACCGTGGAGCAGAAGATCGACGAGGGCATAGACCGCGCCGTCGACAAGGCCACCGACACCGACGCCATCGAGGAGAGGATCCAGGAGAGGATGGACGAGCGCAGGGAGGCCAAGGAGGCCTCCGACGCAGCCAGGAGGTGCCCCAACTGCGGGAAGGAGGTACCGGAGGACCCGTTCTGTCCCGAATGCGGCACCAGGATCGAACCCGAAGGACCTGTGGAGAGGAAGTGCCCCAACTGCGGCAGCGTCTCCTCGGGGAAGTTCTGCTCGAAGTGCGGAACGAAGCTGGAGTGAGGCTCCGAGCGTCCCGCCAACAGGAAATACGGTTATGCCATTCATACAGGCATGATCACCGATCTTCCGCCGTGCCCTGTCGAGACGACCCTGCTTCTGATCAGCGACAAGTGGGTTGTCCTTATCCTTCGCGACCTCAGGACCGGCACCAAGAGGTTCGGCGAGTTGCTCAAGTCCGTCACTGGCATCTCCCAGAAGGTGTTGACCGAGAAGCTCCGCAGCATGGAGGAGCACGAGCTGGTGAGCCGCACCGTCTATCCCGAGGTCCCTCCCAGGGTGGAGTACAGTCTCACGGAGTTGGGCCAGAGCCTCTACCCCGTCCTGGACGCCCTGGAGGCCTGGGGCTGGAGCTACAAGAAGCTCGCCGCGGAGTCACAGGGCAGGGGTGCCTGACCTCTCTATCAGCGACCTGAGGGCCTCGCCGATGTCCATGTCCAGTCCGAGGGCGCGGTCCCCCAGCTGCTCGGGGAAGTAGGCCTCTCCCAGGTTCACGCAGGCGTAGCGCGCGTTGCGGTTCCTCACGGTCATGTTCCAGAACGGGTACTTGATTATGCCCGGGGTGTTGAACCCCACGCCCAGCTCAAGGTAGAGCACCTTAGACCTGCTGTGCGATTCGATGAAGTCGTCGTACCTCTTCGCCGCCTCGTACCATCCGAAGTCCTGAACGAAGGTGTCGTCCACACGGAGGTTCATGGTCATCGGCCTCCCGCATATCGGGCAATGGGGGATGAGCTCCGACGGGATCCTCATGTCCACCTGCTCCTCCACCATCCTCCTGATCGCCGCCTCGTTGTCGTACGTGGAGTGATGGCACGGTCTCGGACACTGCCAGAGACCGTAGTCGCCCTGGGTGTAGAACAGGCGGGACTTGTCGAACCCGAACCTCTGGAAGCAGTGGTCCACGTTTGTGGTGATCACGAAGTAGTCCCTGTCCCTCAGCAGGTCCAGCAGCGCGGCGTATGTGCCGTTGTCCTCCTGGTCGTACCTGTTGATTGCTATCATGCGGCTCCAGAAGGCCCAGTGCTCCTCCAGCGACCCGTACCTCTGGAACGATGCGCGGTACATGTCGCCGTACCCGTACTTCCCGATGAAGTCGGCGAAGTTCTCCCGGAACCTCGGGCCGTCGTACGTGAATCCGGCGGATGTGGAGAGCCCTGACCCGGCACCTACCACGATCGAGTCGCATTCTGTCAGCCAGTCGGCAAGCGTGTCAAGCCCGTCCGAGTATCTCCCTGTACACGGACAGGTCGTCGTCTCCGAAGACATCGAATATCACTCTCATTTCGTGTTTCTCCGCGAGGAAGCTCCTGACCTCCTCCACGGCTATCTCCGCCGCACGGACCCTGGGGAAGCGGAACTCCCCGGTGGATATGCAGCAGAACGCCACCGTCCCCAGTCCCTCTGTTCCGGCCAGCTCCAGGCAGGAGCGGTAGCATGAGCGCAGAAGCTCCTCGTGCTCCCCGGTCAGCCTGCCGGAGACGATCGGACCCACGGTGTGGATCACATGGTCGGAGGGAAGGTTGTAGGCCCCGGTGATCCTGGCTTCGCCGGTGGGTTCCCTGCGCCCCTGCATCATGCGGGCACACTCCAGCCTCAGCTGTATCCCCGCGAAGGTGTGTATGGCGTTGTCGATGCATCCGTGGCAGGGCCGGAAGCATCCCAGCATCCCGCTGTTGGCGGCGTTCACGATGGCGTCGCACCTCAGGCGGGTTATGTCACCCTGCCAGAGTGCTATCCCATCGATGTACTCCAGATCGTCCGCTTCCACGACTCCGCGCTCCTGCAGCTTCCTTCCGAGCACACGGTCCTGCGCCGCCAGGACCTCCGGGGAGGCTTCCATCGGGCCCCTCAGGTTCATGAGGGCCCTGATCAGGACCCATCTGTCAGATGGATCCTCGGGGACCTTCACGCTCACTCCCACGTCTGCGGAGAGCGAGCGCACCAGCAGCTCCTCGTCCCGGTATGCGTCGTCCATCATGTCCTCCTCCTTACCACTGCTCCGGAGGGGCAGACCTCCTTGCAGTTCCCGCACCTCAGGCAGTTCCTCTCGACGATTTCATAAGGGAGGGTGTTGGAGTCGATGCAGGACTGCGGGCAGACCTCGAGACATCTCCCGCATCCCGTGCACGCGTCGGTGATGGCGTAGACGTCCTGCCGTTCGCCGAAGCCGCCGAAGCTGAAGCTGGCCCTCTCCACCGGCCTCTTTGACAGGTCGAACCATTCGCCGCTCCCCCTGCGGATCCTGAACACGGTCAGCGCGGACCTCGACTCCTCCGTCGGGTAGATGCCGTACATGTACGGGTTCGCCTCCAGAAGGATGTGGAGATACGAGGGTCCGACCTCCTCCACGTCTCCTACGAGCGAGATGGCCACGGAGGACATGGTGTCCTCCCCCTTCACCCCCGTGAGCGACACGCGGGGGTTGTCCTTCAGCCTGCGGTACAGATCCTTCCCTCTGGCGGTCAGGAAGTAGACCCCTTCGTCATCGCTGTGCATCATGTCCACCGCACATGTGTGCGGGTATCCGTCCGAGCCAATCGTGGCCAGCACCGTGGTGTGGATCCTGTCCACCAGGAAACCAAGGTACATTCCGGCATCCTTCTCTGTTTCCATACGTTCCCCCGTCTCCGTCCGGAGACGTATCCCTGAACATCCGCGGAGATTATAACCTGGTCAGTTTCCCCACGGTAACGATTGTGTTGCAGACGTCATCCTACCAATATTTCGGTATCTAATCCTCCCAGGTTCTCTATAATAATCTAGGGTATCGCCCCCTGACGCACTGGGATTCTGACGAATCGGTCTCTAGGACCCATGGTTACCGTCAGGTTACTATCTTACTACCAAGTTTCTGGTTGATACAAATACCCTCGGCGCATACTACCCTCTGAGACCGACACGGTCGAGGAGAAAACGGAAATGAACAGCAAGAAGATCTCTCTGGAGAACGGCGAAGTGACCATCATGGACTGCGGAAAGGTGCAGATCCACGTCTACAACACCAAGGACGCCATCGACGACCAGGTCATCATCCTGGAGAAGCCCAACCTCATCGGCAAGGGCGGCAAGGCGGTCGTGATCGAGCTCCCCTGCTTCAAGAACAGCATCGAGGAGATGACCAGGTACATCGCCGACAACAAGCTCGACGTCAAGGGGAAGCTTGTCGCCTACCATGCGGCCGGAGACACCTTCCTGCCCGACGTGAAGGCCTACATGACCGAGAGCGCCCACAGGTACAACACCGTCGGAGGCGGAAGGGGACTCGTCACCAACTTCTCCGGAATCTTCGGGGACGCTTTCGACTCCACCGTCACCGAGGACGGCGAGATGATCGGCGCCGGGAAGCTGGAGATCGCGGGGATCGACATGGTCATCAACCCCGACAACGACGCCTACGAGGTGGAGATCCCCGAGGCCAAGGCCGTCTACATGCACATGCTGGGACATGACTGCCACTCCATCGTCGCTGGAGCCGGACACGCCGACGCCATCATCGCCAACCTCAGGGGATACCTGGACAGGGGATTCCAGATCTTCCTCTCCGCCCACTACGGCCCCGAGACCAGGCAGGACGTGGAGACCAAGATCCAATACCTCCAGATGCTGAAGGATGTCGCCACCGAGTGCTCCTCCGCGGACGAGTTCAAGGCCAAGGTCAATGAGAGGTGCCCCGGATACACCGGAGCCAAATACCTCGACATGACCGCCGGGTTCTTCTTCCCCTCCCAGTGAGTCTGGAAGAGACCGAGGTCATTCACCCAAGGTTCCGGGACGTTTCGCGTTCGCCGAACGTTCCGGAACCAACCTTTTAACTTCCTCCGCGATAACGACATTCATGAGGAGGGCGACCGCAGTTGCACTGATGTTATCGGCTGTCATGGCCTTCGCCGCGGTCTCCGTCTGCGCCCCCTTCAGCGAGGCTTCCCAGTCCGATTCGGTGAGCGTCATCGTGCCCTCTGAAGGGCTCTCCGTCGAGGACCCCCTCGGATTCATCCTCGGGTTCGAGCAGGTGTCCGCAGAGGTCGGGAGGGCCGAGGGCACGGTGCTGATCCTGATGACCGGCGCCCCATACGAGGACGAGGAGATATTCATCGCCGTCACCGAGTCCATCGGCCCTGACCTGTTCGTCACCAGTGCGGAGATAGGCTCCTTCGGTGAGCTCGAGTTCGTAGACGGAGATGTCCCGCAGCCTCCAGAGCACCCTCTCGGAGACGGG
Organism: Candidatus Methanomethylophilaceae archaeon; assembly: GCA_944322255.1. Taxonomy (GTDB): domain Archaea; phylum Thermoplasmatota; class Thermoplasmata; order Methanomassiliicoccales; family Methanomethylophilaceae; genus Methanoprimaticola. The sequence continues at coordinate 84,062 of CALUOK010000006.1, read as the reverse complement.
ATAGACCTCGATTTCCTGGAACAGATGCTGGCGTTCGTGGAATCCCGCACAGGATGGATCTCCCTCGCCGACGACCTCGCCTCGGAGATCCGCGCACAGGAGGAGTTCTCCTCCAGGATGCTCGCCGACTGTCTGTACCGGGACTCCAGGTCCTGCGAGGTCCCCACCGACCGTCGCGACGACGAATGCGTCGATTCCGGCCGTGTGGAGCCCACCATGGAGGAGGATTCCGGCGACGAGCAGCCGGAAGCCATCATAAGCCTAGAATTCGATTCCTTCGTCATCGAAGTCCCATCGGAGGTCGGTGATCCCGGGGCCCTCCCGGTCATCGGCAGAGGGACGGTAATCTGAGCGGCGATCCCGCTCCGGACCGCCCCCTAGGGGTAGAAACCTCAGACCGAAGACCAAGGAAGAATCAGATGAGCTCAAACAAGATGACTATAGCGCTGGTGGCAATACTGGCCGTGGTGGCGGGAGTGGTGCTCCTGTACCCGGACGGCGACGTCCACTACAGCATTCAGTACGAACTCAACGGAGGGGAGCAGAACTCGCTCAACCCCTCCGAGTACACCCAGGGTCAGACCACACAGCTGTACGACGCCTACTACCCCGACGGGGAGTTGGCGTTCGTGTCCTGGTACCTGGACAGCGACCTCACGCAGCCCGTCGACTCCATCCCGTCGGACATGACGGGCGACATCACCCTGTACGCAGGTTGGACCGACACCCTCGCCGGGAAGGCGCTGACGTTCTCAGTATCGGGGACCTACGGCAGCGGCTGGCTCAGCAGCTACAGCCTGGACGGCACCGTCTCCTACGAGTACCTCAGCTACGACCAGGAGAAGGGATACCTCCAGACCATATCCAGGGATATAGGGTACTCCTCGATGTTCTCCACCTTCAGGGACACCAGCACCGACACGGACTGGTCCGGCGGAGGAGATTCGGACATCACATGGACGCAGACTGGCACCGAGACCATAGACACGATCAACGGTCCCAAGGAATGCGTCATCATGACCGGGACCTACTCCGACGGCTCCGTCGAGAAGCAGTGGATCGGCGACGGGTGGATCCCCTACAAGGTGGAGTCCGTATCCGAGGGGATGTTCTCATCCACGCATCTCGTCATGGAGATCGTCGATGTGTACAACATCGACACCGTGGACGAGGTGGATCTCACAGTATACGCCGACGACGGCCTGACTGTTACCGGAAGCGGCACCTACGACCCCTGCGACACCGTCACCCTCGTGGCTTCAGTCGAAGAGGGAACCCAGTTCGCCGGATGGTACACCTCCGACGGGGAGCTCCTCTCCACATCGTCCACCTGCACCGTGCAGCTCGGATACACGGACACGCAGGTCTTCGCCATGAACACTGTCGATCCGGACGTCGAGCTGGACACCGACGGCACCCTCGCCGGAAGGGATTACACCGAGACCAGTGTCTGGAACGTGTACGACTCCGACGGGTCCAACGTCGCCACCTTCACCGGCGATCCCTCGTTCCACGTGTTCGACCAGGCCGGGGAGTACACCGTGACCTCCGCCGATGCCGAGAGCGGCGTCTACCGCATATTCACGGTGCAGGTCGACGGCATCACCACCGTACAGTACGATTGGCAGTGGAACGGGAAGATCTACACCACAAGCCTTGACATCCTCTACAGCGACGTCCAGTACTACAGGGACTACTACGACGTCTCACAGAGGCAGCAGGACATCTACGGCGGGCACCAGCGCGATATGACCTTCGTCACCTACACCGACGAGTACGTCGTCGAGCTGGCCGGCAAACTCGTGAACCTGATGGACGAGGGCATGTCCGACTACGAGCGTGTGGACTTCGTGCTGGCCTTCTGCCAGGGCATAGGCTACGAGGACGACCAGATCTACATGGGATACGAGGAGTACTGGAAGTTCCCTGTGGAGACCCTTTACGACCACGGAGGGGACTGTGAGGACACGTCGATACTCCTGGCCGCCCTGTGCAAGGCCATGGGATACGAGAGCAGTCTCCTGCTGCTGCCCGGACACATGGCGACCGGCGTCCATTTCGACACCGACCTGGAACTCGGAGGGTACTACTTCACGAGCAATCCCCAGAAGGTGTACTACTACTGCGAGACCACCTCCACTGGATTCCATGTCGGGGAGATCCCCACGAGCATGAAGGGCGAAACTCCCACGATGGTGGTGATCCCCTGATCTGCGGAGACAACCCCATCCACATCGAAACCTGATCAAACCGCGGTTCCGGATTCATGTTTCCGGGACCGCATTCCCTTCTCCTGTCAAGAACTGTGATCTCTGTAGACGCGCTCCGAGTGATTGATCAGGACGTCGTTAGAGAACGATTGAAGCAGAAAACTGGATGGCCACAGGGCCGTGACGGCCCTATGGCACTGGTGGAAACATAATGGTACTGGTGGGTGCCCCCGGAGGGGCACCGGTAAAAGGGGGATGAGCCCCCGTCAACGTTTGGCTGGGTCCTTCGACTCACATCATGGGGGGAGCGCCGGCGCCCTGAGGGGGTGTCGGGGGTGCCCTGCGGGAGGCGATGACGTCGTCGATCCTGAGGATCATGTTGGCGACCTCGTCCGCGGAGTTGATGGCCTGGACCTTCACCCTGAGGGGCTCGACGACGTTCTTGGCGAGCATGTCGACTGCCTCTCCGGAGTCGAGGTCGATTCCGTAGTACTTGGCTTTGGCGTTCTTCTTCTCGTGGGCGTTCTTCAGCTTGATGATGCTGTCGATGGGGTCGATACCGGCGTTCTCGGACAGGGTCCAGGGGATGATCTCCATGGCCTTGGCGAACTTCTCGATGGCGAGCTGCTCCCTTCCGCCGACGGAGGAGGCGTACTCCATGAGCCTGAGCTCGAGCTCGATCTCGGGGGCTCCGGCTCCGGCGACGACCTTTCCGTCCTCGATGGCGACACCGACGACGCGGATGGCGTCGTTCAGGGCCCTCTCGACCTCCTCGAGCACGTGCTCGGTTCCGCCGCGGACGAAGATTGTGATCGCCTTGGGGTTCTTGCAGCCGGTGATGAAGGCCATTCCGTCCTCTCCGACCTGCTTCTCCTCGACGGCTCCGGCGGTTCCCAGGTCCTCCTTGGTGAGCTCCATGACGTTTCCGACGATGGTGGCTCCGGTGGCCTTGGAGATGGCCTCGAGGTCGGACTGCTTGAGCCTCCTGTATCCGAGGATGCCGTTCTTGGCGAGGTAGTGCTGGACGAGGTCGTCGACACCCTTCTGGGAGAAGACCACGTTGGCTCCGACGGCCTTGATCTTCTCGACCATGGCCTTCAGCTCGTTCTCCTCCTCGGCGAGGAAGGAGGACATGGCGGTGGGGTCGGTGATCTGGATCTGGGCATCGAACTCGGTCTTCTTGATCTCAAGGGGACCGGAGAGCAGGGCGATCTTCGCCTTCTCGACGCGGGTGGGCATCCTGCTGTGGACCTTCTCCTTGTCGACGACGATTCCGGGGATGAGGTAGGTGTCTCCGATGACGCCTCCGATCTTCTTCTGGATGCGGATGTTCTTGGTGTCGACCTTTCCGTTCTCCTCGACGGACTTGCAGGCCTTGACGACGACGTCGGCGAGGGCCTCCTCCTCCTCTCCGACGGATTTGCCGGTGAGGGCGGTGGCGGCGACCTGCTTCAGGACCTTGTCGGATTTGACGTCGACCGCGATCTCGTTGAGGAGCTCGACGGCCTTGGCGGACGCCATCTTGTATCCGTTGGTGATGACGGTGGGGTGGACGTTGGCGTTGATGAGCTCCTCGGACTGCTTGAGCAGCTCCCCGGCGAGGACGACGCTGGTGGTGGTTCCGTCTCCGCACTCGGAGTCCTGGGTCTTGGCGACCTCGACGACCATCTTGGCGGCGGGGTGCTGGACGTCGATCTCCTTCAGGATGGTGACACCGTCGTTGGTGATGACGACGTCGCCGATGGTGTTGACGAGCATCTTGTCCATTCCCTTGGGTCCCAGAGTGGACCTGACCGCGTCGGCGACTGCCTTGGCGGCGGAGATGTTGTTGAACTGTGCCTCTTTGTCTTTGCTCCTCTCGGTGCCCTCTTTGAGCACGATGACGGGCTGGTTTCCGCTTCCGTACATAGGATTAATCTCCTGATTACTGGATTCGGATAATTTAGACCTTCTATAAAAGTATTCCTATTCAACCATCGCAATGTCGGTTGAGGTGCCAGACGTCTGGACGTCGGTTCTCGAAGCTGTCCCACACGTCCAGACCCAGGTCCCTGCCGGCCTCCGCCAGGCGCCTGCGGGATTTAGGAGACGGGCCTATGCCCATCCTGTCCAGCCTGGTGGTGTCCACGTTGCGGAGGTTCAGGGGGTCGTGGAAGACCGTCCTGGCACCGGTTTCGGCTATCGCCCGCAGGAGCTCCTCCTCCCTGCCCTCCAGGGAGGACATTACCGGGGCTATGAGGGCGTAGGCGTCGACCCCGGCGTCCACCAGACCCTTCAGGGCGTCTAGTCTGGCACGTGGCAGCGGTGCCCCCGGCTCGGTCATCTTGGAGATCCTGTCGTCTATGTTCGTGATCGTTATCCCCACTCTGGAGTCCATGGACGCGATCAGGTCCAGGTCCCGGAGGATCAGGTCGGACTTGGTGTGGATGTGTATCCTGCGCCTGCGCTCGGCCAGCACCTCCAGGCACATCTGGGTCAGCCTGAACTTGCGCTCGGCGTACTGGTACGGGTCGGTGACGGTGCCGATGCCTATCACCCCTTCCACCGCGGGCAGCTCCCTGGCCAGCCTCTCCGGTATGTTGCGCTTGACGCGGACCACCCTCCATCCCGAGAGGTCGGAGTGGGTGACGCCGGGGGCGTAGCAGTAGACGCAGCCGTGCTCGCATCCGCCGTACGGGTTCAGCGCGTAGTCGAGTCCGGGCAGGCCGGAGGGGGAGAGGGCCTTGCGGCACTCCACGACGGTGTACACGCCGTCCCATTCGCCCCTGCCCTCGAGGAAGTCGGTGAGTGTGGTGTCAGTAATAGTCCTCGATCCTCCTCTGCACTATCCAGTCCCTCATCACGCCCGAGTTCCTTATCCAGGTGTCCCTCTTGATGTCCATCACCCTGTCCACGTGGGCCAGGGCCTGGTCCAGGTTCTCGTAGTGGTACGGGACCGTCTTCAACGCCGCGCGGACGTTCTCCCTGACGTTCCAGACGCCGACCGGCATCACGTACCCGGGATGGGCCTCCCTCATGATCACCGCCCCTGCGGTCCTGCGTTCGCGGGTCAGCAGCTCGTTGACCGCCATCCTGGAGGCGTAGTAGCATCCGCCGATGTGGGCGTACTCCGTCCGGCCGTCGAAGAACTCGCAGTCCGAGATGATGTCCACCGTCTTCCCCATGGGGTTCCAGGTGGTGTTGGGGTACCAGGCCTCGATTAGCTCGAACCTCCAGGTGCAGGGCATCAGCATGATGATCCACCTGTTGTCCAGCTGCTCCCACTGGTAGATCCTGAAGTCGTCGATGGTCTCGTAGAACTTGGTGGTCTTGAGCATGTCCTTGCCGATTATGTCGTCCACGGCGGTGATGCTCCATCTCGTCGGGACGAAGCGGCGGTTCTTCCCGATGCCCATTGTCCCGACGGAGAACGCCTTCTCTATCTCCGAGATGAGGGTGCCGTTCCTGTAGGCCTGTACCACCGCGTCGGCGGCCTTCATGTCGGTGTCGTAGAACCCCTTCTCCAGATTCCTCTCGAACCTGCCGTTGCCCATCCTCATGGACTCCATCCTCGCGGAGGGCCCGAAGGGCTGCACCTCGTCGTCAAGGATTATCCTGCCCCGGGGCTTCTGGGTGAAGGACGCCTCTATGTCCACCGGCCTCTCGGTGAGTGCCAGCTCCTGGACGTTGTCCACTATCCTGCCGTACTTCCGGAAGTCGGTGGCGTCGATCCTGTACTTCCCGCGGACCAGCCTGAACCTGAAGTCCACGATCTCGTCGATGGTCTTGCCCATCCACATCTCCGGTCTGTCCATGACCGTGGTGTCCCCGAACTCCGGGGGCAGGAGCGGGCCGATGTCCACCTTGGGGTAGCCGTACCTTCCCACGAACACGGACGGGGGGCTGGAGCCGGCCAGGTCCTTCATGTCGATGAGGGGCATGGTCTTCTGCTGGGAGTAGAACTTGATCATCAGGGGGCAGCGGTCCTTGCCGCAGAGCCTGTGGGCGCCCTTGCAGATGCTGCAGAGGCCGCTCTTGACCGGAGGGTCGTTGAGCTCCACAGCCCTGTCGAAGAAACGGCTCGCCGCCATGTTCGGGACAACGTCCGACGTGGAGATAAACCCATTGAAAGGACGTGGAAATCATGCACGAGAAGGGAAGGGAAGCAGAAGTCAGTTGGAATTTCTTCCGGTGCAAGGGGCTGACTTCCACTTTGTTGTGATGATTCGTTCTCGAATTATATAACTTTGGATAAAACTGGCCTGTTGGATGTGTTTTGGACGGAAAATCTTATTTTCACGGGGTTAATATAAGTCTGAAAAGGATAAAAATGAAAGGAAATATTGTTTTTAGATTAGCCTATTCACGCCGAACCGCCGTTGGCGGAGTGTGTCGGCAGCAGGTCCAGGCCGAAGAGCTTACGGAAGTCCGGACGGATCTTCTCCAGGCTCCAGAGCTCCATGCTGGGGTCGCCGTCGGAGACCAGTTCCAGCCTGACCGCGTTGTCGGCCTTAAACAGGCGTATGTCGCGGACGGCGTGGTTCCTGTGCCTGTCGGCCACGTCGGCGATCTTCAGGAACATGGCGCACTGCCTTATCGCCAGAGCCTCCTCCCTGGGGAGCTGCGAGAGCCTCGGATCCTTCAGCCCGGGGAACTTCTTGTGATGGAACCTGACCATCAGGCCCATGGCCCTGATCTCGTTGATGCTGAATCCCACCAGGTCCGCGTTCTCGATGATGACCTGCGACAGCACGTTGTGGTTGGTGTAGCTGATCATCTCGCCGATGTCGTGCAGGATGGCGGCGCAGGACAGCAGGCTGCGGTAGCCCTCCCCCAGGTCGTGGAGGCCCATCTCCCTGGCCTGGTCGAAAATGGACAGGGCGTTGCGGCAGACAGTCTCGGCATGCGCCTCGTCGTACTGGCAGCGGTGGGCGAGAGCTCTGACCGACGAGTCCCTGGCACCGAATATGGTGTACCCGTGGGACAGCATGTGGTCGAGCTGCATCCCCTGCTTCAGACCCTTCTGGCTGATGCTCATCCTCTCTATTCCGAACTGGGACATCAGCTCCTCTGCGATGGCCCCTCCGGCCACGATGATGTCCGCCCTGCCCTTGCCGAGGCCGGGGATGGTGTAGCGTCCCACCATGTCCCTGCTGCGGACCGTGGGCATGATCTCGCGGAGCTCGGACAGCGTCAGGTACGAGGAGTCGTGGTCCCCCCTGCGGGCGGCGCACATCTCCGCAAGTGCGATCAGCGTCCCGGAGGAACCGACCGCCTTGGTGAACCCGATATCCTTGACACGGTTGGCGGCGTGGTACGAGGATATGTCCACGCTGCGGAGCATGAAGCTGTAGTCCTCGTCCGACACCGGTGCGGTGTTGTCTATCTTCAGGCCGTACGCGTACCTCACGGCGCCCAGGCTCAGGCTGTCCAGGAACAGGTTCCTCCCGTTCTCGCACACGATGACCTCGGTGCTGCCGCCGCCGATGTCGATCTCGATGGTCCTCTCCGCCGGCCCCTTGTCGCCGAACACGCCCAGGGCGATCAGCCTGGCCTCCTCGGTTCCGGGGATGACCTTGACCTCGGCGCTGGCCGATATGGCCTCGATTAGCTCATCCCTGTTGGACGCCTCCCTGGCGGCGCAGGTGGCGAATGCGACGACCTTGTCCGCCCCCAGGTCCCTGGAGATCTGGGCGAAGCGGGAGACGACGAGCCTGCTCTTCTCGATGGTGGCGTCATCGATCCTGCCGGTGCTGTAGAGGCTCTGCCCCAGACGGACGGTCTCCTTGTCCTGGAAGACCGGGGTGCCGGAGGAGTCCTTGTAGAACCTCACCACCAGCAGGTGGATGGAGTTGGTCCCCACGTCGATGAACCCGACGGTCTCGGAGTCACTGGCTGCCATGCCAAACTCCCCTGTGGTCTATGAACCACTTCTGGGAGCGCAGCTTCTTCTCTCCCTCGGCTCTCTGCACCAGCCTGTACGTGCCGTCCGGGAGCAGCTCCCTGGCCTTGACGTTGTCCGCCAGGTGGATCTTCAGGATGCTCTCCCTGATGTTGACCATCATCTCCTTGTCCAGTACCGGGAACAGGACCTCGACCCTGGCCAGCAGGTTCCTGGGCATCATGTCGGAGGAGCCCATGTACATCTCCGGGTTGCCCCCGTTCTCGAAGTAGTATATCCTGGAGTGCTCCAGGAAGCGGTCCACGATGCTGGTGACCCTGATGTTCTCGGAGACCCCGGGGATCCCGGGCCTGAGGCAGCAGAGTCCCCTGATGTTCAGGTCCACCTTCACCCCGGCGATGGACGCCTTGTACAGCGACGCGATGATGTCGGAGTCGATGAGGCCGTTGGCCTTCATGGCGATATAGCCCTTGCCGGTGACCTTGTGCACGTCGATCTCCCTCTCGATCTTCTGGATGAGACTGCTCTTCAGTGTCAGCGGGGCCACCAGCAGATGGTTGTACATCCTGGGGCCGAAGTAGCCTGTGAGGGCGTTGAACAGCTCCCCCACATCCTCCCCGATCTCGGGGTTGGCGGTGAGGAACGAGATGTCGCCGTACTGCTTGGCGGTGGAGATGTTGTAGTTTCCGGAGCTCATGTGGGTGTAGCGCACCAGGCGGTTGCCCTCGAGACGGACGACCTGCAGCAGCTTGGAGTGCACCTTCAGGTCGACCGGTCCGTATACAACGTGCACCCCGATGGCCTCCAGCTCCCTGGAGAGGCGGATGTTGTTGCTCTCGTCGAACTTGGCGCGCAGCTCCATCAGCACGGAGACGGTCTTGCCGTTCTCCCTGGCCCTCATCAGGGCCTTAATTATGGACGGGTCCTTGCCGATCCTGTATAGGCAGATCTTGATGCTCTGGACCTGGGGGTCGTCGGCGGCGGTCTGCATGAACCTGACGATGGTGGAGAACGACTCGTAGGGGTGGAACAGGATCCAGTCCCTCTGCCTGATGGCCTCGAAGATGTCCATGTTCTCCGCCAGTTCCGGCGGGGTGTAGGGCTCGAAGGGCTTGTCCTTGAGCTTGGGGAAGTCCAGGCCGACGAGCTGCCACAGGTCCACCAGCATGATGGCGTCGGTCCTGTGTACCTGGACGCCGGTGAGCTTCAGGTTCCTGGCGAACAGCTTCACCATCTCGGTGGGCATGGTGCCCTCGGCCACCATCCTCACAGGGAACCCGACGTCCCTGTCCTCCAGGGACTCCTCGACCGCGGTCATGAAGTCGCAGGCCTCGTCGATGGTGACCTTGACGTCGGCGTTGCGGGTGACCCTGAACATGTAGGCGCCCTCAACGTCCAGACCGGGGAAGAGGGCGGAGATGTGGGTCTCGATGATGTCCTCCAGCATCACGAACACCAGGCCGCTGGGGGACGGGACCTGCACGAACCTGGGGAGGGGCCCCACGGGGACCTTCACCCTGGCGTAGAGCTGCTCGTGCTTCTTGTCGTACATCCTGACGGCGATGTTCAGCGAGTTGTTGGAGATGAACGGGAAGGGATGGCTGACGTCCAGCGCCAGCGGGGTCAGGAGTGGGTGGACCCTCTCCCTGTAGAACCCGGAGACCCAGGCCTGCTGGTCCGGGTTGAGGTCCTGGACCTTGAGCACGTGGATGTCGGCCTCCGCCAGGCGCTCCTTCAGCTCGTTCCAGCAGATGCCGTACTGCTGAACCAGCTCCTGGACGGTGGTGGAGACCTTCTCCATCAGGACGTTGTAGTTGACGTAGAGGTAGTCCGGGCCCGGTATGGGCGTCTTGGCCATTATCCCGGGGACGCGGATCATGAAGAACTCGTCCATGTTCCCGTAGCAGATGGCCAGGAACTTGACCCTCTCCAGCAGGGGGTTGGACTCGTCCATGGCCTCCGACAGGCAGCGCCTGTTGAACTCCAGCCATGAGAGCTCCCTGTTGATGTAGTACCTCTCGTCGTAGAGGTCGGGGGCCTGGACCGCCTCGGTCATGCTCACTCCTCCCCGTCCATCCTGACCTTGACGGATTCGCAGTGGGCGTGGAGCCCCTCGGCGGTGGCGAGGGTCTCGATGGTTGTCGCCAGAGAACCCAGTCCCTCTTTGGTGAGGTACTGGACCGTGGAGGTCTTCATGAAGTGGGCCACGTTGAGTCCGGAGCTTGTCATGGCGTGTCCCGCGGTGGGGAGGACGTGGTTGGTTCCGGAGGCGTAGTCGCCGGCGGCCACGGGGGTGTAGGGGCCGACGAAGATTGAACCACCGTTCCTGACCTTGCTGAGCACGTCCAGCGGGTCCTTCACCTGGATGGACAGGTGCTCGGGGGCGATGCCGTTCATGATCTCGACGGCCAGGTCCATGTCCTCGGCGATGATGTATCCGGAGTTGTCCAGGGCCTTGTTGATGATCTCCTTCCTGGGTGCGTTCTCGATCATCTTCTCCATGATCGCCCATGTCCTGTCGGGCAGGTCGGGGTCGCAGGTCACCAGGAGGCTTGCGGAGGACGGGTCGTGCTCCGCCTGGGCGATCAGGTCCGCGGCCAGGTACTCGGGCACTGCGGTCTCGTCCGCCAGGACGCCGATCTCGGAGGGTCCGGCGGGGAAGTCGATCTCCACCTTGTTCCTGAGCATCATCTTGGCGCCGGTGACGAAAACGTTCCCGGGTCCGACGATCTTCTGAACGGGCTCGATACTCTCGGTTCCGAGGGCCATGGCGGCGACGGCCTGGGCTCCGCCTGTCTTGTAGATCTCGTCGGCTCCGGCGATGTCGGCGGCGACGAGGGTGAGCGGGTTGATGGGGGCGGGGGTGCACATGATGACCTCGTCCACACCGGCGACCCTAGCGGGGATGATTGTCATGAGGACTGTGCTGGGGTAGGAGGCGCGTCCTCCGGGGATGTAGCATCCGACCCTCTCGAGGGGGGTGGACTTGACGCCGAGCGTAACTCCGGGCTCGACCTCCCTGAGCCAGAGTCCCGGGGGCATCTGCATCTCGTGGAAGCGCTGGATGTTGTAGGCGGCGTTCTCGAGCTCCTCGACGAGCTCGGGCGAGACCTGCTCGTACGCTGCCTCGATCTCCTCCCTCGTGACGACGACAGAGTCCAGATCCACGTGGTCGAACTTCTTGGCCAGCTCCTTCAGGGCCTTGTCCCCGTTCTGGCGGACGTTCTCCACGATCTCCCTGACGGTGTCCTCCACCTGGCCCACCTTGGACTCGCGGTTCTCTCTCCAAAAGTCTTCATTGACTTGTTTCCACATGAGCCCTGTATCGAGGACTTAGGGATTTATAGGATTTGTAGGGAAGATACGGATTAATATATAGTTAGGAGAGCGGAATCGCAACCGACATGGAAGCGCTCCCCCTCGGCCGCGGGCTTCCTGCCGGATACGTTCCAGCCTACGCTGCACCCTGCATCTGACCCAGCAACTCATTTATTGGATTAACCCATCTCTCATCCCGTACCATGAAGGTCATCATAGTCGGCGCCGGAGAGGTCGGCAGGGTCTCCGCGGAGACGATCTCAAACATCCACGACGTGCTCGTCATCGAGAGGGACGAGCTCGTGCTGAGCGTCCTCAAGAGCCGCCTCAATGTATCGACACTCAAGGCCGACGGGACCAACCCCAAGACCCTGAAGTACGCCATCGAGAACCACGAGGCCGACATGATCATCGCCACCCTGGGCAGCGATTCCGAGAACCTTTTCCTCTGCCTCATGGCCAAGAGGGTCAAGCCCTCCATAATCACCGTATCATCCGTCAACAACCCCGACTACATGATCGACACGTCTTCCCAGGGCGTCGAGGGCGTTGACACCATCATCTCCCCCGAGCTCATCACGGCCCAGAAGATGTACAAGCTGTGCGTCCTGGAGAACGCCATCGACTTCGAGTACATGGCCAACACCGGCTACGCCGTCGCCATGTTCACCGTCGAGTCCCGCCACGACATCGTGGGCAAGGTGGTCATGCACCTGCCGACACCCTCCGGGTGCACGGTGTTCGCCATCTACAGGGACGACGTCCTCCACACCGAGGTGGAGTCCATGGAGATCCATCCCGGGGACAGGATGTGCGTGTTCGGCGACGACGCCGCCATATCCGGGTTCAACGCCATGATGGGCGTTGAGTATCCCGCTCGCAACTTCGCCATCCTGGGAGGGTCCATAGTCGGCAGGAACCTGGCAAGGATGCTGGCCGCCGACAGGATGAACGTCAAGATCATCGACAAGGACGAGAACCTCTGCAGGGACATGGCCAGGACGCTCACCGGCGTATCCATCGCCTGCGCGGACTTCATCGACCCGGACGTGCAGAACAACGAGAACATATTCCGCACGGACGCCCTCATCTCCACCTCCCACGCCGACGACACCAACCTGCTGATGTGCATGACCGCCCAGAGGCACAACTCCCGCAAGGTCATCACCCGCTACTTCACCAAGGAGTACGAGGACATCTTCCAGTACACCGGCATCGAGACCATCATCGGCTACTACAGGATCATCACCAACGAGATCACCAAGAGCACCATCTCCGACGAGACCGCCATCATGACCGCCAGGGACCCCAACGAGTTCTACTTCGTCCACATGGTCGACGACCACTCCAAGCTACTCGACCGCTACCTCGGCGACATCGTCATCCCCGACGGGGTGAGGGCGGTGGCCGTCAGGCGCGGCGAGGAGACCCTGTTCCCCAGGCTGGACTTCAGGTTCGCCAAGGACGACTCGGTGATCGTGTTCACATCCTTCTCGCGCAGGTCCGACCTCATCAGGGTGTTCGGCAAATCCTCTATCCCGGAGGTGTGAAGCTGAACAACCGCCTGGCCAGGATGGAGATCCGCCCCAGATGGGAGAGCACCACCGTCCGCACCCTCGGCATGATGGAGCTGGTCTTCGGGCTGCTGTTCCTGATACCCGGCGCCGTAGCCCTGTATCTGGGCGAGCCGGCCAGGGTGTTCCTGGAGCCGGTGCTGCCGCTCCTCGTCCTCGGTACGGTCCAGGTCCTGTTCTTCAGGGAGTCCAGCAAGTTCCGCTCGGTGAACGGTCTTCTCCTCATCGGACTGGTCTGGCTGGTCATGTTCATCATATCCGCCGTCCCGTTCCTGCTCTCGGGCATGGACGTGGTGGACTCGTTCTTCGAGGCCGTGTCGGGGATAACGACCACCGGGCTGTCGGTCATCTCCGACGTCGAGTCCCAGCCGATGAGCCTGCTCATCTGGAGGGCCCTCTCCATGTGGATGGGAGGTATCATGATCATCATCGTGTTCCTCTACATGCTGCCGCTGTTCGGTATCGGCCGCAACGTCTTCACGAACGAGCTCTCCGGGTCCGGTTCATCCAACTACTCCATGAAGATGAGGAACGCCGCCAAGTCCTTCATCTACTCCTACGCGCTCCTCAGCCTGATCAACCTGGTGCTGCTGCTGGTCTGCAGGATGGATCCGCTGGAGGCCTTCTGCCTCATGTGCACCACCATCTCGACCGGCGGACTCATGTGCACCAACGACAGCATGATGTCCTACTCCGATGCCATACAGATAATCACCATCCTGTTCATGTTCCTGGGAGCCACCAACTTCTACCTGCACTACCGCGCCATCCACAGAAAGGAGCGCGGGGTGTACCGCAAGAACTCCGAGTTCAGGACCATGCTCTGGTGGTTCCTCGGCATATCCTTCATAGTCTACCTGTTCGTGGTCACCGGCAGCGACACCCCCGTGGTCGGCCTGGAGGGACACTACGAGGCGTTCAAGAACGCACTCTTCACCACCGTGTCCCTGGGAACCACCACAGGACTGTACGTGGACGACTTCACCCTGTACCCCGAGCAGTGCATCTTCCTGCTGATGATGGTCGCCCTCATCGGAGGATGCTCCGGGTCCACCAGCGGAGGAATCAAGTTCAGCAGGCTGAGGATCATCTACGAGTTCCTCAAGAACAGCTTCGGCAAGGTCGTTCACCCCAACGCCGTGTACGACGTGAAGATGGACGGGGCAAGCGTGGACACCGAGACGGTGCAGTCCGTGCTGACGATCTTCCTGCTCTTCGTGGCCTCGATCATCGTCGGAACGATTCTCATTCTCCTGATCGGGATCACCCAGCCCACGGTCACAGGTGCCGAGATTGACATCATCGACTCCTTCGGGCTCGCCATATCCACCATCTCCAACGGAGGCATGGGCTTCGGCAACTTCGGACCCACCGGGAACTTCGCCGGCCTGGAGGACCAGCTGAAGATCGTTCTGATCGTCATGATGTGGATCGGACGTCTGGAGATCGTGACCGCGCTTGTCTTGTTTACGCCCGGATTCTGGCACGAACTTGTGGTCAACCGGAAGCACCGGAAGATGAACAAGGCCAGGAAGGACGTCAGGAACTGAACCCTGATGTTCACTCCCGAGTTCTACCGCGAACTGTTCGTTAATAGAAAGCACAGGAAGATGAACAAGGCCCGTAAGGACGTCAGGAACTGAGCATTGACCATCAGCTCCTCCATCCGAAGCCTGTCATTCGTAAACCGAATGGTCACGTCTCACCAATCACACCCGGTTTGATCTCCGAACCCTGGAGTGAACAGCAGACAGTTCACCACCCCTGATGGAGAGAATATTGTGCGAACAAGACCCCATTCACCGTTTTCCTAGGCCGGATCAGGAGACCGCGCGGGAATTCGCAGCCCGCAGAGGCACGTCTTCGGCGCATCGGCGTCCGAGCCTCCCGAACGAATTAACAGGAAGCAGGATATGAAATGACCATATGCACGCTCGAAGGTCCCGTGACGGATGACGGACGGGCCGAGCTTTCAGTGTCCCTCGCAGTACGAGAGCACGTTGAGGGCGGCCTTGTCCCCGGGGGACTTCTCGTTGATGGCACCGGCCACGATGCGGGCCTTGTCGTACTCGCCCTTGTCGGCGAGGCAGATGCCCAGGGTCTCCATGGCGCCGATGTGGCCGCTGTCGATGTTCAGGGCCCTGGTGGCGTATCCCGCGGCGGCCTTGTAGTTGCCCGCGATCCTCAGCACATAGGCGGCGAGGGCGTTGGAGTCGGCGGTCTTGTCCTTCACGGCGGCCCTGGCGTACTTGGCGGCCTCCTTGTCCCTGCCTCCCAGCATCAGAGCTGAGACGTACGCCCTGCGGACCTCGTAGTTCTGGGGATACTCCTCCAGGAGCTTGGACGCGATGTCGACTGCCTCGGAGTGCATGCCCAGGGCGCTCTTGATCTCCGTGAGCATCACACGGTCGAAGGGGGTGACCTCCTGGATCCTGTCCGTCATGGCCAGGGCCTCCTCGTACTCGTCGAGGTCGATGAGGCACAGGGCGGACATCCTGACGATGGAGTCGTCCTGCTCCATGTCCTTCAGGATGGACAGGGCGCTGGACGGGTACTCCAGGCCACGGAGGGCGCCGGCCACCTGGACGAGGGTGGTGCGGTCCTCGGGAAGGTCCTCCAGAAGCATGCGGAGGATCTCCTTGGAGACGCCGGAGACGTCGATGACCTTCAGCAGCGAAAGGCACTTGATGCGGGTCATGGGGTCGCTGTCGGATTCGGCCAGAGAGAGGACCCTGGGTCCGATCTGGGCTCCCCTGCCCTCTGAAATCTCCTTCCTAATCTCTGCGAAAGCGGCGTCTGCGTCCATCGCCGTCGGAATCCGAAGGCTAATAATTAAACTTGGCATCGCCGCCGTCGGAATGCGGAATCATGCCCTTGTAGAACCAGGGCTTCTCGATTCCGGTTAGGGCTTTCACCAGATCCTCGGCGTCCCCGCCGAGGTAGGTCTGAGTCGCTGCGCTAGTCTTAACTATCCTGCTACGATTGTGCTAGATGCGGCACACCTCTTGAGTTTGAACATCTCTAGTGATGCCGCACTTTCTCAAAACCTTGTCACTCACTGGACTTTGGACGAATGCGAGATATGTCGCAGGATTCGCCTTCCAATCACCTATCCAACCTGATTCCTGGTTATTCAAGTTTCAACCCTGAATCATATAGAGGGAATGCGGATGCTGGCAATCATCCAAATACTCAGATGGGGATTCAGAGTGCGGCCATGATGATAAAATCCGTTCACGTCAGGAAACTCTTCTCGGAATACGACTACGACCTGGAACTCTGCTGTCCGCTGACCTTCATCCACTCCCCCAACGGCATGGGGAAGAGCACGCTCATGCACATGCTCTACGCGGCTCTGAAGGGGGACATGAGGTACCTGGACGAGACGCCCTTCGAGAGGATGGAGATATGGTTCGACGACGACGCCATCATGGTACTCCAGAACTACGACGGGAGGCTCAGCGTCCTGATGCAGAAGAACGAGGTCGACGTGCCCCTGACGGACGCCGACATGGCCGACGTTTGCAACTGCATCTACATCCCGCCCGAGAGGCTGGCCTACAAGAAGGGCGACGGCCACCTGGTGCCCACCCTGGAGGCCTACGCCCACGAGCTGTACGCCAGATTCAGGTACGCCAAGGAGCACAGGGAGCTTGAGCCCCACCCGGAGAACGCCAGGCCGGACCTGTCCGACGGGGAGCTGGAGTTCTGGGCCAAGGACCTGAAGGCCAAGCTGGACTTCATCAAGGACGCCGGGTTCGAGCCGGAGATCCCGGCCAGGATGAAGTTCCCTCCCTCCAGGTACGAGATTAGCAAGGACCGCCAGGGCTACGAGGAGCTCACCGCCTCGATCGACGAGTACGTGAAGAGGAACTACGTGCTGGCGGAGTCCGTCATCATCTACAAGGACATCGTGAACGAGATCTTCATCGACAAGTCCATCACCGTATCCGACACCGGCAAGCTGGGGGTCGTCATGAACAACGGCATGTCGCTGCCCCTCCAGAGGCTGTCCTCCGGGGAGAAGCAGATCCTGATCATGTTCTTCGCCCTGCTGTTCCACGCCGAGCCCGGCTCCGTGGTCGTCCTTGACGAGCCGGAGATCTCCCTGCACGTGAGCTGGCAGCAGAAGCTGGGAAGGTACTACTCGGACATATGCAGGGTCAGGAACATACAGATGATCGTCGCCACCCATTCGCCGCAGGTGATCCACGACATGTGGGAGTACGCCAGGGAGCTGAGGCCGTCCGATGCGTGAGTACATCACCTCCGACGACATCTGCAACCAGATCTCCATGGAGAGGACGGTATTCAAGGGCACCTTCCTCGTCGTGGAGGGGGTCACCGACGAGCGCCTTTTCGAGAAGTTCATCGACAAGGACCAGGTGAAGATAATCGAGGCCCACTCCAAGGACAACGTCCGCAACTCCGTAAAGGACATGGCCTCCGTCAGGAAGGACGGCAGGGTCATCGGCATCGTTGATCCGGACCTGGACAGGCTCAGGGGCAGGAAGGTCAAGCCCCCGCTGTTCTTCACCGACTGCCGCGACATGGAGATGATGGTCATCCGCAGCAACGCCCTCCAGGACGTGCTGGACGAGTACTCCGACAGGGAGCAGATGGAGAAGTTCACGGAGACCGTCGGACCGGTGAGGGAGGCCCTGATATCGGCCAGCTACCCCCTCGGTCTCCTGATGTACGTTTCTCAGTCCGAGGGGCTCAACCTGAGCTTCAAGGACCTCGACTTCGAGCGCTTCATCAACCCGCGCACGCTGTCGCTGAACGCCGGGTCCATGGTGGACACGGTGATCTTCAACTCCAAGAACTGCCGCATGGGCAGGAAAGCGCTTCTGGCAAGGCTGGACCGGGAGGCCCAAGACCTGGAGGACCCGTGGGACGCGGCCAGGGGCCACGACACCGTGGACATCCTGCTGATCGCGTTCAAGAAGAACTTCGGGTCGTTCAACAGCCGGGGGCTGAACGAGGGGGAGCTGGGAGGGGCGCTAAGGCTGGCGTTCTCGGACCAGTGCTTCGTCGAGACCGACCTCTACCGCAGCACCAGCGAATGGGCCGCCGAGAACGGCGTCACCCTGTGGGACATCGTCAGTCGACGTCGAACTCCTCTTCCCTGACGGTGCCGTCGGCGGACTCCATGATCTTCCTGATGCGGCGCTCGCCATCCTCGAGGATGGACCTGCAGTGGTCCCTCAGGGCCACGGCCTGCTCGTAGATCCTCAGGCTCTCGTCCAGGTCGATCCCGCCGTCCTCCAGCCTCTTCACCAGCGCCTCGAGGGCGTCTATGCTCTGCTCGAAGCTCATCTCGCTGACTTCCATGTCGTCTGTCATTCCCTCACCTTCTCCTTTATCTCGGCGTCCGCGCGTCCGTCCCTCATGTGAACGGTGACGCATGCGCCTACATGAATGTCATCTATGGACGTGACCGCCCTCCCGTCGGCGTCCGTGACCAGTCCGTATCCTCTGGACAGGACGTTCCTGGGGTTCAGGGACTCCAGGCGTCCCGAGAGCGAATCGAGCCTAGACTCCGAGGACTGCATCCTGCGGGACGCGATGTTGTCCACCTCCCTCCACAGGGACTCCACGCGGTCACCCATGGCCCCGATCCTCTCAAGGCCTGCGGAAGGGGACAGCTTGGCGTTGACCACGTCATACCTCCTGCGCATCTCGGACACAGTGCCCTGCAGGGAGCGCTCCGCACGGGATGCCAGGTCGTCGACCGCCATGGACTTCATGCTCAGGTCGTCCAGGGCCTTTTCCGGGGAGAGCCTGGCGTCCAGCACGTCGAACCTGTGCCTCATCCTGTCCAGGGAGGACATCAGCGCGCGGGAGGCCCTGGCCATGTCCGTGTTCACCTGGTTCAGGACCTCCATCCTGTCGCGTAGGATGATGGCGGCCGCACCTGTCGGGGTCGGGGCCCTCCTGTCTGCGACGAAGTCCGCTATGGTGAAGTCGGTCTCGTGTCCGACCGCGGACACCACGGGCGCCTCGGACGATGCGATGGCACGGGCGACCGGCTCCTCGTTGAACGCCCAGAGATCCTCTAGGGAGCCTCCTCCCCTTCCGACTATGATCACGTCCACGCCGATCCTGTTGAGCAGTCTGATCCCGGCGACGATCGACGCCGCAGCGCCCTCCCCCTGCACCATCGCTGGAGCCAGCAGGATGTCCGCGGGGAATCTGGAGCCAGAGGTGGTTATGATGTCGTGGATGACCGCGCCCTTCTCCGAGGTCACGACACCGATGGTCCTGGGGTATCTGGGCAGCGGGCGCTTCCGGGACTCATCGAACAGCCCCTCCGCCTCCAGCTTCTTCTTCAGAGCCTCGAAGGCAAGGAACAGATCCCCCACTCCCGCCGGGCGCATGCTTTCCACGACGAACTGGTAGGCTCCGCGCTGGACGTACATGTCCACGGACCCGAAGGCGGAGACCTTCATGTTCTCCTTCGGCTCGAAGTCTATCCTCTGGCGGCTGTGTGCGAACATCACCGCCCTAATCTCGCTGCCGGGGTCCTTCAGCGTGAAGTAGTAGTGGCCGGAGGGGTACCTCTTCAGGTTGGAGATCTCCCCGTTGACCCACAGGTCCCTGACGGCCGGCGAACCGCTCAGAATGGTCTTCACACGGGAGTTGAGCTGGGTTACCGTGACCGTCTCCGACATGCCAGGTTGATTGCCGGCGCCGTATGTAACTCTATGCTCAAAGTTCAGCGACCAACGCTATAATAAAAGTCCATCATACGGCGGACCATGGACAGGGAAGACCTCCTCTCGAGGATGAGCGACGATGTGAAGGAGTATGTGGACGATGTCATGAAAGTGTACAACGTCCGGTTCGCCCGCCAGATGGGCATAGAGATCGTTTCCGTCTCCCACGAAGAGGTCGTCTGCGAGATGGATCTCCGCCCCGATCAGTTGAACTACATGGGTTTCGGCCACGGAGGGGCGATCTTCTCCCTGGTGGACCACACCTTCGGGATCCAGTGCAACATCGAGCACCCCTGCACAAGCCAGAACATCGCCATCAACTACTACAGGCCCGCCCAGGGAAGGCTGAGGGCCATAAGCCACCCGATCAACAGATCCAGGTCCCTGGAGGTCTACGAGGTCCGCGTCCTCTCCGAGGAGGGGAAGCTGGTAGCTTCAGCGGTCTGCACGGCCTTCGTCCTTAAGAGATGACACGATGGACGAACGCTACCCGCACTGCTCGGATCTCGTCCTCATCGACAGCCTCACCCGCCCAAAGTGCTGCAGGAGGATCCAGATGGATCGCGGGAGCAGTATCTGACGTCATGCTCGATGCATGCTGACCAAAAATCAAATAAACGACCCGCATTCGGCGGACCATGGACAGGGAAGAGCTCCTCTCGAGAATGAGCTACGATGTGAAGGGGTATGTGGACAACGTCATGGACATGTACAACGCCCCGTTCGCCCGCCAGATGGGCATAGAGATCGTGTCGGTCTCCAACGACGAGGTCGTCTGCGAGATGGAGCTCCGTCCCGTGCAGATGAACAGCATGGGTCGCGGCCACGGAGGGGCGATCTTCGCCCTTGTGGACCACACCTTCGCCATACACTGCAACATCATGCACCCCTGCACCGGCCAGAACACCACCATCAACTTCTACAGGCCCGCCCAGGGAAGGCTGAGGGCCATAAGCCACCCGATCAACAGATCCAGGTCCCTGGAGGTCTACGAGGTCCGCGTCCTCTCCGAGGAGGGGAAGCTCGTGGCATCAGCGGTCAACACTGCCTTCGTCCTGAAGTGATACCATGGCCGACAGACGCTGCCCGTACTGCGGAGAGCTGGTACCGAGCAACAGCATCACCTGCCCCAAGTGCTACAGGAAGATCCCCGTCGAACCGGAGCCTGTCCGCGAGGAGAAAAGGAGGCCGAAGAACGAACAGGGGAGGACCTACAACAGGAAGCTGGCACTGGCGCTCACCCTAATCCCCGGACTGTTCGGCATCCTCGGCCTGGGACTGATTTACAGGAACCCCAGGCAGAAGAGGGGCTACGTGGCTCTGCTGTTCGGCGCCCTGTTCTTCATACTGGCCGTGTTCCTGACCGTCGGCCTCATAACCATAGTCGCCGCGGTGCCCTGCTGGATAATCTACGCGTTGATGTACCTGGGATGCACCGCCCTGGTCCTGATGGACAACGTCTTCATCAGGATGGGATGAACGGGATCAGAACCATCCGTCCCGCCTGAGCCTCATCAGAACGGAGACGGCCATCTGTGCCAGATGCACCGCCCTGCGGCCGTCGCCCACGCATGCTGGGTCTCCGGGGCAGAGGGTGTCGTACGCCTTCCTGATCAACTCGTGCTCCCTCTCCGGCGCTCCCTTGAGCTCCTTGTCCAGCCTCATGGAAATAGACGGAAGAAGAGTGAGCTCCCTGGCGCAGTCCCAGGGCTCGAAGCTCAGGTACTTGCCGAAGACGGCGCCGACGTTGTAGGATGTGCACTCCCTGCCGAACACGGCCTTCTGGAGCTGGGAGACCACCACGGACTGATCCTCCCCCGAGTACAGCTCCTCGGGCTGGATCCCGTAGTTGGATGTCAGGTAGTCCAGACCCTCCTTGCCGATGTCCCTGGGGTCCATGGCGACCATGCAGTCGTAGACCGTGTCGAAGTCGCTGCCGTCCGCCAGCATCCTGCACACGGCCACCTCGGCGACGGTGTCCTTGGGCATGCCCTTGGGCCCGGTGGCGGCTATCTCGACAACGTACACATCGTCCATGGGACGGAGATGGTCGCGACGTTCATAAGACCATCCCATCGAAGGTTTGTATATCGAACGCGCCATGTGGTCATCATGCAGATCCTGAAGTCCATCGACGAGCTCTACGCGGAGGTCAGGGACTACGACCTGGTTATCACCAACGACGCGGCGCTGGAGACCGCCCTGAACGCCCGCGTCGACACCGTCCGCATGGGGACCTTCGCCGTCACCCCCCGCCACCTGGCCAGGGACCTCTCCCACGGCATCCTGGGCCGCGGGGAGATGAGCGATCTCGAGCTGGTCGCGGCTGTCGCCGAGGAGACGCAGCTGGACTTCAAGTACGTGTACAGCGAGATCCTGAACTTCAGGGAGATCCGCAGATACACCGCCAACGTCAGGGACCACCTGACCACCAACCGCTCCAGGAGGGTCTTCGACTCGTACTGCTCCCTGCCCACCAGGGAGAAGGCCATGAACGACTTCGACCCCTTCGAGAACCCCTGCGAGTTCCTGGAGGGGAAGAGGGTCGCCGTCATCGCCCCGGAGCTCTTCGACGACCTGGATAAGCACTTCAACCCTCCTGACCACGACGTCATCGACATATTCAGGGACGGGAGCGAGGGGAGCTACGAGATCCCGGAGTTCCGCAGGATCGGGAACGACCGCCAGATTGCGGAGCACGCGGCGGACCTCATCGACCCGGAGCATCCGGACAACTTCGCCATAGTCATGAACGCCACCGCACCCATCGCCGACGCGGTCAGGGCGGCGCTCTACAGGAGGAGCCTCCCCTTCGTCAACAGCTTGACCGTCAGGGACCTCTCCCTCATCAGGGACTACATCAGCTTCCTGTCCTTCGCCATGGACTACGAGACCGTCCGCGTGGGGCAGGTTAAGGAGCTCTTCGCCGGGATGAGGGAGTACTTCAAGTCCGGCCGCGAGGGGTACCTCCTGTCGAAGATCGACGAGGAGGATGACATGAGGGCAGGGGACCACAGACTCCGCGACATCATGCGGGAGGCGTTCTACGACGGGCTCACCTTCGGGGAGGTCATAGACAGGGTGTTCAAGCCCCAGGACAAGTCCCGCGTCAGCACCGTCATACAGAGCCTCCGCCTGGAGGACCAGACCGTCACCCCGAAGCGCCTGTCCGAGCTCCGCTACGCCGTGGACAACGTGAAGGAGCTGAAGCACAACGAGGAGATCCCCGCGTATGAGATGACGGGCGTCCTCCTGGCGGACTGCAAGAACTCCGTCTACGTGGACAAGCCCGTGGTGATCTACCTGGGCCTGGAGCAGGACTGGAACATCCCTGTGGTCAACCGGAGGTACATCGATTCGGAATGGGAGGCGGAGGTCAACGCCATGAGGTTCTCCGCGCTTCTGCAGCAGGGCCAGAGGAGGGTGTACCTGATAAACACCACCAAGAACGGCAAACCCGCGAAGCCCTGCCTCATGTTCAACCAGATACTCGCCGACAGGAAGATAGAGGGGTTCGACAGCATCGCCCCTGTGGTCTCCGGCAGGTGGTTCCAGGAGCCCGAGGAGATCGAGCGCGGCAAGGGAGAGATCATACTCGACGGCGCCGGCAGGTTCGACCGCCCCTTCTCCAAGTCGTCCTTCGACGCCTACTACTCCTGCCCCAGATGCTACATGTTCAGGTCCCTCCTTCCCTCGGACGAGAAGAAGAGCAACGAGTTCGGCACCCTGATCCACTCGTTCGCCGAGCTCTACGCCTGCCACAGGGACGTGGTGGAGAGGATGGGGCTGGTCACCTTCGTGGACCTCATCTCCGACCGCTACTCCGGGCTCTCCTCCCCGACTATGGAGGAGGTGGACTACGACGCCGTCCGCAGGGCAATGCTCAACATCACCCGCTACCTCGACATGCGCAAGGTCGCAGCTCCGCTGGACTCCCGCAACTCCAGCAAAGCCCACCCCAACAGATTCATGGAGGTCCTGGGGATCGAGGAGTCCAGCACCGTCTGCGAGACGGACTACCCCTCCACCGCCCATCCCATCCACGGGGAGTTCGACCTCTACTGGGAGGGGGCGATCACGGACTACAAGACGGGGAAGGCCAAGGACGGCAAGGTCATCGGCAGGGAGATGACCTGGGAGTCCGGAGCGCAGTACCCCGAGTTCCAGCCCCTGATCTACCTGGCAATAGCCTCGGAGCTGGAGGGCTTCGGGGACCGCTTCGAGATGTTCTACGCCATGGACAACGACGTCGTCTCCGCCGACCCCGGATTCGACATCAGGGACAACGTCAGGACCGTCAGCGTCCGTCCGGGCAACATCAACCGCTGCATGTCCGAGAGCACCGGCCTCAGGGAGGAGGTCCGGAGGAAGCTGAAGGCGGCCATGAAGGACCATGCCGACGCGGTCGTCGACGCCGTCGCCGAGACCGCCCAGGGGGACCCACAGGGCTGGAGGTCCGACCAGGCCGTGGTGAACGCGGTGGTGGAGAGGGCCGGCCTCTCGGGCACTTCGGCCCAGAAGGACGCCGAGGTCGCCGTCGGCTACGTCGCCGACTGCGTCGTCGGTGGCATGGTGGTGACCCACAGGTCAGTGGAGATCCCCCGTGAGATGCTTGACAACTTCCTGGAGTCCGTCGACAGGATGCACGCCGAGGCCGTGGAGGCTTCCACCAACGACCTCCCGGCGAAGCCCAGGATCGACTGCCGTGACTGCGACTACTTCGAGGCCTGCACCCGTCAGGTCCTCACAGTCGAGGAGGATGGTTCCGATGAGTGACGGACCGAACGAGTCCCAGAGGCTGATCTCCGAGACCCTCGACGGCACCATTGTCGTCGACGCCGGGCCGGGAACCGGGAAGACGGAGACCATCGTCACCAGGTACGTGAACCTCATCGCCAGGAAGGACGTTGAGCCCAGGGACGTCCTGCTTCTGACATTCACGAACAACGCCGCCAACGAGATGGAAGAGCGCATCAAGGAGAGGCTGTCCGACCTGGAGACCCTCCGCGAGACATACGCTGAGGAGGTGGTGGAGAGGCTCAGGGAGAGGTCAAAGCACGTGCAGGTTAAGACCTTCGACGCCTTCTGCCTCTCGGTCATCATGGACTCCCCCGAGGATGCGGGGGGCCTCTTCGGCATCGAGGAGAGACTGACCCGCGGCGCCACCATCGTCACCAACGAGTCCCTCAACAGGGAGCACTTCAGGTCATACCTGGACAGGTTCCTCAACGACCGCCTCGGGGACTACGGGGACTGGGCGGCCATAGCCAGCCAGTACCCGGTGGGGCTGTACAACCTGATCAACAGGCTGATGTCCCGCGGCGTCTACCCGATGGCGAAGGGCTGGTTCGGCATGGACGTCTGGGGACAGCTGCTCGGCGACACAGAAGCCCTGCTGGAAACGATGGAGAGGCGCAACGTCACCGGCAAGAGGGGAGGCGCCTCCTCGATGGCCACCGCCATAGCCAAACTGGACGTGAACGACGTCTGCTCCCCGCCGCCCATCGTGGACAAGACCGTCCCCGGGGAGTTCCTGAAGGAGGCGGCGGAAGACGAGGGCCGCAGGGAGATGCTCAGGCTTGTCCACGACGTGTACCACGGCTACGTCAGGAAGTGCGTGGCCGAGGACCGCCTGACCTTCGGCATCAACGCCATGCTCGCGTTCTCGCTGCTCTACGGGGACTCCGGCGTCAGGGAGAGGAACTCCTACCGCTTCGTGATGATCGACGAGTTCCAGGACACCAACGCCGGTCAGCTGATGATAGCCCTGATGATCCTCAGGGAACCCAACCTGTGCGTGGTCGGGGACTGGAAGCAGGGGATCTACGGCTTCAGGTTCGTCTCCATAGACAACATCATAGACTTCGACGCCAGGGCGGCGGCCCTGAGGGAGTTCCTCAACCTCGATCAGACCCGCGTACGCGTGAGGCTGCCGGAGAAGGCGGTGGAGGTCAGGCTGGAGTACAACTACCGCTCCTCCGGAGCGATCATCGACAAGGCCTTCGAGTGCATGGAGCTTGAGGGGAAGGACAAGGACGTCATCGACCCCGTGCTGATCTCCCGCGTCTCGCTCATCCAGCCGGGACGCACCGACATCCCGGACGAGCACACAGACATCCGCTACGTACAGTGCGACAGCGTGGAGTCCGAGGCGGAGGAGGTCGTCAGATGCGTCCGCGACTACGTGGACTCTGGTAGATACGTTGTCCACAGCCGCGACTCCCAGAGGCCAATGGGCTACGGCGACATCGCCGTCCTCTGCAGGAAGACGTCCCACTGCAGGAACGTCCTCGAGGCCCTCAGGGATGCCGGGATACCGGCCTTCCTCCAGGGCGACATGGAGATCATGTCCACAAGGGAGGGGAAGCTGGCACTGGCCTGGCTCAGGTACATCAGCAACGACGATGACGCCTGGGGGTACATGCCCATCCTGGCGGACATGGGGTACTCCCTGTCGGAATGCCTGAGCATGCGCGGGAAGAGCTACATGCTCCCCACCGAGATGCAGATGATGCGCAAGGACCTGAGGCAGAAGACCCGCAGGGTCACCCAGCTCCTGTCGGAGATCTACGGGTTCTACGGCCTGAACAACGAGATCACCCAGGCCATCATCACCACGCTGTCCACGGCGCACAGGGACTCCCTCATCACCATCGCCGACCTGATCCGCATCATCGAGGACGGCATCCGCGAGAGGACCGTCTACCCTGTGGAGAACTCCATCGACAGCAACGCCGTGACGATCATGACCATGCACAAGTCCAAGGGGCTGCAGTTCGAGGCCGTCATCGTCCCGTACATGGACCGGAACACCATGCCCGCCGTCGGAGGATCCAGAGGGGAGTGCTTCTCCTACGACGAGAGGCTGGGAGTCAGGTGCTCCAAGGAGGTGGGCAGGTTCGGGGACTACTCCAAGATCTGCACCAACTGGAGGACCATCCTGGCAAGGGCCACCCTCGACAGCGACTACGACGAGGAGCGCCGCCTGATGTTCGTGGTGATGTCCAGGGCCAGGCAGTACGAGACCCTCATCTGCGGACCCAGGCCCTCCAAGTTCATGACCGGGCTGTCCGGCGGGAACTACTCCGATATCCCGGAGTGCCCTCCCGTCCCCCACGACGAGGACTCGGACCGCGCCAAGAGGCCGGACGTCACCGGGTACACCCCCCGCAGGAAGAAGATCGGCGTCCACAGCCTGATGAGCTTCGGCGACGAGGACGGCATGGGCGGGATGTCAGAGATCGACGAGTTCGGCAGCGGAGGGAAGGACCACGGCACCGACGTCCACAACGCCGCCCAGGCCGTCTTCGAGAGATGGCCGGTCCGGGAGGAGTACCCGGAGCTGGAGATGATCAGGCGCATCGTGGCAGAGACCGAGAAGGCCGACCTGAGGTACTGCGAGATGGACTGCACCCTCCCGGTGCCTGAGCATGGGGCGGTGTTGAGCGGCAGGATCGACCTCATCGCAGTCTACCCGGACAGGGTGGAGATCCACGACTACAAGACGGACGCCTCCGACAGGTTCGAGGCGGAGTACGAGTTCCAGCTCTCGGTGTACGCGGAGACCGCCTCCAGGTACTACGGCAGGAGGGCCGTCTGTATGATCGATTATGTCACCATGGGGTACTCCAAGACCTTCGAGCCCCTCGGCATGGACGTCATCTCCGAAAGGGTCCGCACCTATCTCGAGAGGGAAAGGGAGAATATGGGGAACTCCGAAGCTGAATGAGCAAGGTTATTATATGTTGAGGCCAGAGGGGTTGCCATGGAAGGACTGACCAGCCAAGAGGTCGCCGAGCGTAAAGCCAAGGGGCTGGCCAACGATGCCGACGTCCGCACAAGCAGGACGTACACCGACATCTTCGTGAAGAACACCTTCACACCCTTCAACGTGGTTCTCTTCATCATCGGGATCCTCCTCGTCATCTGCGACGAGGTCGTCAGCGCGGTATCCGCCACGGGGATCATCATCGCCAACATCCTGATCTCCACCATCCAGGAGATGCGCGCCAAGCGCAAGATGGACAAGATCTCCCTGCTGGTCAGACCCAAGGTCTCCGTCGTCCGCGACGGAAAGGAGGTGGAGATAGACCAGTCCGAGATAGTTGTGGACGACCTGATCGTCATCCGCGCCGGCGAGCAGGCCCTGGTGGACGGCATAGTCGAGAAATGCAGGTCCACGGAGATGGACGAGTCCCTCCTCACCGGGGAGTCCAGCACCGTCAGGAAGCACGAGGGCGACCGCGTCTACTCGGGCTCCGTGTGCGTGACCGGGGAGACTTATTACAAGGTGACGGCGGTCGGCAACGACGCCTACGCCTCCCAGATGCTGAGGAGCGCCAGGAGGTTCACGTCCAAGAAGACCCCGCTGCAGATGGAGACGCAGACCATCACCAACATCCTGATGCTCATCGCGGCGATCCTCTTCGTGATCACCATCTTCAAATCCATATTCATTACCCACGAGGACCTGGGTCAGACCCTGGAGGTGTTCGTCCTCTGTCTGGACGTGGTCCCCATCGCCCTCTTCCTTCTCATCACCCTCACATACATGATCGCCGCGGCCAGGATGGCCGACTCCGGCGTCCTGCTGCAGAGGGCCAACTCCGTCGAATCCATCAGCCACGTCAACACCGTCTGCATGGACAAGACCGGGACGATCACCACCAACAAGCTCAGGTACGAGTCCGAGACCGACTTCGTCCCCGCGGAGGAGGCCGCACGCTACGCCTCGGTGTTCGCCACCCTCAGCGGCAGCAGGAACAGGACCATGGTCGCCATCCTCGAGCACTACGGTGAGGCGGACGCAGAGCTGGAGGAGGAGATCCAGTTCTCCTCCGAGAGGAAGTTCAGCGCTGTGAGGGCGAGAGACGGCGACAGGTCGTACACAATGTACGTCGGGGCCTGGACCTCCCTCGGGAGCCACTGCAGGACCGACCTGGACATCCAGTTCATCATAGATTCGGAATCCTCCAAGGGTCTTCGCACAGTCCTCCTCTGCCTCGGAGAGGACGGTCCGCTCCACGACGCCGACGGCAACCCGGTCATCCACGACCTGGTGCCCGTCTCCGTCATCTCCATACGCGACGAGGTCAGACCCGACTGCAGGGACACCATCCAGGTGTTCCTGGACAACGGGATGGACCTGAAGGTCATCTCCGGAGACGACCCCGTCACCGTGGACGCGCTGTTCTCCATCGCCGACATCCCGGGCGAGAGGAGGATCGTCTCCGGCCCTGAGCTGGACGCCATGGACCCGGAGACCTTCGAGAAGACCGTCCTCGAGACCAACATCTTCGGCAGGATGAAGCCGGAGAACAAGCAGGCCGTCATCGAGGCTCTCAAGAAGAACGGCAGGTACGTGGCCATGATCGGGGACGGCGTCAACGACGTCAAGTCCCTGAAGACCGCCCAGGTCGGAGTGGCTCTGGAGAGCGGCTCCGGGGCCGCCCGCGGGGTCGCGGACATGGTCCTGGTGGACGACAACTTCGCCGCCCTGCCCAAGGCTCTGGTTGAGGGGAGGAGGACGGTCTCCGGAATGAGGGACATCCTCAAGATCTACCTGACCAGGAACCTGGCCCTGGCCCTGATGTTCATCGCCATCTACGTCTTCATCGGGTATCTCCCGATGATCCCCATCCAGAACACCTACTACGCGTTCGTCTCGGTCACCATCATGGCATTCTTCATGACCATCTTCGCGAAACCGGACGACAACAAGAACCTCATCCTCCCGGATGTGCTGCGGTTCTGCGTCCCGTCGGCCATCATGATAGCCGGATTCGGCCTCGCCATATACGCCGGGTTCTGGATGCTCAACAGCGGCGGATACCTGCACATCGACTGGCAGAACATGGCCGACATCGCCGGCCTGGACAGCATAGACTCCCTGCTGCAGAAGTACAGCTGGGGAGCGTCCGGGGTGAACGAGAACGAGATCGTCGCCAGGTCCGCCATGCTGTTCTTCGTGAGCACAGCCGGAATCCTGCAGATGCTGCTGGTCTGCCCCAGGTTCAGGTTCCTGTCCCCGGACGGGAGGGTCAACAAGAGCCTCATCCCCATCGGCCTGGTGGTGTTCGTGTTCCTGGTGATCTTCGCCATGTACGCGTACTTCCCCATCGTGGCAGTGGACCTGGTGGAGCTGGTCCTGTTCCCCACGGAGGTGTTCCTGTTCCTCATCGGGATCGTCGCTGTCTGGTTCTTCGCGGAGCTGTTCGTGCTGAAGAAGAACGTGTTCAAGCACGCGGTGGACAGGTTCGAGACCCTCTACATGGAGAAGCTGCAGGACGAGTACACCAAGGGCGACGTCATCGAGGACGAGTGAGCTCACGGCTGGTAGTTGCCGTCGCGGAACATCTGTATCATGACGTAGGAGGCCATCTGCGCGTCCGAGAGGGCGCGGTGGTTCTGGGTGCCATGGATACCTGCTGGATCGCCTTCGACGATCTTCGCGTAGGCCACGTCCAGCTTGGGGTACCTGTACTGTCTCCCGTAGTACTCGCTGGGGACCTTGCACACCGGCGTCGCCGCCAGCATGATGTCGCTGCAGGGAGTGAACTCCCCCTTCATGTTCCATGGCTCCTTGTACAGGAACTTGTCCATGTCGTAGGCGATGTTGTAGGCCGTGACGGTCTTGTTCCTGACGATCTTGCGGACGTCCTCGATCACCTTCATGGCAGGAGGGGCGTCGGCCACCATCTCCAGGGTCATGTCGGTGTTCTGGAAGATCCAGGCGTTCCTGTGGTAGTCGTCCCAGGAGTCCACGTCGTAGCCCAGCACGGAGGAGTACACGTCCTCAACCGTCCCGCGGCGCAGGGAGACGCGGCAGATGCCGATGTCCACCACCAGGTCCTTGGGGGCGCCCTCTAGACCGGTGGTCTCGGTGTCCAGGACGTAGATCTCGTCGGGCGGGAGCTCGTCGAGGCTGGCTATCCTGAACTTCTTGGGGTCCGACGGGTCCCTCTCGTAGGTCCTGAATCCTTCCATGGCCTCCGATACGGACAACTGTAATATGAAGAATGTCATGGGGCGGCGTGCAATACGGTAAGACTGTCAGGGGGACGTTCCTGTCCCGCCCCAACAGGTTCATCGCCCAGGTCGAGGTCGACGGTAAGGTGGAGACGGTCCACGTGAAGAACACCGGCAGGTGCAGGGAGATACTGATCCCCGGAACCTCCGTGGTCCTGGAGGACTCCGGCAACCCCTCCAGGAAGACCAGGTATGACCTGATCGCAGCATACAAGGGAGACAACCTGATCAACATCGACTCCCAGTCCCCCAACAGGGCCTTCGGGGAGTTCGTCTTGTCCTCGGGGATCTTCGGACCAGATCCGAAAGTCCATCCCGAGCACAGCCATGGGGACTCGAGGTTCGACTTCTACATAGAATCCGGCGAGAGGAAGATCTTCGTGGAGGTCAAAGGCGTGACTCGCGAGTTCGACGGCGTCTGCATGTTCCCGGACGCCCCCACCGAACGGGGCCTTAAGCACATCAGGGGGCTGGAGAGGTGCGTCTCGGAAGGTTACGAGGCGTACATCGCCCTGATGGTGCAGATGAAGGGCATGAGGGAGTTCGTTCCAGACTACGAGATCCACCGCGAGTTCGGGGAGGAGATGGAGAGGGCGGAGTCGATGGGAGTCAAAGTGCTGGTGTACGACTGCGTCGTGACCGAGGACTCCATGACTGTGGACTCGCCGCTGCCCCACCGGTATGTTCACTCGTAGTCCTCTTCGTCGTAGACGTGCTTGGACCTCTTCCTCCTCTCGGCGGGGTCGGAGTCCTCCAGGGTCCTGATGAGCCTGATGTAGTCGGAGACAGCCTTCTCCTGGTCGTTGATCATCTGATGGACCAGGTACACGTTCTTCATGGTGGGGTTGGCCTGCATGAAGCTGCCGTTGTCCGGCTCCTCCTTGATCATACCGGTGACCATGACCCTCATGGACTTGGTCCCCGCGCGGGCATCCTCGTATCCGATGACGGCCTCCAGCGCCGCCTCGCCGTAGGAGGTGGCGTTCAGGTACCTCATGACCGCCTCGGCAATCTCCGGGTAGTAGACGAAGTCCACGTTCTCGATGAGCTTGGAGAAGTCGTGCTTGAGGATGGACTGGAAGTGCCCGTACCTTTTGATCTTGGAGATTCCGACATCGGACACCAGCTCGGAGGGGGTGTACATGTCCCTCATGTCGCTGACCTTGAAGTCGGAGTCGATCTGGAACTTGTGGACGGTCTTGCCGTTGGGGGTGATGACCATGTTCTTCCTGACAAGGTAGAGGTCCAGGTTCGGATGGATGAGGCGGTCGTACCTGAGGATCCTCCTGGCCTCGTCCCTCTTCTGACGGCTCTCCTTGTTGCTGTTGACGATGGTGTCCAGGAACAGGATGATGATCAGCAGGGCGATGTTGTTGCAGAAGATGTTGTTCATGTAGTCGCCCAGGGTCCAGACGTCGCCGATAACCACGACCACTGCAAACATCACGAGGCTCGTGACCAGTACTACCAGAACCGACAGCCACAGGACGGAGATCTCGTGGGAGCGCTCCACTGTGGAGGCCCTGATCTTGTTGAACTTCGGGTCAAGCCCCTTGGCGGTGCTGGAGGTCTTGGACTTGATCGAATCCTTAACACCGTCCAGCCTGGCCCTGGTGCCGGCGCCCTTGCCTTCGCCTTTGCCTATGTCCGGCATCTTGATCTTCAAAGCCCGCACCTCCCGTCTAGCACGCCGCGGATGTTGTCCTGGGTCTCCTCGGCGGTGCAGGTGGTGTTCACCATGAACACCTCGCATTCGGACAGGTACCTGCGGAAGAACTCCTTCCTCAGGGCCACGCGCCTCAGGTCGCAGACCAGCTGGTGGGGGTTGCAGAATCCCTCGCCGGAGAGGTACTCCAGGGCCTCCTCCGAGGACATGCGGTAGACCTTGCGCTCGTCCGAGGGGTCGCGCTTCAGCATGAACACGTACCTCATGGATGTGCTCCTGATGACGGAACCCTCCCCTGCTACCCATCTCACGTTCCCGATGCCGCGGCCCTTGTTGTCGAACCTGACCTCCTGGACCAGGGGCCTGTACTCCTCCCAGACGTCGCCGATGTCGGCGTCGATGTAGCAGTTCTTCTCGGAACCCTCGACAGCGGGCCTTCCGCATCCGAAGGACACGAAGTACCAGTCGTCCGAGATCAGGTGGGCGTTATCCATCCTGAGAAGGCCCCAGGACTGTGTGGTCTTGCCGGTCTTGGATGGCGCTATGAGCGTCACGCCGGCACCGTCGATGTCCAGGGCGGCGCCGTGGACCGAGAATATGCCGTGGCCGTCCTCCAGGATGTTGCCGGCCATTCCGAGGGCGATGCTCTTGATCCAGCCGTAGTAGTCGAAGTTGAACAGGAACATGGTGAACGACTGCAGGTCGTACTCGGCGTGGAGGTCCGTGTCCGGATCGTCAAGGCAGTAGATCCTGGCATGGGACCTGACCGAGTCGGACATGTGGTAGAAGTTGTCCTGCCACATGTTCATGTAGTCGCGGTTGGACGTGTAGAGCTGCACGCAGATTCCGTTTATGTCCGCCTTCGACGTGTAGAAGTTCATTCTCGAACAGCGGTCGCGGAGCTCCGCCGTCCTCTCCGAATCGATCTCGACGATTCTGTAGGCCATGTTCTCCCTGGGTCATCTACTTCGACTTATTTAGTGTTGGGACGTTACCAGTTGCATGTCGGGATACAGCACCGTAGAAGTCAGGACCGGAGGTAGCCAGGACATAGTGGACATAACCTCCCAGGTGAGGAGGATAGTGAAAGAGAGCGGAGTCAGGGACGGCTTATGCTTGGTGTTCTCCATGCACACCACCGCCGGTATAACCATAAACGAGAACGCCGACCCCGATGTCAAGACGGACATGATAGCCGGCCTCTCCAGGGCGTTCCCCGAGAGGGACGACTACAGGCACATGGAGGGCAACTCCCACTCCCATCTGAGGACCTCGTGCGTGGGGCCGTCGCAGACGCTGATAGTGTCGGACGGGGACCTTCTGCTGGGGACCTGGCAGGGGTTATTCCTCTGCGAATTCGACGGACCCCGCACCAGACGTGTTGCGGTCAAGGTCGCAGAGCTGTGAGACGGCGTCCTTCTCCGGCACGATCACCTGGATGCACTGGTGCATGGCGCCCCATCTGGCCAGGGACTCCAGCACCGGCAGGATGGAGCGGCCCTTCTCCGTGAGGGAGTACTCCACCTTCACCTTGCCGTCGGGCACCACCGTGCGCTGAACCATGCCGTCGGACTCCAGCTCCTTCAGCTGCTTGGAGAGGATCCTGGATGTGATCTCGCCTATCTTCCTCTGGAGGGCGGAGAAGCGGAGCGTCCCGTCCTTGGCGAGCATGCAGATGATGGTTCCCTTCCATCTGCCCTCGATGACCGACATGGCTGCATCGATGGAGCAGTTGTAGCGGGCGTTCTGAGGGGACATGAACCTTTGATATCATTAGGATATTTAATAACATTTCTTAACCAAGCTTATATATGTGAGTTCTATTCGTATCATTTGGATACTATGGCAAAGATCACAGCTATCGTAGCGTCTCCCAGGAAATCCGGGAACTGTGTTGCAATCGTAGAGAAGATGGCCGAGACCGCCAAGGCGGCCGGCAACGAGGTGGAGATCTTCTACCTCAACCAGCTGGAGGCCAAGGGCTGCCAGGCCTGCATGGGATGCAAGAAGACCGGCAAGTGCGTCAGGAAGGACGGACTGACCCCCGTTCTGGACTCCGTCGCCAACTGCGACTCCGTCATCCTCGCCACACCCGACTACTTCGGACAGTCCACCTCCCAGTACAGGATGTTCGAGGACAGGATGTACGGCTTCGTCAGGGGCGACTTCACCTGCGCCATCACACCCAAGAAGCTGGCCATCGTGGTCACGTCCGGCTCCGGAGCCGGCGCCCAGGACATCGAGCAGATGATCGAGAAGGTCATGGCGAACTATTTCAAGTTCGAGGTCATGGGGAGCATCGTCTTCGCCGAGGCCACAAGCGGCCCCGCCAAGGACAGCGCGGAGATCATGTCCGCCGCCGAGGAACTGGCGAAGAAGCTTTGACAAGGGGATACGGATGGGAAGAACCGCAGTCATCTACGCAACCGGAATGACGAAGAACACGAAGAAGGTCGCTGAGTACATCGCGAGGAAGATCGGTGCAGACATCTTCAACCTGAAGGAGATCACCATGATCAACATCACGGAGTACGACACCATCGTCTTCGGCACTGGCATCCACGCAGGGAAGCCCTACAAGCAGCTGGTCGACTACATCGAGAAGAACAAGGACTCCCTCGTCCAGAAGAAGCTGTACCTGTTCATCGAGTGCATGTACAACGGCGAGAAGGGCGACAAGCAGCGCGACGCCGTGGCCGAGCAGCTGGGCATCCAGAAGGCCGTGTACTTCAACAAGAAGGCTGAGGAGATGAACGAGGCGGGCTTCCCGAAGGCCGTCGACGACTTCATAGCAGAGCTGTGAGCATGGACGCCGTACCGTTCCTGATCGTCTACCTGGTCCTGAACGTCATCGCCTTCGCGATGTACGTCTGGGACAAGCACAAGGCGAAGAACGACCAGTGGCGCACCAAGGAGTCCACCCTGCTCATCGCGGCCCTCGTCGGGCCGTGGGGGGCCGTCGCCGGGATGAAGCTGGCCAGGCACAAGACGCTGAAGCTGAAGTTCAAGCTCGTCTACGTCTTCCTGGTGCTCCACATCCTGATTCTGGCGTACCTGGTGTACTCCGGCACGCTGGCGATCTGAAAAACCATGGGGGAGCGATCCCCCGTCTTTTCTCAATTCCTGTCGAGACCGTAGATCTTGCGGACGTCGGTCTCCTGGCCGGGATGTCCGAGAAGCACCACGCGGCTGTCCTCGCGCTCCTTGATGATCTCCATGCCGATCCTGCTGCCGAGCTGCAGGGAGAAGTCCCTGATCTCGGCGAACGACGGCATGCATGATATGGAGAGACGGTTCCTGGAGCTGCCCACGAACACGTAGCCCTTTGGCTCCACCAGGTCCGGGTCGGCAATCCGGTCCAGCCTGGCGTAGTCGTCCACCCATCCGAAGTTGGCGTCCTTCACCAGCGTGTGCCTTATCACGGTCCTGGTGTCCAGGGAGGGCATCATCTCTAGCGTCCTCATCAGGCGCTGCCATCCGTCTGGGATCTTGGGCCTGCAAACCTGGCGGTAGACCTCCTCGTTCGGTGCGGCAACTGTGACGTAGAGCTGCATCGGCAGGGTGTCAAGGGCCTCCAGCTTCTCCGGGTAGGTCCCGTTGGTGACCATGAAAGTGGTCATTCCGCGCCTGTGGCACTCCCTCAGGAACTCGGAGAGGTACGGATAGGTGATCGGTTCTCCTGCCAGGGATATGGCCACCTGGTTGGGGTTCCTGGCCTCCTCGTACCTCTTCAGGTCGCACCTGGTGTCGCCCTTGAACCCGGACACCAGCTTCCTCTGGCCCTCGATCAGCGCATCGAGCATCTCCTTGGGCTCGGCCCAGTCATCGACCTGGAAGTCCTTGTCCTGGACCCTCCAGCAGAAGGTGCACATGTGGCTGCACTCGTTGAGGGCGGGTGTCATCTGCAGGCACCTGTGGGAGTCGATCCCGTAGAAGTCCTGCTTGTAGCAGCATCTGCCGCGGAGCATGCTCTCCTTCATCCAGTGGCAGAGCTTGACCGCGGAATGGTCCTTGTACAGCCTGTACTGCTGCTTGATCAACAGATCGTGGTATGCCTGGTCCATGGTATCAGAAGTCGAAGAGGCTCCTCTGTCCCTTGGCCGGCGCCTTCCTGGCGGGGGCCTTGGGCTTCTCGGCTTCGACCGGGACCTCCGACGGCTTCTCCTGACTTGATGCTTTCGGAGCCGCCGAAGGTGCAGGGGCCTCGATGCGGACAGCGAGGGCGTCCTTCGGGACGGCGGATGCGATCCTGGCCTGGCGGAGGGCCTCGACCTCCTTGATGACGGATGTCACGGCCTTGCTGTCAGCCTTCTTGGACATCAGGAGCGCCAGCTCATCGGCGTCGAGATCGAGTTCGTCGGCCAGATGGAGACGCAGCTCTGAGTCGTTGTTGACCATGTCCCTCACGTAGGGAACAACATCGTTCTGGACCCTGCGGGAGGTGGTGTGGAGGTGCTGAGCCAGCTTCAGCGAGATGGATGCGCGGACGGCGCGGACCTTCTTGCTCCTGGACATGCGTCCCAGGTAGGAGGGGAAGTTGATCCTCGTTCCGGGCTTGGACCTGGCCCTCTTTGATGCGCATACTCCGAAGGTCATCAGGTCCTTGGCGTAGGACCAGAAGCGGTAGTACTGCCTCCTGTAGACCCTGCTCATGAATATGTCCGCGCGGGACAGCTTCTCGTAGCCCCTGATCAGATCGCCCACATCGGTGCACTCGGTGGGCATGTTCTCGTCGATCCACATCAGGACCATGCCCGGGTCCTCGTCCACGTCCATGGCCTTCCTCCGGGCCTCTGCCGGGTCACCACCGAGGAAGACGGCCTTCATGAGGTCGTAGATGTCGGAGCGGGTGTCCCTCGGGGAGAGGCCCTCGGCCATCTCCAACGTTACCGAATCCTGACCCAGCGCCAGGGACTCCAGGTTCCTGACGGCTGCGCGCATGTCGCCGTTGGCGTTCTGAGCGATGAGCTCCATGGCCTCCGGGTCCACCTCGACGCCCTCCGCATCGGCAATCTTGTAAAGCGCCTTGGCGATGGTTGAGGCCTGTGGCTTCTTGAACGTGATCTGCAGCGTGCTGTCGTTGACGGCGCTGCTCTTCCTGCTCAGCTCGTAGAAGTCGTTGACTATCAGCACCACCGGCTGGCAGGTCCCCTTGATCAGCGCGTTGACGACGGGCATGGCGCCCTTGTCGTGGTTGCCGTAGAAGTTGTCCGCCTCGTCCAGGACGATGAGCTTCCTTCCGCCCTCGGTCGACCTGGTGAAGGACCCGTCGTCGGCGAAGGTCTCGAACATGGACCCCCTGAGGGCCACGTCCTCCAGGGCCTTCCCGGTGCGCTGGTCGGAGGCGTTCATCTCGATGATGCTCCAGCCCATCTCCCTCGCCAATGCCTCGACGGAGGTTGTCTTCCCCACTCCGGGCGGACCCCTGAGGACGGCGACCCTGGTCTCCGGTATGCCGTGCTCCCAGCTGCGTGCCCAGGCCCTGAGGCTGTTGACGGCGGTGGGGTTGCCCACCACGGAGTCCAGGGTCTGGGGGCGGTACTTCTCGGTCCAGTCCATCAGCGGACCTCCGGGGAGTAGGCGACCCTTATCAGATCCATGCACTGGTAGAAGTACACGGCGACGCTCAGCAGCGACATCAGCATGGATTCGGCGATAAGACCGCCGTTGACGTAGAACAGTATGGCCGACATGGCCAGGAACATGATCCCCTTGGACCACTCCTTCAGCAGCAGGTGGCCCAGTCCGAATATGTTGAGGAATCCCGGCACGAGACCCAGTATGAGCGCCACCATGCCGTTCTTGCGGAGCTTCGGCACGACCATCCTGACCTGAGGCAGCTGGGCCCCGCAGGACCCGCAGTACAGGTCCCCCGGCTTGGACTGGGCGCCGCAGCTGGGGCACACCCCGAGAGGCATGCCTGTCTCATCGTCAACGGGGGTGGACCTGTCCCTGAGGCAACCGCAGCGCGGGCAGAAGTCCATGTCCCCGGGTATCTCGTACCCACAGTCGTGGCATATGTATTTCATTGGATCACGTCACCGGCGAGATGCATGCGGTAGATTCCATCCTGGCACTCCACCTTTATACTTTCGCCGTAAAGCTCCGAGACGGTCGAATCGTTCAGCAGCTCGGCCTTGTCCCCGTCGGCGAATATGGCGCCGTCCCTGACCATGACGATCCTCTTCACGGACGCCGGGATGTCGGTCAGCTCGTGGGTGATCATGACTATGCAGACACCCCTCTCGATGAGGATGTCGAACATGGACCTGAACTTGGACTTCATCACGATGTCGAGGCCGGTCATGGGCTCGTCCAGGACCAGCAGGTCGGGCTTGGTGACCATGGCCCTGGCGATGAGGGCCCTCCTCATCTCCCCCAGGGAAAGGTTCTCTATGGGCCTGTCCAGGAGGTCCTCGATCCCCATCATGAGGGCGGCTTCGTACACCGCTTCGACCATCTCCTGGGTGACG
This sequence comes from Candidatus Methanomethylophilaceae archaeon, assembly GCA_944322255.1. Classification (GTDB taxonomy): domain Archaea; phylum Thermoplasmatota; class Thermoplasmata; order Methanomassiliicoccales; family Methanomethylophilaceae; genus Methanoprimaticola. The sequence continues at coordinate 45,193 of CALUOK010000006.1, read as the reverse complement.
GTGTGGTTCCTGAAGACGTCCAGGCTGTTGAAGAACCCGGAGCAGATGACCTCGCTGACGCGGGTGTCCGGGCGGAACTGGCTCTGGAGGTCCATGGACACCACGCCCATGCGGCTGCGGAGCTCGAAGAGGTTCCACCTCTCCCGTCCGAATATCCTCATGAGCGCCGGGTTGTCCTCGTCGTAGTACGGGTGTATGTCCCCGCGAAGAAGCTTTATGAGTGTGGTTTTGCCGGAGCCGTTGGGTCCTATGACCGCGACGTTCTCCCCCTTGCAGATGTCCAGATCGACGGACCTGAGGATGTACCTTCCGTCCCTGACCACAGAGACGTTCCTCAGCTCGAGAGCCTTCTCCATGAAGGTCCCATACCAAGGAGATACTTAATCCTCAGGTCTCGCCTTTTCATCTCTGGATTCCCTTGATGCACTTGTCGATGGCGACGAAGAGGCTGGCGACCTGCTCCCCCGCCGGCGTGAGGGTGACTATGGTCGAACGAGTGACCATGTCCATCTCCTGTGTGACAAGCCCGATCTCCTCGAGGTGGTTCAGCTTGTCGGGCATCCTCGGGTTGGAGGACACTCCCTCATAGATGTCGATCTTCCTGCTCGGGCCGTTGGCTCCCAGGAACATGAGCATCGAAATCATATGTTTCTCCTCAAAAGCCGTGACTCCATCCGAGCTCTCTTTCTTAGCCATGTTATTTCTCCCGAAAGGTCTCAACCTGTAATACTAATCATCAGTTTCGAAACCTAAGTTTAAATTACTGCGGTAGTATAAATAAAAGTCTGTAAGAATTAAATTCGATTCGGAACAACGAAACGAATGATTGGAAAATTATATCAATAAAGATACATTCTCCTGCCGACCTTGAGATACATTTAAATATCAGTGGATGTCGGAACTGTCCAACGGATGGAGCCAATAGAGGCCCGTTAGAAAATCCATATAAAAAAGGGTAAAGTGTTTAAGGGGTTTAATCCAACATCCTAAAATGGTTATCAGGATGTCTCTGTGGCGGCGGCCTTCTCGGTGTGCCTGAAGAACACCAGGGCCAGGACCATGACCAGGATCGACACCGGCAGGGCGATGACCAGCGCGTCGGTGCTGGCCAGGACGCTGTCGGGGAACAGGACCTTCTGACCGGTGATCATCTCGCAGACCGGGAGGAACACGCTGGTCCCCGCGTTGACGAACAGCGCGAAGAACAGGTACACCACGGTGCCCGCGGTCATGCTGGCGATGGCTGCCTTCCTGCACGGGTTCTTCGAGTAGAGGCCGTGGAAGTAGGCCGGCAGCAGCGCGGCGGCGGTGATACCCATGAACACCGAGGTCGCCTTGGCGATGATGTCGTTGGGCATCAGGTAGCAGTACACCACGGTCAGCACCATGATCACCACGATGAACGCGCGGTTGAGGTTGACCGACTGGGAGTCGCCGGTGGTGTGTCCCTTCTTGTTCTTCCAGAGTGTGTACAGGTCGTATCCTCCGGCGGCACCGATGGTGTGCAGCAGTGCGCTGATCGTCGAGATCGCCGCGCAGACCAGGGACAGCAGGAACAGTGAGACGAACACGTCGCCGAACGAGATGTCGCTGAAGATCTCCAGGATGTACTCGGGGATGATGAAGTCGGTACCCAGACCCATCTGGGAGATGTACTCGAACGCGGTCATCCCGTGGTTATCGATGAAGTACACGTTGCTCAGGGCGCCGACGGTGTACGCGGAACCGACGATGGCCAGCATGAACACCGATCCGACGATCAGGGACTTGTTGAGGTCCCTGTCGTTCTTAGCGGACATGAACCTCACCGCCAGCTGGGGCTGTGTGAGCGCACCGATCCCCACTCCGAGCAGGAACGTGGTCACGACGGTGAGCCACTCCTTGGAGCCGAAGTCGGAGAACTGCGTCCATCCGTTGAATCCCTCCTGCACTCCCAGGCTGCCGAGGTCGGCGATGGACTGGTCCCAGAGACCGTCCAGGGCGCTGTTCCCGGCGGTGACGCCACCGAAGTAGGAGTAGGTGACGATCAGGATGACCACCATTCCGATGAACATGATCGCGGCCTGGAAGGCGTCGTTGTACATGACGGCGATGATCCCTCCGTAGACGACGTAGACGGCGACGATCACGGCGAGCGCGATGAGGATGTAATCGTAGTACTCGGTGAGTCCCGTGATGACAGCCAGCGAGTTGACGCCGCCCTTCAGGACGGCCGCGGCGTAGATGGGCATCATGACGATGATGAGGATCGCGGTGAAAGCCCTGATCCCCTTGGACTTGAAGATCTTCCCCAGGAGGTCGGCGTAGGTGGACGCTCCGAGGGCCCTGCCCTTCCTGCGGGTGGGTCCTCCGAAGACGAGGAACGCCACGATGAGCCCGACGAACAGGTTCAGCAGGCAGAGCCACATGACGGACATCCCGTGGACGGCGGCCTGACCGCCGAACCCTATGACAGCCGAAGCCGACAGGAACGTGGCGCCGTAGGACAGCGCGATGATCATGGGGCCGGCCTTGTTGCGGCCCAGGAGGAACTCCTCGTTGTTGCGGGTGTTCTTGTATCCGTACCATCCGAGGATCAGCGTGACCACCAGGAACACTGCGGTCATCGTTCCGAACACGGTGAGGTCCACACCGTCACTCATCGTTCTCGTCCTCCTCTCCCCTGCCCTTCAGGACTCCGTAGGCTATGCAGAAAGCCACGCACAGGAAGCTTCCAACGTATCCTCCGATTATCCAAGGGTCCGTCAATCCGAAGAAGTCCATCTTCTCACCAAGTGGCGTGCTAACACGTAGCACGGTAATGACATGATTATGGAAATCGTATATAATGATTATCCGAGCCCGGCGAGGACACGGCCCCGCTTCTGGACGGAGCAATCGAACGAAAGGAACGAAGTTATTATAAACAGAGGGGCAATCAACCCTCTGTCTGGCTTGGCCGGGGCGCTTGGCGTGCCCTACACCCGAAATCGTCAATACGCGGGGGCGACAGCAGGGGACGGCCCCGCTGAACATCCAAGCCCATCTAGCGACTATGAAACTTTGTCCTGTAGAGTCGGTGTTTGTGACGAAAGCGACCGGAGGGCCGCTGTTCACACATCAATCGGGGAAACCGGGTCAGGTCCTGACGGGAGCAGCCTTACCTCGAACTACTGACGTTTACGGGGTCGCAGGGTCGAGAAGCGAAATGGTCAACTTGGATCGGGATGTGAGGTCAACCCCTGTGGCCGGGCACTTCTGATAATGGTTCCGGCACAAAACGAAGGAGGCTCACCTCTCCTTGGGCCTGCATCCGGTGATGATCTCGGAGTCGAAGTCGAACAGCACCGCGGTTTCCTTGCCGTCGGTGATCCTCAACTTGCGTGTGTCGTCGACCTTTCCGACGACCGCTCCCTCGCACCCGACCTCTCTGAAGATGTCGATGATCTCCTGGGAGTTCTCCGGCGGGCATGCGAAGCAGAAGCCGCATCCCTGGTAGGAGAGGTACCATTTGATGTCGTCCACTCCCTCCGGGCGGGGGATCGCGGTGACGTCGACGAGCGCACCCACGGATGAGGACTCCAGCATCATGCCCAGGGTCCCTATGCTGCCGGGGTTGCTCATGTCCTTGCATGAGTGGGCCAGGTGCCTGTCCCCGACGACGGCCGCGGCCTCCATCTGTGCGCGGACCAGCTCGTCCGATTTGTCCACTGTGGTGACGAACGCGTAGGGCAGGTCGCTGGGGTAGAACCCGTCGGTGTCCACCACGAAGACGATGTCGTCTCCGGGCTCGGCGGTGCTGCTCCTTAGGAGGGCGTCCTTGGCCACCCTGCCGACGATGGAGATGTCGATGGCGTTGTAGTGGCAGTCGGGGTGCACGTGGCCTCCGACTATCGGGACGTTGAACTTACGGATGCCGTCCTTCATGCCGCGGATGATCTCCCTGCAGACCTCGCCGTGGACGATGGACATCACGTCCACCATGCCCAGGGGCCTTCCGCCCATGGCTGCGATGTCGTTCACGTTCACGAGGACCGCGAAGTAACCCGCGTAGTAGGGGTTGGTGTTAACCAGGGACTCCATGATGCCGTCCGCGGCGAACAGGATGTACTGGTCGCCGACGTCGATAGCAGCTGCGTCCTCCCCCTCCGCGGCGGCCACCTGGGGGAACGCCTCGGTGGGGAGAAGGTCCACTATCTTGTGGATCGCGTGCTTCCTCGTCACTCCGGGATAGCTGCGGATCGCCTCTGCTACATCTTCGATCGACATCAGATCACTCCTTCAACGCCACATGCCGCGCTTCTGCAGACGCCAGATCGCGAGGATGCATATGGCAGCCATGACCCCCAGAAGCACGATGTATGTATAAGGATAGTCTTCGCCGGGCAGCGCCACGTTCATCCCGTAGAAGCTGGCCACCAGCGTGGGTATGGCTATGATCAGCGTGATTGAGGTCAGGAACTTCATGATGGTGGACAGGGAGTTGTTGAGGTCCGCCTCCACCAGCTGCCTGGTACCCTTGATGATCTGGCTGTAGGTCATGGTCATCTCCAGAGCCTGGTTGGTCTCGATGATCACGTCGTCCATCAGGTCACGGTCCTCAGGGCTGGACACGAAGCGGGACAGCTTCCCGATCCTGTCGATGACCGAGCAGTTCACGCTGAGACTGGTCTTGAAGTAGACCAGGTTGGACTCCAGCTCGTGGAGCTCGAACAGGTCGTCCCTGCGGGTGGCCTTCCTGATGGACTCCTCGATGGCCATCCTCTTGACCTCGATGTACTTCAGGTCCGCCTGGTAGTTCATCGCCACGCGGAACAGGATCTGCAGAACGAAGCGGGTCCTGTTGGCCACGTTCACCGTGTTGATGTTCTTGTTCTTCCCGGCGGTGATGTTGGTCAGGGCGAACATCTCCAGCAGGGAGACGGTCACGATGGCGGTGTCGGTGATCGTGATGGAAAGGGGGTACGTGGTGAACTCCTCGCGGTTGTTCCTCCACTCCCTGGCAGGGGCGTCCACCAGGATGAGGGTGTACTTCTGGGAGACCTCGGTCCTGGATCCCTCCTCGTCGTCCAGAGCGGCGGTGAGGGCCTCCCTGTCGATCTGGAGCGCGGCCTGGACGGTGTCTATCTCCTCGGCTGTGGGGTTCACGAGGTTGATCCAGACATCATCCTTGATCTCGTCCGTCTTCACCGGCTTGCCGCCCTGCATCTCGTAGATGTCCATCATCATTCTCACCTCTCTATCACATAACGAACGACAGGATCACTATCATGAACATGAACAGGACCACTGTCGAGACGCTGTTGGAGACGCTGTCGGTTATGCGCTGGCGGCGCTCCTCGTCGCGTACGCCCAGCCTCTCGCAGAGCCAGCTGACGCCTCCGGCAAATATGAATCCTCCGTCGAACGGATATGCGGGAAGGGCGTTGGAGATCGCCAGCAGGATGTTCAGCCAGAACAGCCAGTAGAGCAGCGTGATGACGATCCAGAACGCCTGGCCCATCGGGGCGTCGTACCACCACTGCACGTCCTCCGAGATGGGGTCCATGCCGTTGAACGGTCCGGACAGGTATCCCAGGAACGAAGTGAGGTATCCGTACGCGGAGTCGGCGCCGTAGAACGGGTTGACCGCGCGGTCCAGGAGCATTCCCGGGGTGGTGAATGTCATCCCGCCCGTGGAGACGGTGATGCCCAGGAACCCGATTCCGCCTTTGTCGGTCAGGGTCAGCTCGTTAGTGTACTCTATCTTAGGAGTCTCTCCCTCGGCGACAACTGAAATTGTGCCTACGATGATGGTCTGCCCAGAGGTTGTCTGCGACATCAGCTGCCTAAACTCGGAGATGGAGCCGACCTTGTGCTCGACTTCATCGATGATGATCGAGTACAGGAACTCCCCATTCTCCAGTCCGCCTGTGTCCGCGGGGCTGCCGGTGGTAATGGCGCGTATGTACACGCCCATCTGCACGGCCTTCTCAGTGACGTACGTCGAATCGTGGTACACGTACTCCACATGGTACCTCTTCGTCGGGTCCATGGACGCGTCCAACGAGACCTGTCCGTCCACTATGGAGGTCCCGACCTCGATCCTGACGTCGCTTCCCTCCTCGTAGAGTCCGGTGATGATGGCGGACGCGGGGATCCCCGCCAGGTACGCGGGGGAGTCGCTGTCGACGTAGTAGACGCCGGCGTCGTCCTCGTAGTCTGAAGTAAGAGTTCCGCAGCATCCGATGAGCAGCGCGAAGCACAGGAACGCCACGACGGTGTTCACCGAGATGCCTGCGGTGTACATGTCCATCTGGGCCCTGCGGGACTTCTTAGACATGTCCTCCTCGTTGGGCTCCACGAAAGCGCCCAGCGGGACGACCCCGTAGAGGAGTCCGGAGGAGTCGACCCTGGCGCCGTTGGCGCGGGCCTGGATCCCGTGGCCCAGCTCGTGGACCACCATGGCCACGACAAGCGCCACCACACCGTAGAACAGGGGCAGCATGGGGTTGAGGCCGGGTATCGCCAGGGCGTACTCGATCCCTATGCTGGAGCCGCTTGCCATCCTCGCCGGCACCGCGATTATGGCGATGACCAGCATGTACATCATCAGGAAGAACAGCACGGCGGAGACCAGCTTGGAGAAGAACCCGAAGGCCGACCAGAACCTGGTGTACCTGCACAGGCGGTCCATGGTCTTGAAGCCCAGCCTGGTCTTGATCATGATGCACGGGCCGTACTTGCAGAGGTGGTACCTGGATGCCTTCTCGGGGCACCTCCACACCCAGACCCAGATGGGGACGTAGATGACAGCCAGCACTATCAGAACTTGGTACGCCAGATCCATCTCGGTCCCTCGATGGGTCGGTAGTTGCTTCTCCTATAAAACGGAGGGTGTCACTCGCTCAGGCGGACCAGTTGGATTCTGCCCTCCAGTGAGTCGATGATGCGGCGGGCCCAGGACAGCTTCCTGAGCTTCACAGAGGGGTCGGATCCGGCCTTGGGGCTGGGGTTGTCGAAGTCGAATCCCTCCAGGATGACCTTCCTCACTCCGAAGCTCTGCGCGATGCACACCGCCCGGTCGCCGTCGGTGAAACCGCCGAAGTCGAACACCGTGTTCTCCGGCCTGGACTGGGTAGTGAGGATCACCGGACCTTTGAACTGGCCTGCGTACTCCCTGACTAGGTCGGAGTTGTCGCCGTGGGCGTGGATGAACGTGAGCGCACCTGCGGCACTGGCGTCGAGCTGAGGGCCGATCTCTCCGTCCAGGTCGGTGACGACTACGTCCGGGCGGATGTCGAGCGAAGCTAGCCTGCGAACCGACGATCCGGAGGCTATCAGCGTCCCCTCCGGCGGATGTATCCCGATGTCTGATTCCAGGCAGGGGGCGTCGCCGAAGACGGTGGCTATGGTCTGGAAGAACTCGGCGGCCTCGTCGTCCGTGATCAGGTCGGAGTTCATGGTGACTGCCTTGAGGACCCTGACGCAGGCCTCGTCCCCGGAGCGGTCGTAGCCCATGTCCTCGAGAATCCCCTCGTAGACTGGTTCCCACTCACTGAACTCCATCCCCGACGGCCTCCTGGGTGCTCCTGGGGGTCATGCGGTCCTTGACGAACGAGCTCAGGATGGACAGCGCCACACCGGCGGCGATCTCGGCCACGGCCAGCTCCACGGACACGGACATCCCCGCGAAGTAGGATATCATGTCCAGGAGCCCGATCCCCACCAGTCCGAGGCTCATGATGCCCACGCTTCCGAAGACGATGCTGAGCCTGACGACCCTGCGGGTCTGGTACTCCTGGATGGCGGCCCCGACGATGTAGACCATGATGGCGATGATCACCGGCCAGATCATTGAGGTGACGAAGTACAGCCACCACTGGATGACGCTGGTGATGTACAGGTCGCCCAGCTCGATGTAGTTCCAGGCGGCCATGATGACCACGATGCACACAGATATGCACAGGAAGATCAGACGGGTGGTGTCCCCGGCCAGGGACGATATCAGGTTCCTCCTGAACTCCTCGTACCGTTCGGCCACGTTGTACCCGTACAGGATGATGACGAAACCGATGAAGAAGAACGCCAGGGCGCCGGACATGCTGGCGAGGGTGTTGATGTCGTGGTCCGCGGAGTAGACCATCAGGGCCGGCGTTATGAAGAACAGCGACAGCAGCACGATGATCAGTCCCAGCGGGACCAGGAACCTCTTCCTCTTGCCCGGGTCGGACAGCATCTTGGTGATGATGTAGAACGAACCCTCAATGCCGGGGGCCTGCTTGACGTAGACCTTCCTGACCGAGTCCACATGGGCGCGGGAGGAGATGATCGGGTAGATGTACTCGTCCTCCGCACCGTCCCCCACAAGGACCACGCTGTCCGGCTCGATCTCGTCCAGGACCTCCTCCAGCTGGGCCACCAATGCTAAATCCGAGCGGTGCCCCACCTTCTCGTCCCCGCAGATGAGGGCGACATCGGCCTCGTGTCCGTCCTCCTGGATCTCCAGGCACACGCTCACGGCGGCGAAGAGGGCGTTGAGGTCCGAGTCCTCCGGGTCGGCTATTCCGAAGGCTGTGGCCGCATCGAGGCAGTTCTGAACGCCTATGACCGGGGTGTTGACCTTCCCCTTGACGCCGAAGTCGTCATCCCTGTCCACGACCAGGACCAGAGTCTTCTTCATGTGTGGTGAATGCAATCTCCTACTTATGAGACTTCGCTGTGAATGTCTCTTTGAAACGCCGTTCACAACGACAGGTTATTATCGACCCGGCCGTTACACGCCGGCATGAAGGTAAGATGGCACGGTCACTCCTGCTTCGAGTTCGGCGACTCCCAGCTGACGCTGGTCGTCGACCCCCACGACGGCCGCTCCATCGGCATCAAGCCCCCGGCGGTGTCCGCCGACGTGGTCCTGATGACCCACAACCACTACGACCACAACGCCGTCCGCGCGGTCCGCGGGAGACACGACGACATCCTCTCCCGCGAGGGGATCTTCACAGTCAAGGGCCTGGAGGTCGATGGGCTTCCCAGTTGGCACGACGCAGTGGGCGGGAAGGAGCGCGGACCCAACACCATGTACCTGTTCAGCATGGACGACATCTCCGTCTGCCACTGCGGAGACCTCGGATGCATCCCCGACGATGACGTCCTGTCCAGGATCAGGAACGTGGACATGCTCTTCGTCCCTGTGGGTGAGACCTTCACCATGCCCCTTCCCGAGGTCAAGAGGTTCCTGGAGCTCGTGAACCCCAACGTCATCGTCCCCATGCACTACAGGGTGGGCGGGCTGTCCATACCCATAACCCCGCTGGACGACTTCCTGGACATGATACCGGAGAACGCCGTGGACTACATCGGCAACGAGATCGACGTGTCCAGGGACGACATCGACGGCATGAAGCAGTGCTGGGTCTTCGACCGCTGACACGCACTGTCGCTTTTTGAGTAATAGAAGAGAAAGAGATGGGAGGGCCGCTCAGTAGAGCAGCAGCCCGTCCTCGATCTTGCCCATCTCGATGGGCGTGGTCTCGTCGCCGACTACGGCGCCCTTGGAGTTGGCCACCAGTCCGGCTCCGACCATGCGGGAACCGTGGTTGACCGAGGTCCTCACAACTTCCTGGACCTTCAGAACGTCCTTGATCAGCTGGACCTCCTCGTCGCTGGCGTCCATGTGGCAGACGCAGCCCTTGTTGGTGGCCCTGCACACGGATCCGACGGTGTTGCATCCGGCGATGGAGGAGAAGACCACCTCAACGCCAAGTGCGTCAGAGAGCGGCTTCGCGACGGCCGGCCCGTACTCGGGGCTGACGATGGCGCCGTGGTCGTTGACCAGGATGTTGTTCCCGGCGGCGTTCAGAGCGTCGTCCAGCCTGTAGCAGGGGATGTGCTCCTCGATGACCTGGACCTCCCTCTCCTCGGTGAGCCCGGAGACCACCGCGCAGTTGGAGTTCATGACCATCAGGGAGCCTATGACGTGGGCCCCTGCCACCGTTGTTTTAATGGTTTTGACGCCGATCGCCTCCTCGAGGGCTCTTACGAACTCCGGGGAGGCGTCGGCGGAGGTGAAGGCGAGGCTCTCGTTCACCGCGGCGAACACGCCGATGTTGGGGTTGCCTGAGTGGCGCGAGAACCTCATCATCGTATCACTCGGCCAGCGAGACCTCTACGAGGCCGTCGTCGAACTTGACTGCTTTCACGGTGATCTTGGAGGGCGGGTTGCGGATTCCGTTCTCCCAGATCTTCTCGTTGACACTGGCGTCGATCCAGACGTGCTCGGCGTCGACCTTCATGTGCCTCATGACGATCTCCCTGACCTCTTTGATGGCGCGCTTGGCCCTGCGGGTGCGGGGTGCCTGCTTCGCCGCCCTGAGCGGGATGACCATGATTCTCTCGACTTCGTCTGCCATCCGAATCACTCCTTAAGTTTGGACATGCGCCACGACCTTCTCTTGGGGTGGCGGAGGAACTGCCTGTTGGTCCTGAGCATGACCCAGGCCGGGACACGGCGGTTCTGGTTGACCTTCTTGTTCAGCCTCTGTTTCATCGCGGGGGCCTTTGTGCTTGACATGATTATCTCCTCTCTATGGTGATCTCCCTCTGCTGGGGGGTGATCTGCGCAAGGATGTTCCTCAGCATGGTGTCATCGATGATTCCCTGAATCCTGCCGCTCTGGGCGAGCTGGATGAGCTGCATCTCGACAGTGTCCGCCATGTGCGGGTTGGCGAGCCTGATGTTGGCCAGTCTCTGCCTGGCCTCGGTGGTGAGGATCTGCCTGAGGGCGTTCTGCTTCTGCATCTCCATCCTCTTGGCCTGCTCCTCCTGGGCTGCCTGGTTCTGGGCCTGCTGCTGGAGCTCGGCCATCCTCCTCTGTCTGATTGCCTCCAATTCGGGATCTTCCATGCCGATTCCTCCTCAGGCCCTCATCTCGTCGTAAACCTCTTTGGCGGTGTTGTCCAGAAGGGACTGTCCCGCGGGGCTGATGGCGCGGCCCTCTTTGTCCTTGGAGACCAGGTAGCCGGCGGCCTCGAGCTGCATCATGCACTTCCTGGCGATGTTGCGGCTTCCCTTGACTGCCCTGTTGGGCATGGATCCCTTGTCGGCGTATCCGCCGTACTCGGCGGCGAGCCTGGAGGATCCCATCGGTCCCTTAACGTACAGCTTCCTCATGATGGAGGCGGCCCTAGTGTACCACCAGTCGTCCTGGGTGGGGCCCCTCTCTGTGTGCCTGCCGGTCTTCACATACTCGGCCCACTCAGGGGGAACGATGTTGGGGTTCTCCTTGAGCTTCTGGGCCGTCTTGAGTATGAGCTGCTCGGCAGGGACGTCGTAGACGGTTACCATATTGATACCTCGCATCGCTCCTCACGATGCCGTGAGGCGCAATAACGGGCGTTGGTATAGTGAAGTGGTATATAAGCGTTGCTAGAAGGAACAATACTGTTACTGCAGACATGCTGCTCGGTCTCCGCACGTCCGTCCATCGACCCCGTGCGGCCTGAGGGTGAAAAACCCTCCACGGCAGACACCTTGACGGCATCTGAACTCCGTGATTGGGAAGATGGGGATGTCGTATATAACCCTGCCGAGTGCCTCGATTATGGATGGCGGACGGTTCCGAACCTCCCATAATAGAGTAGTTAAAGGATATGGTGCTAGGGAGTGGCATGACGGAAGAGAACAACTTCTGCGTGGTGTGCGGGGCCATGCTCCCGCCCGGTGCGGAGTTCTGCCCGGCCTGCGGATCCGGCGTGGACGGGAGGTCCAACCCTCACGCCGCCGAGGCCCGCGCGGGATACTCCGGCTCCCAGTCCGGGGGCATCAACATCGGGATCTTCGTCCTGCTGTACGGGATAATCGCGCTCATCGTGGGGGTTTACGGAACATACATCGGCCTGACCTTCACCGAGGCCGACTACAACCAGATCGCCGACATGTACGAGTCGTTCGGACTGGCCCTCCCGGCCTGGAGCGACTCCATCCCCACCGAGTACCTGATCAGCGGCGTCATGACCATCGTCAGCGGGGCCCTGGCCCTGGTGAGCTACTGGTTCTGCAGGCAGGGAGGCCCGAAGACCTACGCCGTGGTGGCCTGCCTGGCCGCATCCGTCCTCAGCTACGGGTTCTTCAGCTTCATCAGCATCATCGTCGGACTGATCGTCACGTTCCTGCTGTACAGGGACAAGAACATGTTCACATCCTGAGGCGGGACCATGGAGGAGAGACACTGCATAAGGTGCGGGGAGCCGATCCCCGATGGGTCGGAGTACTGCCCCACATGCGGGGCCGCCCTGGACGGGACCCCCTACGACAGGACCGCCGACTTCTACAGGAACAAGGCCGGCTGGAAGAAGGAGGACACCCTGGAGAGCATACCCAGGCTGATGATGCTGTACGGCATCCTGGCGGTCCTCGCCGGAGTGGTGGCCTTCGCCGCCTACGGGATGCTGGACGGCAACTGGGCGGAGCTGGCGGACGAGAACGGCCTGTTCTACGGCCTGACCCTGGACCAGACGTCCACCGCCGTGATGTTCATCGGCGTCTTCATCCTGCTCAGCGGCCTGTGCGCCCTGGTGTCCGGGTTCATGACCGGAAAAAGGGAGAACTACAGGCTCAGCCTGGTGCTCTGCATCGCCGCATCGGTGCTTCCGCTGTTCATGGCCCTCGGGGTGGTGGACGCGGTGCTGTTCGGGATCATCCTGTGCGTCATCGGACTCTACGTGACCAACAGGATCCGCGAGAACGGCCAGTGCTTCGCCAGCTGACGGTCCGCCGCAAACCGCTTACCGGACACCGTCCGGACCCTTCTCGGGGAGGTCACTCCTCCCCATCGTCGATCTCGACCGCGTACGTGCCCATCGAAAGGCCCTTGACGTGGGCGGCACGAACGTCGCCGTCGGACATGTCCGTGACGGCGGCCTTCCTGTACTGCCTGAAGGAGTCGAAAGCGAGGTAGCACAGGACCAGGGGGCAGAAGACCAGGGATATGTACGCCCCAAAGCCCCAGTCGGTGGTCATGAACCAGAGCACGTTCAAGATCAGAAAGACGATAGACAGAAGTCCAACGATCAGGTAGAAAACCCACTGGGACCTCTTCAGTTCGACGGCCAAGCACCTCATGGTAACACAGTTGGGAATCTGAAGGTGTGAAGAAAACGGTATCGAAGGAGGCGGTGCGCAAACTATGTATCCATCCGGAGACCGCCACTTCAGACAAAGGTGGGGCCGAAGCCCCGATGGGATAAAGGTGTAAAGGGTTTGAATGTTCAGGCGATGTGGGCGCGCATTCCGGTGACCATGAAGTTGACCTTCTCGGCCATCTTGCACGCGTGGTCGCCGACCCTCTCGAGGTACTTGATCACCGTGATGTAGTACGTGCACACGTCGGCGCTCTGATCGTTCTCGTTGATGAAATCGACGATCTTCATCAGGTCCTCGCGCATGGTCTTGTCCAGGTAGTCGTCCATCTCGGAGATCTTGTCGAGCTCGTCCACGGACTTCTCCTCGAAGGCCTTGGTGACCAGCTTGACCATGCGGACGGCGACCTCTCCCACGGGCTGGATCAGGTGCACGGGCTCGAACATCGGCTTGTCCGCCAGATACTTGGTGGCGGTGGCGATGTTGTAGCTGTACTTCCCGATCCTCTCCAGGTAGGTGATGGACTTCAGGATCGTGGCGACGGTCCTGGTGTCCATGGCGGTGGGCTGGTAGATCGTGAGGATCCTTATCGCGGCGTCCTCGATCTCGTGGTCGTAGCGGTCGATCCTGGCGAACTCGTCGATGACCTCGTCCGCCAGGTCCAGGTTGCCGTCGACGATAGCCTGAACCGACTTCTCGATCATCTCGGAAGCCAGGTTGCCCATGTCCACGGTCTCGTTCACCAGTGCTTCAATGTCGTCTAGGAATCTCTGCATGTTATCATCCGAACCTTCCTGTGAGGTATCTCTCGGTCATTGCCTTCTCCGGCTTGTTGAACATCGCACCGGTGTCGTTGAACTCGATCATCTTGCCGAGGTACATGAACCCGGTGTAGTCCGCGATACGGGAAGCCTGCTGCATGTTGTGGGTGACGATGGCCACGGTGTAGTCCTTCTTGAGCTCCAGGGCCAGGTCCTCGATCTTCGAGGTGGCGATGGGGTCCAGGGCGGATGTGGGCTCGTCCATGAGGATGACCTCGGGGTTGACCGAGAGCGCCCTGGCGATGCACAGCCTCTGCTGCTGTCCTCCGGAGAGTCCAAGGGCGGAGGTGTCGAGACGGTCGGCAACCTCGTCGTAGAGGGCCGCCTGCTGGAGGCACCTCTCGACGATCTCGTTCAGCTCCTTCTTGTCCTTGATGCCGTGGATCTTCGGCCCGTAGGTGATGTTCTCCCTGATGGTCATGGGGAACGGGTTGGGCTTCTGGAAGATCATCCCGATCCTGGTCCTCAGGTCGTTGATGTCCACGTCGGGGGCGTACAGGTTGTCTCCGTGGAACAGCATCTCGCCCTCGATCCTGCATCCGGGGACCAGGTCGTTCATCCTGTTGATGCTCCTCAGCAGGGTGGACTTGCCGCATCCGGAGGGTCCGATGAGGGCGGTGATGGAGTTCTTCTTGACCGGGAGGTCGACCTTGAACAGGGCCTGCTTCTCGCCGTACCAGAGGTCGATGTTCCTGATGTCTATGCAGACGTCGTCCTTGTCGAAGCTGACGACCATCGGGTCGGTGTTCTTCGACCACTCGAGGAAGTTGATGTCCTTGGCGGTGTTCTCGTCGATCTCGGCGGCCATCTTAGGGCCGTCGGCGGACGGCGCCGCCACTTCGTTGTTCTCTTTCTTTCCGAACTTGAAATTCATTTGTCACCACCTAACCTTCTTGTTGTAGTGGCTTCTGATCAGCGATGCCGCGACGAAGAACACCAGCACGATGAACAGCAGCACTGTGGCTGTTCCGTACTGGAGGTCCGTCGTACCGGGCAGGTCCATCGCCAGATGGTACAGGTGCAGGGGGAGCGCCATGACGGGCTCGAAGATGGATCCGGCCAGGTTGGGCTGTGAGATGACCGCGGCGGTCAGCATGATGGGGGCGGTCTCTCCGGCGGCGCGTCCGATGGACAGGATGGAACCGGTGACGATACCTCCCATGGCGGCGGGGATGACCACCTTGTAGATGGTCTTCCACTTGGTGGCGCCCATGGCCCTGGAGGCTTCCCTGAGCTCCGGTGGAACCGACTTCATGGCCTCCTCGGTGGTCCTGATGATGACGGGCAGGATCATGAAGGCCAGGGTTATCCAGCCTGCGAGCATGGAGTATCCCATGCCGGCGTACCTGACGAAGACGATCATACCGAACATTCCGAACACGATGGACGGCGTTCCGTTGAGGAGGTCGATGGCCTCCCTGATGACCCTCGTGTAGGGGGTGTTCCTGGCGTACTCGTTCAGATAGATTCCCGTGAGGATTCCCAGCGGGAACGCGATCAGCGCGGTACCGGCGATGAGCTCCAGGGACCCGACGATGGCGGGGAAGATTCCTCCGCCCCTTCCTCCGGGTGTGGGGCTCGTGGTGAGGAACTCCCAGTCGATGACGGGGAGCCCGTTGATCAGGATGTATCCGATGATGACCACCAGTATCAGGAGCACGAAGCCCATGACGACCGTGAGTCCGCCGAAGCAGACCTTCTGCCTCTCGGTGGAGTTGACCCCCGAGAAGACCTTCAGGACCGCGGCGAGCGCGGCGACGACCACCACTGCGGCTATGAGGGAGTAGAGGTCGCTGGTCAGCAGGGACGCGAACATCCACACTCCGACGAACACGAGCGCGAAGAGGAACAGGGTCATCAGTTCGCCCTTATGGTCGGAGGCCTTGTCCATCAGTCCCGAGCCGGCCGGGAGCAGGCTCGTCCTGCCGGTGATGCGGAACAGGAGCGACTTCGTGGGGTCGGCGTTGCCAAGCTTGCGGTTGGTCCTCTTGATCACATACCTCGCACAGATGTTGACGGCGAGGACCATGACCATCAGGATGACTCCCAGCTCGAAGAGGGCGGACTGGGTGACGGACCCTGCCACGGACTCGGGGAGCTGGAGCGCGATGGTTCCGGTGAGTGTGCTGATCAGACCGAAGACGTTCCACAGGGGCTCAGGGATCACGGGTGAGTTGCCGGTCAGCATGAGGACCGCCATGGTCTCACCGATCGCCCTGCCGATGCCCAGAATGATGGCTGCGGAGATTCCGGAGATAGCGGCCGGAACCACGACTTTGATGATTGTCTCCCATTTGGTGGCGCCCATTGCCTGGGACGCCTCCCTGTAGGACTGCGGCACGGAGTGTATCGCGTCCTCGGAGACGGAGATGATCGTTGGCATGGCCATCACGCCCAGCACCAGGGATGCAGCCAACCAGGAGTTGCTGAACACCTGCTGGTCGGGGAAGAACATCTTGAGCACTGGGATCAGGACGACCATTCCGATGAATCCGTACACGACGGAGGGGATGGCCGAGAACAGCTCCACCAGGGGCTTCAGGACGTTCCTGGTCTTGGCGGGAGCGATCTCGGAAATGTAGATGGCGGAGGCGAGTCCCACGGGCACTGCGAACACCATGGCGCCGAACGTCACGAGGATCGTTCCGGCGATGAGGGGCAGAGCACCGTAGTCCTCCCTGCCGGGGGCCCAGACATCTCCGAAGATGAAATCGAGGATTCCGTTCGCGGAGATGGAGGTCCAGCTGCTGGAGATTGTGAACAGGATGATGAGTAAGACTATCAGTACGGCCGCAGAAGAGACCGCAAGAAGGACGTACTTCATTACCTGATCACTGCGTGATCCGCCTCTTTTGAGACCGTACTGATATGTTTCCATTAGTCAGCCTCCTTAGAGATTGGCGAGCTGTCCGATGCTGATGTATCCGATGGATCCAGCGGTGCTCTGGACGTTGGAGATGACGAGTCCGGTGGACTGGCAGGTCACGGCGTTCTGGGTGGAGACGAAGTCCTCGTCGACACCCTCCATGGCGCTGTCGAAGCAGTCGCGGGTTCCGGATCCATCCTCACGGATGACGACCTGGATGGACTGGTCGGGTCCTCCGACCTGGCTCCAGTTGGTGATCTCTCCGCTGAAGATCTGGGCGACCTGAGCGGTTGTGAGACCCTCGACGCCCTCGACGTTGGCGATGACGGCGACTCCGTCCTGACCGATCATGTGGTCGACGAGTCCGTCGGCCCTTCCGGAGTCGGAAAGGTCACGGGAGAGCATTCCGATGTCGAACTCGCCGGAGACGCACTGGGACTCTCCGGCTCCGGATCCGCCACCCTGGACGGTGACGGTCATGAAGGGGTACTTCTCCATGTAGGCCGCGGCGAGCTTGTCGGCGGTCTCGGAGAGGGATGTGGATCCACCGAGGGCGATGGTTCTCTGTCCGCTCTCGGAAGGTGCGATCTCTGTCTCGAACTCGGTGAGCTTGACGAACTCCTCACCGAGGATGGTCTGTCCCTCCTCGCTCATGACGTAGCTGAGGAAGGCGGCGACGTTTCCAGTGGGCTCGCCCATGGTGACGAGGACGAGGTTCCTGGAGATGGAGTAGGTTCCGTTGAGGACGTTGTCCTCGGAAGCCTCGACGCCATCGAGGTCGATGGCGTGGGCGGCGGAACTGTTGTCATCACTGCCACCGTTGCCCAGCGCCATGTAGGCGGCTGCGGCCGCGATGATCACTATGATGACCACAATAATTGCAGTTATCTTTTTGTCCAAGGTTGTGACACCTCGGTATCCGTGTAATTTTGTACTGTGTATATAGTTAGTCGAAATATTATATCAATCCATACATAGATATATAATTACTATATAGTTCGACATAATTTATGATTAACGACACCTCATCACTACAGTGTCTGGCTATGTCTTTTCAATAGAATCCATCCAACTCTGTTGACCCTCTCGCCATAATATTCAATGTGTTCTTATAATAAGGAACGAGGGGTCTGAGATCGGTCGGTCCGGTTCATATATATTAGATATAGATAAATATATAATAATGAAATCAACTTTATATCCATAATGAAGCATCAATCCTCCGTGGACCTAAGAAGGATACAGATAACCGGCGGATCATCGTTCATGATCACACTCCCGAAAGACTGGGCCGACTCTGTCGGCCTGAAGAAGAATGACACTGTCGGACTGCAGCCGCAGCCCGACGGGAGCATGGTGATCTATCCGGGCGGGGAGCAGGCGGCCCTCGCTGGGTCCACCAAGATCATCGATGCGGACGGCATCACCGACCGCGACTACCTCTACAGGCAGCTGGTCGGCGCCTACATAGCCGGACACGACGTTATCGAGTTGCACTCGGACGGCGAGCTCTCCAGCATGGCCGCCAGCACCGCATCCTCCTTCACCCAGACCGCCATCGGCCTGGAGATCCTTGAGGAGAGCGAGAACCGCATCGTCATCAAGGACCTGATGGACCAGGGAGAGATCAAGCCCGCCAAGTCCGTCGAGAGGATGAAGGTGCTCGTCAGGAACATGCTCAACGACGTCCTCGACGCCCTGGAGGAGAAGGACTCCAGGATCATCGACTCCATGGGCGACAGGGACAGGGAGGTCGACAGGATCGACTGGCTCATCTCCCGTCAGGTGAACATCCATCAGAAGGACATCACCATCTCCCGCAGGATGGGCATGGACCTCTGCGAAATCACCCGCTGCGGAAGCGTCAGCAGGTCCATCGAGAGGATCGGCGACCACGCCGTCCTGCTCGCATCCAACCTGAAACCGATCATCGAGGCCAAGCCCACCGAGGTGGACGACAGGATCCTCACAACCGGCAGGGATGTCGTCACCCTGTTCACCGACTCTGTCGGCACATGGTCCAACAGGAACATGGAGGCCGCCAACAGGTGCATCGAGCGCGGTGAGAAGCTGGTGGAGCGCTCCAAAGAGATCGCCAACCTCGAGGGCCTGGTGGACGAGAGGACCGCCATGGCCGCGGAGCTCATCTCCAGCAGCGTCAAGAGGGTCGCCGAGTACTCCATGGACATCGCCGAGATCGCCATCAACTCGGCGATGGATTGAAGCTCTCACACAGACGGGCACAACGCCCGTCTAGTTCTGATTCACAACGTCTGGCACATCGGATTGTGAAGCCGACGCCCGGTCGAGCGTCATGGTTTTCGCGGTTGTCGTCAGCCCCTGAGCGGGCATGTAATGTTATCAGAGTCCCTCTGGACTGGGGCAGTCCGCATCAGCCTCATCGGAAGACTCATCGGAATCGATGACAGGGTCTGTGTGGTCGACGCATTCCGACTCCGTACCAGCAGTCGGGTTCTCCCTGGCCTCGGCCTCGACGTCCGACTCGTCGACGAGATCCTTCTCCAGATACAGGTAGCCAGTGACCGACACAACAAGCACGGACACGGCAACTGCGAAAACGATGCTCTTGTAGGACATCAGGAAGACATCTACCGTCGGCGATATCTTGATTCCCGACTTAAATTATCAATACTATATATCCAGTTCACCGGAACCCCGACAAGCATTTTATCCTCCTAACCATTGGACATGAACGTGAGGTACGTCGTCGCTATCTCGGGCGCTTCCGGCGCCATCTACGGCATAAGGCTGCTCCAGGAGCTGGAGGGCGAGAGGATTCTGGTCATGTCCAAGACCGCCAGGGAGATCATCCCCGCCGAGACCGACTACACCGTGGAGCAGGTGGAGGCCATGGCCGACCAGGTATTCGACGACGACCAGATGTTCGCCTCCATCGCATCCGGCAGCTTCAGGTACGACGCCATGTTCGTGGCGCCCTGCAGCGAGTCCTCGGTGGCAAAGTTCGCCAACGGGATCGCCGACACCCTGATATCCCGCGCCGTGTCCGTCTGCATCAAGGAGGACAGGAAGCTTGTACTCCTTGTGAGGGAGACCCCCAAGAGCGCCATAATGCTGGAGAACGAGCTGAAGCTCGCCAGGCTCGGCGTCAGGATAGTCGACGCCAACCCCGGATTCTACCCCAGACCCAAGACGGTCGAGGACATAGTCGACATAGTGGTCGGAAGGTGCCTGGACCAGGTCGGCATCGACCACGGTCTGTACAGGAGATGGGAGTGAGCCTCCCACCGTCCCTCATGCTGAGAAGCTGACAAGGTCGAAGCAGAGCCTGAAGCCTCCGGCGTCGTGTATGGTCCTGTACGCGATCCCGTCGTACACCCAGGCCATGCCGGACCTGCGGCCCCTGAACAGGTGAACGGTGTACTCCATGACCCCTCCGTCTGTTGGAAGTCCCTCCACGGCAACCGGGACCTTGGTGCCCTCTATTGGACCTAGAACACCGTCGGGGCCCACGGGCATCCTGACGGTGACGGACTCCCCGTCCTCCGACCTTATAGTGACCTCCGCTTCGCCTCCGGACACCACGGTGACATCCACGTCGAAGTCCTCGATGAGCTCGTTGCGGGTGCACCTGAGCCTGTAGGACACCTTCTCGCCCTCCGAGACCCGGATCCCGCCGTCGAACCTGTAGCCAGGGATCCACATCCCCACGGCCTTCGCAACCTCGCCGATATCGAACCTTGACTTTATCATGGAAACCACCGGTGCCCCGTCGACGGCGCACAGGTGGGATAACGCAGTTTACATAGAAAGGGGATACGTCAGACGCCGGGAGGGAACTTCGCCCTGAACATCGCCGTCGCCTCATCGACTGTCACTGGTCCGCCCCAGCTCAGCAGGGAGTACCTCATGCCGTCCGGCGTCCTGTACGTACACTGCGGGGAGAACCCGTTGCGCTCGTAGAACCTGGTCCTGCGGAGCCTCTGGCCGATGTTCTCGGCGGGCTCGTCAGTGGGCTCGATGTTCAGGAACAGCCTCCTGCCATGGCATCCGCATTTGACCAGCCACAGGGCGTCGGAGCCCAGGCCGGAGTCCCTCGAGCCGGGGGAGACGGCAAGGTACAGGAGGAACACGAGATCGTCGGTCTCGACTGTGTAAGCGATCCCCGAGAACACCCCGTCCACGGACATCCAGAGGAACCTGCATCCGGGGTCGGCCGCCATCGAGAGCAGGATGTCGAAGGGTATCCTCTCGTTATCAGGGAAGGAATCAGAATAGAGGTCCCTGGCCGCGTCCTCCACGGACGGGTCCAGGGGGAGGAGCTCCAGGGAGCTCATGGTTTTCTGCCGAAGGCCACGATGGACAGCATCTTCAGGTTCCCGTCCAGCCCGGCCTCCCGCTTCACGATGTCCTCGGCCGGCTCGTCGCCGTTGGACCTGAGCCTGACCTGGACCCAGCAGCTGCCGATGCCCAGGTCCTCGGCCTCCAGCTGCATCATGATGGTGGCGATGGAGGCGTCCTCGATCCACACGTCGCATACCTCCGGATCGGCGGCCACGATGACTGCGAAGGTCGCCGTCTCCAGCGGTGTTGTGGAGGAGGGTTTGCACAGCGCCAGCCTCCTGATCAGCCCGATGTCCCTGACGGGGAACAGCCTCACATCCTTCAGCTGCCTGGAGGACGGGGCCTTCAGGCCCGCCTCCATGATGAGGTCCATCTCCCCCTGCTCCAAGGGGACGTCGGTGAACAGCCTGCAGCTCTTCCTGGAGCGGACGATGTCTATGAACACCGGATCACTCCAGCAGGATGGCGGGCCTTCCGGGGCTGGCGGCCCTGGACTTCTTCTGCGGGTCGTACAGGTCCTCGGCGTCGGCCGAGTAGACGTCGACCTTCAGCCCGGTCTCGTCCGAAAGGAACCTGATCGCGGATGTGAGCAGGGCGGTCTCGTCCGTCTCGTACACGGGGCGCTTGGCCTCTATCGTGGACCTGGGGAACTCCACGGCCACCTTCTTGGCCAGCTCCGAGGCGGCCTTCCCGTTCCTCTTGATGTTCTCGTCGGACATGCATGCCTTCGTGAGGTCGGGGATGGTGAGCCTGCCTTCCTGCATCATGGCGGCGGCCTTCCTCATGACCTCCCTCTTCCACTCGGCCGATGTGTACAGGATGATCCTGGTGGGCTCGATGCCGGCGATCTTCCTGATCTCGGTGATGTCGGACATGACGTCGCGGATCAGGTTCTCCCCGTACTCGGAGGCGGCGGAGATCGTCTCCGGGTCGGCCTCGGGCAGCTGGCTCGCCGACACAAGACCGTCGAACCCCGCGGACTCCCACAGCTCCTCGGCTGTGTGGGGGGTCACGGGCATCATGGCCTGGATCCAGATCTTGAGGGCGGCGCGGATGGTCTTGGCGTTGCTGCCTCCCCTCCTGGAGTACCACTTGATGTCGTTGTACATGTCGAAGTAGACGGTGGTGGTCATCTGCCTCAGGTCGTACCTGTCCATGGCGGCCCTGATCTCGTTCAGGTGGGTGTTGAACCTGGACATCAGCCAGGCGTCCATCTCGCCCCTGGGGGAGTCGGACTCCGATGCGATCAGGTCCTGCACGGCGCCGAAGATCCTGTCGACCCTCTGCCTGTAGGTCATCACGGTGTCCTCGCTCCACTCCACGTCCACGAACATCGACGCCACATGGGCGTAGTACAGCCTCATGGCGTCGACGCCGAACTTGGCTGCGGCTCCAGGGATGGGCTGCGCCCCTCCCTTTGACTTGGAGATCTTGTCGCTGTTCTTGCCTGTGATGTACCAGTTGACGGTGATTCCGCGGGGCCACATCTCCTGGGGCAGGACGGCCACGTGGTTGAACAGGAACGCCGGGAAGTGCACGGTCATGTGCTCCTTCCCGCCGAGGTTGATGTCCAGAGGGTACCAGTACAGAACGTCCGACCTGATCTTCTCGATAAGATCCTGAGCAATTCCGGTGGACTGCGCCACCTGGGAGAGCTCTCCCTCCCCGAGGAACACGTAGTCGAAGAACTCCTCGGTCATCTGCTCCGGCTCGATCTGGTGGGAGTTGGCGTACAGGGAGATGAGATAGTAGATGGGGTACAGGGTGGAGTCGGAGATGGCCTCGATGATCCACTTGTCGTCGTACGGGAATCTCGTTCCGAGCCAGTTGCCCAGCCTGACGCAGGCCCTCTCCCTGAACCAGTCCAGGACGCCGTGGACGTTGTCCGCGTACTCGGGCGGGTTGATGTCCATGGTCCTGCAGTGGTCGGAGGTCCTCTTCGTGAGGTCGGCGTCGGCGTAGTTGATGAACCACTGGTCGTCGATCCTCCTGATGTGGACCCTGCGTCCGCACCTGCACACGACCTCCTCGGTCAGGTCGAAGAAGGGCTCGGCCTCTCCGGTGTCGATCATGGCCTGCCTCATCCTGTCCTTGGCCTCCTCCACACGGAGCCCGGCGTACTCGCCGCAGACATCTTTCATCCTGCCCATGTGGTAGCCGTCCTTGTAGACCTGCTTCTTGGCCTCAACCAGCTTGGGGTCGCCGGGCTGGGTGATGCCCAGCCTGTCGATCATGTCCTTGGCGGGGAAGTCGCCGTAGCCCTTCATCTCGATGATGGAGATGGGAACCACGGAGTCGATGAGCTCCTGGGAGAGCCCGTATCTCTCCTTCAGGGCCGGGTCCTTCTTCACGGCCTCCAGGGAGATCCAGTCATCGGGTGCGTCCGACGGCACGGACGTGACCAGTCCGGTACCCACGTCGGGGTCGCAGAAGGTGGCCGGGAACACGGGGATCTCCCTGTGGATCATGGGGGCCTCGCACATCCAGCCGATCATGTCGGCTCCGGGGACGGTTCCGATCTCCTCGATGCCGTCCTTCTGGAGCTGGAGTTTCTCGGCCGCCTGGGGGGACACGATCCAGACCTCGCCGTCCTTCCTGATCCTCCTGTACTCCACCTCGGGGTTGACCCAGAAGCAGACCTGGCCGTAGACGGTCTCCGGCCTGAGCGTCGCGGCTATGAGGAACTCGTCGCCGTGCCTGAACTTCAGGAGGGTGTACTCCTGCGTCTCCGCCCTTCCGCCCTTGGAGATGTCCGTCTCGGAGGGATCGACCGCGACGGGGCCGCAGCTGGGGCATGCGGGGGCGAAGTAGGGCTTCTGGATGAGCAGTCCGGCGTCGTGGAGCTTCCTGAACTGCCACTGGATGAACTTCCCGTAGTCGGGGTAGAGGGTGCAGGTGAACCTCCTCCAGTCGGCGAGGAACCCGAACCTCTTCCAGTAGTCGTTCACGTAGACTTTGTTGAAGAACTCGACCACGGAGAGGGGGTCCTTCATGCCGGCGAGGTCCTCGTCGGTGCAGCCGTTCCTCTTCAGGTAGTCGATGGTGGCCTCGTCGCCGCGGGAGATCCTGTTGAACAGGGATATGCCGCCGTTCCCGGTGGCGTGGGTCCCCACGGGGAAGAGGACGTTGAATCCGGTCATGCGCTTGTACCTGTTGATCGCATCGACGTAGGTGTATCCGCGCAGGTGACCGACGTGGAGGTACCCCGTGACGCCGGGGTACGCGAAGATGATCATGAACTTGGGCTTGGACTCGTCCCTGTCGGACCTGTCCAGGCCGGCCTCGGCCCAGCGGGCCTGCCATTTGGCTTCCATTGTTCCGTAGTCGTTGGCCATTTGGATCCCTTTTAACACGTGCGCGTAATAAGGAGGTTGATAAAAAGATTGTTGGGAACCGCGTCGCCGTGCTTGCGCCGTCGGGTGCGGCGGGACAGGCTCCGCTGTTGTGATACGACTATCGAATGTCGAAACGATTCTTTTTATACTTCCTCGACGTTCTATCATACATACCCGAACCGACCCTGGTAGGACAGGGCCGGGGCCGTCAAGGCCAGGGTTTGTCCGTCCATCACTGGACGGAGATCTCGATTTCGATGCCGAAGATCGAAACTGAGATCCGGACGTTGAACGTCCTCTTGGAGATAACAAACGACATTGTTAGCCTCCTGCCGGTCAGGTCTTGGACGTGCCTGACCGGCGACCTCTTCTCCCGGACAGCATTTAAAGTGATGACCGTGCAGGCACGTCACAACACCGTCGGACATGTAAGACACGCTGCGTCGGACGTGCCCGTCATACACCGTCGGACATCTCCCTTAGAACAGGTTTATCTATA
Source organism: Candidatus Methanomethylophilaceae archaeon (assembly GCA_944322255.1). Taxonomy (GTDB): domain Archaea; phylum Thermoplasmatota; class Thermoplasmata; order Methanomassiliicoccales; family Methanomethylophilaceae; genus Methanoprimaticola. The sequence continues at coordinate 20,251 of CALUOK010000006.1, read as the reverse complement.
ACCAGAACATACGATAAGAGTGATGACAGGGCTCCGTCAGGACCCCTGTCGGATCGGAAGTCCCGTCTGACGTCGGATTTCCCTCGGAAAAGCATTGTTTCCGATGGAAAAGCCCCGTCAGACAGATGTCTTACCTCTGTCAGACAACTTTTAAATATGCGTAAGACATAATCTCGAATGCAAGCGGGAAGGGATGGGAAAAACTCTCTCTTGCAACAGGAATGGATGGACATGACCGACGACGGAATCAAGATCACCCTCAGGATGGGAACCGAGGAGCTCCAGGCACTGGAGGACTTCATGGGTGAGCGCGATCTCGAGAACAAGTCGGTGTTCATCCGCGAGGCCATCAAGAGGTACATGGAGACATACGACTCCCCTGCCGGACAGGTGTCCTCGGAAAGCGGGATCTTCGTCCGCTTCAGCGAACTGCACATGGATGCGCTCAGCCAGATCGTTCAGCGCGGTATCAGCCTGAACGAGGAGGAGTTCGTCCGCAAGTGCGTGCTCGACAGGATCGTCCCGAAGACGATCGAGGAGGATGCGCTCAGCGAGTCCTTCAGGACGGCACAGAGGAACGCTGCACTCAAGTGAAGAGAAAAGGGATGGGAAATCGCATCCGTCGGCCGGATGGGAACGGCGAGAGCCGAGGCCGCCGGATGCTGTTCAAACACCTTACAACCGAAAGGATCGAAGCAACGGGTGATGCACATGACAGGGAACGACATTGAAATCGCGGTCGAGCCGCGCATAGCGGTGGTCGGCGTGGGCGGTGCGGGATGCAACGTCGTCAGCGCCTTCAGCGATTCGCTCTGCGCAGTGGACACCATCGCGATCAACACGGACAAGGACGCCCTCCACGGGACCGACGCGGACACCAAGATCTACATCTGCAAGGAGGTCCTCAAAGGCGAGGGAGCGCACGGAGACGCCGTCATCGGCAAGAAGTGCGCCGACATCCACAGGGACGAGATCAGGCAGGCCCTCTCCGGCCACGACGTGGTCTTCGTCATCGCCGGTCTCGGAGGCGGGACCGGAACCGGAGCCGCGTCCGTCGTCATCGACGCTGCCAGATCCCAGGGAATACTGACCTTCGCCGTGGCGATCAGCCCCTTCTCCTTCGAGGGAAGGCGCAAGGAGGTCGCCAGGGAGGGCTACAGGCACATCAGGTCCGTCTGCGAGCACACGATCCTCGTCGACAACGACCTGGTCCTCGCCAGGATGCCGGACCTCACCATGGACCGCGCGTTCGCCGAGGTCAACAGGAGCATCATGAGGCACGTCATGGACTGCGTCGCCGCCGTGGAGGAGACCTTCGTGGACGAGATCTCCAGGCAGAGGCCGGTCAAGACCACCAGGGACACCTCCAGGAAGGAGAAGTACCCGATCGAGCTCCTCATCAGCGCCTGATCACCAATCACGCTTTTCTCCCCCAGCAGGAGGGCGCCGCCCTCCTGCGCATCTATGTCTCCTCCGGCGGGCCGGACGGCCTGCCCTTTCTCAAGCTCCGCTGATTGTTGTCGGGTGGGAGCAATCATGTATCAGAAGGCGATACGCCATCCAAGTTGATGCCGGGTACCGGCCGGGTGAGAGGATGAGCATATTCGACGAGCGCAACCTGTCCATGATGATGGACCTCTACGAGATGACCATGTCCAACGGATACTTCAAGGAGGCCTGCGGGAACGACAGGGCCACCTTCGACGTGTTCTTCCGCAAGGTCCCCGACAACGGCGGGTACGCGATATTCGCCGGCCTGGAGCAGGTGGTGGACTTCATCGAGCACATGCACTTCGAGGAGTCCGACATCGAGTACTTCCGCTCGCTAGGAATGTTCGACGAGGGGTTCCTGGAGTATCTCCGCACCTACCGCTTCAAGGGCGACGTGTGGGCCATGGACGAGGGGACTATCATCTACCCCAACGAGCCGATCATCACCGTCACCGCCCCCATGATCGACGCCCAGATGGCGGAGACCGCCATCCTGGCACTCGTGAACCACCAGTCCCTCATCGCCACCAAGGCCAGGAGGATAGTCAGGGCGGCGCAGAGCAGAGCCGTGTCGGACTTCGGAGCCCGCAGGGCCCACAACATGGACGCCGCCGTCTACGGAGCCAGAGCGGCATACATCGGCGGTGTTGTCGGGACCGCCACGGTCCTGGCCGGGCAGATGTTCGGGATACCGGTCAGCGGGACCATGGCCCACAGTTGGGTCATGTACTTCGACTCCGAATACGAAGCGTTCAGGAAGTACGCCGAGACATACCCGGACGACACCGTGCTGCTGATCGACACCTACGATGTCCTGAGGTCCGGAGCCCCCAACGCCATCAGATGTGCCAGGGAGGTCCTCGAACCCATGGGCAAGCGCCTGAAGGGGGTCCGCCTGGACTCCGGCGACCTCGCCTACCTTACCAAGGAGGTCCGCAAGATGCTGGACGCCGCCGGCCTGGAGGACTGCAGGATAATCGCCTCCAACAGCCTGGACGAGTATTCCATCACATCCATCATAGACCAGGGGGCCATGATAGACTCCTTCGGGGTGGGCGAGAGGCTGATCACGGCCAAGAGCGACCCGGTGTTCGGCGCCGTGTACAAGATCGCCGCCATCGAGAAGGACGGCGTCGTGCGCCCGACCATCAAGGTGTCCGAGGCTGTTGAGAAGATCACCAACCCCGGCAGGAAGAAGGTGCACCGCGTGTACGACAGGAGCGGCCATGCAGTGTGCGACCTCATAACCGGTGAGGACGAGGTAGTCGACCTCACCAAACCCTACAGGGCCGTGGACCCGGTGAAACCGTGGAAGGACATCTTCCTGGTGGACTGCACCTCCAGGGAGCTGCTGCACCCCGTCATCGTGGACGGGAAGCGCGTGGCTAAGCCCAGGAGCCTGACCGAGATCAGGGACTACGTGGACAGGCAGCTCAGGGACGAGATCTGGGAGGAGGAGCAGAGGTTCGAGAACCCCCACGTCCACCACATGGACATGAGCCCCGCCTACTACGAGTTCAAGATGGACCTGCTCAGGAAGGCGGACGACCTCTCCAACTGACCCTGATTCTCAGTGAAAAAGCCCCCGGGTCACCCCGGGGGAAAGAGATTCTCAGTTCTTCACCGCGGCGTACCCGAGCTCGAACGCCTTCACGTTGAGCTCCAGGAACTTCTCGGGGACCTGGGCCTTCAGGGCCTCCAGGAGGTCCTCCTTCATCAGGGGGAAGTCCTTCATCGCCGCCACGGCACCGATCATCACGGCGTTGGCGGCCACGGCCTTTCCAGCCTCGATGGCCAGCTTGGTGGCGTCCAGGGTCACCATGTTGGGGTTGACGTCGGTGACGGACTTGATCAGGTCGTCGATCTCCGGGTACTTCTCGAAGCCAGCGGCCACCATGGAAGGATACACAGGGTCCAGGTTCATCAGGACCAGGGTGTCCCTGTTGCCCAGGGGCAGGTTCCTGACGGTCTCAGTGGGCTCGAACCCCATGATCAGGTCGGCGCAGCCGTCGGCCTCCAGAGGACTTATCACATCGTCGCCGAAGCGCACCGTGGACAGCACGCTTCCGCCCCTCTGGGCCATTCCGTGGACCTCGCTCATGGCCACCTTGTAACCTCTGTTCATGGCCGCGTTGCCTAGGACCATGGAGGCCAGCAGGACCCCCTGTCCCCCGACTCCCACGATCTGGATGGTGTACTTCATCTCCTCACCTCTATGGCGTCCTTGGGACACACGTTCGCGCACATGCCGCACCCGATGCACTGGGTCGGGTCGGTCTCCACCGACTCTCCCTTCTTGATCAGGGCGGGGCAGGCGATCATCTTCAGGCACGTGTAGCACTGGATGCACTTGGACTGGTCCACCTCGCACCTCTTGGCCTCCAGCATCCTGCGCTTCTTCAGCTCCAGGGGGCAGGGGCACTTGGATATGATGACGGCCACGCCGTCGTGCTCCAGGGCGCCCTTCATGGCCTTGGTGGCGGCTTTGACATCGTACGGGTCGACCTCCTCGACGTACTTCACGCCGATTCCGCGCACCAGCTTCTCGATGTCTATGGGCTCGGTCTGTATGCCGCCGAACTCCCTTCCCGTCCCGGGGTTGGGCTGGTGTCCGGTCATGGCGGTGGTGCGGTTGTCCAGGATGACCATGATGATCTTGTGGTCGTTGAACAGCGCGTTCACCAGCGCCGGAACTCCGGCGTGGAAGAACGTGGAGTCGCCGATGAAGGCGATGGGCGTCTGGTCCGTGGCGGCGGCGAATCCTCCCGCGGCTCCGGCGCCTCCTCCCATGCAGATGATGAAGTCGGCGGTCTGGAACGGCGACGCCACACCCAAAGTGTAGCATCCGATGTCGGAGCAGTAGATGACGTCCCTGGAGCCGACTGCCTTCTTGGTGGCGGCGTACATGCCCCTGTGGGGGCATCCGGCGCACAGCGTCGGGGGCCTTCCCGGAAGCTTCACCTGCGTGGCGGGCATTGACTCCCTGAACCTCTGGACATCAGCCAGTTCGGATATTCCCTCAAGGGTCCTGGGGCTGAACTCCCAGGCGTAGGGGAGGTGCCCGGACCTCTTTCCGTACACTGGCACGGAGATGGAGCTCTGGGCGCAGATCCTCAGCACCTGGTCCTCCAGGAACGGCTCCAGCTCCTCGACCACGATGACATACTTCTTGGACTTGATGAATTCGGCGATCTTCCTCTCAGGCAGGGGGTTGGTGAACCCGAGCTTCAGGATGCTGGCACCCTTCACGAACTCCTTGACGTAGGTGTAGGACACGCCGGATGTGATTATGCCGACGTCTCCCTCGCCCTCGACGTGGTTCAGCGGGGACTCCTCGGACAACGCAGCCGCCTTCTTCATCAGCTCCAGCAGCCTCTTCCTGTTCACCCTGGCGTGGGCCGGGATGTTCACGAACCTGACCACGTCCCTCTCGAAGTGGCCCTTGCCCTTCGGTGTCCCCAGCTCTCCCAGGTCGACGACGCCGCGGGCGTGGTTGACCCTGGTGGTGGTCCTGAACAGCACCGGCAGGGTGGTCTCCTCCGATATCGCGTAGGCGGCCTTGACCATCTCCTTGGCCTCTGCTGGCGTGGACGGCTCCACCATCGGGAGCAGGCCGAGCTGCGAGTAGTAGCGGTTGTCCTGCTCGTTCTGGGAGCTGTGGGCGGACGGGTCGTCGGCGGTCAGGATGAGCATGCCGCCGGTGACTCCGGAGTACGCCAGGGTCATCATTGGGTCCGCGGCCACGTTGAGACCCACGTGCTTCATGAACACGAACGACCTGAGCCCGGAGGACGCCGCGGCGGCGGAGACCTCCATAGCCACCTTCTCGTTCGTGGAGAACTCGAAGTACATGCCCGCGTCGGACGCGAGCTTCTCCAGCAGGTTGCCGATCTCGGAGGAAGGAGTCCCGGGATAGGTCGACGCGAAGTCCACGCCGGCCTCGAACAGGCCCCTGACGATGGCCTCGTTGCCCAGGAGGAGCTGCTTCCCCTCTCTAGCTAGTAAATCCGACATTGCCAAACCTCAAACGGCAGTGTATCGGGCACCAATCACTTATAACATTGCCAGCAGGCTCCGATACCATCATATCGTGGGACGCTTTCGGATGGGTGCTGCTGGGATTGTCAAGCCAGGTCAAAGACGCAGGACTTAGGATCCTGTCCTTAGTGGTTCGAGGGTTCGAATCCCTCTCCCAGCACCTTGTTATATACATATTGATTATCATACAATGATGCATCATGACAAGCACCGACATCGTCCGGATGACTGAATCCCTGAGGAACGGCGTGTGCTCCACGATCTCCTTGGAGCCGATGGGTTCCGACCGCTACCTGGTCCATACAGGGTTCACGCTCCCGGACGGGGATGAACTTCACCTGGTCCTGAAGAAGAAAGACGGCCGGTGGATCATCACTGATGACGCGCACACCCTGATGTGGCTATCATATGAGGATTTCAATCTATCAGAGACTCGCAAGACGATACTGGATGTGACCCTCTCTTCTAACAACGTATTATTCGATGATGGGAGGATATACATCGATTGCACAGACAAAGATGCTGGACAGTGCCTCATGTCGATGATACAAGCGGTCCTTCAGACTGCAGATCTCCTGTATCTCACACGCAACAACGTCCGCAACACCTATACCGATGACGTAAAACAGCTAATGAGCAATGCACTGGGAAACAGATGCGTGTTCGATAAGCACATACACTATGGGGAAGAGGATTACGTGGTGGACGTGTTCGTCGAAGCGCCCACACCGTTGTATGTGTTCAGTATCCCCAACAACGACCGCTGCAAAGACGCCTTAATCACCATACTCGCACTCAGCCTTGAAGCCAACATGGAGTTCACGTCGCTGACGTTTGTGGATCAGACGGCCAGCATTGTCAAGGAAAACTTGGTAAAGCTCACGAACCGCACAGACAAACTGTTCTACAACACACCAGCCGACGAACTTCAGAGGTTCTTGGGAAGAGCAGGCCTGTTGTCTTCAAACGCATGAACCTGGACTCTCAGCATGATTCGATCCTATGCTGAGAGTTCAAGGTTAAGAATCAAGACAAGTTGATTGGTTTCCAATACGAGTTCGACACCGACGCGTGCAGGCTGTCCTACGCGATGACCTTCTCCTGTGACGGCACCCTCGTCAGGGAGGAGCTCTCCCGCTTCACCACGGGCAGCAGGAACAGTCGCCTGTTCCTCATAGAATCAACCGGCGAAGGCCCGGACGTCAGGTTCGGCAGGGGCGTATTCGGACCCGAGATTTCCAGGAAGCTCAGGAGGCGCATCCCCGAGTCATGGAGAGGGGACTCGCTGCTGGCCATACTGATGTCCGAGTTCTCCAGGAACGGTTACGCGTTCATGGAGTCGTCGATATCCGAACCGATGATGTCGGCGATAGGATTCGTATCAGGGTTGTCCACGTACGTGGGCGGCGATCCCAGGAAGGTCGCATGGCCCGACGGGACGCCCGTGGAGGGCGGAGCCATCGAACCCGAGGAGAAGCCGTATCTCGATGCCTTCGGCAGGGCGGCCTCCAGCTACCTGGTCCGCCTGTGCAGCGACATCAAGGGCGCGGAGTACGAGACCTGGGACATCGGCGGGTTGCTCGAATACCGCCTGGTCGTGGACAGGGTCGTCGCCGGGGAGAGGCGCAGGATCCCGATCGAGCAGGAGTCCGCCGGCACCCGCAAGCTGCTGAGGATGCTGCCGGCGCTCCTGAAGTGCGTCACAGGCGGCGTGGCCCTGAAAGACGGGTTCGACTCGGGGATCCACGACAGGATGGTCCGCGACATGCTGGAGGATGTGGTGGGTGACATCGACGGACAGCTGATACTCACGACCCACAACACCCTCCTGCTGGAGACCGCGGACCCCTCCAACGTCTACGTGATCCGCACGTCGGTGGACGGCTTCAAGGAGATCCGCACCTTCGAATGCATCGCCCGCACCAGGAAGGGCCACCACAACAACAGGCAGAGGTACCTGCAGGGGCTGTACGACGGGGTGCCCATAATCAGGAGCCTGGGCCTCGGGTCGATAGCCGACAGTCTGGAGGATGACGTGGAAGAGACCGCACAGCTATTCTGATCCTTACCACAGGACCCGTCTTCCTCTATTCTCCGGGATAACTGATACTACCTTCGGGGTTGTATTCTAGCGAGATGGGTTTCCCGCCCCGTTAAACCAGAGGGCCTCGGAAACAGCATGTGAAGTCAGATTGACACAGGCAGCCCCAACATCGATTTGAGTCAGACCAGAATGGAAGAGCAGGCCTCCTCGACTTCGCTGCTCAGGTGGGGCTTCAGCTCAAGTGCCCTCTTCTGAATGCTGCCGTACGAGGCTCCGGGACTGTTGTTCTTGACGAGCAGGACGGTCGTGTAGGCCTCGGCATAGCCGAGTCCCTTCCCGAAGATTTCCGAGAGCTTCTCGACAGCCTCGTCCGGAACATCGGTGGTACCGCCCACCTCGTTCCCGAGAGAGCGATGATCGTCAGTCAGCTCAACGGAGTACGGGCCCCTGAAATAGAGGCTGAACCTGTACATGGGTCCGAACCCCCAGGAGTTGAGGATGTAGCATCCGATTTGCATCGTGAGACGGTCGTCTGGATTGTCCGCGTCCAATTCATGCCCTGCAGACTTGGAAACGGCTGCCATGAGATTTCTTGCATCGTCATACATTTGCCTCTCCCCTCTTGCACTGTTAATGTTCGTCAATGGTGTGATTGGTTCCCATTGGAGGACGGCCCGTATCGCATACAGTGCCGGACTATTCTGGAGTCCACTCGCAATGCACGTTCATGGAGCCATCTTCCCAAGGTGATGGCACACCGGCGTTTCTTCGATTCTCTGTCCCTGAACTTGAATTGCCTTCCCAAGGCGCTCGCTTCGGCGTACTCCCTGCCATCGACAATCCTTATGTCGATGTAGGATGCGTTATAGAGACGGTCGAGCCCGGCCCTTTCACCAGAATCGAGATCGGTGACGTACGCTCCGTTGTAGAATCTTATGAACACGTTGATCATGTCCTCCCCTTCGAATTCCGTCCACACGTTATCACCGGACTGTTGGGGATTGCCATATCCTCCGAACCGCGATCTTTCCTGAAGTACAGCCTCTCGTCCATGGTGTCCTGCATGAACCTGAACACCGTCAGCTCCACCAGTAGGATGGCCGCACAGCATGCGATCGTGACGGTGCCGTCTGCACCCGCCTGCATGAGGATGGACCAGCAGATGACGACGGAGACGATGGCGACGGCAATCATGGCTATGAGAACGGCTATGGCCTTGCGAACGTCGATCCTTTGGCAGTCCATCCATGACATTAGGCGATTCTCCGCGGGTCCCCGACGGGACACGATGCATGTCCGTAGGCCGAGGTAGGATATAGAAACTGCCATCGATGACTCAATATTCAAACCGCATGGTCCGCGACGTCAGAGCGGAGAACTCGTACGGTAAGACGGACTACGACCCGCTGATGTTCATGCATCGCGTCGGCGAGGCGGTGGAACGCAGCATGGGCCTCTGCCACGACCCGATCCGCCTGAAGAGCGAGCTGGGGACGAACCTCGGGGAGCTCATGATGGACATGCGCTCGGCACGCACAGGCTGATGTGGGCCGGTGTTTGCTGGTGCACATCTTAGGAAGAATGATGTGGCACGGTTTCGCCCCCGTGCCGGGGCTGAATGGTTTCTCCGGAGACTTCCCGTCACTGCTTCCTGTCGATGATCAAGAACACCGCCATGATGGCGGCAACGGCCGCTGCGGCTGCGCAGGCCACGATGGTGACGGTGTCGTCGTCACCACCGGTCTGCGACGGGATGAACGGAGGCAGATCCTCTTCATCGTCCCAACTGGTCGGCGGCACTGCGTCCTCGTTGGTGGAATCCATTGAGGGATCGGTGTAGAACGTGTCACATGTCACCCGATTCGAAACGTCTGTTCCACCATCCGATGTGACGATAATCTCGACCCCTTCACCCCCATCGGGCGAGAAGTAGTTGCTATTAGCTACCACCTGGACACCAGATGGTGGGTCCGATTCATCGGCCTCGTAGTTGATTCCCACAGGCGTGTCGGTTATGGAGTTGTCCTTCACATCGAAGGACTGGACAGAATCCCCACAGTTGTGATAGATCTGCAGTGCGACGTTGGCGTTGCTTATCCTGTTGTCCGAGACAACCACAGACTTCCCGGCCAATGGTCCCGCGATCTGGATCGCCTCCCCTCTGTCCCCATCAGCACCGAGGTTGGAGATGGCGTTGGCGGAGACAGTGATGCTTTCACCGCTGGATTCGCTGGTGTTTATGTTGACTCCCGAGAGGTAGTTGTCGATAGTGTTGCCCTCGACCACGGCGGTACCGGTGTTGATCACCACCGCATAGGCACCGATCTGGGTTCCGGTGCAGACGAACTCACACCCTCTGATCACGGTGGTGCCACTTGTTCCGGACGACTGAGCCAGGTTGATGTTCTCAAACGAACAGTTCTCGAAGGTGAAGTTCGGGTAAACACCGAAGTTGAACTTCACCTGGCTGGCGGTTCCAGCGGTGAATGCAATGCCTCTAATTGTGAGGCTGGAGATGTCACCATTTCCTGTAATGCTCACAGCGTTCCCATTCTGAGAGCAGCCAGAAAGGTCTATGGTCACATATGTGCCGTCCGCCGGCTGGATGACCATGTTTGTGGCACGGATGCGATCCGGACTGGATGTTGTCAGACCGTACACGCTAGGATTGTCCGGGTCGGTGCTCCCCTCGAGAGTGATGATTACAGTCAGACCAGGAGTGTACACGTTGGTCCCCCTGAACAAAGCAGTGTGAAGCGCTTTGTCATCGAGTTCGTCATCGACCTGAGTGTCGATGTTCACGTAACGGATGTTCTCGTTGTTCTCATCGGGAATTGGCGTGGTCGTTCCAGAGAAGGTTGCTGCCAACGTGTCACTGTAGGCATCCAGATGGACGGTTCCGCCGTTATTGCCGATATTGCCTCCTTCAGATACCACCTTGCCATACACATGCAGGTTCGCGTCAGCATCTGTTCTTATGGATTTGTTCAAGGTGACCTCCCCGTGGATACTCACAGTTCCCTTGTTCACAATCTGTGTGCTCAGTGTGATGTCCGCGTCTTCGGAGATGTTCAAGGTCCCGCCTGCATTGACGTTGATGCAGCTACTGCTTGAATCATTAGAGTTGGACAGGGTCCCAGAGCCAGTCAAACTCAGTGTCGCACCGTTCTCGACAACGATCGTGTTGCCACTAGAATTGGTGAGCGTATGGTTGTTGAGATCGATTGTCACGTCCTTGCCCGTCGAGATCTCCACCTTCTCGGTGATGTCGTTGTTCAGTGTGATCGTCGCGGACGTTCCCGCATCGTTGAGAGCCGAGGTTATTGAATCATACGTGCTGCCCCCCATCGAGACATCCCCTGCAGCTGCATCCGAATCATCCGACATCATCGAAATGCAGCCTGAGATGGAAACGACAGCGGCGATCAGCACGATCATCGCTTTGGCATTCATCTTTCCTCCATGCGGAGGACGGGGAGGAACGATCCAGAAGGGCGAATCCCCCCCCCCCGCTTTACACTTCTTAGTGTATGAACGATGAATGGGGAACTGAGTATAATGAATGTTCGTAAGACCGAATGGTGAAAGCGGACTCACGACGATGACTCGATATGGAATCCAAGGAAGTCGAACCTATCCCCGACGCAGGCCACCTTCACTTCCCCCAGCCCCAGACCCCGCTCCTTCAGGAACGACACCAGCATCTCCGCCGCCCTCTCGGCATCCTCGCTCGAACAGACGACGACAGCCACATGGTTACCACAACGGACAGGACGGAGATCTGCAACGTCCTCAAGTCCTCTGAGGACGACGTCCTCGACCATAGTAGACAGACGGTCGCCGTAGACTGGCTCTTCGCGGAAGAGGAACCGGGCTTCGACGATCCTCCTGACAACCCTCCTGTCCATCAGGACGTTGCCGGACATCCAAACCTTCAGGGCGTCGGCATCGGCCACTGCGATGTCGGCGGTCAGCACCCATCCCGCACCGTCCTTCCCGGCGATGTCGGTCCGCAGGAGAGACACCGCATCCGCGGACGAGGAACGGATTCCGCCGACAAGGACGTCATGAACGGGCTCGAACGCCATCGCGAGGAGCTCCATGATGGCGCGGTCGCGCATGACCGGCAGCTCCACGTAGTGCCTTCCATCCCCGGTGTCCCGGACCCTGAAGTGCCTGAGCTGCCTCGGCCTGAACCCCTTCAGGTCCAGGTCGCGTGCGGCCATCATCCTGTCGGCGTCGGTGGACCACAGCACCTTGTCCACACCCGGAGTACCAGACATCGGGTCGTCGCACACCCGCCTCACGGCCAGAGCCTTGGACAGGAAGCTCACCGTCAGGAGATGGGAGAACCTCATGGCGTCGTTGGTCCTGCCCCCGGACACCGCCTTGGAGATCTTCGCCTGGAGCCTGCGCACCTGCTTCTCGGCGTACTGCCAGTCAATGGAGCGCCAGTCCTCGGCTGGGTCCTCCATGATGGTCCCCGAACGGGATTCTACGGGCTTTTCAGGTTCGTTCATGGTCATCATCCTGCAAAGGTCATCGGACTGATCGATAAGGATGTCTATTAAGCGTCGATTGGGTTTGATGTCAGAGTGGATGCTCCATCCCTCCAGATGTTGATGAATGTTGCGTGATGGTGCGTCTCTGAAGAGAACAGAAGATACGGTCGAGATTTGTGTATGTCATTTGTATGGATGGATCCACCCCTCTCGTGGTAACAATGTATGTCGCCGAAGTTGTCACTGATGGTCCTGGATACGGACGCCTTTGAACCTACTCATAGCTTCTCACAATATGCTTCATTATCTACTTTGAGTGCCATCCGTAATCTAGCGATATGCTGCGGGGGGGGGGGCGAAACGATCCGTGTCTCCCTCCGTCCCTCCGTTTGAGGAGGACAATATGAACAAACAGATCGCACTGGCGGCGGTTATGGCCGTCGCCGTGATGCTCGCATGCGTCGCGATGTCCGAGGACAGCGACGCGGACGTGGACGTCAATGGAATCTCGTATTCTCTCGACGACACTGATAAGACCGCGGAGGTCTCAGGATTCTCCGGAGACAGCATTGCCGAACTCGTGATTCCCGCAACCGTACAGAACGGTGACGCCACATACACCATCGATTCCATCGGAAACACGGCTTTCCGTAACGACACGACCATAGAATCGCTGACCATCCAAGCCGCATCGGTAGAGATGGGCGGAGCCTCATTCTCTGGATGCACCTCGCTCACAACCGTGACTGCGAACATCTTGGAAAACAACACAGGCACATTCACTGGATGTAAATCGCTGGGGTCCGTGACCCTCGAGGAGGGATCCAGCTTCAAATACAGCACGTTCGCTAACTGCCCCACTCTAACATCCATAACCATAGGAAACGAGCAGTGTAAGGTCCAGAATGGACTCGTCATCGACGGCACCAACACCGTCATGGCCTACACCTTCTCCGACGGAGCCGAAGTGACCATACCCGACGGGGTCGTCGCCATCGGTGACCTGGCTTTCAGGAGTTCTGGAGCAAAGACAGTGACCTTCGGCGAGGATGTAGAGTCAATCGGAGATAACGCCTTCGAATACTCGAGTGTGGAGTCTGTAGTACTCAACGAAGGGTTGAAGACAATCGGCGGATCCGCTTTCAAAAACTGCAAGTCGCTGACTGCCATCGACATACCCGAAAGCGTGACCGAGATCCCCAGCTTCGCCTTCGCATCATGCACCAGCCTCTTCTCTGTTACCGGATGCGAGGGTGTGACAACGGTAGGACAGTCCGCATTCAACAATGTACCCATCGAGTCCATCTCTATGCCCAACGTGACCTCGTTGGGAGTGAACGCATTCTCGGCATGCAAAAGCTTGAAAACCGTCGAGATGCCAAATCTCAAGGAGATGGAAAACAGACCGTTCTACAATAACGAGTCTCTGACATCCGTGACCGTCGATGAGAGCTGCAGCATACCCGCCGGAGCATTCGACGGCTGCACCAGCCTGAAGTCGATCACCAAGGGTGAGGAGGCATTCCCCATCACAGAGGAGGGTTCAGTGGGAACGTGGGTGGCCTCCATCGGCGAAACCCTGTATGGCAGTCTGGAGAGCGCGATCGAGGCCGCTGTGGGAGGCGATACCATATCCATGCTGGCCGATGTCAGCACTGGCCCCGTCACGATAGACAAGGGCATAACCCTGGACCTCGACGGACACACGCTCACCATTACCGGCAACAGCACGGGATCGGGAATCAAGTTCACATCCGGAGATTCCAAGATCACCGGTGGCGGTGCCATCACCGACACCAGGGCCGACGGCAAGACTGACAGCGGATACAAGGCCCTGGTGGTGACTGGAACATCCATGTCGCTCGTGATCGAGAACACCGTCGTCTCCCAGTATGTACCAGGTGCTTTGAACGGCTACAATTTTGTGGCACGCGTCGAAGCGGGAGCATCTCTGACACTTAATTCAGGAGCATCCTTCACGGAGCTGATGCAGACCGGTAAGGACTTAGAACATAGTAAGGATACCTGGAGCGTGGCTGGAGTCGCAGTCTTCGGTACCTCAGCTGAAGATTCCAAATCAACTGAGCTCACTGTGAACGATGGCGCATCCATCGATGTGACCGCGTTCGCCATAGCAGGAAACGGAACCAACAACGCAGATGAGGATTACAGCAACACGGTCTTCACCATCAACGGCGGAACCATCACCAGCGGAATGTCCCAGGCGATCTACCACCCTCAGAACGGCGATCTGAACGTCTACGGAGGAACCATCACCGGGAACACCGGAATCGAGATCCGTGCCGGATCCCTCGTGATGACGGGCGGAACCGTCATCGCCACCGGATCCCCGGTAACATCCGACTCCAACTCCAACGGAAGCACAACGAGCGGAGCGGGAATCGCCATCGTCCAGCACACTACCAAGCTGGAGACGGCGGTCGATGTCCAGGGCGGAACCGTGGAGGGATACGTCGCCGTCTACGAGAGCAACGAAGAGGGGAACGCTGCTGAAGATCTGGAGAAGGTCCAGATCTCACTCTCCGGAGGAACCTTCACATCCACCAACCCCGGTGACGACAAGAAGGCCGTAGATGTCGCCGATAAGACCGGATTCATCAGCGGCGGAACGTTCAACACCGCCATAGACGAGGGAGACATCGAGGCCGGAGTGGAGATGGAGACGGACTCCAGCGGCAACACCGTGGCGGTGGCGCCTTTCACCATAGAAGAGATGGTTGCCGTGCTGACCGACAGTTTCAAGCTCCCCATAACCCTCAACAAGGATGTCGAAGTGCAGTATAACTACGATAGTTCTGTCGTATCATACAATGAGGATGCGGGTTTCTTCACCTTCATCAGCAACGACGACACCCCGATTCAGATAACGATCACAGCCGGCGATTTCAGCCGTACCGTGGATGTATACAATTCGAGCAAGGACGATCAGGGTAATCCGGCTATAGAGGTCAGCGATGAGACTGTGGAATTGGCAGTCACCGAGGTCTACAATCCAGACCAAGATATTGTAAACATACTGGCAGAGTATGAAGTGGATGCCTGGCAATATATGCACATCTACAGAGTGGACGGCAAGACCGACCCGGTGTCGTTCACGCTCAACATGAACTATGATGATGATGAGAAACTGTTCGTCGTTCACTTCAAGGATGACGGATCCGTAGACTATCCAACTGTTGAAAGTGCGACAGGAGGATCCTACACCATCACACCTTCGAGTTTCAGCCTCTTCGCAATCGGAATCTACACAGGCGAGGGCCCCACACCCGAGCCGACCCCCGAGCCCGAGCCCGAACCTGAACCGGAACCCACCCCCGACAACCCGCCCGCTGGCGGCGATGACGACGAGCCCCTCCCGCCCATCATCAGGCCCGGAGGATCCGATTCCGCCGACGACGACACCGTGACCATCGTGGCCTGCGCCGCAGCAGCCGCCGTGGCGGCCATCATGGCAGTGTTCCTGATCTACGCGTACAGGAAGGACTGATACCCGTGACCGACAGGGGACATCCCATACAGGTGCTGTGCGACGCGCACATCATACCCATGCTGATGTTCCTCAGGGAGAACGGGCCCGGAACCAAGACGGAGATATACGCGGCCGTGGGCAGGAACTCCAACATGCCCGCGAAGATCCTCCGCATGAGGGACGCCGGCCTGGTCACCATAGACAGGGTCAGCATCTCGGAGGTCGTCGGCCTGACGGACCTGGGAAGGTCCGTGGCCGACGGACTCGCGGAGATCGACGCCGAGATGGCCGCACAGACACCTTGACCAAACATCTTACCCCTGGCAGGGGGATCTCCCATGGGCGCCCTGCCATGGGATCCGCGGATTCTACATGGACATTTCCCAGCTATGACGAGGGTTCGGACTGGTTTTTGAGCATGCTCATAGTTACTTATTGTGTGCTGTATTATCTACATTGAGCACCATCACCCTTATAGCGATAAGCTGCGGGGGGGGGGGCGATGCATTCTGTTTCTCCCTCCGTCCCTCCGTTTGAGGAGGACAATATGAACAAAAACGGGATTGTAGCCATGGCTGCCCTTGTGGCTGTTGTGGCTTTGATTATGTGTGTTGTCCCGATAACCGAGACGGAGGCTACCGATTTCGAGACCACCGTGGAGGCGGGAAACTCGAATTTCTCAGAAGTGTTATCTGGGATCGAGTCTGGCAAACCGACTATCGTCAAACTGACGGAAAATGTCACACTCGACGATTCAATCAACATCAGTAACGGACAGGTCGTAGCAATAGACCTCAATGGTAAACAACTGTCTGTCAATAAAACGATACTCATCTCTTCGGCATCCGAACTCACAATTAGGGACAGCGCCGGGAATGGTGCCGTCAAAGGCAATGTGATTAACGTCATCAAGGTCAATGGACTGTTCAATTTTGAAAGCGGTTCCATCGACAATACCAAATCCATAACACTGCAGATCGGTTCGCTGGGCACTATGAACATGACCGGTGGTGTGCTTTCCGGAGGGACGTCCTATGCCGTCTATCTGAGCGGCGGTGCGCTCAACGTTTACGGTGGTCACATCGTCAATACCGGAAATTACAGTATCAGCCAAACTGGTGGAACGCTCACTGTGGGCAAGGAGGGCACCACCGGCCCGACCATCGACCTCCTTCGCATGTCTGATTCCCAGACTGTAGTTTTCCAAAGTGGTCTGATTAAAGAGGTTAAAGGTACATTTGCGAACGGATCCATCCTCAACGGTAACTTCGGAGAGGATGTCACCGACCATCTACCATCTGGATACGGTTGCGAGAAAACGTCTGAATATTGGACAGCATACGTTTTGGACGAGAACACAGCATCCGCTAAGGTAGTCGCCGAAGACGGTACCGAGACATTCTATGCCTCACCGGCCATCGCAGGTAAGAACATGGAAGAGGGTCAGACCCTCGTCCTGTTGAAACCTTACTCCGGAGAGCAATCCATCGTGGTCTCGGTTCTCAACGGAATTGTGGACCTGAACGGCAACAGCATCACCAACACATCTGATGATGGAATCGCTTTGGAAATCCATTCTCCTGGTTCCTATGATGGCGGTTCGGGCAAAGTCACAGTAAAGAGTGACAGCGATGCATCCATATCTGGGCCGGTTTCATTGTCCGTTGGCGTCAGCATATCCCTTACATCCGTCGAGATCGTTCTAGACGGAGTCACCCTTGCCCCTGTCCAGGGAGGAACCGCCCTGGAACTGGACTCGAACACATACATCGAATACAACGAGACCACAGGCGACTACCTGACCAACGGCGGTTTCGTTGCTGAGATGGAGGACGGAACCCAGCGCCTATACGGCCAGATGGCTCATGCCATGGCAGCGTCCAAGGATCACACCGCCGTGATGATCCACGATTTCAACGGAACACTCAGCATCAACTCCAGCGACGAGTTCACACTGGACCTCAACGGCCACAAGGTGAATGCCAGTAACCAGGAGGCATTGGATCTGAGCGTGAACGACTGTACACTGACAGTGAAGAACGGCTCCCTCACATCCACTTATGATGCGGACATAATAGCTGATAAAGACTTTAACGGGAGCGCAGTGGATGTTGGAATCGGAATGTCCGGATCCTCGTATTCGAACATCGGCCTGATTCTGGATAATGTTACAGTATCCACCAACGGCGTCTTCGGAATAGTGACCAACGGAAACGACAGGGAGATAGACATCTCGCTGATAGAGTCGGTGGTGGAATCCGGCAGTGTCGGAATCTACTTCCCGAGCACTGGTACCCTGGAGATAGATAACTCCCAAGTCACCGGAGAATCCACGGGCGTGGAGGTCCGCAGAGGTACGGTCTCCATCACAGGAAACGACACTGTCCTCACAGGCAACGGCCAGTTCTCGACAACTGATGCACAGGGCAAGGTCGGCGTGATGGGCGTTGGTCTGTCTGTGGTGCCCTATGACTCAACGACGCCGTTGGACATCACGATCAAGGACGGCACATTCGTCGGATCATACGGCCTCTACGAGAAGGACATCCTTGGCGAGAGCAGTGGCACCCAGACCATAACAGGAAGCGAGATGGCGATCCAGGGCGGCACTTTCATAGGAAAGGCCGGTTCAATCCTCGTCTCGGATGCCGAGAACGAAGGTACAGCCCCTGTGCTCTCTAACTTCATCAGCGGAGGTAGCTTCTACACGGGCACTGTCGATTCCAAACAGCCCGATTCATCGTTGGATGACGGATACGTGGCCGACGGATTCCAGCTTACAGACGGAAACATAGAGCTGGCTGAAGGGGATGCTGTGGTCAAGCTGAACGACACCCAGTACACCGCCTTGACGGACGCGCTGAACGACCTTTCGAACGGTGATACGCTCACACTGCTCACAAATCTGACTGGGAGCATCACAATCCAGTCTGGTTTGGATGTGACCCTCGACCTCAACGGATTCACCCTCACCAACACCGATGGCCAGCACACCATCACCAACAACGGGACCCTGACCGTGATAGACGGCTCCGATGCCAAGACGGGGGAGGTGGACAACGTATCCAATGGTAAGGCGGCCGTCATGAACGAGGTCGGCGCCACAGCCTACCTCGAGGGCGGAACGTACCTCCGCAGCAAGGAGACCGGATCCTCACCCAGCGAGGGTGGGACCAACACACACTACAACATAGTCAACCACGGGACCATGACCATATCCGCAGGTGTGACCGTCAGCCAGGACGGGCACTTCTCCAGCCTCGTGGAGAACGGCTGGTACAACGGATCACAGAACTCGACCAAGACCCCTTCCATCATGACCATAGAGGGAGGGACATTCACCGGCGGAATCAACACGATCAAGAACGACGACTATGGGAAGATCACCATCGCCGGAGGCACATTCACGAACGTGACCCAGGCCGCGGTCCTCAACTGGAACGAGGCCACCATCTCGGGAGGAACGTTCTCCGTCGATGGGGAGGGAGCTGAAGCGGTCGTCCTCAACGGGAAGATCGATGACACCATGGACAAGGGAACCCTCACCATCACCGACGGTAACTTCACCGGACCCGTGGTAGTCAAGATGATGAGCGGCTCAGGCAGCCAGGGAATAGGGGCCGTGAAGATCTCCGGAGGGGACTTCCAGGTCACAGACAAGGTCGTCGACCCTCTCGGCGGCACCGCGACTGACATCGATGTCTCCGGCGGAACCTTCAACAAGGCCGTCGAACCCGAGTACCTGGCCGATGGATTCGCACTTACAGAAACCGATGGCAGCTACGGCGTCGGAAAGGGTCACAAGGTGACCTTCACCGTCAACGTCGAGGGATTCCAGGTCTCGGTAACCTCAGAGGACGGCAGCATCACGTACACCCCTGAGGCCGATGGTTCCTATCTCCTGGCCGACGGTTCGTACAAGGCTGTGTTCACCCTGGCTGGATACAACGATGCCACGAAGACCTTCGAGGTCTCCGGCAAAGACACCGCGGTATCCGTCACTATGACGGAGGAGGGTTCCGAGCCTGAGCCCGAACCCACCCCGGGTGGCGATGACGACCCTGTCAACCCGCCCGCAGGCGGCGATGACGACGAGCCCCTCCTGCCCATCATCAGGCCCGGAACCTCGTCCTCCTCCGGAGACGACGACACCGTCACCATCGTGGCCTGTGCCGCTGCGGCAGCCGTCGCAGCGATCCTCGCAGTGTTCCTGATCTACGCGTACAGGAAGGACTGATACCATGGCCGACAGGGGACATCCGATACAGGTTCTGTGCGACCCGCACACGATCCCGATGCTGATGTTCCTCAAAGAGAACGGGCCCGCCCGCAAGACGGACATCTACAGGGCCGTCGGACGCAGCGCCAACATGCCGTCGAAGATCGACCGCATGAAATCGGCTGGACTCGTCACCGTCGAAGTGGTCGGCATCTCGGAGATTGTCGGCCTGACGGACCTTGGAGGGTCCGTGGCCGGCAGGCTCGCGGAGATCGACGCCGAGATGGCCGCACAGACACCTTGAGAACAACCACTTACCCCGGGGACATCCCCGGGGACACTCCACATTATCTTCTCATACCGTTGAATGCGCCGCCGGAGGGTCGTAACAACCCGAGTTTGACAGATAATCTCGAGAGCTCCCGCTGATCGATTGTGTTTTTCCCGTGGTTTTTCGCGTTCCCAGT
>CALUOK010000005.1 GCA_944322255.1 Candidatus Methanomethylophilaceae archaeon | reverse complement strand
TTGCCGGAACGAATCACTTACAGACGCGCTCGCGCGTCTGTAAGCTTTCGTTCACGAACTGTGTGATTAGAACAGGGATCGACGCGGAGAAGTACCCCGTGGAGAAGTTCAGGGGAAGGAACCTGAAGTACGACGAGCTGTGAGGTTTCCAGGCGCCCGGCGGACCGGACGCCTGATGAGAATCAGCAGATCCTGGGCACGGGGTCGCCGGCGGGAGCCTCGAGGATCCTCTTGCCTCCGACCTCGGTCCTGAGCACCACGCGCTCGCTGCCCTCGACCGCGTGTCCGATTATTGCGGCGTCCTTTCCCTCGGGCGTGCGCCTGATGGCCTTGAGGACCTCCTCCGCCATCTCCGGGACCACGCCCATCACGCACTTGCCCTCGTTGCCGATGCTGAGGGCGTCGATGCCGAGCAGGTCGCAGGCGTTGACCACCCCGTCCCTCAGGGGGATGGCGTTGTAGTCGATCTCCATGCCCACGTGCGACTTCCCGCACCACTCGTTCAGGGTGTTGGCGAGGCCTCCGCGGGTCGGGTCCTTCATGGCCACGATTCCTCCGACCTTCAGCCCCTCGGCGATCATCTTGTTCAGAGGCGCCACATCGCTCTGGACCTCGCTCTCGAACCCGTACCCCTCGCGGAAGGACAGCAGGGCGATGCCGTGGTCCCCCATGTATCCGGAGACGATGATCGCGTCGCCGGGCCTGACGGAGGAGTCGGTGCACCACCTGTTCTCGACCTTCCTGTACTCGGCGGCCTTGGCCAGGTTGGAGTCCAGGTAAGGGGAGCGCTTGCCGATGGCCGAGGTGGACATGACCATCTGGTCCACGGCACCGGCCTCGACGACCTTGGTGTCGCCGGTGGCGATGGGCACCCCGCATCCCGCAGCGGTCTTCCCCATGGAGTCCATGACCCTGTCGACCACGTCTATGTCCAGGCCCTCCTCCATGATGACGGAGCAGGCCAGGGCCAGAGGGGTCGCGCCCATGACGGAGATGTCGTTCACGGTGCCTGCAACGGAGATCTTCCCGATGTCCCCTCCGGGGAAGAACAGCGGTTTGACGGTGTGCCCGTCTATGGTGAAGACCACATCGTCCACGACGGCCGAGTCGTCCATGGAGTCCAGCGGGACCTCGGCGTTCATCGAGGGGAAGTGATTAGTGATGTGCTTGGACAGGAACTCCTGCATGAGCTCCCCTCCAGCTCCGTGGTTCAGAATCACCTTTGACATGGGGGCGGAATCCGCCAACCACGATAAAGATGTATCATCGCCCCGGGGATACAAACGTCTTTATCGGTGCTGTATGTACGAGCAGACGGGCCCCGTGGGGTAGCGGATATCCTGTCGGCCTTCGGAACCGACAACCCGGGTTCGATCCCCGGCGGGGTCACCATCCCCTCACGTCATGTGCCAGCACCGGCCGCGGCCGCCCGCGGGCGCATACCCAGACCTCCGGATCGTCATCTTTCCCAGCCCTCCGGGAGCCGACGACTCGACCGTGGTTTGACTAATCAAGTTTATATAGAAGTTCTAACATAAAGCCGTTCAGTATTCCAATCAAGGAACATTTGGAGGAAGAAAAATGGGAATGGGTAACGCCCCAGTCATCATCCTTAGGGAAGGAACCAAAAGGGACAAAGGCAAAGACGCTCAGTTCAACAACATCCAGGCCGCCATGGCTATCTCCAACTCTGTGAAGAGCAGCCTCGGCCCCAGGGGAATGGACAAGATGCTCGTCGACTCCGTCGGCGACGTCGTCATCACCAACGACGGTGTGACCATCCTCAAGGAGATGGATGTGCAGCACCCGGCTGCCAAGATGCTCGTCGAGGTCGCCAAGACCCAGGATGCGGAGGTCGGGGACGGAACCACGACCAGCGTCATCCTCGCCGGTGAGCTCCTCAAGAAGGCCACCGACCTGATCGACGCCAACGTCCACCCCACGATCATCACCGCCGGATACAGGCTCGCCAACGAGAAGGCCCAGGAGGTCCTCAAGAACGTCTCCATGAAGGTCTCCATCGACGACGACGAGCTCCTGAAGCTCATCGCCCAGACCGCGATGATCTCCAAGCAGGTCAACAGCTCGAAAGAGTACTTCGCCAACATGGTCGTCGACGCCGTCAAGACCGTCGTCGACAAGGACAAGGATGGCAACTACACCGTCGACCTGAAGAACATCCAGACCGTCAAGAAGGCCGGAGCCAAGATGGAGGAGTCCTACATCGTCAAGGGACTCATCATCGACAAGGAGCCCGTCCAGCCCAACATGCCCAAGGTCGTCAACGACGCCAAGATCGCCCTGATCGACGCCCCCTTCGAGGTCAAGAAGACCGAGATCGACGCCAAGATCCAGATCACCGACCCCAACCAGCTCTCCCAGTTCATCGCCGAGGAGGAGAAGATGCTGAAGGACATGGTCATGAAGGTCAAGGCCTCCGGAGCCAACGTCGTCTTCTGCCAGAAGGGAATCGACGACCTCGCCCAGCACTTCTTCGCCAAGGAGGGCATCTACGCCTGCAGGCGCGTCAAGAAGTCCGACATGGAGAGGCTCGGAAGGTCCACCGGCGCCAACATCATCAACAAGATCGCCGAGATCGACGCCTCCGACCTGGGATACGCCCAGACCGTCGAGCTCAAGAAGGTCGAGGAGGAGGAGATGACCTTCATCACCGGAGTCAAGGAGCCCAGGACCGTTTCCGTCCTCGTCAGGGGAGGAACCAACCACGTCGCAGACGAGGTCGAGAGGTCCCTGGTCGACGCCTGGTCCGTCGTCAAGGTCGCCATCGAGGACGGCATGATGGTCACCGGTGGAGGATCCACCGCCATGGAGATCGCCATGCAGCTCCGCGACTACGCCGTCTCCGTCGGCGGAAGGGAGCAGATCGCCATCGAGGCCTTCGCCTCCGCCATGGAGTCCATCCCCAGCACCCTCGCCGAGAACGCCGGACTGGACCCCATCAACATCGTCATCGAGATGAGGAAGCAGCACAAGGAGGGCAAGATCCACGCCGGTCTCAACCCCTACAGCGGAAAGGTCGAGGACATGAAGGCCCTGAACGTCATCGAGCCCTACAGGATCGGTAAGCAGGCCATCAACTCTGCCACCGACGCCGCCGTCATGATCCTCAGGATTGACGACGTCATCGCCGCAAGGGCCAGCCCCATGCCCCAGGTCGGGGACGGCGGAATGCCCCCCGGAATGGACGAGTGAAAACACAATCCAACAAACCGAGGGGCTCCGGCCCCTCATTACAGGTTATCGAACGACTAAGAGGTGCTACGGATGACTGACAAGTCTGAAGAGGTGGAGATGAAGGCGGAGGATGCCGATTCCGCGAAGGCCCTCGCGGAGGCCCAGGCCCAGGCGGACAAGTACCTGGACATGGCCCGCAGGCTGCAGGCGGACTTCGACAACTACCGCAAGAGAACGCAGCGCGAGAACGAGGAGTTCCGCAAGTACGCCTGCTCCTCCATCGTCGGGGACCTCCTTACGGTCGTCGACGACCTGGACCGCGCGCTGGAGCACGCGGGCGAGGAGACCGAGTTCGTCAAGGGGATACGCGGAGTCAGGGCCAACCTGATGAAGGTCCTGGAGTCCAACGGGCTCAAGGAGATCCCCGCAGACGGGAAGTTCGACCCCGAGTATCACGAGGCCCTGTGCACCGTGGACGGGGACGAGGACGGCCTCGTCGCAGAGGTCTTCCAGAAGGGATACACGCTCAATGGAAAAGTGTTGAGATATTCGAAAGTAAAAGTCACAAAGAAGAAAGCAGAAACAGAAGGTGAGGAGTAAATGTCTAGAATAATCGGAATCGACCTTGGAACGAGCAACTCCGCCGCATCCGTCATGGAGGGCGGCAGGCCCACGATGATCCCCAGCGCAGAGGGAACCAGCGTCGGAGGGAAATCGTTCCCCTCCTACGTAGCTTTCACGAAGGACGGCCAGCTCCTGGTCGGAGAGCCCGCCCGCAGGCAGGCCGTGACTAACCCTGACGGGACCATCAAGAACGTCAAGAGGAAGATGGGGTCCAGCGAGAAGGTCACCGCCCTCGGCAAGGAGTACACCCCCCAGCAGATCTCCGCGTTCATCCTGCAGAAGATCAAGAAGGACGCCGAGTCCTACCTCGGGGAGACCGTGGAGAAGGCGGTCATCACCGTGCCCGCCTACTTCAACGACAACCAGAGGCAGGCCACCAAGGACGCCGGAGCTATCGCCGGCCTCGACGTCGTCCGTATCATCAACGAGCCCACTGCGGCCGCACTGGCCTACGGACTCGACAAATCCGACACCGAGCAGACCATCATGGTCTTCGACCTCGGAGGGGGAACCCTCGATGTGACCATCATGGACTTCAGCGACGGCGTGTTCCAGGTGCTGTCCACCTCCGGAGACACCCAGCTGGGAGGATCCGACATGGACGAGGCCCTCACCAGGTACGTCATCGGGGAGTTCCAGAAGGAGACCGGAATCGACCTCGCCGCCGACAACATGGCCTTCTGGAGGGTCAGGGAGGCCTGCGAGAAGGCCAAGATCGAGCTGTCCACCACCATGCAGACCGAGATCAACCTCCCGTTCATCTCCTCCGACGCGTCCGGCCCCAAGCACCTGATCCAGACCGTCACCCGCGCCAAGCTCGAGGAGCTCGTGGAGCCCATCGTCGCCAGGTGCAGGCAGTCCATGGAGCAGGCCATGTCCGACGCGCACCTCAACCCCGACAAGATCGACAAGATCATCCTCGTCGGAGGACCCACCAGGATGCCCATCGTCCAGAACTTCGTCGAGAGCATCGTCGGACCCAAGATCCAGCGCGGAATCGACCCGATGGAGTGCGTCTCCATGGGAGCCGCCATCCAGGGAGCCGTCCTGTCCGGAGAGGTCAAGGACGTCCTCCTGCTCGACGTCACCCCCCTGTCCCTGGGAATCGAGACCCTGGGCGGGGTCGCCACCAAGCTGATCGAGAGGAACACCACCATCCCGACCAAGAAGAGCCAGGTGTTCTCCACCGCCGTGGACAACCAGCCCTCCGTGGAGATCAACGTCGTCCAGGGAGAGAGGCCCATGGCCGCCGACAACACCTCCCTCGGCAGGTTCGTCCTGGACGGAATACCCCCGGCCAGGAGGGGAGTGCCCCAGATCGAGGTCACCTTCGACATCGACGCCAACGGAATCATCAACGTCTCCGCCAAGGACCTCGGAACCGGAAAGGAGCAGAAGATCACCATCGCGTCCTCCAACAAGCTCAGCAAGGAGGAGATCGACGAGCTGGTCAAGCAGGCCGAGAAGTTCGCCGACGCCGACAAGAAGAAGATGGAGCTGGTCGAGGTCCACAACCAGGCCGAGACCGCATGCTACACCGTCAGGAAGTCCCTGGACGAGCTCGGCGAGAAGGTCACCCAGGAGGAGAGGATGAAGATCGAGTCCGCGATCTCCGACCTCGAGACCGCCAACAAGGGCGACAGCGTCGACGAGATCAAGTCCAAGATGGACGCCCTGATGAAGGCCATGGAGCCCATCAGCCAGAGGGTGTACCAGGAGGCCTCCAAGCAGCAGGCCGGAGCCCAGCAGGGAGCCGGACAGCAGCAGGCCGGCGGAACCACCGGACAGGCATCCCAGGAGAAGGCGGACGGCGACTACGTCGACGCCGACTATAAGATCGTCGACGACGAGTGAAGCGGGTGAGAGGAGATGCCGAGAGACTACTACGAGATCCTGGGAGTGGAGAAGACAGCCACGCCCGAGGAGATCAAGAAGGCCTACCGCGGTCTTGCCAAGAAGTACCACCCCGACGTCTCCACGGAACCCAAGGACGTCGCCGAGGCCAAGTTCAAGGAGCTGTCCGAGGCGTACGAGGTGCTGTCGGACCCCGACAAGAGGAAGCTGTACGACCAGTACGGCCACGACGGGGTCAAGCAGCAGTTCGGCCAGGACGGCTTCACCTGGGACGACTTCACCAGGGCGGACGACATCAGCGACATCTTCGGGGACATCTTCGGGTCCATGTTCGGCGGCGGACGCCGCGGCAGGTCCCGCAACTCGCCCCAGCAGGGCGAGTCCCTGAGGTACGACATCGAGATCACCCTGAAGGAGGTCCTGGAGGGCAAGAAGGTCAACCTGGACATCCCGCACACCGTGGTCTGCGAGCCCTGCAAGGGGACCGGAGGCAAGGACGGGAAGGTGTCCACATGCAAGACCTGCGGCGGGACCGGACAGGTCCAGACGGTCAGCAGGACGCCCTTCGGGAACATGGTCTCGGTCCGCGACTGTCCCGACTGCCACGGCAGGGGCCAGTCCTCGTCCGAGAAGTGCCCGTTCTGCCGCGGCTCCGGACGCGTTTCCAAGGACGCCCACATCTCCCTCAACATACCCAAGGGCATGGACGAGGGCATGAGGCTCAGGGTCGCCGGGGAGGGCAACGCCGGTTACAACGGCGGTCCGGCCGGGGACCTGTTCGTGGTCATCCACGTCAAGGAGGACAAGACCTTCGACCGCGACGGCGCCAACCTCTGGACCGGCATAACCACATCCTATCCCAAGCTGGTCCTCGGAGGGGAGGAGACCGTCACCGCCATCGACGGCGACAAGGTCGCCCTGAAGATCCCGGCGGGGACCGCCGTGGGCACCGTGCTCAGGGTTCCCGGGAAGGGCCTGCCCAAGACCAACTCCTCCGTACGCGGGGACATGATGGTCAGGGTGTCCGTCAACGTGCCCAAGAGGGTCTCGGAGGAGGAGAGGGAGCTCCTGATGAAGCTGGACTCCTCCGCCGGTGCATCCAAGGGCAAGAAGGGGAAGTCGAAGCTCCGCGACAAGATCCAGGAGACCATCGACGACCTGACCAATTGAACCTTCGAAACATCAAATCAGCCGTGGGTTCGCCCACGGCATTCCCCCTCACAGGACGACCCATCTGCTGTTCCTGTTGGTTCCGTCGTTTCTCAGACGTCCCTCCGATTTCAGGGACGACACTATCTTCTTCACGGAGGACAGGCCGATCCCAGTCGCCTCCGCCACATCAGACAGCTTCGCGTCCGGGTTCGAATCCAGGTAGCGCAGGACCTTTCTGCTGTCCTCATCCAGGTTCGACACATCGTCGACCGCCTTCCGGGTCCTGGCGAAATCGGGTTCGAACGAGAAGGGGATGGTCACGACCACGCCGTTATCCGTTATGTGGAACGCCTCCCTGCCGTAGCTGCGGACTATCGTCGGTACGCCGTGCCCGCTCTGCTCGGTCAATCCAACGAGAGTGAACAGCTCGAACAGCGACCTGTTGACAGGGCGGCTGTCCCCGCTGTAGAAGTCGTCCATGGAGAACGGGAACGGTATCCTGCCGTAGGACACGATCTCCATCCTGTCGAAGAACACCAGGACGGACGGAGGCACGAGGGCGCCCCACGAGTTGTGGACGCAGGCGTTGATCCATGCCTCCCTGAACGCGTCGAAGTCGAACAGGTTCCTCTCCGTCCTCTCCCCGCCGGACAGGTCCACTTCGGTCAGCATGTACGACGACACATGCTCCAGGATCGCCCTGGCGGATGCGATCAGGCTCTGTCCGCCGAAATCGGTGCGCGAGGACACCGCCGTGCGGTCTGTCCCGTTGAAGCGGACCACCTGCATCGGGATGCTGTTCTGATCGGAGACGAGATACGCTGTCAGGTTGAACATGTCGTGATCGTCCACCATCCCGTGGCTCCTGTAGAATCCGGCGTCCTTGCGGGGATGCAGGTCGCGGGTGACCATGATGCCGAACAGCGTGTTGAAAGTCAGTTCCTGCAGGTCGGACCTCTGGTTCTTCAGAGGGTCGATGCCCCTGGCCATGACCAGTTGCGCCACCACGTCAGGTCCCGCGGACTCGTTGGAGGAGACGTTCCTGATGTAGTATCTGCCGTCGCAGGAGTAGGGGATGTTGTATCCCGTCACGCGGACGGATATGTACGACCTGCCGTCGTCGGTCTCGTGTCTGGATATCTCCGGCACGACCTGCGGTTGGACGAAGCTGCGGATCCTGTTGCGGATGGTCTCCAGTGTGCCCGCGCCTACATCCATGCCGATGACGTTCCCGTCGTCATCCACTCCGATGTACAGGGTTCCATGGTTGTGCCTGTTGAGCATGGCGGTGAGTCCGATAATGCCCTTGTCGAGCTGGCTCATGCTCGCCTTGAACTCCGTGGTCTCGTTCTCGTCGCCCAGGTTCATCTCTTCTCGGATGTGGGACGGTTTCGAGGTATTAAATGGTTCGGAACTAGTTCCGAACTAGTTCGGAACCAATCGGAACCAGTCGTGTCGTGTCGGATGAGAACAAAGAGGCGGGATGTCGGACGATGCCGGCACCCCTGTGGGGTTTCACTGGTAGATCTTGTGTCCGGGCTCGGCGGAGTGGTACTTGCCGGTCCTGGACTCGGGGACGATCTCGAAGATGCCTGTCGGCGGGACCTTCTTCTCTTCGATGGCGTCCATCTTCCTCTCGGGTGTGAGCTTGTCGACGGTGGCCCTGAGGATCCTCATCTTCATGGCGTCGTCGTCGATGACCTGGACCTTTCCGCGGATGATCACGGACTCGTACAGCGATGTGGTGTTGCATGCGCCGTCGTCGCACCTTTCGAACCCCTTCTCCTCCACGACCGTGAAGCAGCATCTGGGGTCCCTCTTGAGGTTGGAGACCTTCTCCCCGACCTTCCTCCCGTGGAAGAAGATCCTTCCGTCCATCACCACGAAGTTGACGGGTGTCCCGTAGGGGTATCCGTCCTCCCCGATGGTGGAGATCACGCCCATCCTCGCCCTGTCGAGCAGAGCGTCCATCTGTTCCTCCGTCAGAGGGTATTTCTGCATGTTAGGCTGCATAGTATCCAGAATTAAACATAGGTTGAATCCTATAAAGACAATACGTTGTTTAGACAACGGTCATGTTAGTTATATACAATATGCAGGCGCATGCCGGCCTAAGCCGATGGTTGACATACTAGCATAATCCATCCTATCGGAAAGCTTCTCGAAGAACGATTCTGTAGATTCCTCGTTTTCCAGGTTGAACACCACTACGCTCCCGTCGACCCTGTGGACGACGATGAACGAGTGCACATCGTTGTGAACGGCCAGCCTGTAGTTCCCGAACTCGTCGTTCCTGAAGTTCCCGCTGCTGATGTCCGAGCCGCCGAATCCTCCGACCCTGACGCCGTAGTCGAGGTCGTCCCTCAGCTCGATGTGCGAGATGTCGGAGTAAGGGATGTCCTCGTGCATCATGGTGGCGTCCACTTCCAGTCCATCCTCGTCCATGGACACGTCGATGTGTCCTCCGGTCATTGTCAGGGCCACCACGGCGATGACGACCGCCACCACTACGACGATGAAAGCAACCATGAAGTTCCTCATGGTCCGGTGACCCTTGGCGGCCTTCTCCGACCCGTTCGGGCTGATTACGGCCCCGGCCTTCCCGGAGAGGTCGGCGAGCTCGCGGTAGAGCGCCATGGTCTCCGACTCGCTGCCGACGTTGAACGCTAGGATCCTCTTCCCGCTGTGGCGGATGACTATGAACAGGGGGATCCTCCTGGTCCCGGCGAATGTGTACGATCCGAACTCCTTGTTCGTGAAATCGCCGGAACCTGAGCTTATCCCTCCATACCCGTACATGCGGAGCCCGATGTCGAACTCCGTCCGGCATTCGACCGCCTGTATGGACGACAGGGGGATGTCCACATTCACGAACGGCGCCTTGACCATGAATCTCCCGTCCGAGACGGATGCCTGCGTGCCCCTGAACGACAGCATCGGGATGAACAGCATGACGAAGGCGACTGCAAGTATGAGCCAGAACAACCACATCGGGAGGGCCGACATCACGACGAGGACGGCGTCGATCACCATGATCAGGGTGGATGCGAGGACCGTACACCAGAACTTCGTGCTGTCGTTCATGAGGCGGTGATGTCGATCATCGCTATCAAACTTGGTCCCGGCCGGAGGGACACACCATGAAGGATGTCATCGGAAACCGGATGTGTGAGAATGGCGCCGAGGGAGAGATTCGAACTCCCGAGGATTACTCCAGCGGTTTTCGAGACCGCCGC
Organism: Candidatus Methanomethylophilaceae archaeon; assembly: GCA_944322255.1. Lineage (GTDB taxonomy): Archaea > Thermoplasmatota > Thermoplasmata > Methanomassiliicoccales > Methanomethylophilaceae > Methanoprimaticola. Next base: position 94,541 of record CALUOK010000005.1, on the reverse strand, counting down.
CATACCGGGCTTGGCTACCTCGGCTCAGTGCTCCCCAACATCTCACTCTATAAAAGACATTCGCGCCTGCGCGCATTATAAAAGAAAAGTCGACAATCGCGGACCCGGTACAATGACCGACGTCGTCTCCGAGATCAAGAGGGCCAAATCCGCATCCATAGAACTCTCCGTCCTGTCCACGGAGGTCAAGAACAACGCGCTCAGGGCCATGGCAAACGCCCTGGACTCCTCGCGCGAGCAGATCCTGGAGGCGAACGCCAGGGACCTGGAGGCCGCCAAATCCATGCTGGACCGCGGCGAGATCTCCGGCTCGATGTACAAGAGGCTGAAGATCGACGGCTCCAAGATCGACGGGATGATAGCGGGCATCGACGACGTCATCGGCCTGCCCGATCCGGTGGGCGAGCAAATGTCCGCCCTGGACCTGGACGACGGTCTCACGCTGTACCAGATACGCTGCCCCATCGGAATGCTCGGGATGATATTCGAGTCCCGCCCGGACGTGGTGCCGCAGATCATGTCGCTGTGCCTCAAGTCGGGTAACGCCGTCGCGTTCAAGGGCGGCAGGGAGGCGGCCGAGTCGATACGTGTCCTGTTCACCATCCTGAGGGACGCCGCGGCCACGGCGGGGGTGCCCGCGGACGCCTTCGTCCTGCTGGAGACCAGGTCCGACATCAACGTGATCCTGGAGCTGGACAGGTACATCGACCTGCTGATCCCCAGGGGGTCCAACGAGTTCGTCAGGTACATCCAGGAGAACACGAGGATCCCGGTGCTCGGACACGCCGCAGGGGTGTGCCACGTGTACGTCGACGAGTTCGCCGACCAGGACATGGCGGAGCAGGTGGCCCTGGACTCCAAGATCCAGTATCCGGCCGTTTGCAACGCCACGGAGACCCTGCTGGTCGACTCGGCGATAGCGGATGTCTTCGTTCCCCGCATCGTCTCGGCCTACGAGGCCAACGGCGTGGAGGTCAGAGGCGACGAGAGGGTCTGCAGGATGACCGACGCCATCCCCGCCACATCGGAGGACTGGGACACCGAGTACGGGGACCTCATCATATCCATCAAGGTCGTGGACTCCCTCCAGGAGGCCGTCGACTTCATCAACGCGCACGGCTCCCACCACACCGACGCCATAGTCACCGGGGACGTCCGCAGGGCGGCCGCCTTCGCCAGGTCTGTCGATTCCGCAGACGTCTTCGTCAACGCCTCCACAAGGTTCGCCGACGGCTACAGGTACGGCAAGGGCGCGGAGGTCGGCATAAGCACCAACAAGATCCACGCCCGCGGACCGGTGGGCATGGAGGGCCTGATGATCTACAAGTACGTCCTGGTCGGGAACGGACAGGTCGTGAAGGACTACGTGGGTCCGGGATGCAGGCCGTTCAAGCACGTCCCGTCGGAATCCGAGTACCCCTACAGGGGTGAGTGACACGGAGTCCAGGAAGGACCTCCTCGGGGAGGTCGGAAGGGTCGTGGTCAAGATCGGGTCCTCCTCCATCATGAGGAACCAGACCTCCATCTCGAGGGATTTCATGGACTCGGTGGCGGAGCAGGTGGCCCGTCTCAGGGAGATGGGCATCGAGGTCCTCATCGTGTCATCCGGAGCCATAGCCATCGGCCTGAAGGCCATGAAGGTCAAGCCCAAGCCCAACGAGATCTCCATAAGGCAGGCGGCGTCCGCCGTCGGACAGGGGATCCTGATGAAGGAGTGGGGCGAGTGCTTCCAGCGCCACGGCATGCTGGTCGGACAGGTCCTGATGACCCTGGACAACTACTCCGACAGGACCGAGGCCGTGAACATGAACAACACCATCGAGTCCCTGCTGAAGAACGGCGTGGTGCCCATATTCAACGAGAACGACGCCGTGTGCATCAGCGAGATCAAGTTCGGGGACAACGACACGCTCTCGGCAATCGTCGCCAGCAGGACAGACGCGGACCTCCTGATCATCCTGTCGGATGTGGCCGGTCTTTACAATGCGGACCCCACTTCCAACCCCGACGCCAAGCTGGTCCCCGTGGTGTGGAACATCGACGACGTCCGTCACATGGCCGGCGACTCCGTTTCGGGCGTAGGCACCGGCGGCATGAAGACCAAGCTCAGTGCGGCCAAGGTCTGCCACGACGCGGCGTGCAGCATGATCATCGCCCTCAGCAAGGAGGACCAGGTGATCTACAGGGCGTGCACCGGGGAGGACGTCGGGACGATATTCATCGCAGACTCCGGCATCTCCAAGAAGAGGCGCTGGATCAAGTCCGCCCATCCCTCGGGGAGAATCATAATCGACGAGGGCGCCAGGAAGGCGGTGCTGGACCACAAGTCCCTGCTGCCCGTGGGAATCAAGGACGTGGAGGGCAGGTTCAACAAGGGCGATGTGGTGGAGATCGTCTGCTCCGGCGACGTGGTGGCCAAGGGGATAATAGACTACGACTCCACCGACATCAAGATGATCAAGGGGAAGCACAGCGACGAGATCGAGTTCATCCTCGGATACAAGGCACACGATGACGCCGTCATATCGGAGAACATCGCTCTGCTGCTCTGATCAGGTCTCAAAACAAATCAAACGGTTTGGAAATGCCGGGGGCAGTCCCCCGGCGGTTTTTGATCACTCCCATTCGGTGATGGTCGACTTCTTCTCGTCGATGATGTCCTGAACCACGGAGCGGTGGAACACGGGGTCCTCGACACCCGCATCCTCCTGTTCCTTCCAGTCCTTGTAGGCGCGGAAGACGAACTTGCTGAGGTAGAACACGACGATCATGTTCACCGCACCCATGGCGGCCATGAACGTGTCGCAGATGGTCTCCATCTGTCCGGTGCTGATGACGCAGGACAGGAAGGCCACGACGATGACTAGGACACGGACGGCGAAGACGAATCCCTTGCTGTCCTTGATGAACCTGACGTTGGACTCGCTCATGGTGTAGTATCCGATCAGGCTGGTGAACGCGAAGATCAGCATGAACAGGGAGATGATGATTCCACCGATCTCTCCGCCGAGGGTGGAGTTGACGATGGCCTGCACGAGCTGGGCGTTTCCGATGCCGTCGGCCTGTGTCGGGTTGATGGCGGTGATGTCGCCGTAGGTTCCGAAGGACAGGATGACGAAGGCGGTGAAGGAACAGACGACCAGGGTGTCCACGATGGTTCCGAAGGACTGGATCATTCCCTGCTTGACGGGGTGCTTGACATCCGCGGTTCCGGCGATGTTGGCGATGGAACCGAGACCGGCCTCGTTGGAGAACACTCCGCGCTTCAGACCCATCATCATGACGGCTCCGAGGGCTCCTCCTCCGACGGACTGGATTCCGAAGGCGTTCTTGAAGATCATCTCCACGGCGTGGGCGACACCGTCGATGTTCATGACGATGACGATGATGCAGAACACGAACCACAGGAGGGCCATGATGGGCACGACCTTGGTGGAGAAGTTGGCGATCCTCTTGACTCCGCCGAAGATGATGGCCGCGGCGGCGATGGCGATGATGGCGCCGAAGATCAGCATGTTGTTCTCGAACTCGAACGCTCCCGCGAGGGCGGCGGCGGAGTTGGTGGCCTGCACGCCGACGAATCCGATTCCGAAGGTGATGATGATCAGGACGGCGAGGAGCACCGCGAGGGGGCGGCTGCCGACACCCTTGAGGGCGTAGTAGGCGGGACCGCTGTGGTACTGTCCGTCGGACTTCTTCTCCTTGAAGATCTGGGAGAGGGTGGACTCCATGAAGCTGCTGGCGGATCCGATGATGGCGAAGATCCACATCCAGAAGACGGCTCCGGGGCCTCCGACGATGATCGCACTGGCGACTCCGGCGATGTTACCGACACCGACACGGGCTCCCAGGCCGATACAGAACGCTTCGAACGACGAGACTGTGTGGCTGTGTTTGCCCTCCTTGGTACCGGAAAGGGCGAGGCGGGACGTCTTGTGTATCCGGAGGATCGGGAGTCCCTTCAGCCTAATCATGAAATATATACCGAGGCCGACCAGGAACACGAACGCTACATACCAGACATACGTGTTGATCGTCCCGATAATACCGGCAAAATCTACCATGTTATCAAATCCCACGCGACATCGAAAAGTCAATCGTAGCCGCGATAAAGTGAGGAAAAGCTGGTGGGCCCGGCCGGATTTGAACCGGCGACCTCCGCCATGTCAAGGCGACGTCATAACCCCTAGACCACGAGCCCAGCATAGGGCATGATATCCTTCCTGTTCTTATATCTTTTGGCTCAACTATCGGTGAGTCACGAGACGAGATGGACGCTGGCATGGTGCAATCCTGTACGAATGGATGGTTTAACGCCGAATACTATAGCATTTGTATGCTAAGCTCCTTCGAGTTCCGAGTAGGTTATATATTCGTCCACATACGGGTCCGTCTCACGCGTATTCAAATACGCCTAAGGTCTGGGGAGTGCCATGATTACACTGGGGATCGAGGGGACGGCGCACACGCTCGGGGTCGGCATCGTCGACGACGGGTGCAAGGTCCTCGCCAACGAGCTGGACATGTTCCGTCCCGCGGAGGGCGGACTCCATCCGAGGGAGGCGGCCAACCATCATTCCGACGTGGTCTCCACTATCATCAGGAACGCCGTCGAGAAGGCCGGCATCAGCCTGTCCGATGTGGACCTCGTCTCGTTCTCCATGGGCCCTGGTCTCGGGCCCTGCCTCAGGGTCGCCGGGACGGCGGCCAGGGCGCTCTCGTGCTCGCTGGGCGTCCCCATCGTCGGCGTCAACCATTGCGTCGCGCATGTGGAGATCGGCCGCGCCCAGTGCGGCTGCGACGACCCCGCGCTGCTTTACGCCTCGGGCGGGAACACCCAGGTCATCGCGTTCGCGGAGGGCCGCTACAGGATATTCGGGGAGACCCAGGACATCGGCGTCGGCAACATGCTGGACAAGCTCGGAAGGGAGCTGGGCATGGGCTTCTACGCGGGACCGGTGTTCGAGAAGCTCGCCAAGGACGGCGACAGGTACTATCCGCTCCCGTACTCGGTCAAGGGCATGGACGTGGCGTTCTCCGGTCTGATGACGGCCGCAGTGGCGCTGCAGAAGAAGGGTGTGCCACTGGAGGACATCGCCCTGTCCGTCCAGGAGACCGCGTTCGCGATGCTCACCGAGGTCACGGAGAGGGCCATGGCCCACATAGGCAAGGACGAGGTCCTGCTGGGTGGCGGAGTGGCCCAGAACAACCGCCTCAGGGACATGGTGGCTGATATGGCCCACGCCCGCGGAGCGGAGATGTACGTCCCGGACCGCAGGTTCTGCATGGACAACGGCGCGATGATCGCCTGGCTGGGTGCGGAGATGTACAACTCCGGCGTCAGGATGGATGTGTCGGAGACGGCTGTCAGGCAGAGGTTCAGGACCGACGAGGTCGAGGTCACATGGAGGAGCTGATCTGCTCCCCTATGATCCTGTCGAGGTTCTGAAGGAACTCGTCCACCTTCTCGAGGGGAACCGACCCCCCGGCGGCGATCTTGTGTCCGCCGCCCTGGCCGCCCACCGATGCGCAGGCATCCCTCATGGCCTTGGCCAGGTCGACTCCCCTGTCGAGTTGGCACCACATGCCCCTTGACGACAGGTTCACGGGATCGTTGGACTTGTTCATGCCGATGGTCGGCTTGTTGTGGTCGCCGATGGACTGCATGGCGATGCCGCAGAGCATGCCGGTGAACCCGGAGTCGGTGGAGTCGAACCACTGGATGTGCTCCATCTGGTTCAGGCCCCTGGAGTCCAGCTCCACTATGCTCTCGACGACCGCTTTCGAGGACTCCTGGTTCTGCTTGGCGCCCTCGTTGATGCATCTCTCATCTCCCATTCCGGCTGCGATGCCCATGCCTCCCATTCCGGAGCGGCCGCAGTTGTTCAGGATGGCGGAGAGGTACTCCGCGTCCATCTTCATCCCCTTCAGGTAGTACCTGTCCCTGGCGATCTCGTTCATCGAGGACAGGAGCACGCCCTGCTCGGTGAGCCTGATGGCGATGAGCGAGGACAGCCTCCTGCGCTCCTCCTCGCTGAGGTCCATGAACGTCTTCCCGTTCTCGATCCCGGCGTCGGACATGAGCTTGGCGACTCCCTCGACGCTGCCGCTGACCCCGCGTATGTACGGGTCCGTGATCAGGAACAGCTCGGTCTGCAGGTCCCCCGCAGGTATGAGGGAGCCCTGCATCCTCTCGATGTACCCCCTCTTCGTGCCCTCCTCCAGGAGGTACGTGTTGAGGCCGGACAGCCCGTTGATGTGCTGCCTGTCCCCGGCTATGCCGGCGAAGGCGATCTGCACCAGGTCCCAGTTGTTCTCGTCCATGGTGACCGCGAACAGGAGGCACATGGTGGCGCCGCATCCGGACGTCATGCCGTCGATCCCGTAGAGGTGGGGGTTGGCGTAGCAGACCCTCTTGGCCTCCGAGATGATGGTGTGGTGGTCGAGGACCACGACGTCCTGGGTCATCTCGTCCAGCTGGTCGATGTAGGAAGCCCCCAGGTCCGAGATTATGATGCAGTCCGCCTTGGTGTTGCGGATGACATCCATGTTGTAGTCGTTCAGCGTCGTGAAGAGCGTGACGCGGAACTCCTTCCCGGCCCTGAGCAGGGTCTTGGCCAGGATCGCGGCCGAGGACACCCCGTCCGCGTCGTAGTGAGAGTAGACCTGAATGAAGTCATGGCCGCGGACGATGTCCGCGGCTGTAGAAAGAGTGGTAAGGAGTTTTGAAGGTACCTTGTCCTCCATGGGACTCACTTGAGCATGAGTTCCGCGTTGCTGAGACTGTACTTCCAGTCTGCGGGAAGGACGCCGTTCCTCTTGTAGTAGCGCTCGAGCCTCCTGATCTTTGCCTCGATCATGTTGAGACCCCTCTTGTTGGAGACATCTCCCCTGTTGTCCCTGAGGTGGACGTTCAGGTCGATGGCGCGCCTCATGAGGTTGGCCAGGTCCTCGGGGAGGGATCCTGCGACTCCCTTCTCCTCCATGATCTGGGTAATGGTCTTGCCGGTGGCGAGCTTGACGTTGGGGACGCCGTACTGGTCCCTCAGAACAAGTCCGATCTTGGCGGAAATCATTCCGTCTTTCGCGAGCTTCACGATGAGGTCCTCAATCTCGGTGGCGTTGAGAGGAACCCATGCGGGGTTCTCGGAAATCATGGGGCGTTTGGAGCAGGATTTGCCCTTCCTTCTTGTGTGCATTCTTGCCATAGTCTGATCCTCCGAATCATATCCTAGGCGGCGAGGCTGAGGCTTGCCATGCCGATTCAGTATTTAAAGAATATTATAGGAAAGGTGCGCGCGTGCTCAGGCGCCGTCCCCCGCATGCCTGAGGACCACGGACCTGGCCCAGGGGACGGTGTCCTCGTACTCCTCGCGGTCGAAGGAGAGCTGGTCGGGGATCTCGGAGAACAGCCTGGACTCCATCTCGCAGTCGTCCCTGACCTTCTCTCCCAGAACGGCCGCGCAGACGTCGCAGTAGCCGATGTCGCGGGTCTCCAGGACCTCGATCTCGTACCCGGCCTCCTCCATGAACTCGCGGGCGGCCGCCTGGGCGGAGGTCTCCCCCTCCTCGACGTGGCCGCCGGGCATCTCCCAGCCGTTGCGACGGATGTGCCAGACCATCAGGAAATGGTCCCCGGAGAACGCCACCGCGTAGGCCGTCCTCATGTCACGGCCTCTCGAAGACTATCATCTCGTGGGCCTTCTCGTGGGGTTCCAGGGAACGGGCGTCGACGATACGGAAGCCCCTCTCGCGTATGCGTGCCTCTGTCTCGGCGAAGATCCTCTCCGGAGGCGATGTGACATCCTCGGAGCGTGCCTTGACCGCGACCATGCCGTACCTCGCGCCGAAGGCGTCCATGTTGTCGCAGATTATGTCCGCCTGCCTCTTCTGGGCCACGTCCTGGTACACCATGTCGACGGAGTCCGCGAACACGGCGTACTCCCCGGGCTTCGTGGCGTCCCCGAGTATCGGTATCATCTGGGGGCGGTCCTCGCAGGTCTTCACCAGGTCCCTGAACATCCTCTGGGCGAACTCGACGCAGTAGACCTTGCCGTCCCTGCATATGTCGGCAACATGGGACGCTGTGGTCCCGCTGGACGCGCCCAGGTAGAGGACGCGGCTGTCGATGCGGAACGGGAACGCTGTCCCGCCGACGGCGAGGTACGCTCCAAGCTTGCTCCTGCGCGGGTCCCACTCCCTGAGCTCCACGCCTGACGAGCGCACGAGCCTCTCCCCGTACACCCTCTTCCCGGGGCATGCGGATTCTGTGTACAGGCGCCCGCGCTCGGCGAGCACCCTGCCGGATGTGAAACCCAAAGCCTCCATGATGTCCGAGCCAACGTCCACCTTCTATAAAAGGGGGGACCACATCCCCCGGGGCATGATCACGATGGAAACCCTTTCCCGGATAGCCGACGCCGTTCAGTCGGCCATCGAGAAGATCCCCGGTTCGAAGTGCAGAGGAGAGGAGGTGTGCATGGGTGCCGACGGGACCCCCACATCCCAGATCGACAAGGTCGCCGAGAACGCGGCCCTGATGTACATCCAGTCAGAGAAGCTCCCGCTCAACATCCTCAGCGAGGAGATCGGGTACGTGGACAACGGCGCCGAGGAGACCCTCGTGATGGACCCCATAGACGGGACGTCCAACGCCATCGCCGGCATACCGTACTACACGATATCCCTGGCCGTCGGGAGGTCGGCGCTCTCCGACATCCGTCTCGGGTACCTCAGGAACCCCGTCACCGGGGACGAGTACACCGCCGAGAAGGGGAAGGGCGCGTTCAAGAACGGATGCCCCATCCACGTGAGGGAGGCCGTCATGGACGACCTGTTCATCATGATCTACATGGGCAACGGCGCCCACCCGGACGCCTTCGCCCTGGCAAAGCGCGTCAAGTCCTCCCGCTCCCTCGGCTGCGCCTCGCTGGAGATGGCCATCGTGGGCGAGGGCGAGGCCGACGGGTTCCTGATGAAGTCCGAGAAGTACACCAGGGCCATCAGGATCGTGGACATCGCCGCCAGCACCATAATCCTCAGGGAGGCCGGAGGGGAGGTGTACGACCTGGAGGGCAACGTCCTGGACATGCCCTTCGACCTGGAGCACAGGTCCAACTTCATCGCCGTGGGGGACATGAGGGTCTACCAGCTCATCATCACCCAGAGGGAGACCATGGGCGAGCACAGATACGGCATCTACACCAACATCCACGTCAGGAACGCCGTGAAGTACACGCAGGAGGTCATCGACGCGCTGCAGGGACAGACGTACTTCGTGGACTCGGACATCGCAGGGGTCATGGGCATACCCGGGGTCCCCCTGCAGGACATGGACGTGGACATCGTCGTCGTGGTCGGAGGGGACGGCACGCTGCTCAGGGCCCTCCAGCACACAGACGCCAAGGTCATAGGCATCAACGGCGGGAGCGTGGGGTTCCTGGCCGAGATCGACCACGACCACATCAAGGAGGGCATAGACCGCCTGCTGAGGGAGGACTACATCGTCGAGACCCGCTTCAGGCTCAACTGCTGGTACGACGGGCAGTACCTCACACCCTCTGTGAACGAGGCCGTGGTGCACACGGCTTCCGTGGCCAAGATCAGGCACTTCAAGGTCTACGTGGACGACGTCCTGGCGTCGGAGCTCAGGGCGGACGGTCTGATAATATCCACCCCCACCGGATCCACATGCTACGCCATGAGCCTCGGCGCCCCGTACATGGACCCGAAGGTCAAGGCCCTCATGGTCGTGCCCATGGCGGCCTACAAGTTCAACTCCCGCCCGTTCGTCGTGCCGGCCACATCGAAGATCACGGTCGAGAATGTGATGGACAAGGAGTGCCTCATCGTCCTCGACGGCCAGGAGGAGTACAAGATGGACGGCTGCTCCAAGGTGGACTTCATGCTCTCCGACAGGAAGGCCCGCTTCATCCGCTACGACACGGACTTCTACTCCCGCGTCAGGGACAAGCTGGTGAACACACTATGACGCACATCTACGGGGTGGACGTGGACTTCATCGACGGCTTCAACGAGGCCGCCCGCTCCACGTACCCCGACGAGTTCCTGTGCATGGTCAGGGAGATCGACGGGGTTATCTCGGAGATGATCCTGCTGCCGGGGACCGTGTACGGGGACACCCACAGCTTCATCAACCAGTGGATGGCGCCCATAGACTACAGCATAGCGGGCTCCGCCCACTCCCACCCGGGGTTCTCCAACGAGCCGTCCGATGCGGACAAGGAGTTCTTCAGCAACACAGGAGGGGTCCACTTCATAACGTGCCAGCCGTACGACAGGACCAGCTGGAGGGCGTACAACTCGAAGGGGGAGCCCGTCGACCTGGAGCTCATTCACTGAGCCTTCATGCAATCGTCGACCAGGTCGCCTGCGATCTCCATCAGGCCGATGACGTAGGCCCTGTCGCTGGACTCCGCGATTATCTCTATCGTCGGCTCGACGCCCTTGACCAGACGCACAAGGAACCATCCGCCGTCCAGGTCCACGCGCCAGGCGTTGTCGCGGACGACCGTCCTCCCATCCATGTTCGGGAGGCGCTCCTCGATCTCGCGCTTGAACGTCTCGGCTGTGACCGAGCAGTCGCGCGAGGTCCTGTCCTGGATGTACTCGGGGAACTCGTCCACTATCCTGTTGATGCTCTTGTTGCCGGCCATCCCGGCGATGATCGCGGCGGTCTGTATCCCGTCGGGCATCATGCTGATGTTCCCGTAGATTATGCCGCCGTCGTAGAACCCGAGCTCGGCACCGGACGCGACCGCTTCGCAGACCGCGGCGGCGCTCCTGTCCGTCATGATGTAGCCGTCCTCGTCGGCCTCCTGCCCCTGGTCGTTGCCGAGCCTTCCGTGGAACGCGTCGTCGATCAGCGTCGTCATGTCCACGGGGACCGCGATCCTCTTCGGTCTCAGGAACATGACCGTCAGCGCGAAGACCTGCTCGGGCGTGAGCTGGCGGCCGTTCTCGTCCACGATGGAGGCCATGGTGCCGATCTTGTTCATCACGCATCCGATGTATCCGGATCCGGATGCGATCTGGCTCTGCACGCTGTCCGGGCGAATGCCATGCCCGTCCATCTCGCCGGACACGTAGTCCAGGTCCCTCTGGGCGTTCAGCGTCAGGACGTCCGCACCCATGGAGTTGAGGATCTGGGGCACGGAGTCGGAGACCGGTCCGCAGCTGCAGTCGACGACCATGGCGCACTCCGCCTTCTCAGGGAGAAGCGCCCTGAGCCTGGAGTTGTAGGTGTCGACGGTCCCGTACACCGGGTGGATGTGTCCGAGGTTCCCCGATTCCGGAAGCTCCGGGGGATCCATGAAGTACATGTCCAGGTGCCTGATCTGCTCCTTCCTGAACAGGCTGCCGTTCGGGTTGATCAGGAGGTATCCGCTGATCATGCCGTACCCGCGGTACTCGGTGACGTACACCGCGCAGTCCCCCTGGGATGCGGCGAGAGCCAGTGCTGGGCAGCTGACCACTCCGACGTCGAGAACCTCCGCGCCGGAGGACATCAGGCCTGAGACGAGGGCCTCCTTCATCATGGAGCTGCTCCTCATGAGGTCCCTCCCCACGACGACCCTGGAATGATCCATCGCGAGGGCGTGTCCCAGCAGGAGCCCCATCTCCGGGCCAGTGTCTATGGACGGTGACGACCTCAGCAGGATCCTGTCGGCCTGTGCCATGTCCCGCTCAATCCCGCCGGACTTCATATTAATTGTGGTCTGACACACGTAGGATGTGACATCCAATCCATATCAATCCGAAATGTTACACAAATCCCTGGGAAGTCTGGCTATTCAGAGGCGGTCGAAAATGGCGTCGAAATGCGATTTTTTCAATGATATTTAAAGAATCTTTAAATATAAAAGAACAGGATTCTAACCCTATAAAAGGGGGCGTTTGCTATAGCAATGGAACGCATAGACATCAAGAAGGCGCAGGCTATCGCCAAGAACAAGGGACTCAAGCCTGGAAAGGTCAAGGGTACTGACGGAGTCCAGTTCACGAAGGGAAAGAACGACAGGTTGGACGTCATCACCTGGGAGGAGTTCGAGGGCATCCTCGCCAAGAGGAAGCTCGCGATCTACGAATCCGGCGGCTGGATGAAGATAATGAAGGAGTGATCCTTCCACTATCCTCGACTCGGAACTACTATATACAAGAATGTAATCCTTGGCCTCAGGCTCTTTGCAAGGGTATCCGAGCCTGGCCAAAGGAGATAGGTTCAGGGCCTATTCTCGTAGGAGTTCGAGGGTTCAAATCCCTTCCCTTGCACCACTTTTCAATCTCAGTTCAGTACTCGTCCATGTAGTTCTGGACGTTCTCGATCAGCCTTCCCACATGGACCCCGTCCACGAAGGAGTGATGCACCTGCACCGAGAACGGCATCGTCACGCGCCCGTCCTTCTCGGTGTACCTTCCCCAGTCGAACATGGGCGTCACGTTGTTCCTGTGCCCGGGGTTGGTGTGGGAGATGTGGCTGTAGGACACCCACGGTATGGGTGCGAAGCTGAACACGTCAATCCCCGGAGGAGCGGGGAAGTAAGCCTTCTGGCTCTTCGCCGTCCTCACGGCCTCGGAGACGTACTCCCTCATGGAGTCCCTGAACGGGACGGTGACCATCTTGAACAGGTCGTCCCCCTCGTCCATGTAGGCGAAGTAGGTGTCGATCCTGTCGAACAGGACCACCCTCTCGCTGAGGAAGCGGTAGCGGAACTCCTCGATCTCGTTGGCGCACTTGGAGACCACCCAGATGAAGGACATGGTGAAGGAGTACCCCTCGTCGCGCACGGTCCTCAGGAAGTTCGTCACATCCAGGTCCACCGTCATGCAGTACGACGGCTCGACGTAGTGCCGGAATATGGCGCAGTGCTCCCTTCTCTTCCAGTTGTTCTCGTCTATGAGCGTGTAGCTGTTCATCCGCGTCCCGTGACCATATGGTCTTGCAGGGACATAATGGTGCGTCACTCGATGCTGATCACTATGCCTATGGCGGTGACCACGAACAGCACCGCCGCGACGGCGGCCCATCTCCAATCTTTCTCGAGGATGAGCACCGCGAACGATGCGATCACGCCCAGGAACGGGGAGACGATCATCACCAGCAGGCCTATGTAGATCAGGGTGTCCGTGCCGTCCGCGATGTACCAGCAGAGTCCGCCGAGCATCAGGACCATGCCTATGACGATCCCGACCCTGAGGGTCAGGGCCGTCGTCCTGTTCAGGTCCGGGACGGTCATATCACACCTCCGGTCTGAAGCAGGACCAGCACGGCCATCACGAAGAGCACCACGGAGAAGTACTTCCTGAGGTGGCTGGAGGGGATCCTCCTGGCCAGGCGGGCGCCGGCGAGGGATCCGCAGAAGGCTCCGAACGCCAGGCACGCGGCGCAGGGGAGCAGGGAGTCCAGTCCGGCCCCGGTCAGAAGCGGGGAGACGGCGGAGTCGGTGAACACCCCGGCGAAGAAGTAGGTGATGGCGCCGGAGAACGCGGTGACGCCGATCATGAAGCTGCTCGTGGAGCTGGCGGCCTTCATGGGGATGTGCATGTGGATGTTCATGAGCGGGACCTTGATGGCACCTCCGCCCACGCCTGTCATCGACGAGATGGCTCCGGCGAAGGTGCATATGCCCATGCCGCTCCTGACGTTCTGGACCTCGTACCTCACATCCTCCCCAACGGACTCGTCCTTGTACCTGAAGGTCATCGGGGAGTCCTCGCCGGTGGCGGGCTCCACGGTCCTCTCGGGGTTGACGATCATGCGGAATCCGCTGTATATCATGATGGCCGAGAACAGGACGGTAAGCATCCACGATTCCAGGTATGTGGCGATGATCGCGCCTATTATCGCGCCTATGCAGGTGGTGATCTCCAGCAGGAGTCCCAGACGGACGTTGGAGAGGCCCTTGGCTATCAGCACCGTGGACGCGCCCACGGACCCGGCTATGATGCCCACCAGGCTCATGGCCACCGCCTGCGTGGCGGTCGCCGCGATGCCGGACAGAAGCAGGATTGGGACGAATATGACGCCCCCTCCGAGGCCGAACAGGGCTCCGAAGATCCCGGAGCACAGTCCGAGCACCACCAGGCCTATCATGATGATGGCTAGCTCCATGAGAGGCGGTATCGGGAATCCGGATATAGGGCTGTCGGAGAACCGCTTAAAAGGCGGCACTACGTGTTCGAGTCCATGGATGCTGCCGGAGCCCTGGACCGTTTCTTCGAGATCACCAAGAGAGGCTCGGACATAAGGACGGAGGTCAAGGGCGGAGTCCTGATCTTCCTCGCCATGGCGTACATCATCGTCGTGAACTCCTCGATGATGGCCGACGCGGGGATGGACCAGTCCGCGTGCTACACCGCGACCATCGTCATGTCCATCATCGGTACCCTTCTGATGGCCCTGTACGCCAGGTACCCTGTCGCACAGGCCCCGCTGATGGGTGTCAACGCCTTCTTCACATACACCATCATCATAGGTCTGCAGTACACATGGCAGGAGGCCCTGGTGGCCGTCCTGATATCCGGAGTGATATTCTTCCTGATCGCCGTCAGCGGCGTGAGGAAGAAGGTCCTCGACCAGATACCTCCGAGCCTGAGGTTCGGCATAACCGCCGGGATCGGGTGCTTCATCGTGTTCATCGGCCTGCAGAACGCGGGCATAATCGTGAACTCCGACTCGACCCTGGTGGCGCTCGGGGAGTTCTCCAGCCCGCCGGTCATCCTGGCGCTGTTCTGCATCCTGCTGACGCTGTTCCTGTACGCCAGGAAGGTCACGGGGGCCATATTCTTCGGGATGATCGTCACCGCCGTGGTCGGGATGGTCTTCGGGATCATCGCCGTCCCGGACTCTCTGGTCTCGCTGCCGGTCATGCCGGAGGTCGGCGCGTTCGTGGACGGGTTCACATCGGACATCCTGAGCGTGGAGTTCCTGATGGTCGTGATATCCCTGACCTTCGTCCAGTTCTTCGACAGCACCGGCACCCTGATGGCCACAGGGGAGAGGGCAGGCATCATCGACGAGGACGGGAACGTGCAGTGCGAGAAGGCCATGATAGCCGATTCCGCCACGTCAGTGATCAGCGGTATCGTCGGAGCCACCCCCACAGGCTCCTTCGCCGAGTCCACGGTCGGTATCGAGGCAGGCGCGAGGACCGGACTGGCCTCACTCACCGTGGCGGCGCTGTTCGCGGTGGCCCTGTTCGTCGGCCCCGTGTTCCAGGTGGTGGACTACAGCTGCACGGTCGGCGCCATGCTAATAGTCGGGGCTGCGATGATCACGCAGCTCAAGGGGGTCAAGTGGGACGACTGGCCGGTGGCCGTGGCGGTCCTGGCCACGATCATCATGATGATCCTGACCTACTCCATCACCGACGGCATCGTGTTCGGCATCATCTTCTACAGCGTGTGCATGATAGGCGCGAACCGCTGGAAGGAGGTCAGTCCGATCATCTATGCCCTGGCCGTGATATCCCTGCTCTACCTGATCGTGGTGGTCGCCGCCCTCTGAGGCACCCATCACTCTTTTAACTGACTAGGGGATGGCGGAAGCGTGTCCATCCTCCTAGTCAGATACTCAGAGATAGGCCTGAAGAGCGCCCCCGTCCGCAGAAGGTTCGAGAACCAGCTGAAGGACAACATCCTCTCCATGCTCATGGAGGACGGCGTCGAGGCCCTGGTGACCAAGAACGGCGCCAGGTACTACATCGAGGCCACGGATCCCGACGCGGCGGTCGCGTCTGTCCGCAGGGTGTTCGGGGTCGGGTCCATCTCCGTGGCGGAGGAGTGCGCCTCGTCCAGGATGGAGGACATATGCGCCAAGGCCGCCGAGTACTCCAGGTCCAGGATCTCCGAGGGGCAGAGCTTCGCGGTGAAGGCCCGCAGGGAGGGATCCCAGGGGTACACCAGCATGGACGTCGGCAGGGAGGCCGGTTCTGCGATCTTCATCGCCAACGAGGACAGGGGGGTCAGGGTCGACCTCACCGATCCGGACGTCGTTTTCTATGTGGAGGTCCGCGAGAACAGGGCCTTCGTCTTCGGCGAGTACATCCGCTGCCATGCGGGCCTCCCCGTCGGCAGCCAGGGCAAGGTCATCGCCAGGGTGGACGACGAGCGCGGGATGGTCGCGGCCTGGCTGATGATGAAGCGCGGATGCAGGGTCATCGCCAACGGCGACGAGTCCCTAATCTCCCACCTCCGCAGGTACGACCCTCTCCTGAAGGTCGGGGACGGCAACCCCCAGGCCCTGGGATACGTGCTCGGCACATCCCTCGACGAGCTGGATTCCGTGGACGTAACCGCCTACGACGTGCCGGTATACTTCCCCACCATCGGCATGGGTGACGACGAGGTCGCAGAGCTCGCCGGGATCATAACATCGGGTCTTTGACGGCGCACCCGTCCTCTTCAGTCCGTATACCGCTCCAGCGGAGCCTCTGGGCGTAGGGGATCGGTGCGAATCGGTGATGTATAAAAGGGTCCCGCCCCCGAGGGGACGGTAAGGGGTTTTCATGACAGGAATCTCACTTGATCCTTCTCTGGTTGGCCCTGACGGAAGGCCTGGCCTTCTCGGCACCCTTTCCGGTGTGCCTCATTCCACGGCCCTTCTGTCCGGCAGAGGTCTTACCGCGGTAGACGCGGTTCTTGTGAGTGTCATCGCAGATCCAGTTGATCTTGGGGTCGGCCTTGATGACGGGGTGCGCGGGGTCCACGAGGATGACCTCGTACCACTCCTGCTGTCCGTCGGCTCCGACCCAGTAGGAGTTCAGGACCTCGAGGTTGGGGTACCTCTTGGCGGTCCTCTCCTCGGCCATCCTCTGGAGGGACTTACCGACTGTGATCTGGTTGATTCCCTTCCTCTTGGCCCTCCTACCGGTGACGATGGCCCTCTTCTGGAAGGATCCCTTCCTGACCCTCGCCCTGACGATGACGTAGCCCTGCTTGGCCTTGTATCCGAGAGCCCTGGCCCTGTCGAGCCTGGTGGGCTTGTCGACACGGATGAAGTTCTCCTCCTTCCTCCACTGGATCCTGCGCTCGTAGTTGAGCTCCTTCACGTAGGATTTGGAGGGTACGTTCCAAGCGTCGGCGATGTAGCTGTACATGCTCTTCCCGTTGACCGGGCGTGTCTCCTGAGTCTCTTCGCTCATTTGTATCACCTTTACGGATTCACCCATTGGGCACATTTCCGTTCGCGCGTCTAAGCGATGCGCAAGACCGTGCATGGTGGGCCCGTATATAAACCCTGTTGCCCCGCGGAACGCGGTCAGGCGTCGGTCCCCGCTCTCTGCGATTCGCGGGCCCTCATCCTCGGGATGATGTATAGCGCCGTGATCAGCGTGGCGACGATGACGAACGCCGCGCCGACGTAGCCGATGTCGCCCACTCCCGGGCCGTCGGTGATCCATCCTCCGATGATGGAGCCCATGGCGATCCCCACGTTGAAGATCCCGGAGAACAGGGCCATCGATATGGCGCTGGCGTCGGAGGGGGATACGCGAAGGGCCTCGTTCTGGAACGTGACGTTGAACGAGGTGGCGAACAGACCCCAGAAGGCGCACACCAGGATGACCGTGGCCAGCGACACGACCGACGGCCTGAGCAGGAGGAGGCACGCGGCCGCGCCCAGCAGGGCCATCATCATGAACCTGAACCTGGTCCTGTCGTAGAACTTGGTGAACAGGATGCTCCCCACGATCCCCGCCAGTCCGAACACCGTCAGCACCACGGTGACCATGATGTCGGACATGCCGGCTACCTGGTACATGAACGGCTCGATGTAGCTGTAGCCGGTGTAGTATCCGGTGACGTAGATGGCGAGCATGACGTATATCCCGACGAGGACCCTGTTGCGGAACAGGTCCGGGAGCTTCCTCAGCGTGAAGGTGCCGGGGTTCTCCAGCTTCGGGAAAACGAACACCAGGAGGATCAGCGCCATGATGGAGACCGCGGCGATGACCACGAAGGTCATCCTCCATCCCAGCGCGAGCCCGATGACCCTCCCCAGCGGCAGGCCCACGATCATGGCGACGGACGTCCCAGTGGCCACCGCGCTGATGGCGAGCTTCTGCAGGTGGGCCGGCACGATGCGGACCGCCAGGGGCGTGGCGATGGACCAGAATATGGAATGGGCCACGGCGACGCCGATACGGGAGACCATGAGCATCCAGTAGCTGTTGGAGATCCCGGACATGACCTGGAACACCACGAACAGCGCTATGCACATCAGGAGCATCCTGCGGAACTCCATCTTCCTGAGGACCAGCATGATCGGCAGGGAGAGGATCGCCACCGCCCAGGCGTACATGGAGATTAGCATCCCCGCGCTGGACTCCGATATGGAGAAGTCCGAGGCTATGTCGGTCAGGAGTCCGATGGGAACGAACTCCGACATGTTGACGATGAAAACGCAGATGACCAGGGCCACCAGCGGCAGCCATTGCTTGACCGACATCCAGAACATCTCCTGACGGCCCCGGCTAGAGCCGTCCCGTATTTACACGTTGCCGACCCACCATCTTCTTGGAGTTGGCTCCAACATCAGACAAAGGGGACGGAGACCCGTCAGAAGAACTCGTCCAGGCTCTTCATCCTGGGCTTCGGCTTGGCGGGGGCCTTCTCCTCGGACCTCCCCTCTTTGGCGGGAGCCCTGTCCGGCGATTCGAACGCGCCGCTGAACAGCGTGGCCTGCTGGCTGCCCATCATCAGGTCCTTCTCGTTCCAGCCGAAGACCTCCGTGATCCTGGACGCCATCTGGGCCAGGCGTTCGGCGTAGTACCTGTAGTCCGGTTTGGCGGTGAACGGCGTGCCGCTGACGTAGGGTTCCACCTTCTGTGGCGCGGAGTTCCCGTCGGTGACGATCCACGAGACCTTCATGCCGGGGATGAACTCGTACCCCATCTCGATGAGCTTCCTGGCGGCCTGCACGTTGGCCATCCTGTCGGGGTTCTCGTACGCGTCGAGACCCTTGCACGTGCGGGATATGACGAGCTCGGAGGGGTCGACCTTCCCGGAGAGCACCTGCTGGATCGTGGATTTGACCAGGGCAAGGGCCTCGTCGTTCTTCTCGTCCAGGATCTTGTCGAATAGGTCGGTCAGCAGCCTGCTCTGAAGGTCGAAGGAGTCGGAGCGGCGTATCTCGTAGCCCCTGACCAGCAGCTCGTCCTGGGCCTCCGGCCAGACGATCCTCCCGACGTACCTCTTCTTCATGCCGTGGGTGAACATGGGCTCGAGGATCTTCTCGAACTCCAGGGTCCCCCCGTCGCGGGAGTACTTCTCGGCCATCCTGGTCCCGAACTCCACGGAGCCCTCCAGGTCGTGGGCGGGGGACTGCATGAACACGGAGTCGGTGTCCGAGTAGATCGCATGGATCCACTCGGACTCGATCTCCTCGATGATCCCCTTCACGTTGGCCCTGGCGAAGGATGTGATGGCGGCGCCGATGCTCTTGTCGGTGAACCTGTAGAACGACGATGCGAACACCCCGTAGAACGTGTTCATCAGCACCTTGACCGCGGCCTGCAGCCCGTCCAGGTACTGATGCTCGTGGGGGTCGGTGGTCTTCTTCATCAGCCTCTTGATGCTGTCCCTCTGGTCCATCAGGTTGGTCAGGATCGTGGGGAGCAGCCCCACGCGCCTCTCCTTGGACATGAACCTGGCGCCGGAGGGCGCGACGATCTCCCCGTCCGGGGAGAGGGTGGTGAAGCAGATGTTCTTGGCGATTATCAGCGAGGGGTACATGGACTTGAAGTCCAGCACGCAGACCCAGTGGTACAGTCCGGGCACCATGTCGTGCACGTAGCCGCCCTCGATCTGGTCGGACGCGCCGGCCCGCCCCATGTTGGGGACGGCGATCTTCCCGCGGTCGGCGGCGCGGATCAGCAGGGAGTCCGCCAGCTGGGAGGACCCGGACGTGAGCACGTCCTCCACCGTGAGTTTGGACACGGTCGCCAGGTCCATGCCCTTCCTGAGTGTGCCCACCTCCAGGAGGATCCTCAGCGCCAGCTCGGCGTCCTTGGTGCAGTATTCCAGGACCTTCTCCCTGTTGCTGTTCCACTCGGAGTCCATGTGCTTGGGGTCCACGTCCATCTTGGTCTCGCCCAGCAGCTGCATGGACACCGCGTTCAGGGTCTCCTGCTTAGGACGCAGCTCCTTCCTGACCGCCCACCATGCGTCGCATATGAGCCTGCCCTTCACCCTCCAGAACCTCTCGCTGACGATGCGGGGCTGCCCGCCGTCGCGGCCCCAGGGCAGGGCGTCCTTCATCCTGTTGGCCTTGGCCCTCTCCTGGATCTTCCTGATGTCGTAGTTGTCGATGTTGTACCCGGTGATCACGTCCGGGTCCTCGCGGCGTATGAGCTCGGCGAACTCCGAGATGATGTCCTTCTCCTTGCCGTGGATGGGCTCGCACTTCCTGATCGAGTCGTCCTCCCCCACCACCGCGCAGATGCAGTAGATGAACTCGTGCTCCACGCTGTTCTCGATGTCGAAGGACAGTATCCTCAGGCCGGGGTCGAAGGAGTCTATGTTCTCGAAGGACTCCATGTCCACGGTAAGGTCGGTGCAGCCGCACCCCTCGGAGGGGGCCCCGGTGACGCGGATGCACGCGCCCATGTCAGTGTCGTAGAAGTAGCGGTGATGCAGCGGGATGTCGGAGGCGAGGACGTCGAAGCCCATCCTCTTGAACCTGTTGCGGTACTCGGAGACCTTCCAGGGGCTCTTTATGGTGACCTTGAGGACCTCGGTCTGCCTGGCCTTGTACAGGAGGGTGTCCCTTTCGGCGGAGACGACCTCGGGGTCCTCGGCCAGCTGCTTCTCGAGGGCGTCCGTGGGGGCGACGGCGAACAGGTACGGCCTGAACCCGCGGACAAGTATCGTGATGGATTCCTTGTCGCGGGTCTTGCCGTACAGCTCTATGACGGGCAGGTCGTCCTCCATGACGTAGGAGGCGCTGATCAGTCTGACGTCCCACGTTCCCATCGAGATCACTTGTTGGCCACGATCCTGATGACGTCGCCGTCCTGGAGCTCGTAGTCGGCCCCGACGGTGCGCTTGGTCTTGGCGTTGACCGCCCTGATGAACTTGTCTCCGAGCTCGGTGTGGATCCTGTAGGCCAGGTCCCTGGCCGTGGAGCCGCGGGGGACCAGGAAGGCGTCCGGGAGGACCCTCCCGAAGTGGTCGGTGTACTTGTTCTCGTCCTCCACCGGGTACACCGCAATGAGGTCCAGCATGTTGAACGCGGCCTCCTCGATGCACCTCTGGATCCCGGTGCCGCCGTTGGCGGCCATCTTCTCGGCCATGTACTCGAGGGCCTTCCTCTGGCCGTCGCTGACCTTGGCGCCCTCCTTGATGGTGAACGTGGCATCTCCGGGGGTGTACTCAACCAGCCCGCCCGCGGCGGCCTTCTTGAGGGCCAGCTCGGTCTCGGCCATGGTGGCCACGCAGACGTCGTTGATGGCCTCGACCTTCTCGATGTTGCCGGCGGGCGCGATATCCGCCTTGTTCATGGCGGCTATCATGGGCTTGGACTGCTTCCTGATCTCCCCGCAGAGCTGGAGCAGGAGGTCGTCGTCCCATTTGGTCGGGTCGTCCGGCAGGGGCACAGCCCTGAGAGCCTCCTTTATCTGGGCCTCCGTGACCTTCAGTCCCTGGAGCCTCTCCGCCAGGATGGCCTCGGGCTTGCTGCCCTGCATCTTCGCCTGCCTGGCTATCTTGGAGAAACCGTTCTTGATGATCTCCCTCATCCAGCACTCGATCTCCCTCCTGAGGAACAGGATGTCCTCGGTGGGGTCGTGGGTGCCGACGTCCACGGGGTTGCCCTCGATGTCTGTGGACCCGCTGACGTCCACGACGTTGATCAGCGCGTCCGCCTGCCTGAGGTCGTCCAGGAACTTGTTCCCCAGACCCTTGCCCTCCCATGCGTCGGGGACCAGTCCCGCGACGTCCAGGAGTTCCACGGGGATCATCCTGGTGCCGTCCACGCACAGGGAGTTGTGCGGGGTGCATGTGACACCGAGCGCCCTGCAGGGGCAGGGGGAGCGGACGTAGGCGACGCCCTTGTTGGGCTCGATGGTTGTGAATGGATAGTTGGCGATCTCCACGGGTGCCATGGTGGCCGCCCCGAAGAATGTGGATTTGCCGACGTTCGGCTTTCCTACGATACCAATCTGCATGTGATCGCGACCATATGAGGTTCCACATTTATGTGGTTCTGGGTCAGTCGTCCGCCGGATGCCCGTCCGGAGCGGGGGAGGCCGTGTAGTCGGCGATGCGGTCCAGCATGTCGGACAGCGCTATGAGCTCCTCGGGGCTGAGGCAGCCGAGGCTCCTGTGGCCCGCGTCGCTGCCCTTGGCCTTCAGCTCGTCGCAGACCCTCCTGCCGTTCTCCGACAGGGACACGGTCCTGGCGCGGGCGTCCTCCTCGGAAACGGCCACGTCCAGGAGCCCCTTGGATCTCATGCGGTCCACGAGCCCGCAGGCGGCCTGGTGGGTCACCTCGAGGTGGTCCCTCAGGTCGTTGATTTGGCAGTTGGGCCTGCCGTCGAAGAACACCAGCGCGTCCGCCTGGATCGAGGTCAGGTCCAGGGCCTTCAGGTCCCTGTCCCTGCCCTGGATCATGCGCCTCGCGACGCTCTGGAACTTCCTGACCGTCAGGCGGTAGTCGTCGTCAGTTACCTGTGCTGGCACCATCTGACTCCCCGCCGATGACGGACTGGTCGAGCTCGTCCTCCGGGAACAGCTTCCGCGTGAGCCACGAGAGCTTGCTGAAGTACACGCCCGCTATGGTCCCGATCAGGAGGGCGCAGATGACCGTGCCCTCGCGCACGCCGCCGGGGGTGCCCATGGCCACCATCCCGATCAGGGCGGCGATGACGATCATGGTAACATCGGAGCACACGCGGACCACCCTGTAGGGCTTCCTCTTGATCTTGACGGAGAGCGCGTAGGCGAAACCGTCTCCCGGGACCATGGTGAAGTCCGCCACGATCTGCAGGTAGACTCCGAAGGCGAGCCCGAAGCATCCGATGAGCACGCAGGCGATCCTCTCCCAGTAGATCTCGGGGGAGAAGTCACCGAGGATCATCAGACCGAAGTCTATGAAGTATCCGAAGACGAATGAGATGATGACCTGGAGACCGAGGCTGACCTTGTCCGCCTCCTTTCCGAGGATTACGAGCTGCAGCAGAACCAGCAGGAGGCTGTAGATGATGGTGAAGTTCCCGAGGGTGAGCGACGGGAAGATGAGGGACAGGCTGTACGGAATCGACGATATGGGCGGTGTGCCCAGGGACGCCTTCGTGATGAACCCTATGCTGAGCGAGATCACCAGGAGTCCCATCGCGAAGACAAATATGCGCCTGCAGATGTGGTCATGTTTCATGATGTTCCGCGATTATACAAGATGTTGTATATCAAGTTGGCGAGTCGGAGACGGTCTGACGGAAGGTTCGGGATCATCCGGATGATGCGCGGTAGACCGCGTCGGCGATCTCGCCGATCTCCACTGGGCGGAGGTTCTCTATCCTCTCGTCCAGGTAGGGGACGTCGTCTCCGGGGCGGACCATGCCTGCGGACTTCAGGGAGGTCCCGATCTTCTTCCTGCGGTGGTTGAAGGCGACCTCCGTCACCCTGAAGAACGTCCTCTCGTCCAGGACGTCGAACGGCGCCTTCCTGGGGGTGATCCTGACGAGGGCGGAGTCGACCTTGGGCCTGGGGTTGAACCTGGATGCGGGGACGGTCTCCATAATCTCGCACTCGGCGCGGTAGAAGAGGTTGACGGTGAGCCTGGAGTAGTCCGGGCTGCCCACGTCGGCGACCATGCGGTCGGCGAACTCCTTCTGGACCATGACGACGGCGGTCCTGAAGTCGTGATCGAGGAGCTTGAAGATGATCGGGGTGGAGACGCTGTAGGGCAGGTTGCTGACGAAGACGTCGAACTCCGGGAAGGGCACCTTCACGGCGTCTCCGTGGATGAGCCTCAGCCTGTCGCCGTAGGTCCCTGAGATGTACTCCGCCAGGATGTCGTCCAGCTCTATGCACGTCAGGTCGCACGGGAGATCCGCCATGCGCTCCGTGAGAATGCCCAGTCCCGGTCCGACCTCCAGCACCCTGTCGCCTTCGCGGATGCCGGCGTAGGAGATGTGCCTGTCGGCCACCCTGCCGTCTATCAGGAAGTTCTGTCCCTTGCTCTTCTTGGGGACTATGCCGGTCTCGGCGATCAGCCTGCCAGTGTCGGTCATCTCGACACGAACAGGTAGCGCTTCCTCTCGGGATCGGAGATCTCGAGCATGATGCGCGCGACTATGAGCTTCTCGGGGTTCTTGACGCCGGTCCTCTCGGCCAGGTCGGCGAAGTCCTTGAAACCGCCCTTCTTCCTCTCGTCGAGGATGGCGTTCATGGACTTCTTCCCCAGTCCGGGGAGCTCCTCCAGCATGTGCTTGCGCATGCTGATTCCCTCGGCCTCGTTGAAGAACCTGATGAACCTGTCCTGCTTCGCGACGACGATGTCGCTGACGGCGTACTCGAGCTCGGCCTGGGCGTTGTTGGTGAGGTCGTTGTAGTTGATGCGCCTCTTGACATGGTCTATCATGTCGCGCTTGACCTCGGCCGAGTCCTTGCCGATGTAGGTCCTGACCCCGATGTCCACCTGGGCCCCGGCCTTGGGGACGAGTTCGAAAAGCTTGAACTCCTCGTCCCCGACGGCGTAGCACACGGGTTCCCTCTTGGAGAACCCGCCGGCGGCGGCGCCCTGCGGCAGATAATCGAGGATGTAGGCGTAGTCTTCCATGATGCCTCATCCTCAGATGTGCTTCTGGACGATGTCGATTATCTGCTGGATCTGGGCCTGGTCGAGGGTGACCCTCTCTTTGGAAAAGATAGCGCGGACGTCCTCCGGGTACTGCGGGAGGAGGTCCGCGATTTTCAGGGCAACGGCATCGCTGACGATGTCGATCTGCTTGACCTCGTCGATGATGGCGTTGGCCTGCTCGAGGGAGATGCTGCAGACCGTCTGGGCATGGTCCAGTGCGGCCTTCTGCGACTGGAGGAGGTTGTCGTATCCTCTGATCTCCGCCTCCGCCTCGAGGAGGTCTCTCACTTCGGCCAGTGTGACGTACTGCTCAGACATGTCCGTTCACCCGTTTCAGTTGACGTTCTTCACAAGGTGCTCGGGGCGGGCGACGACGATCTTGGTCTTGTTGCCGTCCTTGACACTGACCTCGTAGGCGCTTCCCCTGGCTCCGATGACGACTCCGGTGAGTCCGTGGAACCTGGAGAACGGCATGCCCTTATGGATGCTGGGGTCGATGACGATGTTGACCTTCTCTCCGGCCTCGAATGTCTGAAGGCCTTTGGTGATGGGCGAAAGGCCGCGTGCCCTTGCCTTCTTCTTCAGGACGTTGCGGGTCTTCGTCCTTGTTCCTCTGGATCTCTGCATTTCAATCCCTCATGGTTCGTGATAGTTGATCGCCAACACATCGAGCGTCTCGACCCTGCACTGCACACCCAGCCTCTCGGAGAAGCTCGGCGTGCTGCGTCCGTCGTCGCCGGACACGAACTCCTTCACGTACGTACCCGAGTCGGTCTCCAGTTCGAGATCGAACGAGTCGTCGGTTATCGCGTCCGCCTCCACCCAATGGATCATCCTCTTCCTCACCAGGTCGGCCCTTCTGTGCTCGACACGGCGTGGAGTCCTCTGATCTATATTGGCGTTCTTGAACGATAAGGCAACCTCAACTACTGCCTCTTTATTAACTTTACCCTCTGCGAGCACGTGCACGCGGTACACCTTGTCCGCGGCGGCCTCCTTGTACCTCTCCACGGCCTCGCGCTGCACGTAGTGCAGGTCCTGGAAGGCGGCCAGCTCGTTGTCCGACCTCCTCTTGAGCTCGTCCAGGTCTATGTGCCTGGTCCTGGGGCTGCTGATCTCCAGCACGAACGGCCTGCCGTCCCCGAGCATGCGGGCGTCGATGTCCTCCCTGCCCATGCCGTGGAAGAAGTGCTCCCTCCCCCCGGTCATCTCCAGGGCCACGTCTCCGATTATCTCCTGGACGGAGGTGTCGTACATCTTGCCCTTGCCGTGGCAGTGGTCGCACCCCTTGCCGTGGCATACTCTGCAGGGCCATATGGTCTGGGGGATCTCGCGGCTGAACTTGTTGTAGCGTCCGGCGATGAAGATCGGCGCGATGTCGACGGACACGTCGGCGAAGCGGGTGTCCACGAGCGCCACCACCTGGGGGTTCTTGAACTCCACGGGGCGGTGCATCCTGGGGAGCGCCAGCTTCCCGATCTCGCGGTTCAGCTCGGTCTTGATGGCCTCGGCGTTCTCCAGCTGGTACTGCTCCCACAGCTCCTTCTCCCTCTGGGCTATCTCCGGCTCCACCCTGGTGCCGATGAGGAAGTTGTCGGACTCTATGCCCTCCATGGCCTCCACGGCGGCGTCGGCGAACCTGTCCAGCAGGTCGAAGACGTTCTCGCACAGGGGGCAGAAGTCCGCCGCCGGCGCGTCGATCCCCTCCTCGGAGAGGGCCTCGCGGATGGCCAGTCCCCTGTTCACGTTGGTGGTGCCGGTGCCGATCTTCCCGAACATGCGTCCGAGGCAGTGGTCGCACAGCCCCATCTCGGCCAGGGCCCTGGCCTTGTCGTGGTTCTCGTAGATCCACTCCTCCATGGGACCACCTCAGAGGTCGAACCCCATCTCGGCGATCCTCAGCCTGGGGCGCTGGCTCTCCAGGTAGTGGTATACCGTGGCGTGCTCGCTGCCCTGGAGGATGAGCTCTACGGCGTGCTTGGCGACCGGCAGGCTGATGGAGTTGCCGATCAGCGAGACCGTGTTGCCGTAGATGACCATGTCGCATCCCGTCAGGTCCTCGATGATCCTGCGGGTCTTGCCGTCCTTGCCGATGAGCCTGCCCCTGATCCTCACGATCTGGTTGCTCCTGTCGCCGACGAAATCCTTGAGGTCCACGACCTCCAGGTACTCGTCGTCGTCGAACAGCCTCATGGCCTTGTCGGGGTTGAACCCCCTGCCGACGGCCTTGACGACGTCCTGGATCTTCAGGGCCATGACGGGGTCCTCCAGCTCCACGTCGTCGTGGATGAGGACCTCGCCCTCCTCCGTGTCTATGTCAAGCTTGATTCCGGAAATGCTCTGGAGCGTCTTCTTCGTCTCCCCGTTCTTTCCGATGAGCGTTCCCACCCTGTCGGCGGGAATCCTGATGGATCTCATTCCTCGTCCTCCTCCTCGTCGTCATCGTCCTTGCCGTTGACGGTCTCCTCGAAGACCACCTTGTCGTCGATGACGTCCGCGCCCCTCCTCCTGAAGAACGCGTTGATGTTCCTGATGTCCCTCTCCAGAAGCTCCTTCGAGTTGTAGTGGTCGGTGGTCATGGCCTGTCCCACGTCAATCATTATGGGCTGGCCGTCCTGCATCAGGATGTTGTACTCGCTAAGGTCCCCGTGGACCAGATGGGCGTCCTTCCATCCGTCTATGATGAACGATATGACCTCGTCGTACGTGTCCGTCGGGTCGTCCAGGACCACGTCCTTCAGCTGGGGGCAGGGGCCGCTCTCGTCGCCGATGTACTCCATCAGCAGGCAGTTCTGCGCGAAGGTCACGGGCTCCGGCACGGGGATGCCCGCGTCGCTGTACCTCATGAGGTTCTTGAACT
Organism: Candidatus Methanomethylophilaceae archaeon; assembly: GCA_944322255.1. Classification (GTDB taxonomy): domain Archaea; phylum Thermoplasmatota; class Thermoplasmata; order Methanomassiliicoccales; family Methanomethylophilaceae; genus Methanoprimaticola. Next base: position 66,861 of record CALUOK010000005.1, on the reverse strand, counting down.
CCTTGTTCACCCAGGCGTAGATCATCTTCCACCTGTTGCCGGTGACGCCCCTGAACCTGGGGTCGCCCTCCACGTACTTGGACACCCTCTTGAAGGTGGATGTGGACGTGCGGAAGATCTTGAGGGCGAAGGCCTCCCCGTCCTCGTCGGTGACGTAGAAGACGTTCCCCTCCTTGCCGGTGGACACGGGGTAGTGGACAAGGTCGATGTACCCCGCGGTCATCATGTCGTAGATGGTGAGAAGGGTCTTCTTGTCGAAGACCTCCGCATCGGTCTGACGCTCGTCGCCGGTGCGGTTGGTTTTGAGGGCGTCCACATGCCTCTCGAGGTATGCGTACGCCTCCTCGTAGGAGGTCATGTGGTGTTCCCCTCTCAGAATATGTCAAGGTTCTTCGGGACCTTGCCCCTCTTGCTGAGGTTGACTGCCTGGGTCTTGGTGTACCTGAACCTGACGTCGCACTTGTCGGGCTGGAAGTCCCAGACGGAGATGATCAGGAGGTCGCCCTCCCTTATCCACATCCTCTTCTTGATCTTGCCGGGGATGCGTCCCACGCGGGAGACTCCGTCCTCGCACATGACTTTGATCTTGGATGCACCGAGAAGCTGATCCGCTATCCCGAACATCTCACCTTCCTTGATATTGGGCAGACGTACACGTGTTACGTCCTCATCCGGGCTCTCAAGCGGTTCATTGTCGGCCATGATTCTCACTCCGATGTACTTCCATTAAAGGGATGATATAAAAAAGGTTTCGCAGGGCATTTTAAAGGCCGTTGCTGCATCCAAGCGCCGCCCGGAGCAGGCTTACGATAATAATCATTATAAACAAGGGTGCGATGGCTCTGCTTACGCTCTGGTAGTGTAGCGGCCAATCATTCGGCCCTTTCGAGGCCGACACTCGGGTTCGAATCCCGACCAGAGCACCATCCTGTTTTGGACATCGTCGTCTCGTTCCATGGGGTTTTCCGCATCTTGATACGGTTATGGATTTATACTACGATTGCGTTGTAGCATCATAGGAGAATGCGACGGTCCCCAAGGGGACCGGATTCTCGAGACGGATCGGACCCCATCCTCAACAGATGACTGTCGTGATCTTGGCCCTCTGGGTCTCGATCACGAATCGGATCGCCCCTTACGGCGTCTGATCCGGATCGATTGGATTCTGCCATCCTCCTGTCGGGGGCGGTTCCGGTGCATCGGCCTGTGGAAAGTCACGGTGCACTCGGACTTCCCGTCTCATCGTCGGAAAGTTAGAACCTCTTGGAATCGAGGCTGTCTGGCAACTGCATCCGCTTCCAAGGTTCACGGGCCGAGGAGCTTCTTCCTGTAGGCGGCGCTCTTGGCGGCGACCTCGTCCACGTTCTTCCTGTCGACGATGTACACTTCCGGAAGCTTCCTGGGATGAGCCGCGAGCATGGCATCCACCAGGTTCCTGTCCGGGAACTCCGCCTCCTTCAGGTACTTCCTGTCCCAGTTGCGGGCCAGGTCCAGCACCGACTCGATCCCGCGGCTGAAGAACTGCTCCGCGAAAACGGCGCCCACGGTGGAGTCCTTGGACAGGATCGCTATGGTGCTCCCCCTGACGGCGAAGTCCGTCCCGTTGAACGACACCGCCACGCCGCCGCTGTCCCTGACCAGGTCCAGCGCCTGGAAGTCGGTGTTGTCGCCGCCGATGTAGAACGTGCTGTCCAGGTCGATGTTCGTCTGGCGCCTGATGTCCAGCAGCTGGTAGGCCTTCTTGTGGGAGGTCACGGGCGTGACTGACTCCATGAGGCTCATGGCGTTCAGTTCCGGGATCCTGTCGTGGAGGATGTCGTCCAGAGTCCTGATGATCCTCACATCGGCCTCGTCCACCTCCATGGGGACGTTCAGCTCGTATTCGACCCTGGGGATCCTCAGGGACGAGACCATCTCGGTCATCTCCCTGAGCTTCCTGGCCTCGGTCCTGCTGAACTGCACGGTGTCGAGGTCCATCTTGGAGCAGGCGGTCTCAACGGTGGGGACGTTCAGCTCGTCGGAGATGTCCATCATGCCGTGCTCGAATATCGACGTGGTGAGGAATGACGGCATCTGGCTGGATATGTAGCGCATCGCGGTGGTGGCGCCGGGCATCAGCCTGAGGTCCTCCCTCCCGAAGGTCTTCACCAGGTGGTTGGTGGCCCCGTGGGCCTTCAGGAACGGCACCACCCATTTGATGACGTTCCCCGCGGTCGCCTCCTCCCTGCCGAGAACGTACGCGGTGAGCTCGTCGTACCTGAGCATGACGTCGTAGAAGTGCGCCCCGTTGCGGATGAACCTGGCGCACAGGTCCCTCAGGTAGTTGTTCATCGTGATGAATCCGCGACAGTTGGTGACGAATATCCTGTCCGGGAACAGGCCCAGTTCCTCCGCGGGGTCGAACTCTCCGGGCATGTGGGTCACTCCAGGGCCGCGTCGACCTGCTCGGACAGGTCGTACGGGCCGTCCAGGCGCCTGTCACCGGCGTAAAGCTTCTTGTCTTCGATCCTGACCCTCCCGTCGGCGAACGCGCCGATGGTGGCGACGATCAGGGGCAGCTCGCGCATGGCGCCGTCCTCCCTGATCCTCCTGAACAGGGGCTCGTCCTGGCCCTCCTCGGCCTTGATCTGGTCGAGCGTCCTGGTACCGAGCTTCTCGTGCATGCCCTCCCAGAGGGCGTCGTAGTCGCCGCCCCTGATGGGGAACCCGCAGTAGGTGATCGCGGCCCCGCGGTCCCACTCCTCGGTGCAGATGTGCATCATGGCGCCCTGCCTCTCCGCGTCCTCGGAGATGAGCTGCCAGATGACCTCCTGCCAGGTGCCCTTGGGCCCGTCCGGCAGGGCCGGGTGCAGGTTCAGCATGTCGTACTCCCTGCAGGTCTCGTCGTCCATCCACAGCATGTATCCCGCGAGGATGCCGAGGTCGAAGGGGTGCTGGGAGGTGAGCCTCCTGAGCTCCTTTCCGTACTCGTTCCTCCAGGCTGTCTGGTCCTCCTTCCAGAGCTCGGGCATGAACCTCTTCCAGGAGAGCGTGACCAGCGGGATGCCGTAGCCCTCCACCATGTCGAAGAAGATCTGCCTCTGCTCCCTCTTGGGGTTGTCCTCCTCGTCGTTGTCCCAGTTGCAGAAGACGAACGATATCTCGATGTCGAGCTCACCCTGCTCCTTCTTGTCCATGACGGCCTTGAGGAGGTTGCGCGATCCGGGGCCCCTTCCGGTGGAGAACCAGCCTAGTCTGAGCATGTCCCGCGGAATGGTCTCTGCTATAAATTATGATTATGGGGGTCAGACGTCGAACAGCACAGTCACCGACGGGGTGTCGCGGTCGATCTCCATCATGTGGTACGTCACCGCCTTGACCTCCGACCTCACCCTGTGGCGGGTGCGGTCCAGGGTCTCGCCCCTGGCCCTGCACACGACATCGTCACCGTCGAAGGACACGTCGAACTCCTTCAGGATGAGGTTGTCGCAGTCCTCGATGAACAGCAGCTCCGACAGGAAGGAGTACAGGCGGTCCTCGTCGTCGATGCCGGTGACGCGGAACTCCGTCTCCTCCGACGTGCCGATGTCCGACAGGTCCACGGTCTGGTCGAACAGGGCGTAGGCTGCGTTGCCGAAGCATTCCTCCAGGGTGTCGCCGAAGGCCCTGACCATCATGTCCGCGGTGTGGTCGACCAGGATGTACCTCTCCATGGACCGTCATCACGCGCGTACATGATAATGGTGGCGGGCGCGGGATGATATCCCATGCCGTCATCCCGGGTGCATGGACGATCAGGTGTTCGCCCGCGCGAGGGCATTCGTCGCAGGGCTGTTCGAAGGCGACAGCAGCGGTCACGACATATGGCACACGGTGCGCGTTCACGACCTGGCGGTCGCGATATGCCGCGAGGAGGGCGGCGACACGGACGTGGTCAGGCTGGCGGCGCTGCTCCACGACGCCGATGACGTGAAGCTGTTCGGCGACAACGGTCACGCCAACGCCCGTCGCTTGATGGAATCCGAGGGCATCCCCGCGGAGATGCAGGAGAGGGTCGTCCGCATAATCTCTCAGGTGTCGTTCAAGGGGACGGACTCCGTGGCCCCCGACACCCTGGAGGGGATGATAGTCCAGGACGCGGACCGCATGGATGCGATCGGGGCCATCGGCATCGCCAGGGCCTTCGCCTACGGCGGGAGCCGCGGCCGCGCCATGCACGTGCCGGGCGAGGGACCGAGGCTGGGGATGGACGAGGCCCAGTACCGCAGCAACGAGGGGACCTCGGTCAACCACTTCCACGAGAAGCTGCTGCTCCTGAAGGACATGATGAACACGGACGCCGCCAGGCGCATGGCCGCCGCCCGCCACGACTACATGGTCGGGTTCCTGGACGAGTTCATGGCCGAGTGGGACGGCCTCCGCCGATCACTTCAGGACGAAGTGGTTCTTCTGGAACTCCAGGATGCCCTCGCGCTGCATCCTGCCCAGCTCGGTGGACATGGCGCTCCTGTCCACCCCCAGGTAGTCGGCCATCTCCTGGCGGTTCATGCCGATGACGAAGTCGCTGGATCCGGCGGCGCGGGCCTGGTCCGAGAGGAAAGCGCAGATCTTCTCCCTCGTGGACCTCTTGGACAGCTGGTCCAGCCTGCGGTTCATGCCCAGTGACATCCCGGCCAGGCTCCTCATGAGGTTCTTCACCAGGCGGTTGTGGAACTCGCAGGACGAGTTGCACACGTTGGCGGCCCGGCCCACGTCTAGGAACATGACCTCCGTGGGCTCGGTGGCGACGATGCTTATGTCCAGGGGGTCGGAGGTGCAGGCGTAGTCGGTGCAGATGACCTGCTCCTTCCCGACGTCCGCCAGGACGGTCCTGTTGCCCCACCAGTCCTCGCGGACCTCCCTGACGCTCCCGCTGAGGATCACTCCCAGGCAGTCCGTGCGGTCGCCGCGGCGGAACAGGAACTCGTCCTTCGCGTACCTGCGGGTGAACGCGCCGAGGCACTTCAGCATGGTCTCCATCTCTTCGTCCTCGATCCCCTCGAAGAGCCCTGTGTTCCTGAGTATGAGTGTCCTTCCTCTCATCGTATCTGTTGTTAAAACAACGTTTCAGTTATATTAATAACACGATGATTGAACAGGCACACGTCAAACGTGGAGGTAATGATCATGGAATCCGAGATACCGATGTTCTGTTTCCAGTGCGAGCAGACTGCTGGCGGGAAGGGCTGCACCGGCAAGGCGGGGGTCTGCGGGAAGACCCGGGAGGTCTCCGACCTCCAGGACAGGCTGACCGGCGCCCTCGTGTCGCTCGCCTCGTCCAAGAGGTGCGACACTCTCGGCCCGGACGGGGACCTCGCGGTCATGAAGGCCCTGTTCGCGACCCTGACCAACGTCGACTTTGACGCCGACGACATAGCCGCCCAGACCTCCAGGATCCAGGAGATGTCCGGAGGCGCCGCCCCATACGACATGGCGTCGGTGTGGAACGCCCAGGAGGACGTCCGCTCCCTGAAGTCCCTGATCCTGTTCGGGATCCGCGGCATGGCGGCCTACGCGTACCACGCCGCGGTGCTGGGAAGGACCGACGGCTCGGTCATGGGGACGGTCTACAGGGGCCTGAGGGCCATCGGGTCCGACGCCGGGGCCGACGAGCTACTGGCGATGGTCATGGAGGTCGGGAGGTCCAACCTCGTCTGCATGGAGATGCTGGACTCCGCCAACCGCGAGGCGTTCGGGATCCCGGCGCCCGTGAAGGTCTCCACCGAGATCGAGGCCGGGCCCGCGATCATCGTCACCGGCCACGACCTCAGGGACCTGAAGGCCCTGCTGGAGCAGACCGAGGGCAAGGGGATCAACGTCTACACCCACGGCGAGATGCTCCCCGCCCACGCGTACTCCGAGCTGTCGAAGTACGGACACCTCAAGGGGCACTACGGCACCGCCTGGCAGAACCAGAGGACCGAGTTCGACGGCATCGACGTCCCTGTGCTGTTCACCACCAACTGCCTCATGCCCCCGAAGGACAGCTACATCGGCAACGTGTTCACCTCCGGTCCGGTGTGCCATCCCGGCACCGTCCACATCGACGGAGAGGATTTCACACCGGTCATCGAGAGGGCCCTGCAGCTGGGCGGGTTCAAGGAGGGCGTCGCCGGGAAGGTGGAGTACACAACCGGGTTCGGAAGGGAGGCCGTCCTGTCCGACGCCGGTGCCATAGTGGACGGAGTCAGGTCCGGCGCGATAGGCCACTTCTTCCTCGTCGGGGGATGCGATGGCGCCAGGCCCGGCAGGAGCTACTTCAGGGAGTTCGTCGAGAAGACCCCTGCGGACTCAGTCGTCCTCACCCTCGCCTGCGGCAAGTTCCGCTTCAACGACCTGGATCTGGGGGACATCGGCGGCATCCCGCGTCTCCTGGACATGGGCCAGTGCAACGACGCATACGGCGCCATAAAGGTCGCGCTGGCTCTCGCCGAGGCCTTCGGCTGCGGCGTCAACGACCTGCCGCTGTCCATGGTGCTGTCCTGGTACGAGCAGAAGGCCGTGTGCATCCTGCTCACGCTCCTCCACCTCGGGGTCCAGGGCATATACCTCGGACCCTCTCTCCCGGCATTCGTCTCGCCCGGGGTCCTGAACGTGCTGGTGGAGAACTACGGCATACGCCCGATCTCCAACCCGGACGACGACCTCGCGGCGATCCTCGGAAAGGAGTGAGGCCGTTTCCTCCCAAACCCGGTGGGGCGACCCCCCACCGGCACTTATGGAAATCGTCGGAAATCTTCGATTTTCGTAGGAAAACCATCCCAACTCTACGATTCGGGTCCTAACTCTATTATATTTTGAACAAGAGTACGCCCTCATGCGCATAACAATCGTAGGGTGCGGATCCATCGGGTCCAAACTCGCCAAGGCGGCCGACGAGATGGCCGAGGTCAAGAGGATCTACCTCATGGACGAGGATGCTCCCAGGGCCGAGAAGCTCGCCGCCACTCTCAACAAGGCCATCATCATCAACGACGTGGAGGAGGAGCTGTACCACACAGACCTCGTCATAGAGGCCGCGTCCCAGAGGGCGGCCACGAACATAGTCCCCAAGGTCGTGGCCAGGGGGGTCGACATCATGATCATGTCCGTCGGGGCTCTGGTGGACGACAAGTTCAGGGCCATGGTCCAGGAGAAGGCCACCCATGCGGAGGCCAAGATCTTCATCCCGTCCGGAGCCATCTGCGGCACAGACGGTCTCCGCTCGTCCGCGGTCGGGGAGCTGGAGGAGGTCGAGCTCATAACCACGAAGGGTCCGAAGAGCCTCGAGGGCGTCGACTGGATCGTGGAGCACGGCATCGATGTGGACAAACTCACGGAGCCCACCACAGTCTTCTCCGGCACAGCCAGGGACGCCGTCAAGCTGTTCCCCAAGAACATCAACGTCGCCGCCACGGTCTCCCTCCTCGGGGTGGGGTTCGACAAGACCAAGGTCACCATCGTGGTGGACCCCGCGATCCACAGCAACTCCCACGAGCTCAGGGTCAAGGGCGAGTTCGGCCAGATGGTGTGCCACACGTTCAACGTGCCGTCCCCAGACAACCCCAAGACGTCCTACCTCGCCGCGATGTCCGCCATCTCCGCTCTGAAGAGGATCGTCAGGAACGAGTGGATCGGCATCTGAGGTTCCATCAAACAGGGGTCCGGCAGACGGCCGGGCCCCTCCCTTCGGCACACGCCCGGAAGGTCCCGGGCGAACGTGTTTCTATATTGGTTATAATTATGGGGCATGCCTAAAACAAGGGCCGAGAGGCTCATCTCGAACGCTAGGGAGGAGATGGACGCCGTCGTCATCGTCAACGACGGCGAGCCGTTCCTCGATTCCACATTCTGGTACCTGACCGAGCAGAAGTCGGGGACCTTCGAGGGGTCGTTCGCCATCGTGCGTCCCGACGGGAACCTGGACGTCATCGTCAGCATCCTCGAGGAGGAGGGCGCCCACGACGGGGTCGGCGACGTCCGCGTGTACCACAACCGTGAGGAGCGCGACAACTTCATCAGGGACGCCCTGAAGGGATGCAGGAAGGTCGGTTTCAACGTCAGCTCCGCCACGTACGCCGGGGTCCGCTACGTTGAGAAGACGGTGGAGGGCATCGAGGTCGTCAACGCGGGGAAGGCAATCTCCGAGACGGTGTCCGTGAAGGACGAGAAGGAGATCGCGGCCACCCGCGAGGCCTGCAGGATATCCTCCATCGTGGCCGGCGAGATCCCGGGGATGCTCTCCGAGGGCGTCTCCGAGAAGGAGGTGGCCGCCAGGATGGACTCCCGCATGAGGGAGCTCGGCGGCACGGGCAACGCGTTCGATACCATCGCCGCGTTCGGGGCCTACTCCTCGCAGCCGCACCACATGCCCTGCGACTACAGGCTGAAGGTAGGGGACACGGCGCTCTTCGACTTCGGCACCAAGTACGACAGGTACTGCTCCGACATGACCCGCACGGTGTTCCTGGGAAGGCCCCCGGAGATCCTGGAGAGGGCCTACGAGGTCGTTCTGGAGGCCCAGAGGGCTGGCATCGAGCAGTACAGGGACGGGGCCAAGGCCTGCGACGCCGATCTGGCCGCCAGAAAGGTCATCGACGAGTCGGAGTTCAAGGACAGGTTCATCCACTCATTCGGGCACGGCATCGGCATGGACGTCCACCAGGCCATATCCGTCTCGCCCAACTCCGACCAGGTCCTCCGCGCGGGCAACGTCGTCTCCGCGGAGCCCGGCGTCTACATACCCGGGGTCGGGGGGATAAGGATCGAGGACACCTGCCTGATCACCGAGGACGGGTGCGAGATCCTGACCTCCTTCGACCATTCGTTCACGGTGGTATGATGCAGGCCGTCCTGACGAGGGCCGAGCAGGCCCAGGACATCCTCCACAACGCCGTCGACAGGATGCAGGACCTGGGCGCGGAGTTCTCCGACGCCAGGTCCCAGACGGTCAGGGTAACCGGTGTGAGCTCCATGAACGGCGACATCCGCCAGCTGGTGCAGAAGAGCACGGGCGGGGTGTGCCTCAGGGCCTGGGCCGGGGGCAGGTGGGGCTACGGCACCGCCACGTCCTTCGACAGGGACGCCGTGATGAGAGCCGCGGAGCAGGCGGTCAGGAACGCCTCTGGCGAGAGGAAGTCCGACCTCGTCCTGGAGCCGGCCACGGTCAGGGAGCACCGCAGGGCCGACGTCCGCATCCACCCGGATTCCGTGGACCTGTCCGAGAAGATCGCCGCCGCCCAGGACCTGGACAGGGCCCAGGCGGTGGACGACCGCATCATCAACCGCATCGGGTCCTACTCCGAGGAGGTCAAGACCAACGCGCTCGTCAACTCCGCCGGCTCGGACCTGAGCTGGGAGGAGGTCCGCACGCTGTGCAGGGCCATGTCTGTGGCCGCCGACGGCCAGAGGATGGAGCGCTACTACGACGGTCCTGACAGCACCCTCGGGTTCGAGGTCGTCAGGGACGCCGACCTGGAGGAGCTGGGCAGGGTCACCGCCAGGGAGGCCATCGAGACGCTGAAGGCCGACAGGGCCCCGTCCGGGAACCTGACAGTCATCTCGGACCCCATGGTGTCGGGACTGCTGGCACACGAGGCCATGGGTCACGCCTCGGAGGGCGACGAGATCACCAAGAGGAGGTCCTTCCTCACCGACGCCGTCGGCAGGAGGGTCGCCTCGGACATCATCACCATGTACGACAACGGCACCGTCCGCGGAGCCCACGGCTCGGTGCCGTTCGACGACGAGGGCACCCCGTCCTCGTGCACCACCATCATCGACCACGGCGTGTACACCGGGTACATGCACAGCCTGGAGACCGCGTCCCAGCTCGGCATGAGGCCCACGGGCAACGGCAGGGCCGAGAACTACGGAAAGAGGGTGTGGGTCAGGATGACCAACACCTACTTCGGCCCCGGCGAGTGGGACAGGGACGAGATCATCGCCGACACGAAGGAAGGCATCCTCTGCGACAAGATGGTCAACGGCATGGAGGACCCCGTCGGAGGGTGCTTCGAGGCCAAGTGCCTCAGGGGATTCCTCATCAGGAACGGCGAGATCGTCAAGCCGCTGCAGTCGTTCACCCTCACCGGCAGGTCCGTGGACATCCTGTCATCCGCCGACGCCCTCTCCAAGGAGGTCGTCCTCGACGGGGGCATGTGCGGCAAGGGCATAGAGGACTGGGTCAGGGTCTCCTCCGGAGGCCCGTACATGCGCGCCAGGATGATCGTGGGGGGAGGACAGTGAGCGACATCGGATACTACGCGGAGAAGGCGATGGGGGCCGCCAGGGACTACGGCCAGTCGGAGGTGTACGTCTCCGAGGCGGTGATCAACACAGTCTACATCGACGACTCGAAGATAAGCAACATCGAGACCAAGCTGGACTCCGGCCTGATGGTCCGCATAGCGGACGGCGGGAGGCAGGGCAAGGCGTCGGTCACCCTGAACGGGGACTCCTCCGTCGGGGAGTGCATGTCCATGGCGGAGTCCGTCCTGAGGTACTCCCCCGAGAGCACGGAGTTCAAGGGGTACGCGCAGCCGGGGCAGGCCAGGATCGCCATGCCGGACGTGTGGGACAGGAGGGTGGAGGACATCACCCCCGAAGACCTCAGGGAGATGGCGAAGACGCTGATCGACAGCTGCCCCGTCAACATCCCCAGGGCGCAGATCAGGGTCTCCACCAACGACTGCCGCGTCATGAACGGCAACGGGGTGGACTGCTCCCACAGGAGCACCCTGGTGTACGGGCACTTCACGTCCATGACCGTCGGGGAGCATCCCGGCGAGGGCATGGAGACGTACCACGGCACCCACCTGGACATCGACCTGCGGGCGATCGGGGAGTCCCTGGCACGCCAGGCCGACGCCGCGGCGTCCAGCCACGAGTTCAAGGGCTCGGAGAAGCTGAGCATGATCCTGCCGCCCGGGCAGCTGGGCGACATGACCAACTCGTCCGTCGTGGCGGCCGTCAACGGGGAGAACGTGAAGTACGGCAGGAGCCTCTGGAAGGACTCCGTCGGGCAGCAGGTGGCCTCGGATCAGTTCACTGTGGTGGACGACCCCACGGTGCGCGCGCCGCTGTCCTGCGTGTTCGACGACGAGGGCACCCCCACGGAGAGGAGGACGATCATCGAGGATGGCGTCCTGAGGTCGTTCCTCAGGGACTCGTTCTGCGGGGACAGCACCGGGAACGGCATGCGCAGGTCCAGCGTGGAGGCCCAGGGGGCGTACGAGCGCACCCCGGTCATCAAGGCGCTGAACGTCACCGTGAAGCCCGGCAGGTACACCCCGGAGCAGATTATCGAGCAGACCGACCGCGGCATATTCGTGGAGAGGTTCGCCTGGCCCGAGGCCGACGAGATGACCGGAAGGTTCGGTCTGAACGTCAGGTGCGGCTACATCATCAGGAACGGGGAGGTCGTGGACACGATCAACAACGCCCTGCTGATGGGCAACATGCTGGAGGCCGTCAGGAACATCGAGATGATCGGCAACGACCCCAGGCAGATGGGCGTCGTCACCGTCCCGACGATGAGTTTCTCGGGGACCGAGCTGGTCGGGAACTGAGTCAAACCTCCACAAACTCCTTCCTTTCTACCAATCTTTGAATTTCTCGGGTTGAAACCTTTGAATTTCTCGGGTTGATGGTCGCTTGGTACGCGTACCGTCGTGAGGACGGGGTGTACGTGGTCCCCATAACGGCTCTGGGTCCCTGACATCCAGACGATTATAATAGTCCAGGTCGTACCTGCTGTCATGGCACGCTACAGATGCTCCGTGTGCGGAGAGATTTACGACGAGGAAGACGAGGGAGTGAGGTTCGAGGACCTCCCGGACGACTGGGTCTGCCCGCTCTGCCATTCCCCCAAATCCGCATTCCGCCTGATGGACGACGAGTCCCAGTCTTCAGACGCCTCGGCACCGGCCGAGGACATCGACCCGGTCCCGGAGGGCGACATCGACGTCCCCCAGAACCTGAAGAGGTCCGACGGGGGCGTGATGGACGACATCCACGCCATGGCCCTCACCGGCAGGAGCGTCGACAGCGCCATGGACACGACGGTCCCCGTCCCCAACTTCGACGACATACTGGTCCTGGGAGGTCAGCTGGCGCATCCGCCGCTCGATTCCGACGCGGACGTGGACATACGCACGGTCATCGGCAAGGGCGCCAGGAGGCCCATGGACCTGGAGATGCCGGTGTACATCAGCCACATGAGCTTCGGGGCCCTCTCCGGAAGGGCCAAGATCGCACTGTCCAGGGGCAGCGCCATGGCCGGGACCGCCATGTGCAGCGGGGAGGGAGGGGCCCTGTGGGACGAGATGGTCGCTGCCCACAGGTACGTCTTCGAGTACATCCCCAACCAGTACAGCTTCAACGATATGACGCTGGAGCACTGCAGCGCCATAGAGATCAAGATCGGCCAGGGGACCAAGCCCGGCATGGGAGGACACCTCCCGGGAGAGAAGGTCACGGACGTCATCGCCGTCATGAGGGGCAAGCGCCGCGGGGAGGACATCCTCAGCCCGTCCAGGTTCCCCGGGGTCGACACGCCGGAGGACCTGAGGGCGATGGTGGACATGCTCCGCGAGAGGTCCGGCGGTCTCCCGATAGGCGTGAAGATTGCCGCCGGCCGCATAGAGGACGACCTGGAGTTCATATCGCACTCGGGATGCGACTTCATCACCATCGACGGCAGGGGCGGTGCGACGGGGTCGTCGCCGAAGTTCTTGAAGGACGCCTCATCCGTCCCGACGGTGTACGCGCTGTCCAGGGCAAGGAGGTACATGGACGAGCACGGCATGGAGCAGGATCTGGTCATCACCGGAGGGTTCCGCACCAGCGGCGACTGCGTGAAGGCGCTGGCCATGGGGGCCGACGCCGTGGCGATATCCTCCGCCGCGCTCATGGCCCTGGGATGCCAGAGGTACAGGATCTGCAACACAGGCATGTGCCCCATGGGCATAGCCACGCAGGATCCCGAGCTGGAGTCTCGCCTCGACGTGGACGCGGGGTCCAGGCGCGTGGGCAACTACCTGAACGCCCTGGCGAACGAGATAAGGTCTTTCCTGAGGGTCACCGGCCACAGGAGCCTAGACGAACTTTCCCTGGACGACCTGTGCACCGTGAGCGACGAGATCGCCGGCCACACCGGGATAAGGCACGCGTGAGGCGGTGTCATGACGGGAAACAGGTTCGAGGTCGTCCTGGAGGAGGGCGGGTTGGCCACGCCCGGAGGGTGGAGGACGGTCATCAGGGACACCGAGACAGGTGTGTGCTACCTCATCGTCCAGAGCCCGAACGGCGGCGGCATAACGCCCCTGCTGAACGAGTCCGGGAAGCCTCTGACGGAGTGACGTCGGGATCCCGGGGGTCAGAACGGCGGCAGCAGCGTGAGCTTCTGCCTGTCGCCGGCGTGCTCCAGTCCGGAGCAGTCCCCCTTCATCCTCCCGATCTTAATCACGGGATAGGGCGCGACGGGTTTGCCGTCCTCGCCGCTCAGGGGCGTGGGGCCGTAGAATACGCAGAACGCCCCGGGCCCCGGCCAGTACGCTATGTCGCCCACCTCGAGGGTGGTCGTGCGGTTCTCCTTGGGGAGTATGGCCTCCAGGGGGCATTCGCAGTAGATCATCCCGCCCAGCATGTTGAGGTCCATGCTGAGCGGGAGCGAGAGCCAGATGGCGTTGGAGATGTCCGAGTCGTCGAGCTCCGCGGGGAAGTCCCCGTTCCTGGTCCTGACAGTCATCTCGCTCATTCCGCCACCCGGCCCGCAGGGTTTCAGTTCTTCCTCTCGAAGAGCTGGCGGATCTCCTTTCCGGTGATCTCGAGCTGCAGCTTCTTCTCGTCCTCTTCCATCTTCTTGAGGTTGACGAGTCCGGCGGCCCACTCGGCCCTCCACTCGTCCTTGAACTTGCCGTTCTCGATCTCCTCGAGGATGGATTTCATGCCCTCGGCGGACTGCTCGGTGATGACCCTGTCCCTCCTGGTCATTCCGCCGTACTCGGCGGTGTTGGAGACGACGTTCCACATGAGCTCGAATCCGCCCTTGATGATGAGGTCGTCGATGAGCTTGGTCTCGTGGAGGACCTCGAAGTAGGCCATCTCCGGAGGGTATCCGGCGTCGGTCAGGGTCTTGAATCCCTGCCTGATCAGGGCGGTGAGTCCTCCGCAGAGGACGGCCTGCTCGCCGAAGAGGTCGGTGTAGGTCTCGTTGTCGAAGGTGGTCTCGAAGACGCCGGCGCGGGTGGATCCCAGACCCTTGGCGAGGCCGAGGGCGATGTCCTTGGCGTTGCCGGTGACGTCCTGGTAGATGCAGATGAGGGCGGGGACTCCGAATCCCTCGGTGAACACGATCCTCTCCATGTCTCCCGGGGCCTTGGGGGCCATCATGATGACGTCCACGTCCGCGGGGGGCTGGATGAGCTTGTAGGTGATGGCGAACCCGTGGGCGAACTCGAGGGCGGCGCCCTTCTTGAGGTTGGGCTCGACGTACTGCTTGTAGATGTCGGGCTGGATCTCGTCGGGCAGGAGCATGAGGACGACATCGGCGTCCTTGACGGCGTCGGCGAACTCGGCGACCTTCAGTCCGTCCTCCTTGGCCTTGTTCCAGGACTTCCCGTCCTTCCTGGCTCCGACGGTGACGTCGATGCCCGAGTCGTGGAAGCAGAGAGCCTGGGCCCTTCCCTGGGAACCGTATCCCAGGACGGCGACTTTCTTTCCATCGAAGATCTTCAGATCCGCATCTTTATCGTGGTAAAGCTGCATGGTTTCTCACCTATGGAGGGTGCGTACCCTGCCATCCGATTTATACCTTGTTTAGTGATGGAACGTGCCTGTAGACGTTTGTTCAGCCGACGGCCGGGATGCTGGACGGTCCGCCCCATCGCAAAATTGCTTATATCCCGTGACGCGTCGTGCCTTCCATGGAGACTGTCGAAAAGCGCGGCGGTTTCTCGGGTAAGCTGGGATTCCTCCTGGCCACCGCCGGCGCCGCCGTCGGTCTCGGGAACCTGTGGCGCTTCCCCTATCTGGCCGAGCAATACGGCGGCGGGATCTTCCTGCTCGTCTACCTGATACTCGTGGTCACCTTCGGTGTGGCCATGCTCATCACCGAGCTCGCCATAGGAAGGCGCACCGGCAAGTCGTGCTTCGACGCGCTGATGGAGCTGTGCGACAGGTACCCGATCATCGGTTGGATCGCAATGCTGGTCCCGATGATCATCGTCCCGTACTACTGCGTCATCGGCGGATGGGTCACTAAGTACTTCGCCGACTACGCCGTGGGCGCGGGCTCCGACCTCGCCGGCTCCGGATTCTTCGACGGCTTTATCTCCATGGACCTCGGGGGCCTGTTCGACAATCCCCTGCCCTGGTTCCTGATCTACGCGTTCCTCACCATCATCGTCGTGGTGTTCGGCGTGGAGAAGGGCATCGAGAGGATGAGCAAGATCCTCATGCCCGCCCTGTTCGTCCTGCTGATCGCCATCTGCGTCTACATGATGACCATCGACGGCATCTCCGAGGGACTGAAGTACTACCTGGTCCCCGACTTCGACAAGCTGTCGTTCTCGACGGTCGCTGGAGCGGTGAGCCAGCTGTTCTACTCGCTGTCCATCGCCATGGGCATAACCATAGCGTACGGGTCCTACATGCGCAAGCAGGACAACATCGAGAAGTCCGCGTACACCGTCGCCCTCACCGACACCACCGTGGCCTTCCTGTCCGGTCTGATGATCGTGCCCGCCTTCGTCCTGTTCTCCAGCAGCACCGAGATGAGCAGCGGCTTCGGCCTCCTGTTCACGACCATGCCCGAGGTGTTCAACACCATGCCCGGTGGGGAGTACGTGGGCATAGCGTTCTTCCTGCTGGCCATGTTCGCCGCCCTGACCTCGTCCATAGCCCTGATGGAGGCGGTGGTGGCGGTCCTGAGGGACCACTGGCACATGACCCGTATCCGCGCGTGCCTCATCGTGTCCGCCGGCATCATAGTCCTCGGACTGCTGTCCTGCCTGGGCTTCGGGCCGCTGGAGATGGTGTCGTTCTTCGGCATGTCGTTCCTGGAGTTCTTCGACTTCATCACCAACTCCGTCATGATGCCCATAGTGGCCCTGGCCACCTGTCTGATGGTCGGATACATCGTCAAGACCAGGTACGTCATAGAGGAGGTGGAGTCGTCCGGGTGCGAGTTCAGGATCAAGAACTTCTACTCGGTCATGGTGAAGTACGTCTGCCCCGTCATCCTGGTGGTCATCCTGGTGGTCGGCATCCTGGGCGGCCTCGGCGTGTACACCATCTGACCAGTTCCGGCGCCGTGGCAACCCATATATAACCAGAGGGATTGGCAAGGCGCATGGAGCATGCTGCGTCGCGCGGCAGCTTCTCGGGCAGGCTGGGTTTCATCCTGGCCGCCGCCGGTTCGGCGGTGGGCCTCGGGAACCTGTGGCGCTTCCCATACCTCGCCGAGCAGTACGGCGGCGGGGCGTTTCTGGTAACCTATCTCGTACTGGTGGTCACGTTCGGTGTGGCTCTGATGATAACCGAGATCGCCATAGGCAGGCGCACCGGCAAGTCGTGCATCGACGCCTTCCTGGACCTCGGCGAGAAGTACAAGATCATCGGATGGATCATCGCCATAATCCCGCTGATCATCGTCCCCTACTACTGCGTGATAGGCGGATGGGTGACCAAGTACTGCGTCGAGTACATGTCCGGCATGGGCTCGACCCTGGCCAACGGGTCGTTCTTCGGCGACTTCACCTCCGCCGCCCTGCCCGGGCTCTTCGACAGCCCCGTCATCTGGTTCGTCATCTACGCGATCCTCTCCGTGGCCGTCGTCGCCTTCGGCGTCCAGAAGGGCGTCGAGAGGATGAGCAAGATCCTCCTCCCGGCTCTGCTGGTGCTCCTGGTGGGCATATGCCTGTACATGCTCACCGTGGACGGCATCGCCGACGGTCTGAAGTACTATCTGGTCCCCGACTTCGGCGACTTCTCCATGAAGACCGTGCTGGGCGCCATGGGCCAGCTGTTCTACTCCCTGTCCCTGGCGATGGGCATCATGATCACGTACGGGTCCTACATGAGGAAGAACGTGGACATCGAGAAGTCCGCGTACACCATCTGCCTGATGGACACCTGCGTCGCCTTCCTGTCCGGTCTGATGATCGTCCCCGCCGTCGTCGTGTTCATCGGCCCCGGGCTGTCCAGCGGGTTCGGCCTCATGTTCGAGACCATGCCCCTTGTGTTCGAATCCATGCCCGCCGGCCACATCGTCGGCGCCGTGTTCTTCCTGCTGGCGATGTTCGCCGCGTGGACGTCGTCCATATCACTGGCCGAGACCGCCGTGTCGATCTTCAAGGACCGGTGGCGCTGGCGGCGCTCGACCGCATGCGTGGCGTGTCTGGCCCTGATCCTGGCCCTGGGCATACTGTCCTGCCTGAGCTTCGGCCCGCTGGCGGACGTGAAGATAATCGGCATGGGATTCCTGGAGTTCTTCGACTTCATCACCAACTCCGTGCTGATGCCCATCGTGGCGATCCTCACCTGCATCATCATCGGATACATCGTGAAGACCAAGTTCGTGGTGGACGAGATCGAGCTGTCCGGCAGGTTCAGGATGAAGCCGATCTACAACGCGCTGATCATGGTGGTCTGTCCGGTGTTCATGGCGCTGATCCTCGTGTCGGGATTGCTTTCATACTTCGGGATCTATACCATATGAGGTGAGGTCGGATGCGCGAGGAGAGAGGCGACGATGCGATCAGGCTGGTTGTGGGGTTCCCCAAGAAGATGAACCTCTGCATGAGGGGGTACGCGGACAAGTACCTGAGGGACACCCGCATCAAGCCTCCGTACCTGATCCTGATATTCCACATCGGCAGGCGCGAGGGCATCTCCCAGAAGGAGCTCATAGACGAGGTCCCCTTCGACAAGTCCTACATCTCCACCATGGTCCGTGACATGACGGAGCTGGGGCTGGTCTACAACGACAGCACCGGCAAGGTTCACAGTCTCCACCTCACGGACCAGGGGCGCGACATCTACGCCATGAGCAGGATGATGTTCGAGCTCCTGGACCGGAACCTCTTCGACGTGCTCACGGAGGAGGAGAAGGACACCCTGGGGATCATAATGAGGAAGCTCAACGACAGGGCCAACCAGATCATGGAGGACCTTTCCAAGGGTTGAGTGGCGTTAGTTGGACATCCAACTATCCTCAGATTCCGTCAATCGATGGGTTACAAACATTTTATTTATAAACTATATATCGAAATCCGAGCGATTTTAGTGTTGAGCGTGTTCAAACAGCGCTTCCGATAGTTGTTTCCCCAATTCCAAATCTACTTATACAACATCTTGCTCAAGGGTATTTCTGTCAAGAATCCTGGGAGGGGTTCCCATAGCAGCCGAACAAATCACATACAAGAACATCGACCCCAAGGTGCGCAACACCATCATGATCGGTCTGTGCGTAGCCATGCTCGGGGCCTGTTTCGACGGTACGATCGTCGGTACCATCGGAACCAAACTGGCCGAGGACCTGGGTGGCCTCAGCCTGTACGCGTGGATGACCACCGCGTACCTTCTGTGCGAGACGATAATGATCCCCATCGCGGGAAAGCTCTCCGACATCTACGGCAGGAAGCCCCTGTTCCTCATCGGTCTTGGGCTCTTCGCCGTCGGTTCCGTCCTCGCCGGACTGTCCCAGAGCATGGAGGTGTTCATCGCCTGCCGTGCCATGCAGGGATTCGGCGGAGGTATCCTGATCCCCGTCGCCACCGCCGCGGTCGCGGACCTGTACTCCCCCCGCGAGAGGGCCAGGATGCAGGGAATCCTCGGAGCCATCTTCGGAGTCGGAAGCGGTATCGGACCCCTCATAGGGGGATACATCGAGGGTGCCCTCAGCTGGCACTGGTGCTTCTACATCAACATCCCCCTGGCGCTCATCGCGCTCATCCTCACCATCAAGAAGTTCCCCACGCCCATCAGCGACGGGGAGAAGCACATCGACGTCAAGGGAATCGCGTTCCTGTCCCTGCTGCTCCTGGACGTCCTGCTCCTGATCGAGTTCGGCGGCAAGGAGTTCGAGTGGGTCAGCGCCCAGTCCATCGCGATGATCGCCATCGCTATCATCCTGGCCGTCGTGTTCATCAGGATCGAGCACAAGGCCATCGACCCCATCCTCGCTCCGCATCTGATCCACAACAAGACCGTCGTCATGGCGGCTGTGTTCATGGCCATCTTCGGAATCGGTATGATCGGCGCCATGATGTTCACCAACATGCTGGCCGTCGGTGTGTTCGGCCTCACCACCCTGCAGGCCGGAATCTGGTCCCTGGCCATGGTCGTCGGAATGATGATCACATCCATCTCCTCCGGAGCCCTCGTCGAGAGGACCGGGTACAAGGTCTGGCTCATCGTCGGACCCATCCTGTGCTTCCTCGGACTGTTCTACCTGTCCGGCATGCAGCTCACCACCGACATGGTCTACCAGGGCTCCGAACACATCCAGGACACGTTCATGATGAGGTACCTGACCGGAACCTTCGTGCTCGGTCTCGGTCTCGGATGCATGATGTCCGTCGTCATGTCCGCCGTGCAGAACAGCTCCAAGCCCACCGAGATGGGAATGACAACATCCTCCGTCAACCTGATCAGGTCCATCGGAACCACCATGGGTACCGCGATCTTCACCATGATCATCAACGGACGCATCGCGGGAGAGGTCCAGGGAACCATCCCTGACGAGGTCTTCAACGTGATCCCCCACGACACCGGGATCCTGGAGGCCATCGTCACGTTCCCGCAGTACGCACCGGAGATCCTGGTGGCGTTCAGCAACAGCGTGGACTTCTCGTTCCTCGCCGGAGGATGCATCATCCTGGTGCTGGTCATCGTCGGAATCATCTTCAAGGCCCAGAAGCCCCCGGAGGACGAGGAGCTCGAGGCCGTCAAGAAGAGGATCGAGGAAGGCTCCCAGTGAGACGATTCATGAAACGGGCCACCCGGCCCACCTTACCCATCCTTCTGGATGGGGCTTTTCTACTACCGAGGCATTCACCGAAGCATGGATTTCATGGAGCGCGCACGCCGCGGGATCATGACCAGCGAGCTGGACGACGACCTCGACGTGTTCCTGTCGGCGATGGACCGTGCCCATTCGCTGTGCGAGAGGTTCAACGTGCCCTGCACACCGTGGAGCGAGAGGAAGGCGATCCTCGAGGAGCTGTTCGGTCAGGAGCTGGACCCGGAGACTACTGTCGCACCCACATTCTGGTGCGACATCGGGACCAACATCACCCTGGGCCGGCATGTGCGCATCAACTTCGACTGTGTGATCCTGGACAGCGCGGAGGTCGTCATCGGCGACAACGTGCTCATCGCTCCGAAGGTCTGCATCGCCACCCCCGGCCACAACTTCGCGCCGGAGCTCAGGAGGCACACCGCCACCCGTGCCGAGAGGATCACCATATGCGACGACGTGTGGATCGGCGCCGGGGCGGTCATCCTCCCCGGCGTGACCATAGGGGAGGGAGCCATAGTCGGTGCCGGGGCCGTCGTCACTAAGGACGTGCCCGCGGGAGCGACTTACGTAGGGGTCCCCGCCAGGGACATAAGGGCGGTATGATGGACGACCTGCGGCTCACGATGGTGTCCATGAACTCCGTCCTGGGGGACGTGGACGGCAACCTGTCCAAGATGCTGGCACTGTGCGACGAGGCGTCCGAGAGGGGGTCAGACATCATCTGCTTCCCGGAACTGTGCATCCCAGGGTACTCCATGCCCGGGAGCTCCGACATGGTGATGTCCCCGGACGGACCGGAGGTCGGCGCGGTCGTCGACAAGTCCGCGGAGACCGGAATGTGTATCTGCTTCGGCTACGTCGACGAAGGTCCAAGGATAGCGCAGACGGTGGTGGAGGACGGACGTATCCTGGGCACTTACCACAAGACGCACCTCGGCGAACGGGAGTCCGAGGCCATCGTGCCGGGCGACAGACTGGACGTGATCCGCACCTCCAAGGCGGTCATCGGACTGCAGGTCTGCTGGGAGATACACTTCCCGGAGATTGCTGGCACATATGCGCTCAAGGGCGCCGACATGATCCTGATGCCGTCAGCCTCCGGGCTCGGAGGGGAGCGCAGGCGCTCGGCCTGGGACCGGGTGATCCCGGCGAGGGCCTACGACAACACCGTGTACGCGGCCGTATGCAACCAGTTCGGGGACAACGGCCGCGGGGTGAGCTTCGGCGGCGGTGCGGCGGTGTACGACGTCCGCGGAAGGAAGATGGCCGAGGACTTCTCCGGGGAGTGCATGCTGACCGTGGACCTCGACCCCGAGCCGCTGGAGCGGATAAGGGCCGAGGGATACGAGTCGATGAGGGACGTGTGCTTCCTGGACAAGAGGCGTCCGGAGATCTACTTCAGATGATGTTTGAGAATGCGGAGTGTTGCACCCGGCCGAGTGATACTATGGTTACTACGGCAATGATTCCGGCCGGGTGCGAGTGATGTGAGTATCGGCGTGCTGTCCTCAGAGTCTCCTTATGTCCACCTCCATCGCGTCTTCGTTCGTCCTGTCCTCCGGGATGTCGTAGTCCGAGCGTATCCCGTTCCTTCTCGCCAGCTGGCGTATGTCTAGTGTCATGAGCACATCAGCTCGCCGAGTTTCCTGCAGTCCTCCGCCTCGGCGTCGTTCGGGGAGAGGTTGGCGATGACTCCCTCGTTGGCCAGGTCGGCCCCCGCCGCCCTGCACCTGTCGGCCCAGTCTCTCATCCACTGCCCGTCGCCCCAGTCGTAGGATCCGAACAGCCCGACCCTCTTGCCGGACAGTGATCCCTCCACTGCGGCGAACATGGGCTCGAAGATGTCCTCCTCCAGCACCTCGTCCCCCATCGCGGGGCATCCGAATGCTATCGCGTCGTACTGGGAGACCTTGTCCGGGCCGAACCCGTCGGCCGTGATGATCTCGGCGTTCCCTCCGGCCGAGCGGATCCCCTCGGCCACGAGGTTGGCCATGGCCTCGGTGTTCCCTGTGTCGCTCCAGTATACCACTGCTACGTTCGACATAATTTAGGAATAACTAAATCAGTATTTAAATTTAGGTATGCCTAATAATCTGGAGCCGGAAACATCGGTGCAGGGAGGCAGATAATATTCTGGATTGGGGGTAAAAGAAAAAGGGGATCCTTCCGGACCCCCTGTTTGACCTCAGGCCTGTTCCTTCGGCTTCTCGGGTATCTGGAACGTCTCGGACACCTTCTGCGCATCGGGCGCGGTGTATCCGGGGACGATGGTGATGCACTTCTTCGGGCAGGACTCTGCGCAGTACCCGCACTGGATGCAGTTCATCCTGTCGATCGTCATGGTGCGTGCGGCCTTGTCGATGGTGATCGCATGCGTGGGGCACTTCTTCCCGCAGATGTTGCACGTGATGCAGGCTGTCGGGTCGAACTCGATGTGCCCGCGGCTCCTCTCGGGGTACTCCCTCGGGACCACGGGGTACATCTTGGTGGCCGGCTTGGAGAACAGGTTGCGGAGCAGCCTTCCCCCGAACTTCATTACCGCCATGGTATCAGCGCTCCGTGCAGCTGATGCAGGGGTCTATGGTGATCACCAGCATGGACACGTCCTGGAGGTTGCATCCCTGGAGCATCTTGGTCATCGCGGGGATGTTGATGTTCGTGGGCGTCCTGACCCTGGCGCGGCTAAGGTTCTTGGTGCCGTTGCCCTGTACGTAGTAGAACGCCTCCCCGCGGGGCTGCTCCACGCGGAACATGAAGTCGCCCACCGGCGCGTTGCCCTTGACCGGGACGGACACGTCGCCCTCCGGGAGGTTCGCGATGGCGTTCCTGATGATGTCTAGGGACTGCATTATCTCGTCGACCCTGACCATGCACCTGGACCAGCAGTCGCCCTCGTCGTAGAGGATCGGCTCGAAGCCCAGGCTCCTGTACATCTCGCTGGTGGTCCTGACGTCGTTATTCACGCCGGATCCCCTGGCGACCGGTCCGACCGCGCAGAGGTCGATGACGTCCTCCTTGGTCAGCACCCCGGTGCCGCACAGCCTGTTCCTGACGGACGAGTCCTTCATGAACACCAGGGCGGTCTTCCTCATCTCGTCCTCGATCATGTCGCAGGTGTCCTTGACCATCTTCAGCATCTCGGGGGTCAGGTCCTTCCTGACGCCGCCGACCTTGCAGAAGGACATGATGACCCTGCCCCCGGTGATGGCCTCGAACACGTCGAGGACCTTCTCCCTGATCCTCCAGCAGTGCATGAACAGGCTGTCGAACCCGAGCCCGTCGGCCAGCAGGCCCAGCCAAAGCAGGTGGCTGTGGACCCTGGAGAGCTCGTGGAACATGACCCTCAGGCACTCCGCCCTGTCGGGAATCCGCACACCCATCAGGCCCTCGACCGCGCCGGCGTATCCCCAGCCGTGGCCGAAGCTGCAGATGCCGCAGACCCTTTCCATGACGTAGATCATGTCGTTGTAGTCCCTCTTCTCGGCCAGCTTCTCCAGTCCGCGGTGGACGTAGCCGATGGACGGGATGGCGCGCACGACCGTCTCGTCCTCCAGCTCCAGGTCCAGGTGGACCGGCTCGGGGAGGGCGGGATGCTGGGGTCCGAAGGGGACGATGGTTCTCTTTCCCATCAGGCTCCCTCCTTCGTCTCTTCGGCTTCCTTCCCCTTCCACGGTGTCTTCCGACTCATGCGGAAGAAGTTGCCCTTGTAGTCCAGCCTGCTGTCGGTGAACTCCACGTCGAACAGGTCGTGGACCTCGTTCTCGTACACGAACGCGGCCCAGTACCAGGGCGTGATGCTCTTCACGGGGGTGCCGAACGGCACGTCGACCTTGAAGTTCCTCACGGAGAAGTCCCTGTCGAAGCTGTACAGGACCTCCGTGCATCCGGTCTTGGTCACCCCGCAGATCTGCACCATCCTGTAGCCCTCGCCCTTCAGCCTCTCGGCGATGGCCGGGACCTCCTCGGGCGTCGCGGTCTCGAAAGTCTGTGTGTTCTCGGTCATTTGCTCCCCTCCTTCTCCTGCTGGAGCCTAAGGCGTTTCTGCTCGAGGACGTCCAGTCCCTTGACCACGCCGTCGATGATGGCCTCCGGCCTGGCGGCGCATCCGGGGACGTAGACGTCCACGGGGATGACCTGGTCGACCCCGCCCAGGATGTTGTAGCAGTCCTTGAAGATCCCGCCCGAGCAGGCGCAGATCCCGACCGCCACCACGACCTTGGGCTCGGGCATCTGGTCGTACAGCTGTTTGACGACCTCCTTGTTCTGGTCGTTGACGGCGCCCGTCACCAGGAAGATGTCCGCCTGCTTGGGGTCGCCGGTGTTGATCACGCCGAACCTCTCCACGTCGTAGACGGGCGTGAGGCAGGCGAGGACCTCGATGTCGCATCCGTTGCAGCTCGAGGCGTCGTAGTGCATTAGCCACGGTGATTTCGTTGTTCCAGACATTCACATCACCTCAGATGAGCAGGAGCACGGCCACGTTGCCGACTCCCAGTATCAGTCCCACGACCCATCCGCTCTTCAGGGCGGTCTGCCACTTCATCCTGGCGAAGCCGTTGTCGATCCAGATCTCCAGTATCCAGGCGAGGACGGCGACCACGACCCCCAGGACGACGCCGGTCCAGCTGCCGTTCAGGAAGAACAGCACCATCATGCCCAGGAGCATGACCGACTCGTACCAGTGGGCGATCTCCAGGGAGGCGTAGGTCCTTCCGGAGAACTCGGTCGCCATGCCCCTCACTATGTCCTGGTGGGCGTGATGGGACAGGCTGAGGTCGAACGGGGACTTCCTGAGCTTCATGGTCAGTCCGAACAGGAACGCGACGAACACGCCGAGCAGCGGGACGAACGCCATCTCGCCGCTCTCCACGATGTCGGACACGGCGAAGCTCCCGAACTCCAGGTAGTAGCAGATGGCCATGAGCAGGATGATCGGTTCGTAGGCCATGGCGACGTACAGCTCCCTCTGCGCTCCGATTTGCGAGTACACCGACCCGGACGAGTACGCGGCCAGGACCAGGAAGGTCTCCGACAGCGTCAGGGTGAAGATCACCAGCAGCAGGTCCATGCCGCCGAAGAACAGGGCTCCGGTGACGATGGTGAACAGCAGGAAGCACATGACGTAGAAGTCCTGCACCAGGTTGGGTGTGACCTGCTCCTTGGCGAGGAACTTCCTCACGTCGTACAGGGGCTGCCTTATCGGGGGTCCGACACGGTTCTGCATCCTGGCGGAGATCTTCCTGTCGATTCCGGCCAGGAGGCATCCGACGAGGGGTCCGACCACGACGAACACGACGGCGGCGACGATCCACATCCAGTCGCTCATATGCTCACCCCCGCGATCGCGGCGACGATGAGGGCCACGATGACCACGGCGGTCACGGCCTCCCCGACCTTCCTGATGCGGTCCTCGCCGAACCAGGCGTTCATGTACCAGTTTCTCAGGGACACGTCGACGGTGGCTCCCATCGAACCGACGTAGGTCTCGTCGTCGATCCCCACTCCGGCCATGTAGTTGGGCACGACCCTCTTCTTGGTCCTGCCGAAGAACGGCAGCGGCAGCAGCACCAGGACGATGGCCATCAGTATGACGATGTACATGTTGTTGGCCTCCAGAAGCGGCACCAGGCTCTCGCCGGACGTGTGGAACACGCCCTCGAGCCAGGGCACGATGGTCTCGGACGAGACCACGGGGTAGAGTATGCAGGTGGCGATGGTCAGAATCGCGAGGACCCCGAGGACGAACCACTCCTGCTTGTGGACGGTCTCCTCGCAGTTCTCCGCCTTGGAGGCGGTGCAGGCGAGCTTGCCGAGCCACTTGGTCCAGTAGAACGACGTGACGGCGGAGCCGAACACGATGCACGCGATCACGACGATGTACTCGCAGTCCACGAAGGACGTGAGCGCGGCCCACTTGGAGATGAGCATTCCGAATGGGGCGAGGAACATGCCGGCGATACCGATCATCATGATCATGGCCAGCTTGGGCATCCTGACGAACAGCCCGTCCATGTCCTCGATGTCCCTGCTGCCGATGTGGTGCTCCGCCGTTCCGACGCAGAGGAACATCATCGACTTGGTGACGGCGTGGAAGATCATCAGCATGACCCCTGCCCACACGGCCTCGGGCGTACCGACGCCAGCGCAGGCGACAATCAGACCGAGGTTGGCGATGGTGGAGTACGCCAGCACCCTCTTGGCGTTGGACTGCGAGATGGCGGCCATGGACGCCAGGAGGAACGTGAGTCCCCCGACGGTCATGACCATGTACCCTCCCAGGTTGCCGGTGAGCAGCGGGGAGAGCTTCAGGACCATGAACACGCCCGCCTTGACCATGGTGGACGAGTGCAGCAGGGCGGATGTGGGTGTGGGCGCGACCATGGCGCCCAGCAGCCATGTGTGGAACGGCATCTGTGCGGACTTGACTATGCCCGCGAGGCACAGGAGCATGACGGCCACGAGGACCCACTGGGCCGCATCGGGTCCGTGGGACAGGAGCCAGGTCAGGTCGAGGTGTCCGTACTGGTGCGCCAGCAGCATGTTGGCGGCCAGGAACGCGATGCCTCCGACGAGGTTGAGGATCAACTGCCTGAACGAGTTGTTCACGGCCTCCTCCGTCCTGGTGAAGCCGATCAGCGCGAAGGAGCACAGCGTGGTGATCTCCCAGAAGAAGAACATCCAGACCATGTCGTTGGACAGCACGATGCCGTACATCGCGCTCAGGAAGGTGAACAGAAGGAAGAAGAACCAGCGCCTGCGGTCCTTCTCGTCCCTGTGGTGCTCCTGGAAGTCGCGCATGTACCCGACCGCGTAGACGCAGATCAGGCTGCCGATGATTCCTATGATCAGCACCATGATTATGGAGAGGTCGTCGATGTACAGCGCCCTCTCCGTCTCGATGCCCTCCTTGAGGGCGAACTCGAAGTACAGGGACATGCAGAGCTGCACCAGTCCGAGGACCGATGCCGCGTATTTCTTGTGTTTGATTCCCAGATAGATGATCGCCAGTCCGAGGATCACCTCGGCGACGAACATCAGCATGTCGATGATCTCGTTATGGAACTCGAACGTCTGGGGCTCACCCAGGTAGCTGTACGCCACCCAGACCGATGACAGGATGATGATCGCCGCCGCGACCTCGGCGATGTATCCCCTCGCCTTGTCGTTCTTAACGACTAAGAGGACCAGCGCCGCGATGAACGGTACCGCCATCATGAACAGGATATCATTCATGAGCCTTACCCGGATGGCTGAGAACGTCCGTATATAAAGATACTGAAAAATATCATTCCGATATCTACGAAGTTAAGTGTGAGTTCCGTAAAGCCGTCTACGATTTTCGGATGCCCGTGTTAACGCGCATTGCGCGATCCAGCGTCCTTCCCGGGGGTCTTCAGGCCCGGCGAAGGGTCCGAAGGACCCTTTAATAGAGGGCAGTCACATACGCCCCCACATGGGTGGTTGTGTCGGTCGCTCTGATGAGCTGAAGTATCTGGAGGATGTCTACGAGAAGGTCCCTGTCGCATGCGCGATATGCGGACGTCGCCATCTGGGCAAGACCGCGATACTGCGCAGCTTCTGCGAGGACAAGCCCCACATATACCTGACCGGCGTCGCCGGCCTGAAATCCGACAACATCAACGAGATCTGCCGCAGCCTCTCGGCCTTCGCCGGGAAGCCGGTGCATTTCGACGACATCCTGGACCTGTTCCCGACGATCAAGAAGATCTGCGGGAAGAAGCGCGTCGTGGTGATAATCGACCGCTACTCCGACCTGATCGGCAACTTCCAGGAGTTCAACTCGTACCTGCGCTCGTTCATGAACCGCGAGCTCCCAGGCACGAAGCTCATGCTAATCGTCTGCGACAACGACAGCTCGATCTTCGGCAGGTTCTACTACACCCTGGACCTGAAGCCCATGAAGTACCTCGAGTGCAAGGGGTTCCATCCGGACTACACCCCCATGGAGCACCTCATGGCCTACGCCATCGTGGGAGGGACGCCGGCGTACCAGAAGCTGTTCTCTGGGAAGCCCATGGATGTGATCCGCGACCAGTTCTTCGACCACATGTCTGTGTTCTCCCTGGAGGCGGAGGGCCTGGTGGCCGCCGAGACCGAGGTCAGCGCCGCGTGCACGAAGGTCCTCTCCGCGATGGCGGCCGGGGCCCAGAACGTGAAGGACATGGCCGCCAAGGCGGACATAAGCTCGTCGTACTGCCAGAAGATGCTCGACGACATGGAGCACAAGGGCCTCGTGCAGAAGGAGGTGTCGTCCGGCGTGTCCCGCAGGGCGGTGTACTCCATCAGCAGCAACATCATCCGCTTCTTCTACGAGGTCGTGTACAGGTACACCCACCACGTGGAGTTCGAGTCCCCGCAGGAGGCCTTCGAGATGGCCAGGGATGACATCGACGCCTACGTGGAGCGCGGGTTCAAGACGGTCTGCATGGACTACGTCACACACAACTACGACTACTCGTTCATGGGGAAGCTCCGCAGGAAGGACGACAGCAGCGACTCCATCATAGACTTCGTGGCCGCCGTGAACATGAACGACGTCAGGAGGATCATGGCCGCCAGGTGCAGGCTCCACGGCGAGCCCTTCGGCATGGCCGACCTGAACGAGCTGATGGAGAGGTCCAAGAAGGTGGACGGGTCCAACAAGCTCTTCGCCCTGTTCTCCGGGCCCGGGTTCGACAGGGAGCTGACGGACCACGCGAAGGTCGACCGCAACGTCCTGCTCTTCTCGCTGGACGACGTGTACCGCGGCTGATCCCATGGCCGGATACGTCCTAGCGGTGGATGCCGGGACCACCAGCGTGCGCTGCATGCTGTTCGGGCACCGCGGCGAGGTCCTGGCGGTGTCCCAGAGGGACCTGAGGCAGATCTATCCTGGGCCCGGCATGGTGGAGCACGACGCGTCGGAGATCTGGAGGCTGTGCAGGGAGACCATCGCAGACTGCCTGTCCAAGCCCGGGATCGATCCCGACGAGTGTGTTGCCGTGGGCATCACCAATCAGAGGGAGACCACCGTGGTGTGGGACGCCGGGACGGGGATCCCGGTGTGCAACGCCATCGTGTGGCAGGACCGCAGGACCCACGCGTTCTGCCAGGAGCTGAGGGACCGCGGACTGGGGGAGACCGTCCTGTCGAAGACCGGGCTGCAGATAGACGCCTACTTCTCCGGGACCAAGCTGAGGTGGGTGCTGGAGAACGTCCCCGGGGCCAGGGAGGGCGCCGAGGACGGCCGCATCCTCTTCGGGACTGTGGAGACCTGGATCATATGGAACCTCACCGGAGGGAGGGTGCACGCCACAGACTATTCCAACGCCTCCCGTACAATGATGTTCAACATAACCGACCTGCGCTGGGACGACGACCTCCTGGACATGTTGGGAGTCCCGCGCGGGATGCTCCCGGAGCCGTGCCCGCCGGGCCATGTCTTCGGTGTCACGGACCCCGACGTCATCGGCGCGGAGATCCCCATCGCCTCCGCCCTCGGCGACCAGCAGGCGGCCCTGTTCGGCCAGACCTGCTTCGACAGGGGCGATGTGAAGATAACCTTCGGGACCGGCGGGTTCCTGCTGATGAACATGGGCGACGACCCGAGGATTACCAGCAAGGGGCTGCTCACCACCGTGGCATGGGACCTCGGGGGACGCGCCGAGTACGCGCTGGAGGGTTCGATCTACATCGCGGGCGCCGCCGTGCAGTGGCTCAGGGACGAGCTGCAGATCGTGGAGGAGTCCGCCGAGACGGAGAGGATGGCGGAGCGCGTGGAGGACACCTGCGGATGCTACGTCGTGCCGGCGTTCGTGGGCCTGGGTGCGCCCCATTGGGACCAGAATGCCAGGGGCATAATCATGGGCCTCACCAGGGGGACCAACAGGTGCCACATCGCCCGCGCCGCCCTGGAGTCCATAGCCTTCCAGGCAAACGACGTCATACGCGCCATGGAGTCCGACTCCGGCACGAGGATCCGCTCGGTGAAGGTGGACGGAGGCGCCAGCGCCAACAACTTCCTCTGCCAGTTCCTGGCCGACATAACCGGCATGGACGTGGAGCGCCCGCGGTGCATCGAGTCGACCGCTCTGGGCGCGGCGTACATGGCCGGGCTCACCGTCGGGTTCTGGAGCTGCGAGGACGACCTGAGGGAAAACTGGACCCTGGACAGGAGGTTCGTCCCCGCAATGGGCGAGGCCGAGAGGAGGGCGCACATCGACGGCTGGGACCATGCGGTGAGATGTGCCAGACTGTGGTCCTACACCGATAATTCACAGCGTTAATATATCTAATCGCCGTTTACTTCCCGATTCACATGAAGGTTCTGATCATCGGAGGGGTCGCCGGAGGTGCTTCCGCGGCGGCGAGGCTGAGAAGGCTGGACGAGAGGGCCGAGATAGTCATGCTGGAGCGCACAGGGTACGTGTCCTATGCCAACTGCGGGCTCCCGTACTACGTCGGAGGGGTCATAGAGGACAGGGCCAAGCTGACCCTCCAGACGCCGGAGTCCTTCAGGAACCGCTTCAGCGTGGACGTCAGGGTGAGGAACGAGGCGGTCTCCATCGACAGGACGGCCAAGAAGGTCAGGGTCAGGGGGCTGGACGACGGCTCCGAGTACGACGAGCCATACGACGTGCTGATCCTGTCCCCCGGAGCCAAGCCCTTGGTGCCGGACATGCCCGGCACATCCGACCCCAGGATCATGACCATGCGCACGGTGGAGGACACCCTGGCCATGCGCGACTTCGTCACGGCCAACCGCCCCGGGCACGCCGTCGTGGCCGGAGGGGGCTACATAGGGCTGGAGGTGGCCGAGAACCTGGCGCACATGGGTGTGAGGGTGACGCTGGTGCAGCGCCCCGACCACGTCCTGCCGCCGCTGGACAGGGACATGGCCGCCGACGTGCACCACTGCCTCAGGGACAACGGGATCGAGCTGCTCCTGTCCGAGGCCGTCACCGGGTTCGACAACTCCGGAGGGAACCTGAGGGTCAACCTCAGGAGCGGACGCGTCCTGGAAGCGGACATGGCGGTCGTCGCCCTCGGGGTGGTCCCGGATACCCACCTGGCATCCGATGCCGGTCTGGAGACGGGCATCAAGGGGGCCATCGTCACCGACACGCACATGCGCACGTCGGACCCGAGCATCTACGCCGTCGGCGACGCCGTCCAGGTGAGGGAGTTCGTGTCCGGCACGGACGCGGTCATCTCCCTGGCGGGACCGGCCAACAGGCAGGGGCGCATCGCGGCCGACAACATCTGCGGCATCCCGTCCGAGTACAGGGGGTCCCAAGGGTCGTCGGTGATCAAGGTGTTCGACATGACCGTCGCCACCACCGGCCTCAACGAGAAGACGGCTAAGGCCGCCGGCATAGACTACGGGAAGGTCTACATCTACTCCGCATCTCACGCCACGTACTATCCCGGGGCCAGGAACATGTCCGTCAAGACGCTGTTCGAGAAGGGCACGGGGAGGATCCTCGGAGCGCAGATCGTTGGATACGAGGGTTCCGACAAGAGGATCGACGTGATTGCCACAGCCATCCGCGCCGGAGGGGACTACAGGCTCCTGGAGGAGCTCGACCTGGCGTACGCGCCGCCGTACTCCTCCGCGAAGGATCCCGTCAACATGGCGGGGTTCGTCATAGACAACCTGGTGTCCGGCAGGGTCAGGCAGTTCTTCTGGGACGAGGTCGGGGACATCGCGGAGGACGAGGGATCCTATCTTGTGGACGTCCGCACCCCGGCCGAGTACTCGTGCGGGCACATCGAGGGGTCCGTGAACATCCCCGTGGATGAGCTCAGGGCGAGGATGTCGGAGATCCCCAAGGACAGGCACATCCGCCTGATCTGCCACAGCGCCCTCCGCAGCTACATCGCGGCGAGGATGCTGGAGCAGAACGGGTACGAGTGCAGCCACCTGGCGGGAGGGTTCCGTCTGTACTCCTCTGTCGTCAGGGACAAGGACATCGGTTCCCCGGACGATCCGCCGTGCGGACAGAAGCTTTGACGTCACGGCATCTTCGAGAACACGCTCGAGAACAGGCGGAGGTTCCGTCTGTCCTCGGGCACGGCGGTCCTGAACCTGTCGCGGTCGAGAACCTCGACGTAGTACGGCCGGAGGTCGGACATGCAGACGATCTTCGGCCTCCTGCCGTACATCTCCGCCATCATCCACCTTATGCCGTCGGTGGCGACACCGAACTCTATGTCCTCGGCCCTCATGGTCCTGAGCAGATTCTCCGAGGCCTCCCTCAGGGGATGGTTCGCCGCGGTCACGGCTATCACGAGCCCGGGGATGTGCTCCAGCTCCCTGCGCATCTCGGTGACGTCCGTGTATCCGAGGGTGCGGACCATGGGCGTCACCAGGGCCCGGGATGTCAGGAACTGGGGGCTCTCCTGGGTCCTCACGCCGCGTCTGGGCGGCGTGACGGTGCCGGAGATCACCATGGCCGACACCTTCCTCCCGAGGGCGAGGTCCATCTCCGCCAGAGCATGTCTCATGGTGCCCATGATGTCGTTCTCCGATGCGACCATGGGCGTTCGATTCTCAGAGGCGGTTATGAGCGTTGCAGGGGGAGGTGACCGAAAACGACAGGAGGCCATCGGATCATCTGGCACATCTCCTCCGGGCACCGAAAACCCCCTGAACGGCACATGTGCCAGACTGTCCGATCACACCTTGTCGAGGATATCGTCGACGGCCTCGGAGACGACCTCCAGCATGAATCCGATGAACCTCCCGGAGTCCCCCGATTCGTCGGATTCCTGTATCGCGTCGTAGTATTCCCATCTGTGCCTCAGCACGGATGCCTCCACCGGAATCCATTCGAACTCCGGCCGCCACGACTGCACGATCCTCATGTGCCAGAGCCTCCCGGTGCGTCCGTTCCCGTCCGAGAACGGGTGGATGAACTCGAACCAGTGGTGGAACACGCAGCCGAGGATGAGAGGGTGCTCGTCCGAGGTCCTCAGCCATCCGAGCAGGTCGTCCACGAGGCCGGGTACGAGGTACGCGGGAGGCGCAAGATGGATAAGTTCGTTCCCCGAGTAGATCCCCACGCCATGGTCGCGGAACCGTCCGGCGTTCGGCAGGATGTCGCGCGTCACCATCCCGTGCGCCCTGAGCAGGTCGTCCGTGCTGTTCGGATCGAAGCCATCCATCACCGAGTACGCGTCGTACAGGTTCCTGATCTCCTGGGTCTCGCGTCTGCATCCGGGGACGATCCCGTTGTCGTCGATGAGCCTTCTGACATGCGGAAGCGAAAGGCTGTTGTTCTCTATCGCCGCCGTGGCCTGCACCGCAGCCAGTCTGTTGGCGTGGCGCACCTCCGGCGACGACAGCGCCTCCGCCAGTCTGGGGTCGTCTAATCTCCTTTCGATGTCTGATACAAGTTCGATGCTGTATTCGCTAACCGTATACGATGGGTTTTCACTCATTATACATTTTAATGTCTTCAAATTGTTTAAAGCGATGCATTGTCATCGAACTATAATATGGGTTGCATGCTTGGAATCATTTGTCCAACAGTCTGCATCAATTGTGTGAGTGTGGGATCGTCATATAATGCAGGGGGTGCTCCCACCCAGGTCAGGTGACAAAAGGTTCAGAGGTTGTCGGCAGGCGCGATTGCGCCCGCCGACCGGAAAGGATTCACAATCGATTCCGATACGACCAGTCGAATCGTACGGAACCGTGTTCAAGCGTACTTGTCGGTGGAGAGGGATTCGTTGTATACGAACTCGGGTGTGTCGATCTCACCCACGAGTTCCTCTGCACCTTCGGGGACCTGCCATCCAATCTCGACGTTTTCGATCTGGTCGATGGTGAAGTCCAGGGAAACGTTCCAGGAGACCTGTGTAACATAGTCGTTTCCAGGACTCATTACCCCACTCATGACATGATCCTTGAACAGCTCTCCGCCGTTGTACTTTACCGTGACTGTCATGTAGTCTAGACGAAGGCCACCCTCGGCGGGTATGGACACATGGTTTATGTTCTTGACCGCGAGGTCCATGCCGAGCACTCTGTAGTTTTCGCCATAGAGGTTGTAGTCATCAACCGAGAAGTCGTAGTTGTATTCCACACTGCCGTCACCCGAGCTTCCATTGTTACTCAGGGCGAGGGCCACCGCCGCAATGCCTACCACAGCCACGACGGCAATTGCCACAATCAGGGTCCTGGTGTTCATGAATCCTTAATCCACAGGTCTTTATTTATTATTTTCGAAATTCGAAAATAGTATTTATTTCGAAATCATTCTCAAGTAGGGTGATGGAACAGTTCGTCAGGATCATTTGTCGCTAAAACGTTTTTACACATCACAGACAGGTGTGATTCCAGGCGATTCTCAGCGAGATGATGGAATTTCAGATGTTCCACGGTTCATCCGAAGGACATGTCTCATCGTAGTATTTCTATTTTCGAAAATAATAAATTAAAAGTGATAAATTACTGACCATGAACCGTAAGATAACTGGAGGATACGTTCTGTTCGTGGGCGTGTTCTCATTGATACTGGCCTTCGTCCTGGCGGGGATGTCCCCTGTCGAATCCGAGACGGACATGGGCCTGACGGAGTGGTTAATCGTCGGACTGACTGTAGGTTGTCTGATTCTCGTTTTGAACGGACTGAAGTGGATCAGGGGAGCGAAGATCAACAAGAAGGGGAATACAGTCGGTCGTCTCAGACATTACATCGTGTCCCTTCTCGTCATGTACACGAGTTCCTGTGTGTTCGGGTCCAGTGTTCTGCTACTTATACTCCAATACCAGGGCGGAGGGGAACCGGCTCCAGAGGCGGTAATGCTCCTGGTGCCAGTCATCATCATCGGCTTCGTCACCATGGTCATGGTCCGTCAGACCATGCGTGATCCGACGATCATAGAGGAGTACGACTGGGACGAGGACAGTGTGTTCAAGAGCACCGGGTTGTTCAGGGTCCTGGTGGCGATGTTCCTCCCGGTCCTGGTTATAATGCTGTTCCTGCTGGTGTTCATGTACATCTCGCTGAGTGCCGCAAGCAGCAACTACCGCCACTGTCCGAAATGCGGAGGGCTGCTGGACGCGGAGAACTACTGCTACAGGTGCAACATAAAGTATTACTGAAAAAGGTCAGTCGGGAGGGTTCCGGGCGTCGTCCCGCCTCCCGGCAGGCTCCACACTCTGGGCGAACGCCCCTTCCATCTCATCCCCCCAGTTTTGGAGGTCGTTGTCGACACGGCCTCCGTTCACGGTCATGTTGCCGTCCATGATGTCGTGAATCTGTTTGATGAGGCGTGCGACGGCGGATCCCTTGGCGGTCAACGACACCCATTTGGTGTTGTACGAGAAGGTGTCGTTGTATGTCTCCACCAGGCCAGCCTCCTCCAGACGTTCCAGTCTGCCGATCATGCAGGAGGACTTCGAAACACTTCTGAGAAGTTCGGTCTTCATCATCGTCCCGGATTCCAGAAGTCTGATGAGGATGTCATGGCTGTACCTCTCCTCCAGCGGATTGTCGTGAGATGCAGCCCCTGTCATGTGTTGTGATTATGCATCCGTATCTAATATCGTTCTTATCGATTTTCGATTTTCGATAATTAGAAATGTATTCAATCACATGGGAAAAGACGGATTTCTGCACGAGGAATCTACATGGAAAATGGTGGGCCAGCCCGGATTTGAACCGGGGTCAACGGCTCCCAAAGCCGCAAGTATACCAAGCTAACCCACAGGCCCACTGTCCCTGCTGATTGCGGGATCTCTATAAAATGGTTGGTTCTCAGATCTCCCAGGGCATCCTGGGGTCCAGCAGCTCCGTCAGAAGCAGGGGGTCGATGCCGGAAAGGGATGTCTCGTGGTCCATGACCCTCATGGTGCCCAGGTCCAGTTCCTTGCCGATGCCCGCCATGGACGCCTCGTGCTCCAGCATGTCCTTCGCGTCGACGTACTGACGCTCGGAGACGACCATCCACCTCCCGTCCTCGATGAACGGGTCGCCGCAGGGGCTCCCCTTCCATTTGGACAGGAACGACGCGGAGTTGACCCACACGGGCGGCCCCTCGTGCTTGAACGTCCTGGGCAGGGTGTCGCGCTCGACCTCGAAGGCCACGGTCATGCTGCCGTCGTCCATCTCGTGGACGCCCCTCAGCACGGTGAACCCGAAGTCGTCCAGCTTCTTCGCGAAGGCGATCTGGGTCTTCCAGAGCTGGGAGAACAGGTTGTCCTCTATGGCGTCGGGCCTGTCGAAGACGGCGGACACTACCCTGGTGCCGTGCCTGTCCGCGAGTCCGCGGAGCCCGTCGGCGGTCAGAGGGCTCCTCTTTCTGGGGAAGAAGAACTCCTCCCGGGGCTCGGCAAGATAGGAGTTGGCGGCCACTATGAAGGTGGACAGCGTGTCGAGGTGCACGGCGGAGGCGACGTTCCTCCTCGGGTCCACCGGGTCGTACACAACCAGCGGCGATGTTATCTCGGGCCCCATGCCCTTGATGGCGATTGTCGTGCCGTTCCTCCAGTGGCAGGCCGCCTCCAGCACCCCGCGGAACGTGCCGAACCTGACCACGAGGAGCTCGCAGAGGTATCCGGAGAACCCCCTCGCGTCCTGCTCGGCCCCGTAGGTGCCGATTCCCTTCATGAACTTCTTCAGTAGGCGCACCTGGTCCTTCCCCGCGTCGTCCAGATGGGACATTATGAACTCGGTGTGGAACGGGGTGCGGTCCACGGCGCTCTTCAGGTGCTCGGTGCTGTCTATGCGGAAGCACGGGACCATGTCCACGTCGAGCCCCTCGAAGTTGCCTCTGGTGTAGGGGTGGTCGGAGAACATGCGCATGCCGTGCAGGATGTCCTCTCCCGCCTGGAGGCCGATCCTCTTCATGTCCTCCTCCGGAACGGTGTCCGGGAACATCAGGAACAGGTCCAGGTCCGGGTTGGACAGGAAGGTCCCCTTGGAGAAGGACCCGGCGAACCTGGCCTCGACCTCGATGCCGTGGGATGCGATGTACTCCTCCACGATGCCCTTCAGGCGGTCCGCGCGCTCCTGTATGGACGCGACTTCCTCCGGCGGGGGTACGATCTTTCCTAGAACGGTCTGCTCGAGGTCCATGTCCCCGCGATGGCTGGACGATTATAAAGTTTGTTCAAACGCGTATCGCGGCGTCCGAAGCACCGGGCCACACCGGGAATCCAAGCTCGTTGTAGTATCGACCGTTGTTAACCGCACGTCCCTTAAGAGGCTGCTTCCGTCTCCACACGGTCATGGCAGACGAAGAGGGCCGTGACGGCAACGATATAATCCCCGGAGACGTTTTCGTCATCGGAGGAGGCGATGACACGAGGGTATCCGTGACCGAATGCAACTTCAGCGTCCTGCGTGACGACGGTCTCGCATACGCGGACAAGAGCCGTTTCGTGGACAGGGTGCTCTCAAATCCGGCGCGGGTGCTGCTGATAACGCGCCCCCGCCGTTTCGGCAAATCGCTGAACCTGTCGATGCTCAGGTACTTCCTGGACCTCAGGTACAGGGGGAACCACTGGTTCGACGGACTGGAGATCGACACACATCACGAGTACGACGACGTGAGGAACGCCGTCCCCGTTGTGTACATAGACCTCAAGGACGTCAGGGGCATGACATCCAGTGAGAACCAGAGGGCGTTCGAGAAGATGATCATGCACACGGTCAACGGGTTCAGGTATCTGTTGGACTCCGATCGTCTCGATGATTTCATGAGGGGCGAGGTCGACAGGGTGATCAACCGCAGGCTGCCCGATCTCGACGATCTGAGCCTTCTGATAGAGTGCCTCCATGCGCATCACGGCGTCAGGCCCGTCCTTCTCATCGATGAGTACGAGGCACCCGTCCTGTTCGCTATGGACAGGGGATACTTCTCCGATGCCATGGACCGTCTGCGCACGGTGCTGTCGTCGCTTCTCAAGAACAACGAGCATCTCGGGAAGGCGGTCATCACGGGCGTGCTGCAGATGGCCAAGGAGGGCATGTTCTCGGGTGTCAACAACCTCTACGTGAGCAGCGTGTTCAGCGATGACGAGTTCTCCGACTGCTTCGGGCTCACGGAGGCCGAGGTGTCGGGACTGTGCGAGAAGGCGGGGTGCCCGGAGAGGCTGGATGAGATCAGGGCCCATTACGACGGCTACCGCTTCGGCGACACGGAGGTGTACAGCCCGTACAGCGTCATATGCTACTTCCAGTACAACACGCGTCCGGACAGCTACTGGGTGGCCTCCGGCAGCGATGAGCAGATTGGCAGGATGCTGAACGTGGCCGACAGACACGCGAGGGAGCAGCTGGCGGTCCTGCTGTCCGGAGGGACCGTGGACGCCCGCATCGACAGCCGTCTCTCGTTCCCGAGGAGCGGCGATGTGCTGGAGATGGACCCGGAGGACGTCCCGGCGTACATCGTCCAGGCAGGTTACCTCACCGCGACCAGGAACCCAGACGGGACGTACGCCCTGAGGGTGCCCAACCGCGAGGTCATGGACCTCTTCGGGAGGAAGGTGAGGAGATGGTTCACGCCGAGGGGGTGGGACCACATGAACGCCTTCACCTCGGCCGTCCTGTCGGGTGACGTCGCAGCCGTCCGCGAGGAGATCGAGAAGGTCCTGGAGGTGTCCTTCAACCCCAGGTCCGAATCCCTGGAGTCGGCGCCGCACATGTTCATCGCGGGGATGATGTGGACCCAGAGCACCCACAGAGTCAAGGTGGAGCTCCACAGTGGGGACGGGATCGCCGACATCGGCCTGGTCCCGTGGGACAGGTCCGGCAGGGGCGCGATCGTGGAGATCAAGAAGATCTCGGAGAGGGACGACGCCGACGAGGTCGCCGGGAAGGCGCTGGCGCAGGTGCGCGAGAAGGAGTACGCCTGGTTCGCCAGGGGATCGGAGGTCCTGTCGTACGGCATCGCCGTGGGCGGCGGACGCGTGGCTGTGAGGATGGCGGAGGGGGACTGACCCCCGGCCGCCTCAGATGCGGAACCCGCAGCGGCCCATGACGATGTCCTCCTTGGGGTCCGCGGGGATCATGGGCAGGACGTGCTCGTCGGGGTCCACCGTGATGTCCACGATGCAGGTCCTCCCGCAGTCCCTGGCCTCCCTGAGGGCGTCGGCGATCTCGCCCGGCTTCTCCACCCTTATGCCCTTGGCGCCGAAGGACTCGGCGAGCTTCACGAAGTCCGGGTCGCACCTGAGGGTGGTGGCGGAGTAGCGCTCGTGCCAGAACAGCTTCTGCCACTGCCTGACCATGCCGAGTGTGCCGTTGTTCAGCAGCACCACCGTGACGGGCAGGTCCTCGGCCAGCGACGTGGACAGCTCCTGCATGACCATCTGGAAGCCTCCGTCGCCGGTGATGGCCATGACGTTCATGTCGGGCCTGGCGGCCTTGGCGCCGATGGCGGCGGGGAGGCCGTACCCCATGGTCCCGAACGTGCCGGAGGACAGGAACCTGCGGGGCTTCTCGATGTCGAGGAAGTGCATGGCCCACATCTGGTTCTGTCCAACGTCGGTGGTGACGATGGTGTCGTCCCCGATGAACCTGTTGATCTCGTGCATGACCTTCTGGGGGACTATGGGGGTGCACCCGAAGTCCGGGTCGCAGGCGCAGCGGGACTTGAACATCCTGGCCCTGTCGGCCCACTCCCTGCGGGGGACGTAGGACGGCTTCAGGGCCTCTATGAGCATGCGCACCGCCTTCTTGGAATCGCACTGCAGGTTGGCCGCGGGGTGCCTGTGCTTGTTGAACTCCACCGCGTCCAGGTCTATGTGCACGACCTTCCCGTCGGGGCTCTTCATGCGGCTCTTCTGGCTGTAGGTCCTGTCGGAGAACCTGCTGCCCACGGAGATGATCAGGTCGGCCTCGTTCATGGCGTGGAGGGCGGACATCCTGCCGTGCATCCCGAGGGGGCCCATGCAGAGGTCGTAGGTGGACGGGACCACACCCATCCCCATGAGGGTGGTGTCCACGGGGGCCTGCAGGAGCTGCGAGAGCTCCATGACTTCCTCGCAGGCGTTGACCGCGCCCCCGCCGACGACGATGATCGGGCGGTCGGCGGCCCTGATCCACTGGACGGCCTCGTCGAAGCCGGACAGCTCTTCGCAGACCGGCTTGATCCCGTACTCCTCGTCCAGCAGGGACTCGTCCACGTCGGAGTTCATCTGGTCCACGGGGAGGTCTATGTGGACGGGTCCGGGGCGTCCGGTCTGGCATATCTCCCAGGCCTCGGTGATGGCGTGGGGGAGCCTGCTGACGTCCAGGACCCTGAAGTTGTGCTTGGTGATGGGCATCATGACGCTGTACGCGTCGACCTCCTGGAAGGCGCCCAGTCCGAGGGACCCGGTGCCCACCTGGCCGGTGAAGGCGATCATCGGGACGGAGTCTGCGAAGGCCGTGGCCACTCCCGTGACCAGGTTCGTCGCGCCGGGTCCGCTGGTGGCCAGGCACACGCCCGGCTTCCCGGAGGCCCTGGCGTACCCGTCAGCCATGTGGGCGGCGCACTGCTCGTGTCTCACCAGGATGTGCCTGAGGTCCGCGTCGTACAGCTCGTCGTAGATGGGGATGACGCTTCCGCCAGGGTATCCGAATACAGTGTCGACGCCCTTCCTCTCGAGCATCGTGACCAGTGCCTTCGTGCCTTTCATGTTCAAGCCTTCGGCGGAGCGTATCCCGCCGTTTCTAATAAAGCTTACAAAAGGAAGGGGAGGGCCGGCCGGCCTTGCCCCTCAGTAGTGGCAGTCGCCCTTGATGATGGGGATCCTCGGGTTCATGGGCAGCATCGGCAGCACGTCCATCTCCGGGTCCACCGCGATGTCCACGATGGTGGTGACGTCGGAGTCAAGCGCCTGCCTCAGGGCGTCGCCGACCTCCTCGGGCCTCTCCACATGGATGCCGTTGCACCTGTATCCCTTGGCGATGGTCACGAAGTCCGGGTCGTCGCCCAGCTCCATGGCGGAGTAGCGCCCGTTCCAGTAGTGCTTCTGCATCTGCTTGATCATGCCCAGGCAGCCGTTGTTGAGGAGGACGATGGTCACGGGGATGTCGTTGGCCACAGACGTCGCCAGCTCCTGGATCACCATCTGCAGCCCGCCGTCGCCGGTGATGGTCATGACCTTCTTGTCCGGCATGGCCACCTTGGCGCCCAGGGCCGAGGGCAGTCCGAAGCCCATGGTCCCGAAGGTCCCTGAGGTGATGAACTGCCTAGGGTGCTCGATGTTCAGGTAGTGCATGGCCCACATCTGGTTCTGTCCAACGTCGGTGGTGACGATGGTGTCGTCGTCGATGACCCCGTTGATCTCGTGCATGACCTTCTGCGGGGCGATGGGTGTGCAGCACCTGTCGTCGTCGCAGACGTGCGCTCTCTTCACCTGCAGGGCGTGCTCGGTCCAGTCGGGCCAGCTCATGGGGGTCGCCCCCAGGGCGCACATCAGGGCCCTCAGCGCCTTCCTGGCGTCCGCCTGGAGGTTGACGCACTGGTGCCTGTGCTTCCCGAACTCGGTGGGGTCTATGTCGATGTGGATGACCCTGCCCATGGGGTCGCTCATGCGGTCGTGGGGGCTGTAGGTCCTGTCGGAGAACCTGCTGCCTATCGAGATGATCAGGTCGGCCTCCGTGGACATCTCCAGCGCCGAGAGTCTCCCGTGGAGACCCAGAGGTCCGAGGTTCAGCTCGTAGGACGACGGGACCACGCCCATACCCATGAGGGTGTTCACGACCGGCGCCCTCATGGCCCTGGCCAGCTCCATGACCTCCTGGGACGCGTCTATGGCGCCCCCGCCGACGAGTATCAGCGGGCGCTTGGACTCCCTGATCCACTGGACCGCCTCGTGCAGTCCGGACAGGTCCTCGGTCAGCGGTTTGACGCCGAACTTCCCGTCCAGCAGGGACTCGTCGATGTCCGCGTTCATCTGGTCTATGGGCAGGTCGATGTGGACCGGCCCCTTCCTCCCCATCTGGCATATCGCCCATGCCTCGCTGACCGCGTGGGGGAGCCTGTCGATGTCCAGGACCCTGTAGCTGTGCTTGGTGATCGGCATGAGCAGGCTGTACGCGTCCACCTCCTGGAAGGCGCCCTGTCCCAGGGACCCGGCGGCGACCTGTCCGGTCAGCGCTATGATCGGGGACGAGTCCGCGAACGCGGTGGCGATCCCGGTG
The DNA here is from genome assembly GCA_944322255.1 of Candidatus Methanomethylophilaceae archaeon. Taxonomy (GTDB): domain Archaea; phylum Thermoplasmatota; class Thermoplasmata; order Methanomassiliicoccales; family Methanomethylophilaceae; genus Methanoprimaticola. Next base: position 24,693 of record CALUOK010000005.1, on the reverse strand, counting down.
ACGAGGTTGGTGGCCCCCGGCCCGCTGGTGGCGATGCACACGCCGGGCTGGTTCTTGGCGCGGGCGTACCCGTCGGCCATGTGGGCGGCGCACTGCTCGTGCCTTACGAGTATGTGCCTGATGGGCGAGTCCACGAGCTCGTCGTAGACGGAGATGATGCTGCCTCCGGGGTATCCGAAGACGGTGTCGACCCCTTTTTTCTCAAGCATACTCAGGAGCGCTTTGGTCCCTCTCATGTATATACCGTCGCTTTGCATAGTCAAATTCGATTATAATTTCTCGTGTAGACTCATCATCTGGTTCGTCGTCAGTGGACATCTTTATTTATAAACCGCCAATATTATTTTTAAAAGCACACGGAGTATGTTAGTATTATAATTTATAGTTCTATATATTGTATGTACGATATTATTTTGAAAATACTAACACATATCTAGTCTATGAGTCTAAAACCTGTTGCAATGTCTGTTATTTTGCTTCTGGCAATAATCTTGGTTCCAATAGATGGTGTCGATGCAGATAAGCAAAATACCTATGATTATTCAGATGTAAATTCATATTATTATAATGGAATTTATGTCAGGATAACAGAATCCATTGAAGAGACTGGTGTAGGCGTAAAAGTCAACGGCGAAACATTCAACTATGATTTGTTGAAGACAGAGTATATAACTTATCCTGACAGTGATGAATCATATGTCACTGCGAAATATTTCAATGACGGTAGTCTAGTTTATTCAGACAGTAGGGATTACAGAAACGATGATGGAACCGTCGAGGCATATACAGATGATGGCTGGAAACAAGTGGTCCCTGTAAGCGATTCTGGCATAACTACATACGAAGTTGGTTATCTGGTAGCAGCTGGATTCGGTGCAAGTCTATTTGGGCTCGTTGGAGTGGTAGTTATTGTTACCGTAGCAGTAGGCATCCACTTACTAATTGAATCGGGAAAGCAAACCACTCCTGATGCCACTGAGGATGAGATCAGGTACGAAACCATAACAAATGAAGAGATTGTGATTCAATACAGGAATGATGTAGTCGCTACAGTGACTATTGCGGGAATAACTGCACCGGCATATGATTTCTGTGACGAAACTCTGAAAGACCTGGACGCATTTGTATATTATTTTGTTTGCAAGACTCCAATTCCTGACGAGAAAGGCAATGATACTTTCATTTTTCCAGTATCTTTCAATCTCTCGATAGCGACAGAGATTATGCAAATTGACTCAGATTGTTATCATGTGTGGACAGCATATGGGGATTGGGCAGAGAGTCCATGTGAAAGAATGTATGGTCTAAACACATGGATATTCCATTTAGCGGCTCAGGATTTTGAAACATTCAACCATTATCATGGTGTCGGCTCCGACGGATCCATATCTGAATCCATGTCGTTTTATGGCTTTGCTTGGGGGGAGTTATACGAATCCGACGATCCCGAGAATCAGCAGAAGCCGAGAAGGTGATGAGATGATGGGTATGATATTGAAACTGGATGAATCGATGAAGAGGACACAGATTGGTCTGTCTGCAGTCTATGTGTTCATCATCGCGGTCATTCTTGTCATAGGGGTGTTTCTCTTGAGTTATGCTCCATCATACTTGATTGTCTGCATTGTGCTGTTCTCTTTGATTGGTCCAGCAAATCTATTGCTATCATCGATCAGGTGTCTGATGTTTCTCAATAAGAACATCGTTCTCGAAGAGGACGATGATGTTATGTTTTGTCGCTACAGGGCGCTGGGCAATGGGTATGTGTTCGAGACGGTAGATCGTCGTGACGACTGATCACGATAATGATGTGGCCCCCATCATCACGTCCGGATGATGGGGGATGGTTTGTGAAACGTTTTCAGGCGGGAGGGGCGCGGTGGTCGATGACCCTGCACTCCCTGGCCCTGCGCTTGTCCATGCTGATGACCCTGATGGACACGTCGTCCGTCACGATCTCGTCCCCGCCCACGGGGGTGCGGCCGAGGATGTGCATGAGCAGTCCGTTGACGGTGTGCTCCGTGTACCCCTGCAGGTCGAAGTCCCTGCCCAGGGCGTCCATTATGTCGTAGACGCTGGTGGAGCCCTTGACGGTCAGGGAGCCGTCGACGTTGGCGGTGATGTCCTCGTGGACCTCGTCGCTCTCGTCCCAGATCTCCCCCACCAGCGCCTCGAGGACGTCCTCGAGGGTGATTATCCCGATGGTCCCCCCGTACGAGTCCAGGACCACGGCCATGTGCACCTTGGTCTTCTGGAAGTCGCTCAGGAGGTCCGATGCGGTCATGCTCTCCGGCACGTACTTCACGGGCTTCATGATGTCCGTGACGTTGCAGGGCAGGCCCTTGTGGGCCCTGGTGAAGTAGTCCTTGGAGTAGACAACCCCCACGATGTCGTCGATGGTGCCGTTGTACACCGGGATCCTGGAGAACCCGGAGTCGGCGAGGACGTCGGAGAGCTCCTTGGCGGAGGCGTCGCGGGACACGGCGGTGACGTCCATCCTGGGGACGCACAGCTCGCCGACCTCGATGTCGTCGAACCTGATGGCGGACTTGATGAGCTCGCTGGCGTCGGTGTCCAGGGAGCCGCCCTCCTCGCACTCGTCGATGAGGACCTCCAGCTCCTCGTCGCTCATGGCCTCGTCGGCGGTCTCGCCGATGGCCTTGGTGAGCTTGGTGAACAGCCAGGAGATGGGGGAGAGGATCCTGATCAGGACCGCGAACACGTTCACGGTCTTGATGCACCACTTCACGGGGTTCTTCTTCGCCACCGACTTGGGGATGATCTCGCAGAACGTCAGGGACACGAGGGTCATGACGACGATGTTGACCAGACTGCCGAGGTCGGCGAAGATGGCCACGAACATCACCGTGGCTATGGTGCTGGAGGCGATGTTGACGACGTTCACACCGATCAGGTTGGTGGTGAGGAACTTGTCGTAGTCCTCCAGCATCGTGAGGGCCTTCTCGGCCTTCTTGTCGCCGTCGTTGGCGAGCTTCTTCAGTTTCACGCGGTTCGCACCGGTGAACGCGGTCTCCGTCAGCGAGAAGAACGCCGAGAAGACCACCAGTACTACAATGATACAAGCGTAGACAATGAGCATACTGTCCATGTTTACGCACCGATTCCGTTACAGTTATGTGACACTTGAATCAGCTTTGTCTAATATTTTACACGGATTTAAACCTGATTAATGGACGTTGAACGAGGCGCGTTCCATCCAACCCGTGGCCGCCCGCGGACCCTGCCAGTAACATTTAAAGAACCGCAGGCAATCCGTTCCACAGGTAGACAACATGGCAAAAGTCAGGGTTGCAGTCAACGGATACGGGACCATCGGAAAGAGAGTGGCGTCCGCGGTCGCCAAGCAGGACGACATGGAGCTCGTCGGCGTCACCAAGACCAGACCGAACTTCGAGGCCCAGGCCGCACTGGCCAAGGGATACGACATCTACGTGCCCGACGAGAGCGTCGAGGCTTTCAACGCGGCCGGCGTCCCCATAGCCGGAACCCTGAAGGACATGTACGGCAAGGTCGACATCGTGGTCGACTGCACACCCGGCAACGTCGGGGAGATGTACAGGGACCAGTACAAGGCCGCCGGCGTCAAGGCCATCTTCCAGGGCGGGGAGGACCACAGCCTCACGGGCATCTCGTTCAACTCCACCGCCAACTACTCCGAGTCGTGGGGGGCGCAGCTCTCCCGCGTCGTCTCATGCAACACCACCGGGCTCCTCAGGACCCTGAACCCCATCGACAGGGAGTTCAAGGTCAAGAAGGCGTTCGTCACCATCGTCCGCCGCGCCGCAGACCCCGGCGACAGCAAGAACGGACCCATCAACGGACTGGAGCCCTCCGTCAAGCTGCCGACCCACCACGGCCCCGACGTGCAGAGCATCATGCCCTGGCTGGACATCAGCACCATGGCCGTGAAGGCGTCCACCACCCTCATGCACGTGCACACCGTCGTCGCCGAGCTCGGGTCCGAGGTCTCCACCTCCGATGTGATCGAGGTGCTGAAGAAGGCGCCCCGTGTCAGGCTCGTCAGCAGCAAGGACGGCATCAAGACCACCGCCCAGATCATGGAGCTGGCCAGGGACATGGGCCGCGACCGCTCCGACATGTACGAGATCGTCGTGTGGGAGGACGGGATCAAGGTCGTGGGCAACACCCTGTACTACTACCAGGCCGTGCACCAGGAGTCCGACGTCATCCCCGAGAACATCGACTGCATCAGGTCGATGTGCAAGATGGAGCAGGACCCCGCAGCGTCCGTCAGGAAGACCAACGACTCCCTCGGGATACCCAACAAGGAGTGAGGCGGGCGGATGACCAAGGACTTCAACACTCTGGAGGATTTCGACTTCAGGGACAAGACCGTGCTCCTGAGGGTGGACATCAACTGCCCCCTGGACAAGACCACCCTGAAGATCGTCAACGACGCCAGGATCAGGAGGGTCGTCCCCACGATAAGGGAGCTCGTCGGGAAGAGGGCCAAGGTCGTCCTCCTCGCGCACCAGAGCCGCAAGGGCAGCTGGGACTTCATCCCGCTGGAGCAGCACGCCGACCACCTGTCCAAGCACCTGGGCATGCCCGTGAAGTACGTCGACGACGTGATCGGGGATTCGGCCGTCGGTGCCATCTCCGCCCTCGAGCCCGGGCAGGTCCTCCTGCTGGGCAACGTGAGGGAGCTGGACAGCGAGACCGCCAAGGGCGACATGTTCAAGCAGTCCGAGGGGGAGATCGTGGAGAGGCTCGCCCCGCTCATCGACTACTACGTGTGCGACGCCTTCGGCGCGGCCCACAGGTCGCAGTGCTCCCTGGTCGGGTTCCCCGTCAAGGTGCCCTCCGCGTCCGGCAGGCTGATGGCCAAGGAGCTCTTCGCGCTCAACGCGATCTTCGGACACCCCCGCAGGCCCTGCGTCTTCATCCTGGGCGGCGCCAAGTTCGGCGACGCCTCGGAGATGATCGACCGCGTCCTCGGGAACGGGATGGCCGACACGGTCATACTCGTCGGCCTCGCCGGGAACGCCTATCTGTACGCCAGGGGCGTGGATCTCGGGGAGGCGAGCATGAAGGTGCTCTCCGACGAGCTCACCCCCGAGAACCTGCAGGCCGCCAAGGACATCCTGGCCAAGTACGGGCAGAGGGTCCTGCTGCCGGTGGACGTGGCCGTCGAGAGGGACGGTAAGAGGGTTTCCGTGAACATCGGCGACCTGCCCACCGAGGAGCCCGCCCTGGACATCGGTGACGCCACCGCGGAGAAGTTCCGCAAGGTCGTCGGGTCCTCCAAGACCTGCTTCATGTCCGGCCCCGCCGGGATGATCGAGAAGGAGGGCTTCGAGGTCGGCACCAGGATCATCATGACCGCCATGGTCGACAGCGGCGGACAGTCCGTGATCGGAGGCGGCCACACCGGCGGAGCCGCCGAGAGGTTCGACCTGGCCGACAGGTTCTCGTACGTGAGCACCGGCGGAGGGGCGCTCGAGACGTTCCTCCTGGGAGAGCCCCTGCCCGTGGTGGAGGCTCTGAAGTACTCCAAGAAGGAGTTCGACGGCCAGTGAGGTCTTCGAAGGGCCTTTAGAACAAGCTTTATAAGCGGTATCAGGATGCGGTTGCGATGGCAAAGAAGAAGAGACGGTTGGTGGAGGAGCCCAAGGAGGAGTACGAGTTCACCCCGACCGAGTTCAACGAGAGGGAGTTCATCCTCAAGGACATCTACATGACGAAGGTCTTCCTCGTCGTCACGGTGCTTGCCGTCATCGTCGGTATCGTCGGAGCCGTCATCTGCAACCACACCGGATGGTGGTGGCTGGCTACGATCATCTCCCTCGCGGTGTGCGCCGGACTCACTAAGATCCTCGGACTTCTGAAGTTCAGGGTCGACATGCTGGAGATGAAGTCCATGCTCGGGAACTACCTGCTGTTCCTGATGCTGGCCCTCGGTATCTGCATCCTGCTGACCAATGAGCCCTTCGTAGAAGTGCTCTGAAACCCCAACAACCCCTTTTCCTTTCAATACAAAATTCAGGGATTGACGCGAAAGGACCTTAGATGAGGCCCTCGGCCCTCAGGGCGTCGATTAGCAGCCTGACCGCGTTGCCCCTGTGGGACACGGCGTTCTTCTCGTCCATGGGGATCTCGGCGAACGTCCTCTTCCCGTCGTGCGAGAACACGGGGTCGAACCCGAACCCTCCGTCGCCCTTCTCGGAGTCGGTAATGACCCCGCGGCACACCCCGGTGACGACTATGCGCCTGCCCTGGATGTCGCATCCGATGCAGCATCTGAACTCGGCGCCCCTGTCCTCGACGCCGTCCATCAGCTTCAGGATTCCGGGGTTGCCGATGGTCTTCTGGGCGTACGCGGACCACACTCCCGGGAAGCCCTTTAGCGCGTCCACGAAGATCCCCGAGTCGTCGATGATGAAGTCCTTGACGCCCTGGGCGATGATGGCGTCCATGCCCTTGTTCACGACCTCCTCCAGGTCGGAGGTCTGGACCTCGTCGTAGGGGAGCCTGACGTGCTCCATCTCTATGCCGAACTCGCCGAGCTCCTTCTGGTATTCGGCGACCTTGCCCGGATTGGATGTGATGACCTTCAGCTTCATGTGTACCTCCCCCTGTTCTTGATCTCCTCGACCTTTCTCCTGATGGTCTTGGCGTCGGGCACGATCGAGTAGTACGTGTCCATCATGGCGTCGTACGCCGGCTCCAGCTCGATGTGGGCGGATGTGAACGCCCTCTCCAGCAGCCTCAGGTCGACGCCTATGTCCTCGGTCTCCGCCCTGGTGCATCCCATGGACAGGTCGATCAGGCAGATGTCCCCGTCGTCCGTCAGGATCATGTTGGATGTGGTCAGGTCCCCGTGGCATATGCGGGCGGTGTGCAGCTTCGCGATGCACTCCCCAACCATCCTGCAGACCCTCTCGGCATCCTCCGGATGCTCGTCCAGATGGTCCTTCACCATCTCCCCGCGCATGCGTTCCATGGTTATCGAGCACTCCTTCAGGTCGATGTCGTAGATGCAGGGGGTCCTGACCCCGGCGTTCCTGGCCTCGTGCATGATGCGGGCCTCGTTCCTGGTGCGGGACGACCTGATGTGGGCGTCCAGCTCGGGGAGCCTGTAGGTTTTGGGGGGCCGGCTCTTCACCACGGCATCCCACCCGAGGTAGGTCGTCTTGGTGATGACCGCCTCTGCTCCCTGCGCACTGTCGGAACCGTTGTGGAACATAATGCGGACAACCCCTCGCGGATATACATAAAGTACGGTGGGGTCCGACGGTGCTGGTTTTATCGTCATTCGTACATTACAACTGTGATACCATGAAATACACCATCACGGGAGACAACCTGCAGTTCGTCAACGTCGAGCTGCAGCCTGGGGAGGAGTTCAACTCCGTAGCGGGTGCGATGGCGTACATGAGCGGGAACATGAGGATGGAGTCCAAGATGGAGGGCGGGCTCATGGCGGGCCTGAAGCGCAGCCTCTCCGGAGCCTCCATGTTCCTTCTCAAGTACACGCCGCAGGGCGGTGTCGGGACGATAGGTCTGGCCGGCAAGGCGCCCGGCAAGGTGCTGGACGTCGACGTGGGCCTCGGGTCCTGGATCGTGCAGAAGACCGGATACCTCGGATCCGAGCCGACCGTAAAGCTGGACATGGCCCTGCAGAAGAGGATGGGGTCCATGCTCTTCGGCGGAGAGGGTCTGATCCTCCAGAGGCTGTCCGGTTCCGGACGCGCTTTCATCCACGCGTGCGGGGACCTGAACGTCGTCGATCTCGCCCCGGGTGAGCAGTACAAGGTGTCCACATCCAACGCCGTGGCGTGGGAGGACACGGTCTCGTACGACATCTCCGCCGTGGGAGGGCTGAAGACCGCCCTGTTCAGCGGGGAGGGCCTGTTCGTGACCACGCTCACCGGACCCGGCAAGATCGTCATACAGTCGATGACACTGGGAGACCTTGCGGAATCTCTGATCCCGTACCTCCCGCAGTCGAGCAGCTGAGGTGATGATATGGACAAGTCTCAGGCAACCAACTCGAGGAAGGCGGGGACGGGCAAGTCGGCGATAGGGCTCGTGGTCATCGTCCTGATGATCATAGTCATAATCGCCGCCGTGGCATGGGCGCTGACCCAGCCCGGGGTGCTCGAGTCCGTCGTGACGATAGTCGCCATCGCGGCGGTCGTCATAGTGGCGATCGTCGTCATCGCGTACATCGTGATGGCCATCATCGCCGTGCCCATGTACGCGTACAAGGGCGAGCAGTACCAGGAGAACGTCGACTACAACCTCGACGACGTGAAGGCCGTCGAGGGCAAGGACGACAAGAACGAGGAGCGCTGAACCCCTCGCAAACCACTTCCAAACCGCTTCCTTTTGTTTCAGTCTCGCATACGGTGCATTCATGTCGGAGTTCAGGACGGGATGCACGGTCTGCGGAGCACCGCTCGTGTACCACAGCGATCAGAGGGCCATGGTCTGTGCGGTCTGCGGAGGGGAGTTCCCCAGCAACGCCGAGTGCGAGAACGGCCACTACGTGTGCGACAGGTGCCATTCCGACGGCATCGGCATGGTCGGGGCGGTGTGCAGGGAGTCGTCCTCGAGGGATCCGACGGAGGTTGCGACCGTGCTCATGCGTCTCCCCGGGGTGCACATGCACGGTCCCGAGCACCACGTCCTGGCGGGTTCCGCGCTGCTCTCCGCGTATCGCAACTGCGGAGGGGACATCGACCTTGAGAGCGCCCTGGAGGAGATGGAGCGCCGCGGGAGGCAGGTGCCAGGAGGGGCGTGCGGGCTGTGGGGCAGCTGCGGGGCGGCGGTCAGCTGCGGCATGGCGTACAGCATAATTACAGGTTCCACCCCACTGTCGGGGGAGTCCTGGGGCAGATGCAACATCATGACCTCCCGGTGCCTGGATGCGGTGGGGTCCCTGGGCGGACCGCGCTGCTGCAAGAGGGACACGTACACGGCGCTCATCGCCGCGGCGGGGTACATCTCCGAGACGCTCGGCGTGGACATGCCCGCCGGGAACCCGGTGTGCGGGTTCTCCCGGATGAACGGCCAGTGCAAGGGCGCGGCCTGCCCGTACCATCCGCGCTAATGATTTAACGTACCGCTCCTTTAACCCCTCGTGGACAGGATACCGCTGGGTTGCTCCCAGTTCGACCGTCTTCTGGGCGGCGGGATAGAGAAGGGCAGCGTCACGCTGTTTTACGGAGAGGCAGGTGCAGGGAAGACCAACGTCTGCCTCCAAATCGCCCGCAACATAGCCTCGAAGGGGGAGAAGGTGGCCTACATCGACACCGAGGGGCTGTCGTCGGACAGGCTCGCGCAGGTGTTCGTTGGACAGGAGGAGAACATCAAGAACCTCCTGATCTTCCAGGTCCACAGCTTCGAGGAGCAGTCGGACCGCATCGACAAGATCGAGAAGCTGGCCGCCGCCGGGTCCATCTCCCTGGTGGTCATCGACTCACTCACCATGTTCTACCGTCTCAACCACGACGACTCCCGCACCAGGAACGAGTTCATCAGGCAGACGGAGGTCCTGCTAAACACCGCCCGCCAGTACGAGATCGCGATAATGGTCACCTCTCAGGTCTACTCCAACATGTCCACCGGAGGGGTGGAGTTCCTGGGAGGACATGCGCTCCACCACAACGCCAAGACCATCATACGCCTCGACAAGAGGTTCGACGGAAGGCGCGAGGCGGTGATCATGAAGCACAGGAGCCTGCCGGAGGGCAGGAAGGCCCAGTATCGGATCACCGAGACCGGGATCGAGGACGTCTGAGTCTCTGAAAAGGTGGAACGGATCCCGGGTCAGAACGTCGACCCGGGATGTTTTGGATCGTTTCAGACTTCCCTGTTGATGGAGTAGTCGGCCAGGGCGAGCATGAACTCCTTCTCCTCGGTCTCGGGGAGGAAGGCGATCTTGGACTTCGCGATGTCGACCTTCTGTCTGGCGAGGTTCAGGCCGTACTCGATGGATCCGGCCCTCTCCATGATGTCCTTGGCGCGGGCGCACTGCTCGTCGGTGGCCTCCAGGTTGCCCAGGACGGACTTGAACTCCTCGAGCTCCTTGGGGTCCTTGATGTTGTGCAGGGCGTGGATGACCATGCAGGTGCACTTGCCCTTGCGGATGTCGTTGCCCACGGACTTGCCGGTCTTCGCGGGGTCGCCGGCGACGCCGAGGTAGTCGTCGAACATCTGGAACCCGAGTCCCAGCTCGATGGCGTACTCGTTGATCGCCTTCACGGTCTTCTCGTCGGCGCCTCCGACGATGGCCCCTCCCGCGGCGGCCGCGGCGAACAGGACGCTGGTCTTCAGCTTGATCGTCTCTATGTACACGTCCTCGGTGACCAGCTGTCCCTCGTTGTTGACGTCCATCTGCTGTCCGCGGGCCAGGTCCCAGACGGCCTGGCTGATGTACCTGAGGGCGTCCCTCATCCTCTCGGCGGGCACGTCCAGGTCGCAGATGATCTGGAACGCCTTGGCGAACAGGGCGTCTCCGGCCAGGATGGCCGTGGGGGCCCCGTACCCGACGTGGATGGTGGGCATGCCCCTGCGGACCTGGTCCCCGTCCATGAGGTCGTCGTGGATCAGCGTGAAGTTGTGGATGTACTCCACCGCGACCGCCAGCGGGACGGCCTTGGACTTGTCCCCTCCGACGGCACCGCAGCAGGCCACGGCCATGGCGGGGCGCATCCTCTTGCCCCCGGCGTAGGGGTACTGCTTGGAGGAGTCCATGAGGTTCTTGGGCTCCTCGTCACCGATGTAGCTCTTGATGGGTCCGTCGAGCTCGGCGGACATCTTCTTCAGATACTCTTTGGCGTCGATCATAGTGCATCAATCCACTGTCTTGTCTGTCCGAGGACGACGTGTCTCGCCCCGGCGAGGGCCTCCAGGTCCGCGGACCCGGTGAGGAGCATCGCGGCCCTGAGCTCCTCCCTGATAATCGTGAGTTTGTCGATGACCGCCTGGGCGGACTCGGTGGCCTCCCTGAGGACTGCGTTGGCCACTCCGGTGCAGGTCGCGCCCATCGCGATGGATGCGGCGACGTGGATCCCGTCGAGGATCCCTCCGGAGGCGATCAGCGGCAGTCCGCAGCCCCTGCACTCGTGCAGAGACACGGGGGTCGGGATGCCCCAGTCGAAGAACGTCTCGCCCATGCCGGTCCTGACGTCGTCCCCGACCTTCATGGCCCTGTATAGCTCGACGGCGGAGAAGCTGGTCCCGCCCATGCCGGCCACGTCGATACCCTGGATCCCGATGCCCTTGAGCCTCTCGGAGACGTCGCGGGAGATCCCGGCGCCGGTCTCCTTGACCATGATGGGGTACTCCCTGGCCAGGTTCCTGATGGCGTCCCTGACGCCCTTGGCGTTGGTGTCGCCCTCGGGCTGGACGACCTCCTGCAGGTAGTTGAGGTGGATGGCGACGACGTCGGCGTCGATCAGCTCCTTGGCCTGCCCGACCATCTCGTGGTTGAAGAGGTCCTTGCTCTTCTGGGGGACCAGCTGGGGGGCGCCCACGTTCCCTATGACCAGGGGGACGTCGAACTCCTTGATCACGGAGTAGCTCTCGGGGCATGTGCCGGTGACGCCGGCCCTCTCGCTTCCGACCCCCATGCCGATGCCGAGCTCGGCGCAGGCCTCGGCGATGTTGGAGTTGATCTTCTCTGCGCCCTTGAAGCCGCCGGTGATCGCGGTGACGATGAGCGGGAACTCCAGCTTCTTGCCGAACAGCATGCACGTGGTGTCGATGTCGTCGGCGTCGATCTCCGGAAGGGCGTTGTGGACGAACCTGACGTCGTCCCAGTAGCAGTACCCGGGGGCGATCCTCTCGTTCACGCAGATGTCGATGTGGTCCGCCTTCCTCTCTCTGATCTGTGTCATGTGAATCACATCCTGGCGACCGTGCAGGTCACGTCCTCCCCCCTGAGGAGAGACAGGAGCCTGCCGGGCACGGTCCCGTTGATAAGCACGCAGTCCCTGCCCTCGCCGCACATGCGGAGCATGGACTCCATCTTGTTGCGAACCCCTCCGGTGACGTCGTCGACGTCGGAGACCGAGGACACCTGCTCGAGGGTCCCGGCGTCGAACTCCGGTATGAGCTCGGCGTCAGGGTCGGTCTTGGGGTTCGCGGTGTAGAGGCCGTCAATGTCCGAGACGAAGACGACGCGCTCGGGTTTGAACATCTCGGCCATGAGCTCCATCATCTGGTCCCCGGACACGATGCCGAACCCCCTGGTGCGGTCCATGACGACGTCCCCGAAGGTGACCGGCATGATGCCCATCTTCGCCAGAGCCTCTATGGGCTCCAGGTTGTCCGGTACGATCCTGCCGTCCTCCATGACGAAGCAGGTCCCGGGGGACACCGAGGCGGCGGGGATGCCGTTGTCCATGAGGGTCTGGGTCATGAGCATGCCCAGCTCCATGGCGTCGTGGTGCACCTGCGCAGCGGCCTGCACCTGCTCCGGGTCGGTGTACCCGTTCTGGATGGAGTACTTCTTGGCGAGGACGTGCCCGAAGGACCCGGCGCCGTGGACGATGATCACTGGCACACCGGATTCGGCGATCTCGCGGCACAGCCTCTCGGCCTGCTCGCGGTCGAACTTCTTGTACTGGGACTTGTCAGTGATGACGCTCCCGCCAAGCTTGATAAGTATCATCGCTCTGGCATGGCCTCCAGATATATTAGTGTCTCTGGATGCGTGAAATCCGGGGTGTCGGATGGCGATTCACGGGAAAAGCCCCTCGGCCACGAGATAGGAGAGGAAAAGTGGTTGACAGCGTGTCTGAGTTCCCGTACGCTTGCGCAATACAGTACAGACAGATACGCGGGCGGACTTTACTTCCGGGTTCGGAATGGGACCGGGTGTGACCCCGCCGCTATGGCCGTCATACCGAAACATGGGATAGCTACCTAGTATATAAAATTTACTGAAACGGAGGTCTGACGCAGGATCCGGGGCCTGCGCGGAACGGTCGGTTCCGCACCTGTCCTTCTAAACGTTCCTAAATCCGCTTCTGTTTATAAGCCCGCCTTCCGATTCCGATGAAGGGATACACATGGCAGTCCAGAAGAAGGAAGCAGAGGTCGAGAATGCGGAGGAGCAGAAGGCCGAGACCGCCCAGAAGAGGAACGGAGCCTACTTCGTCTCTCCGCACCCTGACGGCGGATGGCAGGTCAAGAAGGCCAACGCGCAGAAGGCACTGAAGAAGTTCAAGACGAAGGCCGAGGCGGAGGCCTACGCGAAGCAGGTCGCGTCCAACCAGGGCACGACGGTGGTCCGTCAGAAGAAGGACGGGAAGATCCAGAAGAAGAGATGAAGGGTGAGGCCCCGGCCCCCCGAGGGGGCCACGGGGATCAGTTGTAAGTTGTGGCGTCGCTGTCGAGGACCTCGTTCCAGAGCCTGAGGGTCTCCTGGGCGTCCTCCTCGTCCATGATCTGGATGGCGAAGCCGGCGTGGACGACTGCCCAGTCGCCGACGTTTGCGTCGACCATGGACAGGTTGGCCTTCCTGGTCACCCCGCCGAAGTCGACGTCGCCCATGTCGCCGTCGATGCTCACAATCTTCCCGGGAACTGCTAGACACATTGCGATCACTCCGACATTATCTTGATGATGGCCTCGGCGGGCTGTCCGTCGGTGGCCTCCAGGGCGGCGACGGCCTTCTGGGCGTCGCACCCTGTCTGGGACATGACGAGTTCCACGTCCTCCTGGGGGAACGAGACCTTCGCCTCTCCCTCGGATGCCGAACCGAGCATGCGCTCCTCCTCGGAACCCGAGACCTGATAGCTCTTGGATCCGCCCATCTCGACGCAGATGACCTCCGCGTTCCTGATGACGATCTCCTTCTCGTTCGTCCTGATGATGACCTCGGTCACTCCGTCGACGGTGTTCTGCTTGATGCCCATCTTCTTCATGGCCTGCTTCATCTGACGGTCGTTCATCCTCATTCCAGGCATGTCCCCACCAATCCCTATTCTCCTTTATCAATCAAGCGATTTGAGCACCGCGTCCTTCAGGGCCTTTGACACCTCGTCCGCGAGGGCCGCGTCCTGGACCCCGCCCTGGGCGAAGTCGGGCTTGCCGCCGCCCCTTCCGCCGAACTGCTTGAGCACCTCGGGGAGGAGCTTCCTGCAGTCCACCCTGGTGTCTCCGGACGCCATGATGACGGACAGCGTGTCGGTCACGCCGACGATGAGTGCCACACCGCCCCTGGACTTCACCGATTCGGCGGTGTCCGTGAGGACCGCGCGGTCGGAGCCGGGCAGGACCGCGGAGTAGACCTGGATCCCCCCGACATCCTCGGTCGGGATCCTGGACGCCAGGTCCTTGGTGGCCTTCCTGAGCAGCCTCCCGTAGAGGTCCAGCTCGTGCCTGGAGTTGGCGACGGCCCTGACGGAGTCCTCGGTCTTGCATCCGATCTCGTCCACGATGGCGGTGGCGATGGAGGTCATGTCCGCGGCCGCGTCCTTGGCCTCCTGCCCGACCTTGAAGTGTATGGCGATGCCGTCCTTCCCGGCGGACACCTTCCTGTCCACGATCAGCATCTCCAGCTCGCCGGTCTCCATGACGTGGACGCCGCTACAGGCGGACAGGTCGATGTCCCCGATGGCGACGACGGAGATCTCCTCGTCCTCCGGGATCCTGTCCAGCTTGATCCTCACCTTCTCCAGGTCGGGGTCGTCCCTGTCCATTATGCTCTTGGTGACGGCCAGGTTGTCCACGATGGCCTGGTTGGCGAACCTCTGGGCGTCCCTGATCTGCTCCCAGGTCAGGTCGTGGTTGACTATGACGTACTTGCTCTCGGGCGAGATCATGATCTTCGTGATCGTGAGGTCGGGGCACTGCCTCTTCAGGGAGCAGAACAGCAGGTGCTCCCCGGTGTGGCCCTGCATCAGGCCGTAGCGCCTGTCCCAGTCCACGCTGCACCAGACCCTCTCCCCGGGCGTCAGGTCGTTGCCGGGGGCCCTGTGAACGATGTCGCCGTCCTTGTTGTAGAACGCCTCCGTGACCCTGATGTCGCGGATGCTGCCGGTGTCGCACACCTGTCCGCCCCCTCCGGGGTAGAATGCGGTGCTGTCGAGGATGACCTCGTCGCCGTTCACCGAGACCACGTTGGCCTCGAACTCGAACACGTACCCGTCGTGCCTGAATATCTCGTCCGTCATTGGAATCGCCTGACTCCTGAGCGAATGTTCAGAAGGTTAATAAATGTCTTTAGGGATTTTGTATGGAAAGGGATACAAATGTCGCTGTCTGACTACGACGAACTGGACAAGCGTATAATCGAACTTCTCTGCAGGTCCAGTCAGGGCTCGTACAGGCAGCTGGCTAAGCAGTTGGACGTCCATCCCACCACGCTCATCCAGAGGGTGAAGAACCTGGAGGCCAAGGGCGTCATCAGGGGATACCGTGCCAGCGTCGACTACATGAGGCTCGGGTTCGAGTACATGGGCCTGGTGAGCGTCTACGCCGACAACGTCACCACCGTCCAGGACGAGATAGCCAAGATCCCCCAGGTCATATCCATCTTCGACGTCACCGGGGAGAGCGACTGCGTGGCGTGGATCGCCTGCCTGGACAGGGACGAGTTCTCCGAGGTGGTCAAGGAGATCAACAAGATCCCCGACGTCCACAAGACCAACACGTCCGTGATCCTGAACATCAACAAGGACCCGTTCACCTACATCCCCCCGATACTCGGCGAGAGGTGAGCCGGCCCGGGCGGACGCCCGCCCTCCTTATTATGCGCCCGTGCGACCCTATAAATATGGATTCCAGAATCGCATCCGCATTACAATAGAGGCGCTCTTATGAGAAGAACAAACACCTGCGGTGAGCTGAGGTCCTCGGACCTCGGGAAGGAGGTTTGCCTCCAGGGATGGGTAAGGTTCTCCAGGGACCACGGCGGAGTCGCATTCATCGACCTCGCTGACAGATACGGCATTACACAGGTCGTCTTCGACCCCGAGGACCTGCCCGCCGGCAGTGACGCCGCGCAGCTGGACGCCGTCATGAGGACGTTCACCCGCGAGTCCTGCGTGCAGATCAGCGGAGTCGTCAGGAAGAGGGTCGAGGGCACCGAGGACGCCAGGAACCCCACCGGCGAGATCGAGGTCCTCATCACCGACGCCGAGCTCCTCAACAAGTCCGCCCTGCCCCCGTTCGAGCTGGGCGACCAGAAGGAGGGGGTCCTGCCCGACGAGGACATCAGGATGAAGTACAGGTACCTGGACCTCAGGAGGACCGACATGATCCAGTCCATGGTCTTCAGGAGCAGGCTCGTCCACCTGGCCAGGCAGTACCTGGAGCAGAACGGCTTCCTGGAGATCGAGACCCCCATGCTCGGGAGGTCCACCCCCGAGGGCGCCAGGGACTACATCGTTCCGTCCAGGGTCCACCCCGGCACGTTCTACGCCCTGCCCCAGTCCCCGCAGCTGTTCAAGCAGATGCTCATGGTCGCCAGCATGGACCGCTACTACCAGGTCGCCAGGTGCTTCCGCGACGAGGACTCCAGGAAGGACAGGCAGCCCGAGTTCACCCAGCTGGACATGGAGATGTCCTTCGTCGACATGAAGGACATCCAGGACATAATCGAGGGCATGATGTCCTACATCTGGAAGGGGCTGTACGGGGAGGAGCTCAAGACGCCCTTCCCCCACATCGCCTACCGTGACGCCATGGAGAGGTTCGGTTCCGACAAGCCCGACATGAGGTACGGTCTCGAGTACGTCAAGCTGACAGACGTCGTGAGGGATGCGCCCTACAAGATCTTCCAGAACGTCATCGCCGAGGGCGGGATAGTCGCCGGTATGAACCTGAAGAAGGACATCGCCGGGGACAGGATCGGAAGGAACGACAGGGACAGGTACATCCACTACGCCAAGAAGGTCGGACTCGGAGGACTCACCTGGATGTGGGTGGAGAACGGCAAGCTGGAGTCCAACATCACCAAGTACTTCACGCCCGAGATCCTCGAGAACATCAAGACCACCATGAACGCCGAGGAGGGCGACGTGCTGTTCCTCATCGCCGGACCCTGGAAGGCCACCTACGAGGGCGGAGGGTTCGTCAGGAAGAAGATCGCCGAGGACCTCGGACTGATCCCAGAGGACCAGTTCCAGTTCTTCTGGATGGACGAGTGCCCGATGTTCGAGGTCGACCCCGTCTCCGGGAAGTACGACGCGTTCCACCACCCGTTCGTGCTCCCCCAGAACGACCTGGACGACGAGTACGTCGGAGGGGCCTGCTTCGACCTGTGCCTGAACGGCAACGAGCTCGGGTCCGGATCCCTGCGTATCCACAACGCCGACCTCCAGAGGGCGGTGTTCCACAAGCTCGGACTGGACGACGAGAGGATCGAGGAGAACTTCGGGTTCTTCGTCGAGGCCCTCAGCTACGGCGCGCCTCCCCACGGCGGGATCGCCATCGGTGTGGACAGGCTGTGCGCCATCCTCCTGAACAAGGACACCATCAGGGAGGTCATCGCGTTCCCCAAGAACAAGAGGGCCGTGTCCCTGCTGGACGGATCCCCCGAGAAGGTCGCCGACGACAAGCTCGAGGAGCTCCAGATCATCTCCCTGGCGGGCGACATCGACTTCAGCGATGTCGAGGACCTGTCTGAGGAGTGATCCAGAAACCGAGGGGACCTCCCCTCATTCTCTTCTTCATTCTCATGCGGTCTCATTATGCGGG
Organism: Candidatus Methanomethylophilaceae archaeon; assembly: GCA_944322255.1. Taxonomy (GTDB): domain Archaea; phylum Thermoplasmatota; class Thermoplasmata; order Methanomassiliicoccales; family Methanomethylophilaceae; genus Methanoprimaticola. The sequence continues at coordinate 6,993 of CALUOK010000005.1, read as the reverse complement.
CCGATTGCGCATGCCTCTTGTTTAGGAATGCCTAAACTATTAAATACGGTCTCGCGGTTCTTGAGATCAGTGACATTGTGCCGGAGAGCCCGGCACGCCGGGCCGTATGGGTACGACGGTCCGGCGAACCCCCATCACAGGAGGACGCGGAATGATCATGGGAATCAGGAACATCAAGGGCACGAAGTCCACGAAGAAGGGGAACTGACTCCGTCCTCCTTTCCGGAGAAGGGAGTGTGATCAGAGTGACTGGTCCGCACCGATGCTTCCCGGACCGGATCCCGGCCCGGGCGGGCTCCAGATGGACGTGTCTTTGAGGACACGAGGCCGTCCGCCTGTCCCAGTACGATCCCTCCCCCGCCTTAGTCTTGGTGGGCGTCTCTGCGACGAGGCTCCTCCTGACGTTACCTGTCGCGGTCGGCGGAGTCCCAAGCGGATGTCGGAGGCCTCCTCCGATCTCGTTCGTGAGCGCTCCAGCCGGTGATCGGCCCTCGGGGGCGGTGGTCGTCCTGTGCCTTCAGACATCGAAGCCGATGCCGGTCATTCTAACCACATCACTCCCATGCTCGCACAGTATTTGGAGTTAACTTGAGTTTTTGAGAAACAATGCACGATTTCGGATACAGGCATCCCGCTCGCGCATTGGACAGTTTAAAGGGTGCATCCCGGCCTCGGCCGGGTAAGGGCGGAGCGGCCGGAGCACATGTCCGGCCGTCCGGTTCACATCCTGGACTCGATGAGCCTCTTGACGGCCTCGACGACCTCGGCTGAGGAGTAGCTTCCGCCGGAGTTCTTCATCACGAACCCGATGGCCTTGTTGGCGGCCTTCTCGTTCTTCCTGTAGTCGTCGATGATGCCGGGGTTCTGGTCCAGGTAGTCGGAGACGATCTTGTCCAGGTCGCCGGCGGCGCCCTTGGCGGACTCGATGTCCTCCCCGGTCATGAGGCACTTGATCTCGATGCCGCACTCGGTGTCGGTGATTTCCCCTGCGGCGAACCTGTCGATGATGCCCATGACGCCGTTCACGTCGGCGCCGCTGGTCTCCAGGGCCTTCCAGTTGGAGCTCACGGGTCCCGCGACCCACTTCACGGCGTTCTGGGTGCCGTGCCTGCCGGCCACGGTCTCGAACAGCTCGGCCAGCTCCACGGAGGTGTTGACCAGCTGCTTCGCCATCTTCTGGTCGATGCCGTACTGCCCCGCGATCCTGGCGGTCATCTTCTGCGGGCTCTCCCTGATCCTGATGGACTCGGCCATCTCCTTTATGTGGTAGATCCCCAGGTCGGGCTCGTCGATGTAGCCGTAGTCCGCCTCGAACTCCTTCTTCCTGACGGAGATGGTGACCCCGCGCTCCTCGTCGAAGCGCCTGGTCTCCCTGTCGATCTTCCCGCCGGCCTTCAGGACCTTGGTCTGCCTCACGACCTCGTAGGTCAGGGCCCTCTCCACGTTCTTCAGTCCGGTGACGTTCTTGACCTCGACCCTCTCCTTGCCGACGGAGATGTTGCAGTCGCAGCGGATGCTCCTCTCGCCGTCCCCGGGGATGTCGATGACGCACCTGATGTCCTGGATCAGCTGGCCCAGGAACTCCCTGGCCTCGGCGGGCGTGGAGATGTCGGGCTCGGTGACGATCTCGGCCAGCGGGATCCCGGAGCGGTTGTAGTCCACCAGCGAGGACAGGTCCCCGACCCTCTTGGTCTTCCCGGGGTCCTCCTCCACGTGGATCCTGGTGATCCTGATGGGCTTCTTGCCGTTGAGATAGTACACGCCGCCCTCCCCGATGGGGTTGTCGTACTGTGTGATCTGGACGCTCTTGGACATGTCCGGGTAGAAGTAGGTCTTCCTGGAGAACCAGACTGTGTCGTTGACCCTGCATCCCAGCAGCTTCGCGAGCATTATGCCGTACTCCAGGACCTTCCTGTTGAGGACCGGTCTGGACCCGGGCATCCCGAGGCAGGTGGGGCACACGTGGGTGTTCGGCCCCGGGGCCTCGGTGGTGGGGCAGGAGCAGAACATCTTGGACTTCGTGGGGAGCTGGACGTGTATCTCGAGTCCTATCTTCATGCGGACACCTCCGGCTTCCTGATCTCGAACTCCTTATCCCACTCCTCCGCCATGGTGAACAGGACGTCCTCGTCCCAGTGGTCGGCCACGAACTGCATGCCGATGGGCATGCCGTCGGAGCCGTAGCCGCAGGGCACGGACATGTGCGGAGTGCCGGCGATGTTGGCCGGGACCGTGAGGTAGTCCGCCTTGTAGTTGTCCAGGGCGGACATCTTGGAGATGTCGTCGAACCTGGGGGCGGTGAAGGGCATGGTGGGGGCGAGCACGGCGTCGTGGTCCTTCAGGACCCTCTTGTAGTCCTGGATGACGACCTGCCTGACCTGCCTGGCCTTGCTGTAGTACCTGTCGCTGTAACCCGCCATCCTGGTGAACGTGCCCAGGAGGATCCTCCTCTTGGCCTCGTCCCCGAAGTAGCGGGAGCGGACGTCGGAGAAGAAGTCGTCGAACTTCAGCGAGTAGTCCCCGTCCTGGTGGCCGTACCTCATGCCGACGTACCTGGCCAGGTTGGTGGAGGCCTCGGAGGTGGCGAGGACGTAGTACGCGGGCATGGCGTACTTCAGGGAGGGCATGTCGACCATCTCCACCTCGATCCCCATGCGCCTGAGCTCGTCGAGGGCGGCGTTGAACGCCGACTCCACATCCTTGGACAGCCCCTCGACGCCCTCCCTGGGGACGGCGACGGACCTCATCCTCCTGCCCTCGTTCCTGAGTTCCGGCTGGACGCAGGACGTGGGGTCCCTCTCGTCCCTGCCGGCGATGACGTTGATGTACTTCCTGAGGTCCCCGGCCCTGGCCGAGAGGACCCCGATCTTGTCCAGGGAGTTGCCGTAGTCTATCAGGCCGTACCTGGACACGCGCCCGTAGGTGGGCGCGATCCCGTAGACCCCGCAGAAGCTGGCGGGGCAGCAGATGGAGCCTCCCGTGGAGACTCCGAGGGAGACGTGGTCCTCGAAGACGGCCGCGGCGCAGGCGGAGCCTCCGGATGACCCTCCGCAGGCCCTCTCCAGGTCGTAGGGGTTCCTAGGGACCTCGAATCCCGAGTTCGTGGAGAAGGTCCCGAATCCGAACTCGTCCATGTTGGTCTTCCCGATGAGCTTCCCGCCGGCCTCGCGCATCTTCGCGATGGCGGTGGCGTCGAACGCGGGGAAGTAGCCCTCCAGGATCCTGGATCCCGCGCAGGTCTCCATGTCCTTGGACGTGAGGTTGTCCTTCGCGGAGAACAGGAACTTCGCGTCGCCGGGATCCGTGTCGGAGGTCTTGGCGTGGAACATGAAGTACTTCGAGTTGACCGACTCGAGGTTCTCAAGGGTGCTCTTCATGCTCATGACAGCCTCGGCCCCCTGACGTATCCCTCGTAGGTGTCCATGCCCCTCAGCAGGACGTCGGAGTCGATGTCCATGCGGGGTTCGTCGTCTCTCAGCACATCCGCGATCTCCACGGGGTTGATGCCGCGCTCGTCCGACTCCGGCGCCTCATCCAGGAGCTCGAAGTAGGTCAGGATCTCGGTCAGGTCGTCCCCGTACCTCTGGATCTCCTCCTCTGTGAGCTTGATGTGCGCTGTGCGCGCTACCCTCTCGACGGTTTCTCTGTCCATCTTCAGACCTTCGGGCTGTTATCTTGGAACCTTATAAAAAGGGTTCGCGCGAGAGAAAGAGATGTTGCGGGGCAGGGTTTTCACGACTTTATGAACACCAGGAAGTAGAAAGTGACGCTGTCGTCCCTGAACTCGAACCTCTCCCCCACAGACTCCAGGTACGCGCCCATGTCGATGCCGATGGCCGACACCGACGGCATGACCCTGTCCGGGAACCTGCAGGGGTCGGGGTACGCGCACGTCTGACACAGGTCGCATCCTCCGTCGGAGAACCCCCTGCACTCGATCCCGGCGGAGCGCAGGTGTTCGACCACGGACCTGAGCGTCGCCTTCATCACGGAGTTGCACTCCTCCACCGCGTCCCTGTCGCGGGGGTCGCAGGCGAACGTCCTGCTGAGGAGGAGGGTGCTATCGTACTGCTCCGACAGGGAGTCCATGTGCTCGGAGAACCCCGGCGGGCAGGCCCAGTTCGTCCCGTACTTCCCGCACAGGTTGTCCTTGCAGAGGCTCTGGCATCTGATGACCATGTCCTCGTCGTAGGCGGGCAGTCCGGTCTCCCTAACGGAGAAGCCGTCCAGATCCATGTCGCGCAGCGCGTCCGTCCAGCTGACCATATGAATCCATTCGGAGGCGTATTTATAAGCGTTTTCGGAAGGGTATATATTCGGCCCAGAATAACTGCCCGTTCATGGCAGAGGCAACCCCCGAGAAGAAGATCGCCAACGCGATGAAGGCGATGGACGAGGGAGATTTCAAGAAAGCGTACACAGCGTTCAAGAAGCTGGCAGCGGAGATTCCGGACAACGCGGATGTCTGGTACTACAAGGCCGAGTGCGGGAACTACGCATCCGGCATGTTCGGTGCCAAGGTCGATGTCCAGGAGATCATGGACGCCTACAAGAAGGCCATCGAGCTGGACGGCGACCGTGTCGACTACTACCAGTCCTACGGGCTGTTCTGCATCTCGGTCAACAAGTACGACGAGGCCGAGAAGGCCTACTGCGAGGCGGCAGAGATGGACGAGTCCATGTCCGCCTCCCTGTACTCCGAGTTCGCGATCGAGTACTACAACAACGTCATGGCCACCTACGGCGAGATCATGGAGGATCCCAAGGCCCGCGCCCCCTACGGCAAGAAGGCCCTGGAGTACATGCTCAAGGCCCTGGACATGACTCCCGAGGAGGCCAAGTCCCTTCTCTGACCCCGACGGGTCACCGAAACCCCTTCCATCTCCCACCTTTTCATAGCACGGTCATTCATGCACACCCATTAGACAAATGTCTAATCAGATGTCTGCACAGTGTGCATGCATCCTGTAAATCATGATTTTTGTACAATTACGCTCTGAATTTGTCTCAAAATGCTAGCCGTTCATCTGCTGTATTCAAATATGATTAGACATTTGTCTAATTCATCCCGACAAAGGGAAACAAATAATCGGAGTGTGACTTCAGTTGAGGTTTATTGGAATGGTCGCGATGGGCGTGGCGGCTCTCCTGGCGATCACGGTGCTCGTGATCCCGGAGGTGTCCGCGGCCATCGACGATTCGACCACGGACCTGGTTTCGTCCGTGTTCCTGCTGTTCTGCACATTGCTGGTCTTCATCATGTCCCCGGCCATCGCGCTGTTCTACGGCGGCATGCTGAGGAAGCAGAGCATGACTTCCACGATCGCGCAGTGCATCGGTGTCATGGCTGTGTCCGGGTTCATCTGGTGGGCCGTCGGATACTCTCTGGCACTCACCGGCGACGGCCCCGTGTTCGGGGGCTTCGACGCCCTGTTCGGCAACGGCCTGTCCGTCAGCGAGGGCAACGGGTCCGTGCCCACCTACGAGTACATGCTGTTCCAGGGCACCTTCGCCATACTGACCGCCTGCATCGTCTTCGGCGCCACCGCCGAGAGGGTCAGGTACTCCGCGATCATGGTCTTCCTGGCACTGTGGTCCGTGCTGGTCTACGCGCCCATGGCCCACATGGTTTGGGGCGGAGGCCTCATCCACGCCTTGGCAGACGTCGGTCTCCCCAACATAGACTTCGCGGGAGGGACGGTCATCCACATATGCTCCGGAATCACCGGAGTGGCTGCGGCCATCGCCATAGGGAAGAGGAGCGCCAGGATATCCAAGGGCAGAACCCACAACGTGCCCCTGATGTTCATCGGGTGCTTCCTGCTGTGGATCGGATGGTTTGGGTTCAACTGCGGCTCTGCCGGAGCCTTCAACGACATCGCCATCCTCGCGGGGATCAACACGTTCATCGCGTCCTGCGCGTCCACCGTCGTGTGGATCGTCATCCAGTACCTCCACGTGGGCCGTGTCAACGTGACCGGTCTGTGCGCCGGAGTCCTGGCCGGACTCGTGGGCATCACCCCCGGGTGCGGATACGTCGACCCCTGGGCGTCCGTCATCATCGGAGCGGTCGCCGCCGCGGTGTGCTACTTCGGAATCATCTTCATGCGCAGCAGGTCCGGCATTGACGACGCCCTGGATGTCATGGGCGTCCACGGTTTTGGCGGAATCTGGGGTGCCATCTCCGTGGGGATCTTCGCGGTCACCACCTACGGCAGCACCGAGTACGGCGGACTCATCGAGGGAAGCCTCAACCTCCTCGGAGGGCAGGTCGCTTCCGTCATCATCACTCTGGTCTACTGCTTCGTGGTGTCCTTCGTCATCATGAAGGTCATAGACCTGGTCATGAAGAGGTTCGGAAAGGGAGCAGCCCTGACCGAGAGCGAGCAGATGGTGGGAGCGGACACCGTGGAGCACGGGGAGCCGTCCTACGTGATGTGAGGTGATGACCATGAAGCTAGTAATGGCGGTAATCAGGCCCGAGCGCCTCCAGTGCGTCAAGGACGCGCTGAAGGACATCGGGATCAACGGAATGACCATAACCCATGTGACCGGACGCGGGGAGCAGATGGGCCTCAAGTTCACCAACAGGGTCGGTGAGTTCGTCATCGACGAGATCGAGAAGGTGAAGGTGGAGGTCGTCATCGACGACGCGGACCTGGACAGGGTGATCCAGACCATCAGGAGGTCCTCAGAGACCGGCAACCCCGGGGACGGAAGGATATTCGTCATCCCGGTGGAGCAGTCGATCCGCATCAGGACCGTGGAGGAGTGATAGCTACAGTCGGCGAGCTGTTTCCTCCTTAAACCCCTTAGCCGCCGTCGCGCATCCATGACGGCGGTACACTTCTCATGAACATCTCACAGGTCCCGGCCATGTGAAAGTGTGCAGATTCTCAAGATATGATGATAACAGGATGGTGCGATTGCCGGGAATCGAACCCGGGTCAGAAGCTTGGGAAGCTCCCGTCCTAACCGCTGGACTACAATCGC